>CALDGQ010000070.1 GCA_937941765.1 uncultured Saprospiraceae bacterium
AACTTGTTCGAAGGCCTTGCCCTCGTCTCGGATCTTTTATTTTGGAAAAAGAAGAAATAAATGTCATGGCAGAATATTGTTTTGCAACAAATTACTATTTTTCTTAATAAATTAGAACTTAACAGTCCTGCGGTTGACGGTGAACGGGCATGCGTGAGCTCACGTTCTCACGTGTGCCCGTTAACCGTCAACCGTTCACCGTCAACCGTCTTGTGTTTTGCGTTCATAAACTTTAAAAGTATAAGGAAATTTATTTTTTTCGTCAGCATCATGTTTTTCTTCAGAGGTCAAATTCCATTCATCGAAATTCATTTTCGGAAAAAAGACATCGCCATCCACTTCAAGATCGACTTCTGTTAAATATAACCGATCCCACATTGGCAAACTTGCATTGTAAATTTGGGCTCCTCCAATAATAAATGCTTCTTCCTCTCCATTGTAAAATGCTGTTTCCAATGCTTCTTTCAAAGACTGCACCACCAAACAATTTGAAACAATGTAGTAAGGATTTCTACTCAGAATAATATTGGTTCTTTTGGGAAGTGGTTTGCCGATTGATTCAAAACAATTGCGCCCCATGATGATGTGATGATTCAAAGTTGTTTTTTTGAAGTACTTCAAATCCGCTGGAAGATACCAAGGTATATCGTTATCTTTTCCAATAACATTGTTATGAGCGGTCGCGACAATTGCAGATACTAACATATTAATTGACGGTTTTTTGTTTTTTAATTTTTAAATCACCCAAAGTTACTTTTCTTTCTTTAGCGTCTGAATTATTTAGATGATCTCTGACATGTTTTCCATATTTTTTCATGGCAGCAATTGCTTTTTCATTCATTTTCAATTTAGATTCATTCCCGTTTTCAAAAGCAGCAATTGGTAAAGCGTGATAGGTTCTTTTTTTGTCGTTATCAGTGTCTTTGTGAATGTATCGCCAAACTGGAATGTAGTTGTATTTCTTTAATGAAGTGACCCCATTTTTCTTTTGCAATGTCATTTCAAACATGATTCCACCATCTGTATTTGGCTTCGTTTGATTGGAAATAAAATTGCCTAAAGAATATACTACAACAGCTTTTCGAGAAGTAGTACTGTCTACTTGAATTGTTTTTTCGACAATCGGTTCGACCACATGTGGATGTCCACCTATGATGTGATCCGCTCCCCAAGCCAACATTTTATCCGCCAATTTCTGTTGCTTCTTGGTTCCTTCCAAAACATATTCCTTTCCCCAATGCATCAAAACAATAATTGCATCCGCGTTAAATTTTTTCGCCTCTTCAATATCCTTTTTAATCATTTTCTCATCGATTTCAAGCACTACTGTTGGTTCTCTTGTAGGAATTCCATTGGTATCATACGTATAATTTAAGAAAACCAACTTGAAACCTTTTTTATACACGACCAAAGGATATAACAAATCTCTTTCAGCCTGATTGTTGAAGGTGCCTGTTTGATAAAAATCATTTTCCTTAACCGTTTTTATAGTTTGAATAACACCATCTTTTCCAGCATCATTGGAATGATTATTTGAAGTAGTGAGGATATCAAAACCTGCAGTACGTAACGAGGTTGCAATCTCATCTGGACTGCGGAATCTTGGGTAGCCTTGATAAGGTGGTTTCCCTGGTAAGGTGACTTCCAAATTGGCAATTGCTAAATCTGCTTTTTCAATTATAGGTTTGACATACTTAAAAACAGGATCGTAATTGTACTTTTTGTTTTTGGTGATTTCAGCTGACTTTATTTGCGGTTTGTGCCCCATGATATCACCCACAAACAGTAGATTGATTTCTTGTGCCAATGAAAAATTTACAATAAAAGACAAGAGTAGTGTAAAAAAAAAGGGCTTATGTAACATTAAATTTACGATTAAGGAGTATCAAGAAGACTGGCTTTGGTTAATCTTTCTTCAAGAGGAATTCGCCAATCCATAATATTTCCTCTTAGATATTTTTCTGTTATCAAACTTGCAATTGGAGCTGCAAATGAGTATTTCGCATTTTCAACATAAACTGCAATTGCAATTTTAGGATCTTCTACAGGAGCAAAACCAAAAAATACGGAGTGATCCTCCCCAGCATTTTGAGAAGTTCCCGTTTTTCCACACAAATCAATTCCTGGAATTTTTGCCACCGTCGCAGTACCAGCACTCACTACCCGACGCATCCCATCAATGACAGACTCAAAGTGAATCGGATCAATCCCAACTTCTTTTTTCTGTTTATATTTTTCATCTATTTCAGCTGTATTGTAGCGGAATCCTTTCCCTAAATGAGGTATATAGTAATGACCTTTGTTTGCAATGATGGCAGCTAAATTTGCAATCTGCAAAGTTGTCATTTCAATTTCTCCTTGTCCGATACCAATCGACATGATAGTAGGAGATTTCCATCCACCTTTTGATTTGGGATACAAAAAGTCGTAATACGAAACGGTAGGAATATTACCTGTCAACTCATAAGGCAAATCGGTATTTAATTCCTTACCCAGTCCAAATTTGTGCATATAGTCAACAAACAAATCCAACCCAACTTTCGGTTTGTAAAAGCTTTCTTTGTCAATTACACTTCTCAAACATGCTATAAAATAACTATTGCAAGAATATTGCAATCCCATCTCTATATTCCGAATCCGAGGATGATTTCTGCAACCTACACTGATATTGTTATAATGATATGCACCATTACATGGATAACTCTTGTTGGAATACCAAGTTCCTTCTTGCATTCCGACGAGACCAACTAATGTTTTAAAAATTGAGCCCGGTGGATATTTCGCCATCACCGTTCTATCAAAAAATGGTCGGTTTAAGGTATCTCCTAATAAGTCTTGTAATGCCGCACCACGATTTCTGTTAATGACTAGTAAGTTTGGATCATATCCAGGTGAACTTAAGATTGCCAAAATTTCACCTGTTTTGGGTTCAATTGCAACAACACTTCCACGTTTGTTTTGCATTAGTTGCTCTGCGTAGGTCTGTAAGTCCAAATCTATTGAGGTAATCAAATCTTTTCCCGATATCGCTGCGGTATCTAGACTTCCATTTTTGTAGGCTCCAACTACTCTTCCCAAATTATCTTTCAACAACCATTTTTGTCCTTTTTCACCACGCAATTCTTTTTCATAAGATAACTCCAATCCAGATGCGCCGATATAATCTCTCATTTCATATACCCCATCTGATTTTTCAATTTGACTTTTGTTGACTTCACTGATATATCCTAAAACATGTGGCGCATTTTTATGTGGATATCCTCGGACATTACGAATTTGTACAAAGAAGCCAGGGAAATCATAGAGATGTTCCTGAAAACGAGCATAAGTTTCCGCCGATATTTTTTTGAGAAAAACAAATGGCTTAAACTTCGAATATTTATTGCTTTTAAAATTGGGATTTAAATTTTTATTAAATTTTTCATTTGAAATATTCAGCAATTGGCAGAACAAAGCAGTGTCCATTTCGCTATCCACCTGATTGTAAGTGACCATCAAATCATACATTGGATTATTATTGACCAACACTTTCATATTGCGATCATAAATCAAACCTCTTGATGGATACTGAGTAATTTTATCTACTGCAATTGCATTGGCACGTGCTTTATAAGAATTGTCAAACAATTGGAGTTGCGCCGCTTTTGCCAATAAACCAGCAAAAAGCACCAGCATAAATATCTGGATATACAACGTCCTATCTGAATGAAAATCTTTCAATGGTTATGCTTTCGGATTAAATAATGTTTGAAATAACATGATAAATACGGCTGAAATCATAAAACTTGTAATGGTATTCAAGATAATTTTCCAGAAATACCAAAATGTAAAAATTTCTACTGCATAATAGAAAAATATGTGCGCAAATAATAATATCAATGAATAAGTTGCAAACCACGATATCCCAAATCTATCAACTGTCGGAATATCGATACTGTTGTTATATCCTTCTCTAGGTTGCAATATGGAAGCAACAAATGGTCGTATATAGGCAACAAAGACACCAGCACTTGCATGTACACCAGGAGAATCATAAAAAAAATCAACCGAAATTCCCATCAAAAAACCAAGCAATATTAGTAAAGGATGTGGTGTTTTGAATGGCAATAAAAAAATAAAAATTGGATAAATAAAAATTTCGAATTGATTGAAGTTCTCCAACATATTTGGAATTCTTTGGAGCACTAAGCCTTGAAGCAATAGTAAAAAAATGAACCGAAGCACATTTGCAACTATTATGTTATTACTCATCAGACACCTCCTCTTCTAAAAGTTCTAATTCTTTCGCAAATAAATTTTTAATGATGTAAACATATTTTAGATCATAAAAATTAGTGCCTAGTTTGACATCGATGGTATAAAAATTACTTCCAGATTCTAAATTAAATTCGTCAACCACTCCTATCATGATTCCCTCGGGAAAAATCGAGGAATAACCACTTGTGACGATACTATCTCCTTTTGCCAACTCAATATGTTTTGGAATCGCTTCTAGTTTTGCGGTGGAGGCATTTTGAGCATCCCAGACCAAAGATCCGAAATAATTACTCTTCTTTAAAGTTGCAGAAGCTTTGTATTGGACATTGATAATCGGCATGACGACACAAAAATTAGTGGAAACAGAACGCACAATTCCTACCATTCCATGTTTTCCAAATACACCCATCTTTTTCTCAACACCGTGTTTGAGCCCACGATTCAAAGTAATGAAATTGTTCGTTTTGTTGGTAGAATTTTTAATCACCTTTGCTTCCAAATAAGTAAATTGCTGTTCAATCACTTCAGCCGTGTCTATCAAAATGGTTTGAATAAATTTCGAATTCTCCATATGAGAATAGAGTTCTGCATTCTCAGTTGCCAAACTATCTGCAATGGAACCCAAACTTAAAAAATTGGAAGTCGCATCCCAAGCCTGAAGGGTAGACCCTGAAATAACTCTTGCTGAACTGACGTAAATTTCTTCTTGATCTTGATTGTTGTTGACAACAAGATACATGCATAGCCCTTCCAAGGCTAAGAAGACCACGAAGCCACCATATTTTAGAAATAGATTTAGAAGATTACCCATGATTGATTATTTTTCAAAAACTCATAGGAATAAGATTAGTGGGATGTAACTGAAAGATTAAACACTTTTTCTGTCAATTAGGAATGAGTAGGTATCTGTATGTTTCAACGCTTTACCTGTCCCACGAACAACTGCTCTTAACGGATCTTCCGCAATATGAACCGGTAATTTTGTCTTTGCACCAATTCTCCTATCCAAACCTCTCAAAAGTGCACCTCCTCCTGTCAAATATAATCCTGTTTTGTAAATATCAGAAGCCAATTCCGGTGGAGTTGCTTCCAAAGCTCTTAAGATTGCATCTTCCACTTTTGAAATAGATTTGTCCAACGCACTCGCAACTTCAGTATATGAAACTAATATTTGTTTCGGTATTCCTGTCATCAAATCTCGTCCATTGATTGCATAATCTTCTGGCGGATTTTCTAATTCACTCAAAGCAGACCCAACATTTATTTTAATTGCTTCAGCTGTTCTCTCTCCAATTAATATATTATGTTGACGTTTCATGTAGTTCATGATATCGTCATTAAATTCATCTCCAGCAGTTCTTATCGATTGATCACATACAATTCCTGACAATGCAATTACGGCAATCTCTGTCGTACCTCCCCCTATATCAATAATCATATTTCCAATCGGCTCTTCCACATCTAGTCCTATCCCTAATGCCGCAGCCATTGGTTCATGTATCAAATAAGTTTCTTTGGAATCTACGTGATCTGCAGAATCGAAAACGGCTCTTTTTTCAACTTCTGTAATACCTGATGGAATACAAATAACCATCTTCATGTGCGTGAAAAATTTTCGCTTTTGACCAGCCATTCTGATCATACCTTCGATCATACTTTCTGCTGCTTGAAAATCTGCAATTACACCATCTTTTAATGGTCGAACGGTCTTTATATTTTCATGCGTTTTTTCATGCATCTGCATGGCTTTCATACCCACAGCAATGGTCTCGCCCGAACGTCTATCAATTGCAACAATTGATGGTTCATCAACTACTATGGTACCGTCTTGGATAATTAGGGTATTTGCGGTGCCCAGGTCTATTGCTAGTTCCTGAGAGAAAAAACTGAATAGTTTCATTTATTCGATTGCTCGTTTTACGCCTTCAAAACAAGCTTTAAGGCGCTGTGTTTTCTCATTCTTGCCGAAAGTATTAAAATTCGGTTTTGTCTATCGCTACAAAAGAAAACAAAATTTATGTAAAAAGAAAAATTATACGAAGTAATCCCTTCATACACAGTTAATTTACAATCACTTCCCACATTTTTTCTTTAACTAGATACATTCGAGTCAATTCTCGAATCTCTTCAGCGGAAATTGTTTTAATCGTTTGGACCAATAAATCAAAATCTGTTTCCTTCAATTGATCCATTTTCATCGTCCTGATTAACTCTGCAACATTGAATGGTCCGTCTAACATATTCAATAAATTACCAAGCATGTAATTGCGAACCATCTGCAATTCTTCTTCCTTTATTAACTCGTTTTGAAGTGTATTTATTTCTTGATAAATTTCTTTAATAGTTTCTTCTATAAAGTTCGCTGCTACTTCGGCTCCGATATAAAACAACCCCTCTTGTCGAAAGGTATCTATGGTTGCAAAAATGTTGTAAGTATAACCTTTTTCTTCTCTAATATTTGTCATCAATCTGGAACCAAAATAGCCGCCCAAAATAGTGCTGACTATAATCATTTTTTTGAAATCAGGATGTTGTCTATTAAACAATCTGCAACCAATTCGGATAGATGCCTGTAAGTTGTTAGGAATTTTTATTTCCTTCCTTTCTGGCGGCCGATCTTGCACTTCTTTTACAACTGGAACACTTTTTCCTATTGGTATCTTTTGGAGAATTTCTTCGTCAATTTTTGAAATCAAATCATTGTTCCATTTTCCACTAACAAAAACATTACAATTGCCTGAAACAAAGTTCTTTTCAAAATGTTTTTGTAATTGATGCACCGACAATCCATCATACGCACTTGCAAAACTATTGTATCCATAAACGTGATCGCTTCCAAAAATTAATTCTGTGATGGTCCGATAAGCAACCACATCACTCCTTTCTAAATCCACTTTTAATTTTGATTTGCTTTTTCTGACAAATGTATCTAATTCTTTTTGAGGAAAAGTTGGATGCAAAATAATATCTGTAAGCATCGGTAATAGATTGTCAAATTGACGAGTCAAACAATACAAGCTAATATTAGCAACATCTAAATTAAAAGGAGTCGATAAGTTCCCACCATAAAAATCTAAGGTCTCCGCAATTTGAGCAGAAGAGAATTGCTTGGTACCTTCTTTCAACATCCTTAAAGTCGTACGTGCTGCTAATCTTTGATCTTCAAAAGGTCTCCCCGCATCGAACGCAAATTCTAATTTCAACACCTCTTGTGTACCCATATTAATCTGATGGACAGGAATGTCATTTGCCCTTTTTTCAGAGATAATATCTGGCAATTCAAGTGCCGATATTTCTTTAATAATAGGTATGTTTTTTATCTGTTCCATAGCAAGGATGCCAAAGGTAATCATTCTGTCAACCTTGACTGATTTAAAATTGGTCAATTTAGTGAATGGTTACATTGTTCTAACCTATTTAGGTTAGTTGTTTAGTGCTTAATTTATAGGGAAACATGGGGAAGATTGGTTATTTTTACCTTCATTTTGAGAAAACTTCATACCATGAAATTTAGTGTATCCTCCTCTGAATTATTGTCCCACCTGCAAATAGCAAACGGTGCAATCGGTTCAAATCCTGTTTTACCAATAACAGAAGATTTTTTATTCGCAATCAAGGATAAAACGCTGACAATTTCTGCCACTGATTTGAAGACTTCTATTATCACAAAATTAGAAGTAAATGCAGATGGAGATGGAAGTGTTGCCGTTCCAGCAAAAATCCTTTTGGATACTTTGAAAGAATTGCCACAACAACCAGTGACATTTACTTTGAATGAAAAAACCAACGCGATTCAAATTACTTCCGCTTATGGTAAGTATAAGTTAAGTGGTGAAGATGCTAAAGATTTTCCGGCAATCTCCGAACCAGAAGATACTGATAGCATCACGATTTCTTCTACCACTTTATTAAACGCTATCAACAAAACCATCTTTGCTACTAGTAATGATGAATTGCGTCCGGCAATGACAGGTGTTTATTTTCAAATCAATTTTGACAAATTAATTTTTGTATCTACGGATGCGCACAAGTTGGTAAAATATACAAGTACGATTACGGATGCTAAAGAAAAAGTAAGTACTTCTTTCATTGTTCCTAAAAAAGCATTGAATCTGTTGAAGAATGCTTTGTCCAATGGGCAAGATGTAAAATTAGCTTTCAACAAATCAAATGCATTTATTTCTTTTGATGAAGTTTATCTTGTTTGTCAATTGATCGATGCGCGTTACCCAGATTATAACGCCGTCATTCCGGTTGACAATCCAAATACTTTGACTATCGAAAGAAAGGATTTTCAAAATTCTCTAAAAAGAATCGCCATCTATGCTAATAAGACCACTAATCAAGTAGTGCTAAGTGTCAAAGACGGTGAATTAACAATATCAGCACAGGATCTTGATTTTTCAAATGAAGCTTCTGAAAAAATTCCTTGTTCCTACACTGGTGATTCGTTAACGATTGGTTTCAATGCCAAGTTTTTAATCGAAATGCTGAATGTACTAGAATCAGACGAAGTGAAAATGGAGTTGTCTGGTCCAACAAAAGCTGGTATCTTGTTGCCATCGGATGTAGTGGAGGATGAGGAAATCCTTATGCTAGTAATGCCGGTTATGTTGAGTAACTAATTAGCATTCATGAAAATTGGTCTTTTCTTTGGTTCTTTCAATCCTGTCCATGTCGGGCACTTGATTATCGCTAACTACATGGCTACTAACACCGATCTAGATTGGGTTTGGATGGTCATTTCTCCGCAAAATCCACTAAAAGAGAAAAAGTCCTTAGCACGTGATTATGATCGATTGCATCTAGTACGACTTGCCATAGGAGATAATCCAAATCTTAAAGCTTCAGACTTTGAATTTAGTTTGGACAAACCTTCCTATACCATAGACACGCTCACCTACATGCGTGAAGCTTATCCAAAACATGAATTTGTTCTGATCATGGGTGGTGATAATTTGGCAACACTTCATAAGTGGAAAAATTATGAGATGATTCTCAAACACTATCAAATATATGTCTATCGTCGACCAGGATATGAATTGGGAGAATTACAAAATCATAAAAGTGTCCAATTGTTTGATGCTCCATTAATGCAAATTTCAGCTAGCTATATTCGAAAGCAAATCCAAGCTGGTAAGTCTGTAAAATATCTTGTTACAGATGAAGTAAACGATTACCTGATGACAAGCAATTTGTATAAAAAGTGAGCCAGCCGACCTTAAATCTTTTAATATTTCGCCAAAAGCAATAATAAAACGAGATAGTGAGTTGATGATGTATGATAAGATCTTGGTCTGCAAGATTGATGTATGATGTATAATTTATGATATGATCGTTATAGCATATTCACTCGTTCACATCTAAACAATCATATCGGATAATCATTCATCATGGCATGATCTCGATCGTCGCACTTTTGCAATACAATTTGTATTTTTAGAGTTCAAAAAAATAACATGACGAGAATCTTATACCCGCTATTTTTCATTTTTGGTTTTATCTCTTTCTTAAATGCTCAAAATGATCTTAACCTTGCATTAGGAGAGTGGAAATCCTATTTGCCTTATCAAAAATCTTATCACGTTACCCAAAGTCCTACTGAAGTTTTTTACCTCTCTGATGAATCTATTATTGCTTTCAACAAGCAAGATGAAAGTTTTAGATTCCTTTCAACTTTGGAAGGATTGTCAGAAGTGGGTGTTCGTACAATTGCCTACAACGAAGAAGTTGAAGCGTTGTTAGTTTGTTATGATAATAGCAATATGGATTTAGTAAAAGACAATGAGGTTATTAATTTGCCTTTTATTAAAAATGCAACCAATGTGTTAGGAGATAAAAATATTTATGACATCCATTTTGAAGGAGACAAAGCATATTTATCCTGTGGCTTTGGATTGGTCAAAATGAATTTGGCAAAAGAAGAAGTAGAGTATAGTGTATTGATGGATATTAAAGTCAATACTTTTACGATTTACAACAACCAATTTTATGCCGCTACAGAAGAAGGTATTTATACTGCAAGTGCTAACAGTGTAAACCCTGCGGACTTTGAAGGCCAATGGGAATTTGTGGAAAGTTCATCAGGTTTGCCTCCAGGATATTTTTGTGATGATCTTTGTGCTTATAATGACAAACTTTATCTCTCAATAAATGACAGCCTCTTCAGTTATGATGGCAATGTTTTTGAAAATATCTATAGTCGTGATCAACACATCATCAATTATATAACCGCTGAAGGAGATGATTTACTGGTTGGACTTTTTTGTACTACCCAGGAATTCTGCCTAGGAGAATTATTAGTTATTGATGAGAGTGAGAATTTTGACTTCACTCAAACTTGTGTTTTTAGGCCAGAACATGCCATACAAGATCAAACAGGTACCGTCTGGTTTGCTGACCGCTATCGAGGTTTTAGACGAGCAGCAGATCTAAATGGTTTTTGTGATGAAAGAAGTGTGAATTCTCCTTTTTCAAATAAAACAAACGAAATAACAATTTTTGAAGATGAAGTTTGGGTAGCATCAGGCGGTATTTCAATTTCAAGTCAATATTTGTTTTGGACGGAAGGATTCTATTCATTACAAAATAATAACTGGTCAGTGTACAACCCTGCGAGAAATTCCGAATTGGAAGGATTGGCAGATTTCTTTTCCGTAGCAGTTCATCCAGAGAATAAAACAGTTTATTGTAGTTCATTTTTGGATGGTTTGGTTGAAATGGATCGAGACGGCAATATCACGATTTACAATGAGACGAATTCATCCATGGTTATTGGTGCAGATGCAGGACGTACGAGAGTTACTGGATTAAAATTTGACGATGATAACAACTTGTGGGTGACCAATCACTTTTCTAATAAACCTATCAATGTATTGTGGGCTGACGGTACTTGGAGTGGCTTCACACCTCCTGGTAATAAAAACTTGTTTTTAAAAGTTGAGATTGATCATTTTGGGAACAAATGGTTTGTCGAAGATGGAAGTGGTATCCAAATTTTCAATGAACGAGACCGTGAAGTGAATGGAGATGAAGACTACCGATTTATTTCAAAAATTAATACCAACATTGATGCTGAAAAAATAAAAGATGTTGCAGTAGATTTAGATGGTGATGTTTGGGTTGGAACTAATAAAGGAGCCTATGTTTTTGAATGTGGTGCAGATGTTTTCAATGAAGACTGTGTTGGGTTTCATAGAATTACACAAACAGGTGGAATCAATGCTTTACTTTTAGCGACAGAAGATGTGCGTTGTATCGCAGTTGATGGCGCCAACCGAAAGTGGTTTGGCACAACCAATGGTGTGTTTGTTCAATCTCCTAACGGAGAAGAAGCAGTCGCACATTTCAACACAAATAATAGTCCTTTATTTGACAATATAATTACGGATATCGCCATTCATCCAGAAACAGGTGAAGTGTTTATCGGAACAGAAAAAGGAATGATTTCGTATCGTGGAGACGCCATCGAAGGTAGTGCGAACAATAGCATTAATGCTTATGCATTCCCAAATCCAGTTCGCCCAGAGTACTCAGGTCCAATCGCTATCAAAGGCTTGGCAAGAGATGCGGATGTAAAAATAACCGATGTAAACGGACAGTTAGTTTACGAAACAAAAGCGCTAGGAGGTCAAGCAATATGGGATGGTAATGATTATAATGGTCGTCGTGCAAATACTGGTGTTTACTTGGTCTTTAGCACCAATGACAATCTTTCGAATATTAATGCGATTGTTACTAAAATTATGTTTATTAATTGAGTCATGGTTAATGGTTAATGGTTAACGGTTAACGGCGAACGGGGAGTTCGCGAGGAGTACGTGCTCATATGTGAGTACACGTGCTCCTCGCGAACTCCCCGTTTACCGTTTTGGGTCAACCGTCAACCGTTATGAACAGCTGTCTTCAATATGTGCTCATAATAATTTTCATACTCAGGAAGAATAGATTCAATTGAAAAGTTTTGCGCTTGAGCCAACGCATTGGATTTGAACTGTTGCAACATCGACTCATTTTCCAACAATTTAATTGCATTCGCTGACATCTCATCGACATTTCCAACATCACTTAAAAAACCAGTTTCCCCATGAATATTGACTTCTGGGATACCACCGATGTTGGAAGAAATAACAGGAACTTCAACAGCCATCGCTTCTAATGCAGCCAATCCAAAACTCTCTTTGGCAGAAGGCATGATGAACAAATCAGAAACTGCTAACAATTCTTCTACTGCATCTTGTTTTCCTAAAAATCGTATCTCACTACACAACCCAATTTCTCGACAAAGTCTTTCTAAGTTGGCACGTTCAGGTCCATCACCGATTAATAATAGTTTGGACGGAATCTTTTTATAGACTCTTTTGAAAATCTGAATCACATCTTCAACACGTTTTACTTTTCTAAAATTGGAAGTGTGTGTCAATATTTTTTCTCCGTCTGGTGCAATCGCTTTTTTGAAGTGGTCTTTATTTACTTTCTTAAATCTTGCAAAATCAATGAAGTTGTGAATAACTTTAATATCAGTACTGATGTTGAATTTGCTCAGCGTATCTTGCTTCAGACTTTCTGAAACAGCGGTTACTCCATCTGATTTGTTTATTGAAAATTCAACAACTGGTGCAAAGGATTTATCACTACCAACTAAGGTAATGTCGGTTCCGTGCAAGGTGGTTATAACTGGTACATAACGACCTTGTTGCAATAAGATTTTTTTGGCTAAATATGCGACAGTTGCATGTGGAATCGCATAATGAACATGTAATATATCAATTTGTTCATGGCTGATTACATCCACCAATTTACTAGCTAATGCGGTATCATAAGGTGCAAATTCAAATAAAGGATAATCAATATTTCCTACCTCATGATAGAAAATGTTCGCATGAAAGCTCGTAAGCCTAACTGGTTGACGATAAGTAATAAAATGGACTTGATGACCTTTATCAGCCAACCCCTTTCCAAGTTCTGTTGCCAAAACACCACTTCCTCCAAATGTCGGATAACATACGATACCAATCTTCATAGTTAATTTCTACTGTTTGATACTAAATAGAATTTTTTACCAAATGGTTTAACATAATGAACTTAAACTTAGGCAAAAAAAAGAGGCTGTCTAAATTAAACAGCCTCGATTATCTTTAAATGTATTTGAAATTACAACAAGGTTACAATTGACTTTATAACTTAAGTAATTTTTCCAAATGCCATTTACCTTTTGTTTCTAATCTTACGAAGTACATTCCTGCTTCAAATCGATCTGCATCCAATGAAATATTCTTTTCTAAAATTCCACTGTGGAATTCTTCTGAAATAATTTTCCCATAGATATCGATAATTTGAATCTTTACATCTGTACTTTCATTAAATCCAACTTGTAAGGTTGCTTGACCTAATGTTGGATTAGGGAATATATTGACAGATTCTAATGTCTCAATCTCATAAGTTGCAACACCATTTCCAATTGTAAAAGTAGCCTCATCAATACAACCTAATGAATCCGTTACAATAACCGTATAAGTGCCATCTCCAAGACCTGAAACAGGATTTCCTGTAAGCGGATTACCATTCACTTCATTATTCCACTCATAAGTGTATGGACCAACTCCTTGAATTGGATTCACCGATGCAGTTCCATCACTTGCACCACCCGAAGTAGGTTCTGTAACATCTAGAATTAGTCCCAGATTTGAAGGACAAGCAAGTACATTGACATTGTCTATATCCAACCAATAATCTCCTGAAGCCCAGGTAGCAAAAAATCTAAACCCAACTGATTCTCCAGCAAATGCAGAAATATCAAGGGATACATTTGCAAAATCTGGTGAAGCAGTATGATTAAGGCTATCAATGGTGTATATAGTGTTATAACTTGCACCACAATCGGTTGTTACTTGAATTTCTAATTGATCTCCATTTAAGGTTGTTCCGACCTCACCCGCACTCCAGTCCGTATATCGATAGTCAAAAGAAAATTCATCTCCAGCACTTACCAATCCATAAATCGGTGTGGCAACAACCATTTCTGGATCACCACCAAACATATTGTCATACATAACATTCGTCACAGAATTGTGTGCATTGGCAACAAAAATATCTGGATCTGCAGTCCACGTATCTGGTAGGACACCAGCTTCAAAATCCTCTATCAAAGGAAAAGGATAAATGGAAGTAAATGAATAAGTAAACGTATCATTTTGAATATTGCTATCTGTTTCAAATTCAGTCCAAATTTCTATTAAATAAGTACCTGGTTCTGCAAAATCCCACATAGTATCAAAAACATAGGTGGTTGTACTATCAAAACTTATAACTCCTGTATAGTAACCATCCAATGGAACCGGAACATTGGCGTCCACTCCATTTACTCGGAATTGTAAGGGTATCAATGATTGTGGTAATTGTCCGAAATTTTTCAATAAAATCTCGATACTATCAGGTCCTAAAGTACAAGATTCAGCATTTGGTTGAATGACTCCTACAACTCCAACATCATTTAACCAAATTGTTTTGAAAGGATATGGACCAATGACCGAACTACTGTCTACACCACAATCAACACTTAAATACATTTCATAATCTGTATTTTCAGCTAAATTTGTTAAAGTATATGCTGTATTAGTGGTATTAACAAACGTTCCTGTTCCAGGTGTGAAACCAGCCATTCCATATTCAATAATAGTAGTCCCAGAAGATGGAGTTGTCCAACTAACATCTGCATAAATAGCTCTTACTTTATCTATAGAAACACTTGATGGAAGCGGAGAAGGGCAGGAAGGACAAGTCGCTGTACCAATAAATATACTATCTCCAATCATAGGATTGGGTCCGTCATTGAAGACAAGATTTTCTTCAGAATCGTATAGGAAATAAGTAACCTCACCTTCCCATGCACCACCTACATAGTCCAAAACAAACGTGTCTCCTTCATCGATTAATATATTAAATGCAGTTGAATCTCCGTCATCTACAATATTATCCAACAAGTAAGTAGTTGATGTACCACCATTGATTGTCACAGTTACAGAAGCACCATTCCATCCATCTCCGAAGGAGTCTAGTAATTGCAAATTGTAAAAACACTGTGCAGTTATGCTAGTACTTGTTAGCATTAAAACAGCAAACAAGAAAGAGAACAATAACTGATTTATCTTTTTTTCCATTTTCATTAGAATTGAGTTTTAAATAGAATTAAATGACACTCATTATTAGTCGAATAGCCCGACATTTATCTAAGTCCATCTTGCGTAAAAATACAATTTAATTGAATTAATACCCATATATAGCTTTGCACTAAAAGTGAAATAATTACATCTTTGATAACAGATTGGCTAAAACATTTTCGATATTACTGTGTTTAATAAGCGTTCGTGGCAAATTTATATGCTTATCCACCTTCATTTAACCCATTATTTTGGCAATTTACTCCATTAAAGATCTTGAAAAGTTATGCGGCATCAAAGCCCACACCTTGCGTATATGGGAACAACGATATAGCTTAATTCAACCACAACGGACGAAAACAAACATTCGTTATTATCAAGATTCTGATCTTCAATTTTTACTTCATATTGCATTATTGAATCGAAATGGTTTTAAAATTTCGAAGATTGCTAAGATGTCTCGTCAGGAAATAAGTGAACGAGTCGCTGATATTTCTGAAATCGATATCCAATCCGATAATCAATTAGATGCACTTACATTGTCGATGATTGAAATGGATGACAGTAAATTTAATCGAATTATCAATACCAATATCAACCAAATTGGATTTGAAGAAACCATCATCAAAGTGATTTATCCTTTTTTGGAAAAACTAAATGTGCTTTGGTTAACTGGTTCCATTAAACCTATTCAAGAAAATTTCATAACACTTCTTATACGTCAAAAGATCATTGTAGCAATTGATCAATTACCTGAGACAAAAAGAACGGGTCAAAATTTCATTATTTATTTACCGGAGGGCGAAAATGATGAACTCAGTTTGCAACTAATGCACTACCTACTGAAGAAAAGAAATTTTAATACCATTAATTTGGGTAAGAATATCTCAGTACATGATTTGATAGATGCACACCAAATTTGTAAACCAGATTATATCTACACGATGGTTTCAGAATCCTATTCTGATCAACCTGTTAAAAATTATGTAGACGCACTCTCTAAGCGTTTCCCGAATTGCAAAATTCTACTTTCAGGTTATCAAATCGCTACCCAAAAGATTCAATCTGATAAGAACATCCAGGTATTAAATAGTTTGGATGAAACAGTGAGTCTGCTAGACAACCTTTCTTCTTAATCTTTTTAAGAATTAGTTACATTTTAATACATTTTCAATTCTTCGTTTTAACTTCACGTCATTATTCTAAATCAAAAAATCAATTTAATATGAGACATTTATTAAGTCTAGCGGCATTTTTCTTGGCAATTGGATTCGTTTCTTCTTGCAAAAAAGAAGTAAAAGGAAACGCGGCTAAAACAACTAAGGCTGTAGGTCAAGCAGCAAAGCCAGCAGGTCCAGCAAAAGCATATACCATTAAGACTGGTTCTGTAAATTTTACTGGTAGCAAAGTTGGTGGTACACACATGGGTAAATTCAATATCAATGGTGGCAAAGTTGCTGCAAGTGGTGCTGATATTTCTAGTGGTGCATTTACTATTGACATGAATTCATTGTCAGTTATTGACCTGAAAGCTGGTCAAGGAAAAGAAAAATTAGAAGGACATTTAAAGTCTCCTGATTTCTTTGATACAGGTGCTAATCCTACTTCTACTTTTGTTATCACCTCTGTTGCTAAATCATCTAAGCCTGGTATGACGCACAATATTACTGGTGATCTAACACTAAAAAAGATGACTAAGAGTATAACTTTCGGTGCTAACATTAATAATGTAGGCGGTAACATTAATGCAGTCTCAGAAAATTTCAAAATCAATCGTACCAATTGGGACGTGAAATATGGTTCTGGAATGACTGGTGCTGTTGGTGACAATTTAATCAATGATGAGGTAGGTATCACAATTAGTTTTACAGCAAATCCATCATAGGAATAATTGATCTAAATTAATTTTATAACAAAAGCATTGTAGTTTAACCACTGCAATGCTTTTGTTTTTAAGAAATATAGTAACTTAGATGTAGTACTAAACATCTCATGAATGGACTTCAGGCGTATTTTTGATATCCTGCCTTACCAAAAAAACAGATACCCCCAAAGAAAAGCATTGGTCTTCAAAGAAAAAACGAAGTGGACCAATTTTTCTATAGACGAAGTCATTGAACTATCCAATCATTACAGTGCTGGTTTATTAGATGCTGGAATTCAACGTGGAGATAAGATTGCACTACTTTTTCATCAAGGAGCACCATTATGGTTTTTTCTGGACTTTGCTATTCAACAACTAGGAGCTATAGTAGTACCGATTCATGCGACCTCCACACCAAAAGAAATTGAGTATATTTTTAAAGATGCTGAAATCAAAATTTGTATCACTTCTAACAGTGATCTTTTTCAAAAAGTAAAAAAGATTAGCGCTGGTGTGAAAACGCTACAAAAGATATATTGTAATGAAGCAGTGAGTGGTGAAAAAGATTTGTCAAATTTGAAAACTTTACCAACACATCTGCATCAAGCTAAAATGGAAGGCATTCGATCTGCGATTCACGAAGATGATGTCGCCACTATTATATATACTTCAGGAACAACCGGTAATCCCAAAGGCGTAATGTTGTCTCACAAAAATATTATTTCTAACATTAAAGCGACGATAGCACTTGTTCCTATCAATTGTGACAAAAGAACTTTTAGTTTCCTTCCGTTGTCTCACATTTTTGAACGAATGGTGGTCTATACTTATCTAGCAGTTGGAGCATCTGTTTTTTTTGCAGAAAGAATGGACACAATCATTTCTAATATCCAAGAAGTACGACCTCATTATTTTACAAGTGTCCCTAGGATTCTAGAAAGAATGTATGATACTATTTTAGACAAAGGAAAAGCCAAAGGAAAAATAGCTAATAAGACTTTACTTTGGGCGATCAATGTTGGGGAACAATTTCAAAAGAAAAAATCATTTGCACCATTGTACTATGTTCAAAAAAAATTAGCCAACCTTTTAGTCTTCAGAAAGTGGAGAAAAATTTTAGGCGGTAAAATTGAAGGAGTGGTCGTCGGTGCGGCCGCATTACAACCTAAACTAGGACGACTGTTTTCAGCTGCTGGAATCGAAATAAGAGAGGGATATGGACTTACCGAAACTTCCCCAGTCATCGCTTTTAATCGATTTGAACCTGGTGGTGTTCGGTTTGGAACTGTAGGAATTCCAATTCCAGGTGTAGCTGTTAAAATTGTAAATGAGAATGAAAATGGAGATGGCGAAATATTAGCGAAAGGTCCAAACATTATGTTAGGATATTATAATAGACCTGATTTAACTGCCCAAGTCTTAGACGATGAAGGTTGGTTCAACACGGGTGATGTCGGGAAGATTGTTCATAAACGGTTTTTACAAATTACAGGTCGTAAAAAAGAGATTTTTAAAACAACAAGTGGAAAATATATTGCACCAACTATTATTGAAAGAAATTTAAGGAGTATTCCAATTATTAATCAAGTGATGATTGTTGGTTTTAATAAACCTTATGTTACGGCACTAATTGTCCCTCATTTTGATAAATTGAAAACTTGGTGCAAAGAAAATAACGTTCATTGGACAGGTCCACAATTTATGTGCATCCATCCAAAAGTGGAAGCTTATTTTGAAGCGTTGATTCTATCTCTAAATGATGGAATGAAACCAACTGATAAAATTCGTGGATTTGCTTTATTACACAAAGAATGGACCCCTGAATCCGATGAATTAACGCCTACGCTGAAATTAAAAAGAAAAATAATATTAGAAAATTACACCTCACAGATCGAAGAAATGTACGAAAAAAAATTATCGGTCTAATTCCTTCCAACTTCATGTTGTACCCTTTCTTTACAATTTAGAATTTAAAATATACCTTAAATTCTTGCTCACCGTTTTTAGTTTTTCTTAATTCTTGCACAATACTTGCAACGTCTATCACGTGTCTTATTTAACACACTCCTTCCAACATTACCTTCCAATTTATTTCCCCCTTAATTTAATTCCAAAAAATTTTAAAATAACAATCATGAAAATTCAACATTTTTTAGCAGCACTCTTTTGCTGTTTTTTAGCAACAACTACTTTACAAGCACAATCTGCAGATAAACCTTGGACTGTAGGATTCAACGTAGGTAAAACTTCATATCAAGGTGATTTAGGAAGCGGATTTTTCAAACCTGAAAAAGCATTTCATGGGAATGTAGGTATGTCTTTTTCTAGATATTTGAACCCAACTTTCAACGTTTCTTTAAATGGTAGTTACGGTAGATATGGTTACATGAAAGACGAAAATAGCCAAGACAAAAAAATATCAACAGTATCAACACATGAAGGAAATTTCCTTTCCAACAAAGGACAAGCAAACATCATGTTGGATTTCAAATTCAACAACGGTTGGTTACTACCAGAAGATTTTAAATTGTCTCCATTTTTAAGTGCTGGTTTAGGTGCAGCTTCGTATACTGCTGTCAATAGAAGAGGGACCAATGACTCTGACTTTATTTTGCCTGTCGGTGGTGGATTGAACTACAGAATTAATGATATGTTCAATATTTATTGGCAATCAACTTATGCTTATACAAATGGTGACTCAGTAGACGGGATTGTTACTGAAACAGATAATGTATTCAAATTCGGAAGTGATGATTGGTGGATGAATCAAGTTGGATTGAAAATTAGTTTCGGGAAAACGATGGACACAGACGGTGATGGCGTTTCTGACAATAAAGATACGTGCCCAACAGTTCCTGGAAAGCTTGCATTTATGGGTTGTCCAGATTCTGATAATGATGGTATCCAAGATAGTAAAGATAATTGTCCAACTGCTGCCGGTATTGCAATGTTTAATGGTTGCCCAGATACAGATCATGATGGCGTAATGGACAGCGAAGATAGTTGCCCAACACAAAAAGGGATGGCACATTTCAATGGTTGTCCAGACACAGATGGTGATGGAGTCGCTGATAATAAAGATAACTGCCCAACAGTTAAGGGAGTCATGGCTAATAAAGGCTGTCCTGTTCAAAAAGCGATTCAGCCAGCACCAACAAGACCAGCACCTAGAACAACGACGACTAGAACGACCACAACTACCAGCGTCACTACTCCAACAAGAGTTGTAACAGCGCCTACAAGAAAAGTGGTAAGTTCTTCAACACTTTCTGTTTTCAGAGAAGCGTTGGACCAAGTACAATTTGAGACTGGAAAATCAATCATCAAATCTAATTCATTCAATGTATTGAGCAAGGTGGTTCGTATCATGAATGAAAATCCAACAATGCGATTGAATATTGAAGGATACACAGATTCTCAAGGTGCTGATGTAAATAACTTAAGACTTTCACAGTCAAGAGCTGATGCCGTTAAAACTTATTTAACTTCAAAAGGAATCTCTCCGATGAGAATGACGGCAACCGGTTTTGGTGAAGCAAGTCCAGTTGCTGATAACGCAACCAAAGAAGGTCGCGCCAAAAACAGAAGAGTTGAATTGAAAGCTAATTATTAAAATTAAAACGTAGACCAATACTTTTATAAATTTTGTTGAAGTCCTGAATACTGAAAAGTGTTCAGGACTTTTTTTGTTGCAGCAAGTATTTCTGTATTTTGCGTACCTAAACGAAAACCAATGATTTGTCGAAAGTTACTTTTACTTCTTTTTATACTAGTTCAATTTAATTGTAACAATTCGATTAAAGAAAACAATTCAAGAAAAACAACATCGATCAACCCTCCTGCAATGACTCCGTTTGAAAAAAATGAAAACAGAACAGCCACTTATTATGAAGTAATTGATTTTTACAATGCTTTAGCGGAAGTTCATCCTCAACTAAAAGTTACTGCCTTCGGTAAAACAGATAGTGGACATCCTTTACACGAAATTATTTTATCTATTGATGAAATATGGGATGCTGGCTCAGTTAAAAGCAAAGGCAAAAATGTCTTACTTATCAATAATGCAATCCATCCTGGAGAACCTTGTGGAGTGGATGCAACTATGATGTTGGTTAGAGATTATTTAGAGAAGAAAGCGTTACAAGAATTTTTGAAAAACACAGTGATTGTAGTGGTTCCATTTTACAATATCGGTGGAGGACTGAATCGCAATAGTATGACGCGTGCAAATCAAGATGGACCAGAATCTTATGGTTTTCGTGGCAATGCTAAAAACTTAGACCTTAATAGAGATTTTATCAAGTGTGATTCCAAAAATGCAGAAAGTTTTAACATTCTTTTTTCAAAATGGAAACCCAATATATTCATCGACAATCATACTTCCAATGGTGCCGATTATCAATATACTATGACCCTAATTGCAACACAACATAACAAGTTGGACCCAAGTATTGCTGGATATATGAATGACAATTTATTGCCAAAATTATACAACGATATGGAAACGGAAGGGTGGGAAATGACACCTTATGTATATGCACGCGAAACACCAGATGATGGGATAGCTGGATTCCTAGATTTGGCAAGATACTCTTCCGGTTATGCAGCACTTAACAACACCATTTCATTTATGCCTGAAACGCATATGTTGAAACCTTTTAAGGATCGAGTTTTGAGTACTTATGCTTTCATGGATGTGATGATTAAGAATATGCATCAAGATGCTAAAACAATTAAAACTACTTTTGACAAAGCCATCCACAATGTCAAAACGAAAAAAGATTTTAATATTAACTGGAAATTAAATCGAGAGAAAAGTAGTACTATTTCTTTCAAAGGTTATGAAGCAAAATACAAACCAAGTGAAGTATCCGGTCTTGATAGATTGTATTATGATCGCAATGCGCCTTATGAAAAACAAATCCCACTTTTCAATACTTATGAACCAACAGTAACTGTTCAGAAACCTGCCGCGTACATCATTCCACAAGCTTATCACAAAATTATTGATAGAATGAGATGGAACGGAGTAACCATGCATCGATTGGATAAAGACCAAATGCTAAATGTAGAAATGTATCGAATCAAGGATTTTGAAAATTCGAAAACAGCTTATGAAGGACATTATTTACATTCTAATATAACAGTAGAGTCGCAAAATAAAAAATGGCAGTTTTTTAAAGGTGACTATCTGATCAAAGTTGATCAAGCTGCAAATGAATACATCGTCCAAACATTAGAACCGCAAGGACCAGATTCTTTTTTCGCTTGGAATTTTTTCGACGGTATTCTAATGCAAAAAGAATATTTCTCATCCTATGTTTTTGAAGACCTAGCAGCTCAATATCTTAAGGAAGACCCAAAACTAAAAGCAAAATTAGAAGCCAAAAGAAAAGAGGATCCTGAATTCGCAAAAGATGCTTATGCGCAACTACGCTTTGTTTACGAAAACTCTGGTCACTATGAACCCACCTACAAGCTATACCCAGTTGGTAGGTTAAGTAGTTTGAATGGAATCGCCTATTAAGATTAAGTCGAAGAATAAGTTGTTAAGTTTAAAATGAGTACGTGAACTTCTCAATAAATTGAACTTCTCTTTGCGTCCTAACGGTCATTAAACTTAAACTTTGACCTACACTTAAACTTCTCCTAGCGTCCTAACGGTCATTAAACTTAATCTTAAACTTATTAATTCTTAA
>CALDGQ010000071.1 GCA_937941765.1 uncultured Saprospiraceae bacterium
ATAAACATAAACTTGGATTTTGTAGCGGGAGGCCGATTTTATATGTTTGACGGAGGAGTTTATAAAATCTAGACTTTTTGTTTCTTTTTTGGCAATGAAAAAAGAAAAAGAATCAGATTCTTCGAAAAATCACAATTGAGAGAGCACGGATATTGATGATTATTCAGTTTAAATGAAATGCATATTTTGTGCATTCAAAATGATTCCTAAAGTCGGAATTTGCTACTCCTGAATGTCCCTATTGTTTCTGCTTGAGACAACTGAAAGCATGAAAGTATCTCAAGCAGTCGCATAGAGCTGTGTCGGGGCGCTTCAAATAACGACCTGTTACCGCACTGTTCTAAAGAACATTCAAACAGTAGTTCTTGCTTGAGATTTCTCAACTTTTACACCAACCAATAATTTCATCCTGAGAAGTTGCTTTTTCACACTATCCAGACTTGCCTCAACGTAAATCATTCAACGTCAACAACTTGCCTTTTTGTAAATTTACATTTTTACAACTTATATTAACAACCAGTCAAGCCAAAAAGCGTACGATAACTTATCTTGCAGGTAAGCGAATTGAAGTTTAGATTTCCTACGGGCAATTGGATATTCTTTATACTTCGAAAAGCTGGGAGCGATGGCATATTGATAAAAAGTTATTATTATGTACATTACAACAAAACGTTTATAAAATGTCTGATTGCTTATGTGATCAGGCATTTTTTTGTTGTAGGCGATGGCAGCTTTGAATGCTTAATACCTCCCAACCAATTTGTAATTCATTGGTCCTTTTGGCATTCATACCTAGACCATAGGTATTTGATACCAACTGGTTTTTTGCTACATTTAACTTATTAATTTAATTCTGGTTAATATATGTTTGCGAAGAAAAAACTAGAAATGTTTGAAGATCAATATGGACTTCATTTCAGTTTTAGGTGGTTAAATGCTGGGACTTATGCAATCTTTTTCTTTGCCCTTATTTGGAATGCATTCATTGCTTTTTGGATTTTTGGAGCCATGTCGTCTGGAGCTCCAGCATTTGTCTTACTTTTTACAACGCTCCATGTGCTTGCTGGAATTTCTATGATTTACAAAGTAATCTCTGATTTTTTTAATAGGACAAATATTGATTTAATTGGAGATCAACTAACCATAAAACATGGACCAATCCCATGGTTCAAAGGAAACAAAGAAGTAAATGTCAATGATATCGAACAATTTTACGTCAAAGAAATACAGAAACAGCATGATGGAAAAACAACTTACAATTATGGTGTTTGGGGAATTATGAGAGATGGAACGAGATTGGATTTGACAAAAGGAGTCATGATGGAAAGTGACTATGCATTGGTAGTGGAAGAAAAATTGGAGCAATATTTAGACATCAAAGACAGACCCGTAAAAGGAGCATATGGGAATACAAAAACCAAACAATCTAATTACTTAGATGAAATTGAAGAAGATTTGGAGAAACCACTTGATTTGGATGAATTAAAAGATCGACCAAAACCTGAAAGAGAATATCGAGATAATTGGAGTGACGAAGACTTTGTATAAATGAACAAAAATATATTTTTTATTGCCCTTAAAATCGGAATCGTTTTAGGATTAATTGTGTCGATTTCGGCATTTATACATTCTGCGATGCGGCACAATGTGTATGCTACTTTAATACCACTTTGGGTGGTTTATGTCTTTGCGACTGTATCTTGTTATTTATGGGCATTTTCTGCTGCAAATAAATTGGAATCAAGAATTAATTTTATTTCCTCCATACTGCTAGTGGCTATTATTGCTTTCCTTGCGGCAGTAATCAACGGTTTAGAAGCCTATTTTTTTACTCAAATTTATGATGACAACTACTTAGCTGAAATGAAAACCGCTGCCTATGAAAGTTGGAAAGCCTATAATTATACTACTGAATCTCCAGAGACACAATGGCAACAAATACTTTACGAAAATCCGAAAAATTATGGTTGGGAGACCACCAAAACTCAGTTTAAGTTCAACACCATCCTTGGTTCCCTTTCGTTTGTCGCCTATTTTATCCGCTGGATGTTAAAGAATTCAAAAAAGATAATGAAACGTTTTAGGTAAATCGCATATTTCGAAATAAACTTATATATTGCATAAGTGAGGTGACCCCATTTCTGGGAGTCGCCTTTTTTATTTTTTTAATTAATAATAAACAATGAAAAATTTAATTCGATTGATGGCTATTTGTTGTTTGCCATTTTTCTTAAGTGGATGTGCTGCTTCCAAAAGGATGAAACAGCTAAACTTTCACTCCGATATGCTAAGCAAAGCTGCTACTAGCAATGCTTCCGGTCCCGAAAAAGTGGATGCACTTGGAAATAGTTTCGTAAAAATGATGGACGAAGCTTTGTCTATTACGAATCCAAAAAAAGGAGTCGATTATGTAAAAAAATATGCCGATCAAAATGAGTCTTCTCTAAACTCAATTTTCAAATCATTAGAGACTTCTCAAAAAGATATGAATCCTATTGAAAGGGTGAATTACGCGGCAAGTTTATTGAAAAAACCTTATGCTCAAGACTTGGTACGGTTGGTCCCTAAATTTGAAAAGAAATTTAAACAAGTAGAATTTATCGCTCGATTAGCCGGAAAAATGAAAGGTGGAATTGGCGGTGCCATTTTTAAAGGAATCGGTAAAGGCCTATTGGGTGGTGAACCTATACCTGAACCTTGCCCAGAACCGTAAGACGGTTACTCAAAATAAAAAAAGAGTCACGATAGAAATCGTGACTCTTTTTTTGTATATAAATTTCTATTGTTAGATTAATTCACTTCGGTAATCGTTAATAAATTAGAGGTGCAATGAAACAATATTGCAATTAACTTGTTAGAAATAAAGGTAAATCTAAAAGCAACTCATCACCTATTGAAACCATTAATCGACCTGTACTTTTTCACGAATGATGATTGCTTCTAATTCTTTGCGTAAGGCTTCATCTAAACCACGATACCAATCAATATGAGGTGAAAATTCATAACAAGAAAGACACTGGGTTTCTTGCCATTGTTTGTTACAAGAAGGGCACCTTGCGGCAGTATCAAATGTATTCCAGACATGTTCGCAAGTACATTGCCATAAGTCGGATGCAGTTGGCTCCCATTCACATTTCGGACAGGCTATTTTAATTTCGCTCATTTTAGATTTAGTTTAGAAGTTAAATGTCTAAAAAAAATTCAATGGTTGTATACTTTGTTTGATTTATTTTTTTCTGGAAATTTCAAACCAATAATGATCGTGTCCCCAAAATTCGATGACCTCTCCTTTTATCAATCCAGCTTTTTCCAAAACTTTTATAGAACTAGTATTTCCAATTGCCGCAACCGCATAGATTTTATCAAGATTTAATACTTCAAAACCATAGTTAACCGAAGCAATTGCTGATTCTGTTGCATATCCTTTTCCCCAATGTTGCTCAACCAATCGATATCCCAAATCATAATAATTGATATGATTGTTGACCGTTTCTTTCATCAATTTCAAACCTGTCCAACCTACAAAACTGTTGGTCGCCTTTTCAACCATCGTCCATCGACCAATTCCATTATCGATATATTGCTGTCTGATAAACTCAATCCCTTTCCTCGCCTCTTCTTTTGTTTGAATCGGTCTGTTGCCTAAATAAGTATGTACATTGGGATTTGAATCCAATTCAAAAAACCCGTCGACATCTTCAGGAAGTACCTCTCTGACTATCAATCTTTCCGTTTCAATTTTTATTTCTTTCATTTTCAATTCTATATAACTGAATTAGTAAAAATGCAAATAAAGATCGTCTACAAATTTCGTTCAAAATCTACCCAAAAATCAAATATAAAAAACTTATAATATTTATTAGTTTTACATCTTTCAATTTCACTTCTCGAATCTATTCTATGAAACACCTTTTTTGCACTTTATTGTTCCTTATCCTTTTTTTATTTTCTGTTATTGCCCAAAATACTGCTCAAAAAAAAGAAGTATTTTTAGTTGGTGTCATTAAGAAATCGAATTTATCAAAAGACCCATATCGGCCATTATTGAAAATTGCTAAAGCGTATCAACCTCATGCAATATATGTCCAATCGGTTCCTTCCTTCGATACAACTAGTATTAGAAATGCCTATGGAAACTTTTTAGACAAATCTGATTCTATATTATCACATAGTGTTTTTGATATGAGTCATATCGCTTTTTTGCAAAAGAAAAAACTAAAAGAACTCAAGCCATATCAGCACGAAAAATTATCCAAATTTTACTACTCGAATCGAAGCAATGCCAATCGTTTGATGCATGAATATTTTGCAAAAAATAAAATGAATAAATCAAAGTTGGTAGCAAATGATGAAAATACGAATCTCATTTTTCCGCTAGCAGTTGAAATGGATATCAATTATTTACACTCCATTGATGATCAAACGGAACGAAAAGCTTATGCAAATAGTTGGAAAAATTGTACCGCACAAAGTCAATTAGACCAGCAAGATAAAAAAGGAAAAAAAATCTTATCAGGATTAAATAGAGGAGAACTTTTTGCCAGCTTTTTTAAAAGACAAGCCATTTTTCTCAATAAACCAAAAACACTGAAAGGTTATCATACCCTTCACTCATTCCGATATCGTACAATCCCTTTTCCTGCTTGTACAGAAGGTACTCAAATCTGGGATCGTAAAAATCAAAAAATTGCTGATAACATTGGCCAGCAAGTCACTCTAAATCCAGCCATCAGAAACATTGTTTTTTTAGAACCCGCACACATTATTGGGGTTAAAGCTTTTCTTGAAGCAGCTTATCCTGAGTTGGTGGTTAAGTTGGTACGATAGCTATTTGAAACGTTTTATCCTTCATTTTTTAACCTTCAAGAAGTGTTTTGACACGATTTTTGACACAAAAATGCGCGCCAAAACACTCGGAGCGACATCAAATAACCTAGCGCTATCGCACTAGGCTATTTGATGTCACTCCGTTGGAGCTTTTCAACTTGTATATAAACGGTAACTTTAAAAAATGAAAGGGAGCACGTCAGACTGTGCGAATATGCTTTCGGAAACTGAACCGCAGAATATCCAACCGCAGAATATCGAATGTCGAAGTAGAGTACGTGGACAATTAAGCATGAAATTCGTTAATATACGTGGATACTCGCGTACTCAACTTCTACATTCTGCGGTTCCCTGT
>CALDGQ010000072.1 GCA_937941765.1 uncultured Saprospiraceae bacterium
AAATTCACTTCAAATAAACATAAACTTGGATTTTGTAGCGGGAGGCTGATTTTATATGTTTGACGGAGGAGTTTATAAAATCTAGACTTTTTGTTTCTTTTTTGGCAATGAAAAAAGAAAAAGGATCAGATTCTTCGAAAAATACAATTGAGAAAGCATGGATATTGATGATTATTCAGTTTAAATGAAAGGCATATTTTGTGCATTCAAAATGATTCCTAAAATCGGATTTTGCTACTCCTGAATGTCCCAAGATTAGAAAAAACAAACAGAAATATCTGTTCTACTTTAGAAAATTCTCAATCTGTCGCCGATGCCTGAGAATGTGCACAATAGCATGTTCCAACATCTGTTCAGGATCAAAAGTCACACCCCAACGTGAATTTATTGTTTTCTTACTCAATTCTTCATTAGTAAAATGACCTAGAAACCGAATGGATTTATTCGTATAGGCCATCATGGTTTCAATCTCAATTATACCATCGATTGGAGTTTTTATCGGAAAATTATATTCATTCCAAGGACCGTCAACTAATTGTTGCAAATAATTTGCATAAGTGTATCCAGATTGAACCACATGTTGAATTACGGTTTGTATTGATTGGCAATCTGGGTCTGTCGTGGTTTCATCTCTTATCTTGGTAAATGAAAAAAGAGAAAGATTCTTAAGTATTCTTTTTAAGTCTTCAGTCGATCTTTCATACTCTTCATAAAGAGCTCGAAGCGCGCTGTTTTCTATCATTGTTATTTTGCTTAGATGAAGTATCACTTGTAAAATCTAACGTGTTGTAAGATACTCACAAGTTAATCCATTTATTTGAGTTTTTTCAGTCACTTCTTCTAAATGTAGATTTCCAATTCTTGCTTTTAATTGTAGTAAAGTATCTTCGACTTCACTTTGCGGTAATGCAATTTCAAGAAATGCAATGGCATCAAATTCTTGTTTTACAACATTGAGATTTCCTTTTTTTACTGCATTCATAACATTACTCATGAGACCATATTCAAAAGTAATTTTGTAAATATCTTCAACTGTTTTTTCAATAATTTTTGCTTTAGATAAAGCTTCATAAGCACATGTTTTATAGGCGTTTATAAGACCTGATGTACCCAACTTGGTACCACCGAAATATCGAACTATTACAATAAATACATTGATTACTTCAAACGAATCTATTTGCCCTAAAATGGGTCTACCTGCTGTTCCAGAAGGTTCACCATCGTCATTGGCTCTAAAATTATTTCCTTCCCGACCGATTCGATATGCATAGCAAAAATGACGAGATTTGGGGTGCATTTTTTTTATCACTGAAAGCTTTTCTTGCCATTCCGATTCTTCCAAAACAGGGTAGCAATAGCCTAGGAATTTAGAACCCCGATCCCGAAACTCACCGATACTTTCACCACCAACGGTTTTATATTTGTCTGATAACTTCAAAAGTGTAAAATTGATATTAAAGTGATGGCTAAAAGTGCTAAAAGGACACCAAAGATATTGATTTTTGAAAGTTTTTCTTTAAAAAATACGAATGCAATCAAAGTCGCCAAAGCAATAATCGCAACGTTGTTGACCGGAAAAAAATAGGAGCCTTCATATCCTGCGCCTAACGCTCTCATGATAAAATAAATAGAAAAATAATTTGGAATTCCCAAACAAAAACCTGCTAGCATACTTTTCGTTGACCAATTAATTTTACCAGAAATCAATCCTCCAATTAGTCCAACTAAACCAATTATCATAGCAACACAAAATATAACACTAATAAACTGAGGATCTGCACTAGCTCCCGCAACTTCTAGTTCGACATACTGCAAAATAATTTCAATAACACCACTTGAAAAGAAAACATAAAACGGCAAGAACCAAAAAAAGACGGATCTAATTATTTTACTTTGATCTTTATCAGATGGCTTATAATTCACAAAAATGATAGACAAAAAAGCACAAATCAATCCTAGAATTTTCGATAATGAAAGTGACTCATCAAAATAAATCAGTGCAAATATCACCGTCATTAATAAAGACATTCTTTGCAAAATCGCAGTAATAGTAATTCCAAATAATTCAATGGATCTTCCTTGTGCTAAAAAAGAAGTGATAAAAAAAACACCCATTAAAAGTGCATATGGAAAAGTAGGGGATTGTACAACCGTTTCATTTAATGGGAATTCTCCAGAAATCACCCAACCAGTCAGAATCGCTGTAAAATAATTGAATACAATTGCCGGAAATAAATCTACTTTGAAAGAAGTAAATAATTTGAAAATTATCGTAATACTTGTGGAGGCTAGAATGGAAGCAGCTATGAATATCATTGGATTCAAAAATAGGAATTAAATCGGGAAAAGCAGTAAAATCAATCCTCTATTTTTATTGACAATAAATAATTATACATTATTGACAATCAGCTTATTAGGTTTTGTTTTTTTACTTCACTATTTGACAGACATTAAATTTTGTTTCACATTTTCGAATATAACAATCTATCTTCATTTTAGAATTAAAATTCACCATACAAAACAATTCAAATGATGAAGCTATATCGAAGTATTTTAATCATTTTTGGAGCATTGATTTTAATTTCAAATAGCTTTGCTCAAAATTATGCACCTTGTCCAAACTATTCTTTCACTGGACTCGAAGCTTTATTTCAACAAGGTGATTACGGCTATTATTTGTCTACAGAAGCAATGACCTGGCAAGATGCAGCAGCATTTTGTGAAAACCAAGGTGGTCAATTAGCTACAATCCACAATCAATATTTGAATTCTATTTTAAGAAATGAAATAGGAAATACTTCTGCTTATATTGGTTTCAATGATTTCGAAAATGAAGGTACTTTTTCCTGGCATTCAGGTGAGTTTACGAGCTATGATAAACTTACATCGAGTAATTCTCCTGCAGGTGATTTTGTTTCATTAAATTTCTGGAATGCAGATTGGTCATTGAATCGTGCAAGTACAAAGCTTCCATTTTTGATGCAAGTATATTGTCCAATTGTTCTTGAAGAATTACCAGATTTGAATACTAGTGAAATTGTAGTACCCATATCAGCGAGCAATTCAGAATCAATTTCTTTTGAATTTTGGTTAAATAATTTGATGCCTATTGATGCAGCGAATAGCTACTACATAAATGTGTATTTATCGTTGGACAATCATTTATCTTCTGAGGATATTGCCGTGGGAGAAATTCAAACTGGCTTTACTCAAGGAGCATTTACTGATCATATCGTTTGTGATAATTGTGCAAGTATTCCTTACGATATAACACCTGGAAATTATTTTTTAATTTTGGAAGTCGATGCTACTGATGTTTTTCAAGAATACAACGAAAACAATAACATTACATTTTCAGAAACTATTATCAGTATTGATGCAGCATTAATTTCGGATCCTTGTGATGTGTCTTTGGGATATTTTTCAAATACTTATTGTACCAGTTTTGATGAAAATGGTGGGATAACAGTAGTCGGAAAAACTAGTGCAGGTAATCTAGTGGAAAACCAATATTCTGAACTAGGCGTGTTGCAATCTTCAGTTCCATTTACTGGACCTATCAGCACTGAAATAATTAACAATGCAATTGTAGAAAAAGACTTTTCTGGAAATACGATTACAACAATTCCAATAGATCCCAATTTGGTAAGCTTGTACACGACTGGAAATAATTCATTTGGCCAAATTGCACAAAATGCAAATGGAGAATTTTATGTAATCGGTAGAATTGTCGGACCTACTCCAGCTCCATTTGTACCATCGAGTCAACCGAATTATGAAACTACTGTTGATGAATTTCATATCTATCATTTGGACAATAATGGAATAGAAATCGACCAGGAACTTATTGCCGAAAGAACTTATAACAACAGAGATATTTATTTTTTAGAATTAGAAGGCGTATTTGATTATAAAGGAATAATACCACATGCTGATGGCAAGATAAGTGTTTACTTAAAACATTATCAGACTTGGTTAGGAAGTAATAATCCTAGCGGCTTCAATCATTTTGAATATATTGTCGATTTCGCTCAACAAACAACTACAGAGTCTATTCTCGATAACCCAAGCGGATTTAATTCAAGTTCTTCCAATTCAATTGAGTCAAATTTATGTGATTATGAAAAATTTCAATCCATCTACACTTTCGGGACTTGGAGTCCTCATGGAAGTTCTAACAGCACAACTATATCTTATTTGGACTATGGAGTTACCCCAACAAATATGTACAAAAGAACCTATCAATATTATGGAAACACTTACGGACAAGGAAATGAAGAATTTCATTTGATAATTCCAAATATCGATGGCAGTGAATTCCAAATAACGAGAACCGAATCCATCACGGAGCCATTTCTTCCTGGTTATTTCAATACACAACTAATGGCTAGTGATTCGACAATTACTGAAGTAGATAGCATTTTCTTAATGGGATTTCCTGAAGAGGTTTTTGAATTGTTGGATGGTACTTTTACGGTGATTTCAAACTTAGATGGAAATATCACCCTTTCGAATTCAGCTTGTTTACCTCCGATGCCCGAAAACTTGTTTGATCAACGGAATAAAATGGTGTATCAAGCTAATTTTGTCATTGATTATGTTTTTCCAAATCCAACTCATGAAACGCTATGTTTTAAAATTGATAATCAGAAAGATCAAACTTTACAGTACACCATAGTCGATGGACAAGGAAGTGTTATTGCACAAAAAATGATGGATATTGAAATCGGCTTGAATTCTCATGAAATTAATGTTGAAAATCTATCAAGTGGTATTTATTTTATTCGATTTGATGGGGTAGAGAGTGGCATTACACATCGATTTGTGAAGATATAGTTGATTAGAAAGTTGAATAGAAATCCTTTCTGTTATCAAAATATAAATAACATAAAGGATGTTTATTCAACTAAAAAAACAGAGACAGGAATGTCTGTATTGCATTAACAACCGAATAACATTCATTCAACCTTCATTAACAGCAATTCGTCCTTTCCTAGGTTAACTTTGTTTCATTATATTTGTGGCGAAAATGTAGTGGAAAGAGAAAATTAACCTAAATAAAACAGTTGTAAAATGACGTTGTCGATACTCGTATTTAGAATCGCGATAGCAGGAGTGATTTTGACCCTGATTACTTATTTTGGATTTGATAGAAAAGAAAATCCAATTCACAGTTTTGTCCAAAATTTCTTAGGAGCCTGGTATGTATTTTCAGGTTGGATCAAAGCGACCGATCCTTTGGGATTGGGTTACAAAATGGTCGATTATTTTGCAGAATTTGAAAGTACCTTTAGTGGTACTTGGATGTCATTTATCGCACCGATATTTCCAATGTTTTCAAGCGTTTCAGATGGATTTTCTGTTTTTATGATTTGTTTGGAAATCGTGTTGGGACTTGCCTTAATCGTCGGAGCTTGGCCAAAATTAACCACCAAAGTATTCTTATTACTCTTATTATTCTTCACTTTCTTAACAGGATTTACCCATTTGACGGGTTACGTACCGAAGGAAGCAAATTTCTTTGATTTTGCGCAGTGGAGCACTTTCGATGAAAACAATATGCGGGTTACCGATTGTGGATGTTTTGGTGACTTCCTTAAATTGAAACCGAAAATTTCATTTTATAAAGACCTTTGGTTATTGATTCCTTCATTCTTTTTACTTTTTGGAGCTTCAAAATGCCATCAGCTGTTCAAAGGAGGGACTCGTGCAGCAATTGTTGGCATAGGTACTATTGGAATGTTTGTATACTGTTTAAGCAACTTTGCTTGGGATTTACCAGGAATGGATTTTCGTCCATTTAAGAAAGGAGTGAATATGAATTCAGTCCGAGCAGCGGAAACAAAAGCACAAGAAGAGGTGAAAATCACGCACTATAAATTAAAAAACAAGAAGACAAATGAGATAGTAACGCTTGAATTCAACAACTATATGAAGTCTTACAAAGATTATCCCAAAACAGAATGGGAGGTCATGGAACAAGTGAAAACAGAACCAGCAATCGAATCTACAAAAATGTCAGAATTTTCAGTTACAGATTTAGATGGAAATGAAGTAACCTCAGAAATTTTAAATGATCCTAATTATAGTCTTTGGATTGTTAGTTATAAATTAAAAGACGATGGTTCTTCAACTGAAAAGACAATGGTCACTGACAGTCTATTCAGAATGGATACTACAATGATGAATGGTTTACAAGTCATTACAAGAAATTTTGATAAAATCGAAACAAGAGAAGTAACCACTGAAAAATATCTTTGGAACAGCGATTATGTTGCGCCTTGGAAAGAGAAAGTGAGTCAGCTAGGAAATGAAGCGCAAAAAAATGGATTAAAAATCTACTCAATGACTGGACTTACCGATCCTGCGCGAGTCAATGATTTCAAAACGGCTGTTGGTGCCGAATTTCCATTTATCATGGCAGATGATATATTACTTAAAACAATACTTCGATCAAATCCAGGTATTCTATTAGTAAAAAATGGAGTTATTCTTGACAAATGGCATCATAATAAAGTCCCAGCTTTTACTGAGATGAAAGCGAGATACATCAAGTAATAAATTTTTTTCAAAAGAATTAAAAATAAAAGCGTGGATTGTAGGTTACAACCACGCTTTTTCTTTACTTAGCGTCTGAAAGAATTTAGCCTTGAAAAAATTGAATTTTATTATTTAGTTTTTTTTGAACCAAAACTTATTAGAGATCAAAAGGATCTATAACAAATCATGCTGAGCCGCCGAAATATCCGCATTAAAGTAATGCAGATGCTCTACTGCCTAAGTAGAGACAAAGATCTTACCCTCAAAGAAGCAATCGATCAGTACAATGGTCGTATTGACGAGTCGTACGAGTTATACCACTTCAATTTATACTTTTTAGTTAAGGTTGCCGAATATGCGCAAACCGATGGAAAAGTACGTCTAGCCAAACATTTGCCTAGTGAAATGGATAAAATTTTCACTCCTAAAATTCATAACAATGATTTAGTCAAAGCCATTAAATCTAGTAAAGTCTATCATGAATTTGCGTCTGATAAATTTATTAATAAACTCGACAACGATAGTGTCAGAAGATATTATACTGAATTTTCCAAAAAAGATGAATATCAGAATTATCTAAAAAAATCCGACACGACAAATGCGGATCACTTAGAAATTCTTTTGGCGCTTTATAAATATCTGGTCAAGACAGAAGCGACTTATGATGATATTGAAGCTTTGTACCCAGTTTGGATTGATGACTATTCATTGGTATTAGGGACGGTCAAAAAAACAATAAAAGGGTTGCCTGATAAAACTAGTTTTAGTGAATCTTACAAACCTGATTTTGAAGCAGTCACTGAATTTGGTGAAGACCTTTTAAAACAAGTCATAGAAAGAGATGCTGAGTTATTAGAACACATTGAACCAACATTGAAAAATTGGGATGCAGAACGTGTCGCAATCATTGATATGATACTTTTGAAAATGGCTTTATGTGAATTGATCAGCTTTCCAACCATACCTACAAAAGTTACTTTGAATGAATTTGTAGAAATTTCAAAACTCTATAGTACCGACAAAAGCAAGGACTTTATCAATGGGATTTTAGACCGTTTGATGAAGCAAATGAAAGAAGCTGGTAAAATAAAAAAAGAAGGTCGAGGGTTAGTAGATTAAACTTTTTACGTATTAGAATTTATTCCTATCTTTATTTAACGCCTCCCAATTACGATTTACAATATTTCTATATATATTGGTATAACTAACGGTATTGCAATAATTTGTATGTAATTCCTGTTAACTATATTTCAGTATAACCTTATATCACAATGAAGCCGATTTGCTACATTTATTTGTAAACGCTATTGAAAAACACGTAGATTAAACCAATTTGATTATGAGAAAACTTATCATCATTTCTTCTTTTCTGTTTTTATTTTGCTTTGCTAATTTGCATGCTCAAAATTCAAATCACAGAAACGGAATTTCCTACAAATGGGTATTGCTAGATTATAATGCTCCATTTCTCGGAAACTCTCCATTAGACACCGATGGCGCTCTTTTTGATAGAGGAGCCGAGATTGCATATTGGAGAAATATCACTCCATTTTTAAATGTTGGAGTTCCTTTAAAATTAGCCAGTGCAACTTTGCCAGATGCTGATCAAGACAAAGCACTTAATCCAAATCCATTTAAAACTTCTAAATTTCTAGGTAGTCTAGACGTTGTTGGAAAATTACACACCTTTGATAAAACCTGGTTGTTAAACCCTTATTTGTTTGCCGGTGCTGGTGCCAGTTATGTCGAAGATGAAGACCTAATTGTTCAATTCCCACTTGGAGCTGGACTTGCTTTTCGACTTGCTGAACAAGTATACATAAATGCAGAAACTTCTTATCGTCCATCACTTTCTGATGATCGTACGATGTGGCAACATGGTATAGGAATGATATTCTCTTTTGGTGGTGCTCCTACGGAAAAACCACCTATGACAGTGGCGCCTTTAGATGCCGATGGAGATGGGGTAACAGATGCAGAAGATGCTTGTCCGACAGTACCTGGAAAAGCCATCTTGATGGGGTGCCCAGATAAGGACGGTGACGGAATTGCGGATGCAGAAGATGATTGTCCTGGAGAAAAAGGAACGGTAGGCCTAAATGGTTGCCCTGACGCTGATGGTGATGGTGTAGCCAATAATGCTGATAATTGTCCTGCTGAACCTGGTCCTGCTTCCAACAATGGTTGTCCAATTCCAATGAAAGATGGAGATGCGGATGGTGTTGCGGATGAAGAGGATAAATGTCCAACGGTACCGGGCTTAATGCGTTTTGCAGGTTGTCCAGATACAGATGGAGATGGAATCGCGGATGGCGATGATGATTGTCCAAACTTTGGTGGACTTGCCAAAAATGGTGGTTGCCCAGATACAGACGGCGATGGTGTGTTAGATAAAGCGGACAAATGTATCACTGTTGCTGGTCCTGCAGCTTCTAATGGTTGCCCTGAAATAAAAGTAGAAGATAAAGCAGTTTTAACGGATGCGATGCGTGCGGTTCAATTTGAAACAGGTAGTGCAGTCATCAAGACCCAATCACTTTCTGTTTTGGATCAAATTGCTGATATATTAAAACGTTATACTAATTACAATTTAAGTATTGACGGTCATACAGATAGTATCGGAGATTCTGCATCCAACTTGACTTTATCTGAAAGACGTGCAAAAGCTTGTTACGATTACATTATTTCTCGTGGTTTGTCAACAACTCGTTTATCTTATAAAGGATATGGTGAAACACGCCCGATTGCAGATAATAAATACAAAGATGGTAGAGAGACGAATAGAAGGGTTGAGTTTAATTTGTTTATGAAGTAAGCTATTTTGTAAATATATTGTTGAAAAGCGGATTTGAATTTAGGTTTGAATCCGCTTTTTTTAATTTTTAACACATAGATGATAAAGAAACATAGTTCACACATTGTTCTTCTGTTTCGTAAAATGCCTCACGCAGAAGTCGGAGAATTTCGCAGAAAAGAATGCGTAGGTAAATCGCAGAAAGATAACCAATGCTTATTCACGTCCTCCCGCTTTCCACCTCGAATCGTTCGGCGTGAGAATGCCTACGTCGTAGTTAGTTAAAAATCAGATTCTACCTTACAACAACTAAATCTCATTAAAAAGTATAACCACCAATAATTGAAATTTGAATTGTAACAAAATATTTCCTTACTTTACATTAAACATAATAAAACCAGTATCATGTTAGGAATTGTACTCATATATTTTCTTGGAAAAGCATTCTATGATTTGGCAGGACAACATGGAAGAAACAAATGGGGCTATGCGGTGGCTGGTGTTGTTTCTTATTACTTCGGCACTTTTGTAATTGGAATAGTACTTTACCTTGGATTAGATTTATTTGGTGTCAATGTAGATGAAATGAATGATTTGGTGCTTAATTTTTTAGCGATTCCATTTGGGTTGTTGGCTTGTTGGTTGTATTATAAATTTTTGGAAAAGAAATTTGAAACAACTGCAATTATAGTTGGAGCTGAAGATATTTTGGATGATGAGTTCCGGAATGAAGCTTGATTGTTAAATATTAAGTCTAATTTATATAATCATATTCTTGAAGTCCACCTATCAGGATTTAGCGAGGTGTGAAATATCGCAATAATTATTACAGTTTGGTTTTGGTTATCTAATAGATAATGAATCATAAATGGGAATACATCCAGAACGGTCGTACGAACATTATCATATCTAACAGTTGAAAATTGAGGATGTTTTCTAATGAACAATACTTTGCTTCAGACTTCATCAACAAATCTTCTTCCAAGGCCTTTTTGTTTACCTTTGTACCAAGTTGCTGCCTCTGAAATGTCTTGTTTAGCCCGTGATAAGATAATAGCTTTATACATCTATAATTCTTTTTCAAGATCGTCCATAGCTTTATCAAAGTCCAATCCTTGATCTGGATTGTTTTTATATTCACCAAGGCGCTCTCTAACTTCATTCATTTGCCCATCTGGAATATCAATTTGTTCTTGATCTATACCTTTATATTTTGCTTTAAGTTCGTTCCATTCTGAGATTGGAATAAATACACCTGTTGTTTTTCCTGTGCTATCTGAAATATACTGAAGGTTCATAATTATTTTAATTTGATGAATAATTTAATTGCTCCGTATGCATTATTCAAATATAAAGATATACTATTTAAAAGTTAAAATGCAAAAAGGATAAAATTCATATATCATCCACCACTTCCAACTGACGCTGCATATCCGTATAAGATACAACAACTTCTTCTTCATCTCGACCAATCTCAATAGACAAATTTCCTTCCATCCAAAGTGCAGTATTGAATTTTTGAATAGTATCTGTAGGTACTGTAAAATGAGGTGCTCCGTATTTAACTTTATAAAGCGCAATCAGATCTGATTGTACAGTAGATAAGTCTTCTTCGTTTTTGAGTTTTGGGGTACATTCCATTCGATACATCTCATCATTGTGAAAAAGTGCATCAAAATATAAAGTTAGTTTTTCAAAATTTTTCGTTTTCAAATCATAAGCGAAGATACGGGTGTTTTTTGTTTTGTAAATTCCGTAAATCTTTTTTTCTTTGAAAAGCTTGTTCTTATGTTGATAGACTTCTTTTTTAGACATGCCAAATACATGGTCTAAAATAACCGTATCCAATAAAACACCTGAAGCTAGTTCTGATTTCTTTTTTTGTGCAATTTGTTCTTGTAAAGACAGAGCTTGTTGTGGGGTTTTCTCGACATTGGGACTATTGGAACATGCAGAATAAATTAACATCAACAAAGCTATTACTATCAGTCTCATAAGTAGTTTTCTTTATTGATTCAACTAAGGTGCCATTTTATTCTATGATGTATGATACTATGATTTTATAATGTATGATGTATGATATTATCGTTTTTACGTGCGCATGCGTGTGTATACGTCAGACTGTGCGAATATGCTTTCGGAAACTGAACCGCAGAATATCCAACCGCAGAATATCGAATGTCGAAGTAGAGTACGTGGACAATTAAGCATGAAATTCGTTAATATACGTGTATACTCGCGTACTCAACTTC
>CALDGQ010000073.1 GCA_937941765.1 uncultured Saprospiraceae bacterium
ACCAACTACATCACCAGTAGTACTTGCATCTCCATCATCACAAGATGAGCCAGGAGCAGCAGGGAAGTCAGGATTGTTAGGAGCACAGTCATCTGCATCTGGCGTTCCGTCACCGTCAGCATCATTGCCTCCATTGTCAGGTGTACCAGCACAAATACAACCAGTTGCATCGTAAATATCACCCGAAGTATTTGGGTTACCGTCATTACAAGCAGCACCAGGAGTAGCAGGAATGCTTGCGTTGTTAGGAGCACAATCATCTGCATCCGGAGTTCCGTCACCATCAGAATCAACAGGTCCAGTTCCACCAATTGTAAATGTTTCAGTGATTGCACAAACAGCGTTCCATCCACTATCAAAAGATTGAATGAAAAGGATATAGTCACCTGCAGGTATATTGTTAACAGTTTCGGTTAAATCACAAGTTCCAACAGTAGCCCAAGTATCACAAACGAATTCGTAATCAGACCAGTCAGAATTAAGAATTTTAACTGTAACGATTGGTTCGTCTAAGCCAGTTATGGTGATTGAGTTTCCATCAACAGTATAATCTGCTTCACAAACAGTTGGGTCACCACCACCATTATTAGGAGTACCTTCACAAGTACAACCGTCTGCTAAGATTTCGTCATTGATTGTATTTGCATTTCCGTCATTGCAAGAAGTACCAGGAGTAGATCCAGCACCAATAGAAGCATCGTTATCATTACAATCTACATCTGCACAAATACCATCTTCATCTGCATCACCACCATTGTTTGCACAAGGAGCAGGTACTGTACCAGCGCACACACAACCAGTTGCATCATATACATCTCCAATTGTATTTGGATTTCCGTCATTGCAAGTTGCACCAGGTGCAGCAGGAATAGAAGCATCCAAAGGATCACAATCGTCAGCATCAGGAGTTCCGTCGCCATCAGTATCTAAAGGAGCACATGGTCCACCTTCTGAAACTCTAACAACAGAAATAGGATTTGACAAGCTGAAACATCCTTCTAAGTCATTTGCGTTCAAGCCAGATTCAGCACCAACAAGTCCGTCTTCAAAACTTAAGTGCCATACTAAGCAAGTACCAGCACCAGCACCGTCAAAATCAACAGCTGAGAAAGTTGGAGGTAATCCTAAGATATTTCCTTGATTATCAGTTACGACCCATTGGCTATTAGTTCCACTGTTTCCTGACAATACAATTCCGTTAGCAGAAATGTTGTCCGCAACTCCGTCATTAGCACAGAATTCGAATGGACCACCAGTTAACATACCACCATTGACATTGCAAAGTGGATCTCCTTCGTTTACAGTTACGTTGAATAAACAAACTTCTGAATTTCCGCAGTTGTCATTAAGGAAATAAATGATTGAATAAGTACCTGCCGCAATATTGGTTCCGTTGTCAGGACCTTGCACTTGACGTACTTCAGTAAACCCATCGAATCCAGTAGTTGTTGCAGTAGGTGCTGGCCATGTAACCAAACCTGAAGTTGCACCAGCTTCTAAATTAGTTGAATAATCAGCAGGACAGTTGACAGTCAATACACCAGCTGGAGAATTAACAATAACATTAAATACGCAAAATTCAGTATTTCCACATTCATCAACTATTTCATAAACAATTGTAGTAAATCCTTCTGTAAATGTTCCTCCATTAGCAGGACCATCATCTGTTCTTGTTACGGTTACTGCACTACCTTCAAAGCAATCAGAAGTGGCAGTTGGTTCTGTCCAGCTTGCAGTTGCTTTGTTATCACAAACAGCAGCGTCAACAGCAACATCACTTGGGCAATTGATCTCAATAGTCACAGGAGTCACTTCAACTTCTACTTCAAAAACACAAATTTCTTCGTTACCACAGCAGTCTGTGAATTTGTAAGCAATTTGGTTGGTTCCACCAAAACCAAGACCACCTGGTTCTGGACCAGCGATTCTTTCAACTGTTACGTCTCCGCATTGTTCTAATACTTGGCAATTGTCAAGGTCAGCGTTGAAGTCTCCTTTTCCATTAAGGGCACCTGAAGCACCAAACCATCCTGAGATTCCATAGTCACCGTCTTTTAAGTTAGCTCCATATCCTACTTGGAAACCGAATTCTTTATCAATAGGATCGTGAGAAATAGCAACTGTTTGTCCAGCATTCGCACCAGTTCCTGTAAATGAACTAGTAGAATTTTGAACAACGTAATAGTACCATGAAGTATGGTCAAGCTGGATTCCATTGTCAGGAGCTTTATAGCTACGGCCAAGGTTTGACCATTGCGTCCAGTTTCTTTTATGCTTTAAAGTCACATCAAAATCCCAAGTATCTTGTGCATTATTAATATTCACAAGTGATCCAGTTAATTTTGCATCGCCAGTTGGGAATTCAGTAAATGTACTGGTTACCGTTGCATATCGGTTGACAGCACCTGTAGCATCATCTCTTAACCATACAATTCTTGCATCAGTACCAGAAGATCCATGATTATTAAGTTCACAAACTTGGCCATCATCACTTGCAGGACCATTGTTTCCTGAAACTTCAGCGAAACAAACATCATCGATGTACATTTTTCCAGCAGTACCAGATTTCCAGTAGTAAACTCTTCCTGTTGTTGCATTGGCAGGAGCTGTAGAAGCAAAAGAGTAGTAATCCCAAGACGTAGAAGTGATTTGTTCAGATTCTTCTAACAATTTAATTCCGTTGTTGTCGTAGTAAGTAATTCCAACTCCAGCCCATGAAGGATTGTTTGAAATTCTTGCATAACCTGAGTGCACATAAGTTTGTCCAGCTGTGACTGGGTATGAAATACTACCAGCACCACCTTCTCCTTGCAAAGTAGTTCTCATTGAATATTCGCCATTGTACTCTGAATAAGATAGTGCAGAATGACTCCATGCGTTCCAACCCTCATACCCATTCTCAAAACCAGGATTTGTCAATAAGTTATTTTCACAAGATCCACCAGAAATTACAACTGGACAAGGAATTTCCATAACAGCTTCTGCTAAGAAATGCTCGTTTCTATCTGTCCAGGCTCCAGTTGATTTTAAAATTCTTGTGAAGTGTTCAGTTCCATTTCCATTGTTAGGTTCTCCTGAACTCCAGTTGGTATAATTAGGATATACTCCAAAGCTTGTTTTGAAATTCCCTTCATTTGCTTCATCCGTCAAGCCAATCCATCCGTAATCTGCAATTAAATTGTTTTGAATAAAGTTATTTTCTCCCGCAGATTCAACAATTGCTAAATATCCACCAGCATTTTGAGCTGCCATTTTAGCATCCCACCAGTTACTAGTATTATTTGAACAGTAGTATTTACTGCCGTTGTAAGTTCCCATGAAGATCCATCCTGGGATAGAATTTGAAACTGCATTACAGTTAATTCCTGAAGTTGTAGGTGTCTCATCTATTGTAGTACCACCACCACCAGTACCAGTACTAGTTCCAGTACAAGAAGAAGTTGCAGTTGGGATTGTATAATTAATAGGGGTAGTTAATTCTCCAGGTAAAGTTTGTAAAGTTTGGTCAGAAGGACAATTAGAGGTAATAAAACTGTTGTCAACTGGATCAATTCCTGTTGGTGGCGCAACCGGCTCATCCAAAATAGTGATTGTTGAAATACAAGTTTTTACGTTTCCAAAATTATCTTCGATTCTTAAAGTTGTTTCAAAAACACCTGCTTGTGTAAATACACTTGGGTTGATTGTTTGAGAAACAAGTGTAGCTCCACATTGAGCATAACTTCCTTTATCAACATCTAGCGCATCCACTGTAATTGAATTGTTATCACCAAGGATAAATACTCTATTGGCAGTACAACCAGGTACAGGAGGTTTAGCTGCATTGATATCCGTAGTTACAAAACTTAATTCATCTGCAGTGAAGTTTACATTACCTCCACCTACATTGTAGATAGTTCCATCATTAATGATTGTTGCAGCTATAGTGTTATTTGCAGTGTGTGTAATTCTTCCACAAAAATCATTATCAACAAAACCATTGTTATTAAAAGATTGGTTGTTAACTAAATCAGCTTCATTTTTGTTGAATATTTCGCCATTGTTAGTTAACACATTATCATTTGTCAAATCACCAGAGTTGGTCAACTTGCTATCATTGATAATAGTTCCTGTATTATCAATTACAGAAGCACTTGCAAAAGTCATGTCTCCTTCGTTTGTCAAAGTTCCAGCATTTGTGAATGTTGAGTTGACAAAGAATATTGAGTTTGGCTTAGTCAAGAAAGTACCACCAGCATTATTGGTTAAGTTACTTCCTTGCTCACTTTGGAAAATTCCACAGTTCAAGAAATCACCATTGTTGATGACTTCATCTGTACTGAGGATCGTTCCATAATTTGAAAATGTACCGCTATTGGTAACAGGTCCAAAGTTTTGAATAGTTCCATAATTTACATAAACAGCGTTTGCTAGATTGTCTAATGATGCAACATTTGCATTATCAAACATTCCGTAGTTTTCAAAAGTACCACTGTTTGTAAAATCACCATCGTTGTTGAAAGTGACCGTACCAGAATTTACAAAAAATCCGCTGTTAGACATTTCAGCTCCTGAGAAGTTGACAATGTTTCCAGTGTTGTAAATAAATCCAGTAAAAGTTAGTGTTCCAAAATTCTCAATTGTGAAATCCACAATTGGCGAACCGGCGTACGTTGGAAAGTTGGCTGCTGCACCGAGTATGGTAGCAGTATAGCCAGTTGAAGGTACCCCATTTGACCAGTTGGCTGGATTGTTCCAATCCGTATCGACGGTTCCTTGCCATAAAGTTCCCTGTGCAAATGCAGAAAGGGAAAACAAGACTGCGATAACCAATAAAGTCAGCTCTCTAAGCTTTCTCATAGTTTGTATTAATTTTTAAATTTTATAGATAAAGTATTAGTTTCAAAAAATAATTGAGTCTATCAGATTGCATGAAGCAATGAAAGACGGGATCGCTTTTGAGCATTAAGTTATTGACCAAACAAATACATAATGTACTAGTAGGTGTTACCACTTTTTGCAAAGCAATTTAGAAGGGAGACTTATTTTTTTTGGAATAATGAATGGGGAATATGAGTGCAAGTTACTGCATTAACAAGGATAAAACTATGAGGTTTTAGTGTATTTAAAGCATTACGATTTTATGTAATATGTTTTTGCCAATTGATAGCATTTGTTTTTTAGCCATGAAAGATTTAAGTGATTCGAAATCAGTCTTTTAAAAAATTAAATTTGCATCATTGAAGTTAATCTAGATATGTAATATTCATTTGCAGAAATCGAAAATGTAATTTAGAGGACAACTAGCATTCGTTATAGTTTTCATTTTTTGTTTTCTGAAAACATATATTATTTGACTTGAAATCATTTGATTACATAAATTATTGATTTGATTATTAGAAGTTTTTTAAATGAACCAATCATTGATAGATTTCAATATTTTAATATGATTAAATTTACAGCCTAACATACATTGAAAACCATATGTCAAATAAAGAAATCGCAGGATTTTTCAATCAACTTGCCAAAATCATGGAGCTCCATGATGAAAATAAATTTAAAATTAGATCTTACTCAAGTGCTTATCTAACGATTCGAAAGTTAGATCAACCGTTGACGGAGATGGATGATGAAGCCATCAATTCGCTCAAAGGAGTAGGGAAAGCAATCAGTGCAAAAATTAAGGAAATCATCGAGACAGGTGAATCAACTACATTGAATCGATATAATGAAATTACGCCTCCAGGTGTAAGGGAATTGTTAAGTGTAAAGGGATTTGGGCCCAAAAAAATATATGCACTTTGGAAAGATTTGGGAATAGAATCTCCAATTGAAGCTTTATATGCTTGTAATGAAAATCGTTTGATTGATTTAAAAGGATTTGGTGAAAAAACACAGAAAGACTTTAAAAAGAAATTAGAATATTTTTTAAAATCAAGAAATAGATATCATTATGCTTCTTTGGAAGATATTGCTAACGATTTACTATCTAACATTATAAAGGCAAATTCGAAGTTAAAAGTTGAACTAGTTGGTCAAATGAAAAGAAAGGCTACAATTGTAGATCAAATTGATTTTTTAATAGCCGGAAAACCAAAGGAATTTAAATTAAAAATAAAAGAACTAGATCCTGTAGAAGAAGGGGAGACTTTCATCAAGACAAAATATGAAGAAAATATCCCAGTAAATTTTCATTTCTGTGCAGCAGATCAATTTGGAATGCAGTCATTGCAAATGAGTGCAGATGAAAAATTTGCGAAGCAACTAAAAGGAATTGAAAAAATAAAAAAAGCGGAAACGGAAGAATCAGTATTTGAACAATTAAAAATCAACTATATTATTCCAGAATGGCGCGAACCAGAATATTCATTAAAACATATTGAAAAATTTGATGAAGCTAATTTAATTGAAGAGAATGACTTAAAAGGAGTACTACACAATCACTCAACTTATAGTGATGGAATTCACACATTAGAAGAAATGGCAGCATTCACTAGATCTAAAGGCTATCAATACTTAGGGATTTCAGATCATTCAAAAGCTGCTTTTTATGCGAATGGATTAAAAGAAGATCGGGTCAAGCAACAATGGGAAGAAATTGATGAGCTCAATAAAAAGTGGGATGATTTCAAAATTTTCAAAAGCATTGAATCCGATATTTTAAACGATGGATCACTAGATTATGAAGAAGACATTTTATCAAAATTTGATTTTGTAATTGCATCTGTTCATACCAATTTAAAAATGGACAAAACAAAAGCGACTGCTAGATTAATTACGGCAATTGAAAATCCATACACTAAAATTTTAGGTCATCCAACAGGTCGTTTACTTTTATCGAGAGAAGGGTATCCCATCGATCATAAAAAAGTAATTGATGCGTGTAGTAAAAACGGTGTTTCGATAGAACTTAATGCAAATCCTTATAGATTAGATATAGATTGGAGATGGATTCCGTACTGTATGAGTAAAGAAGTGAAGATTGCCATCAACCCAGATGCCCACTCAAAAGAAGGAATATTGCATATGCATTTCGGGACCATTGCAGCAAGAAAAGGAGGACTAACCAAGTCGAGTTGTTTAAATGCGATGGAAATTACTGATTTTGAGCAATTTATCACCCGTTAACAGCTCATTAACAATTATTGAATTCTCATTAACAGCGTTGAATGGCAATCAGCCTTACATTTGTATAGAGAAAATTTATATCATTATTAGAGAATGATTACTTTTGCGCATTAATTTAAAAACTTTAAAACGTTTCAAATGAATTTATCTAGAAATTTCAAAAACACTGCTTTGAGCATTTTTGCTTTTGCTGCTATGGCTTGTTTCTTTGTAAGCTGTGGAAGTGATAGTGGTACTGATGCTACTGCTGCTGCTCGTGAGAGCTTGACTTCAACTACTAAATCAATTACTGCTGATGCAGGAAATGCTGCTGCAAATGCAGTGAACGCTGCTAACCCTGCAACTGCTACTCCTCCTGTACCTACTGGTCCTACGACTACAATGACATTGGATGAAACTGAATTTGATTTCGGTACAATTGACGAGGGAGAAAAAGTATCTCACGTTTATAAATTTACAAATACTGGTGAAGAACCATTGATTATTAGCAACGCAAAAGGTAGTTGTGGATGTACAGTACCTAAGTGGCCAAAAGATCCAATCGCACCAGGAGAAAAAGGTGAAATCTTAGTTGAATTTAACTCTAAGAACAAAAAAGGAAAGCAGTCTAAGCGTGTAACTTTGACAGCAAATACCAATCCTACACAGTCATTTTTGACGATCAAAGGAGAAGTAACACCAGATCCTAACAAGCCAGCAACACCTGCTGCTAAGCCTACAATTACACCTCCAGCTGCAGCGAACTAATATTAATTAGTTAGTTGACAACTAAAAAGCCTGTACATTGTTAAATTTGTACAGGCTTTTTTTATGCCCATCACTTTTATATTTTTAGCCGATGAAATCTTATTTATCTCTTGTAAAATTTAGTCATACCATTTTCGCATTACCTTTTGCGTTGGTGGGATTTTTCATTGCTACTTTGCAGACCCATATAACTTTGGATTGGTCCAAACTGGGATTGGTGTTATTGTGTATGATTTTTGCGAGAAGTGCTGCCATGGCTTTTAATAGATATTTGGATAGAGATATTGATTTAAAAAATCCAAGGACTGCCGTTCGAGAAATTCCAGCAGGTGTCATTTCACCAAATGCAGCTTTATTTTTTGTTATTGGAAATTGTCTGGCATTTATTGCGACCACCTATTTTATCAATCCATTGTGTTTATGGCTTTCTCCGATTGCATTGCTAATTGTATTATTTTATAGCTATACCAAGCGATTTACTTCTTTATGCCATTTCGTATTAGGTCTTGGATTGTCTTTAGCGCCGATCGGAGCTTACTTAGCAGCGGGAGGTGATTTTGACTTAATTCCAATGCTATATTCTGCGAGTGTATTGTTGTGGGTTTCTGGATTTGATATTATATATGCTTTACAAGATGAGGATTTTGATCGGTCCTTAAATTTACATTCCATTCCTGTTTTGATGGGTACCAAAAAAGCATTACAGCTTTCTACCTTCCTTCATATCATTTGTGCGATCCTTATTTTTACGGCGAGTTATTTTTTATATAGTTCTTATCCGCATTTCAATTTCTTGCTTTGGATCGGCACTTTTGTATTTATTGGATTGCTTTTCTATCAACACACTTTGGTGAAAGAAGATGACTTGCAAAAAGTGAATCTAGCCTTTTTTACTACCAATGGAATAGCAAGTGTATTGTTGGGAGGGATGATTATTTTAGATTTGTTTGTTTGATTAACACTGTTGTTTTAAGCGTCTCGCTTGAAATGCTTGCCATAATTCTAAATAGAGCATTCAGTGGTGCCGAAATTTAATCGGAAATTCTCACCATTTTTTAAAGAAAGAAATAATCTGCTCCTTTCATTTTCAAGAGATCTTTCGGAGAGTCTGTTCTTTTTCTTTTGGCATTAGCCCAAAAGAAACAAAAATCCTAGATTTTATAAACCTGCCTATGCCGGCAGGCAGGCTCGTCCCTCTGACATATAAAATCCGCCACTCTCTACAAAATCCTTCTTTCGTTTTGACAAATGTTAATATATAACAACTTAAATACAAAATTGCTTTTGTTCTTATAACCTCTAATTTAATTCCGATACTTTTAATTAGAGCATTAAATTATTTCAATTCGGTACACTCAAAACCACCTCATCTCCAACCCGTATCACCGCATTTTCCTCCTTCTTATTCATCCAACACCCATTCATTCCAAACAACACTTTATTTTCTACCTTTCTGAAAGTACTCAATGTTTTCAAAACTTCTTTAGAAGATAAGCCAGTTTTAGGATCAATATTAACCACTTGACATCTAGCACATTTTTTTGGAGTTACAAATTGGTGGTTGCCAATCTTGAGATTTGTCCATTCATCTTCCTCAAAGGGATTGTTGCCTTTTATAACAATATTCGCCCGAAAACGATCCATTTCAACACTTGTCTCCATTTTGTTATTTAATAATTCCAAAGAAGAAGTGTTAGTTAATAAATATGGATATCCATCTGCAAAACTTACGATTTCATTTTTGATATATTTTGGCTTGACGGGTCTAATATTATCATCACCCATAAAAACTAGTTGACATTTTTTTTGTAGTCGAGTTGAAAACCAATCATCTAATTCATCCGAAATATGTCTTGCATCAACGATACTTTCCCAAACTTGAACGGAATTATTTAATGGTTTTCCTACCTCTTTTATCGAAAAGGAAATCTTGTCTTCATATTGTTTTTTGAACATTACAGTTAAAATATCCGCTTTCAGCTCAAGATCAAACAAAGCCATAGCAGCATACTCACGTTGTGTTAAAAATTTAAATGATTCATCCACCAACATATATCGTCGATCTAAAAATAACCCACGCGAAGTAAGTTTTGATGAGGTCAAAGAAATACCACCAAGTGACTTGATGGGATAAATGTGAAGTGATTGGACAATCATAAATTAAATTTTGGAAAAAATGCAAAAGAAACACACATGAAAAATAAATTTAATGTATTTGGCATGATTTTCGGTTTTTTTCACAGTATACATTAAAAGAATTTAACATTTTATAACATAAAGCGCTGATTGTTAAATCGTAATAAATTGAGATTGCTAAAATGCGTTCTTAAATTTATTCAAATTAGTGCAGAACAGTTAAATAATTATCCATGAAAAAGAGATTAATTCCCATTTTAGTTTTATTTCTGACCTCAGTCGTAGGTTATGGGAATCTAAAGGCTGCAGGAGAAATGGTTCCATGTGATCCTGAAATATTTCCAACAGATTCAACAAGTATCCAAACTTCAGATTGTGCAGTGGATGCAAAATTTTGTATTCCAGTTCCACTAGCGGATTTACCAAACCATCAATATCTTGTTGATGGAGTTGTATATGCTGGTACCACAATGGGTTGTGATTTCGATACGATTAGCGCATATACTTATGCAACGCTATTTGGTATGGGGAATGCGGGCCCTTACAATGTAGATTCTTGGATGATCAATGGATTTAACATTACAGGTACCTTCAATGATATTCCTGATTTGATCACGTTTATGAATAACAATGATCCAGGAGGAAACTGGGTTGATATGCCTGCGACTTCTTTGATAGTCGGTGGAAATCCTAACAATTCATACTCTAATATGGATGTTACCGTTGTTTCTATAAATTCTCCATCATTTATTGGATACAATTTCGGTGTAGAAGCACAAGGAACATTGATTGATCTTCCGGTAGGTTTACACGAAATAATAGCAATAGATATCCCCAATGTTTGTCAAGATACCATTATGGTTAATGTAGGATGTATTACACCAGAATATATTACGGATATTGTGCAAATAGGAGAGACGGATACACTTTGTTTAGATTTTACAGAATTGTCTGGCCCGCCAGTAAGTGTTACAGATTTCTGCCCAACAGCGGCAGATGGTAATGTGAATTTTTCATTCATATTTAGTAATACTTGTATTGCTTATGAAGGAAATTCTGTCGGACAGGATTCCTTTTGCGTAGTGGCATGCGATGCTTCAGGCTTGTGTGACACCACTGTTTTATTTGTTCAAGTACCAGGGGTTCCTGGTGGAAGTTCAACCGTGATATACGATACTTTATTGGTCAATCAAATTGACATCGTATGTATTGATACAACTATGATTGGTGCAGGACCTTTTACAACTAATAATCTCTGTCTTGGAGCTTCAGGAAGTTATGCTGATTTCACAATTGATCCAGTAAGTTTTTGCGTGTTTTATCAAGGTCTCGATGCGATAGGTACGGATTCTCTTTGTGTTGAAGTATGTGGTGCCACTAGTTGTGATACAACCTATTTATACGTAACTGTTTTACCAGAACCACCTGTTGACCAGGGTATAGTTTATGGAGAAGCTTTCATTAATCAAAATTCGACTTTTTGTCCAGATACAACGTCTTTACCAGGTAACATAGTAAACATTTCTAACATATGTTCTACGATATCGGGCGAATTTGTTCTTTTCGTTGAAGATCAAACGACATTTTGTATGAATTACAACCCAATTGACATAGGATGTGATACTGCTTGTATAATGTTGGAAGATGATATGGGTAATTTTGATACTACTTCGTTGATTATCTGTGTGTTACAACCAACACCTGAAGTAATTTATGACACGATTTTCCTCGGAAATTCCAATACATACTGTATAGATACAACAGAATTAGGGGGTGTAATTACGTCCTTTGATAACTTTTGTGATAGTTTATCAGGAAACTCCGTTGATTTTCAAATAAATGCCATAAATTTGTGTATTGATGCTCAGTCAGTTGACGTAGGTGTAGACACAGCATGCATGGTAATTTGCGATAATTTCGGTGTATGTGATACTGCTACTTATATTATTACTGTATTGGATCCATCAATATCCCCCCCAGTCGCATCGAATGATGTTGACACTACATCCCTAAACCAACCAATAGGTATTAACTATTGTGGGAATGATATTATTCCTGACAATAACTTAACGTCTTTTGGTCTACTTGACATAGCAGATGGAGGCGTAGGTCCTACAAATGGAGGTTCGGTCATTTTCAATCTTGACTGTACACTTACCTATGTACCACAAACTGGTTTTTGTGGTGATGTGGATAGTTTCTCTTATACTATTTGTAATGCAGTCGGTTGTGATACCGCTACTGTAGCTGTATATGTTGAATGCCAACCAGAGGCTGGCGAATTTGAAATTCACAATGCATTTTCTCCAAATGGAGATGCCGTTAATGATTATTTCCAAATTGATGGAATCGAAAACTTTGATAATCATTTACTATGTATCTACAACCGTTGGGGAAACCAAGTCTTAAGAACAGAAAATTATCAGAATGATTGGGAAGGAACTTGGGAAGGTACGGACCTTCCTTCTGGCACGTATTTTTATGTATTTGATGATGGTACTGGAAATATGCTTTCTGGATATATTCAAATTATGAGATAAATTCATGATTATCAGAAATTTCAAATGTATTAGTGAAATATATATGTATTTATAAAGTATTGAAAAATAACTAAATACATTAATAAATAAAGTTGATATAAAGTTTTAGCATAATTTTTGTTTCGATGCTACAAAGTGGAATCTATGTCACCTAATGAAATGAATTCCAACGTATTATAAAATAAATTATACATAACCATACTTATTTAAAGAATTAATTATGAGAAAGACGTTGACAATAGTAGTCTTGTTTGTTTTCATCGCATTCAGTGCCACGGCACAACAAGATGCCATGTTTACAAAGTACATGTTCAATAGTTTAGTCTACAATCCGGCCTATGCAGGATCTAAAGATCACTTAGCTGTTGGACTTTTGCACCGCACACAATGGTGGGGCATAGATGGTGCACCAAATACACAGTCGTTCACAATACATACACCATTAAGAAGTGATCGTGTTGGAGTGGGATTGAGTGCCGTAAATGATGTGATCGGACCAACCAATTCAATTGGAGCTAACATTAGTTATGCATACCGTATTCCAATGGGTAATGGAAAATTAGCAATTGGATTACAAGGTGGTGTAATGAATTGGAGAGCTGATTGGAGCAAATTGAATTTAGTAGATGTAACAGATGAAGCTTTTGCTGAAGTACAACCAAGTTATTGGTTACCAAACTTTGGAGCGGGTATCTATTACTACTCAAAATATTTTTATGCAGGTGTATCTGCCCCACATTTAGTGGAGTATGACCTTCGTCAAAATGTTGAAGATGTTGGAAAATGGGCAAGAACATACCGTCATTATTTCGGTACGATCGGAGCAGCAATTCCAGTAGGAGGCGAGTCATTCATTTTTAAGCCATCTATTTTGATAAAGAATGTTGGGTTATTTAGTTCATTCCGTAAGGATGAAAACTTCCAAGAAATTGGAGCACCTACAGAATTTGATATTGATTTATCTATGTTGTTTTATCAATCATTTTGGTTCGGTGTTTCATTCCGTTCTTCAATTGAAGGTTTGACAGGAGATACAAGTAGTTATGATTCTATCGACTTTTGGGCTTCTTATTATATGGCCAATGGTTTGAGAATTGGAGCCGCATACGATTATACATTGACAAAGCTTCAAGAGCCTGGACAAGGATCATTTGAAGTAATGTTAGGATACGAATTTAATTATAAAACAAAGAAAGCGGTTACGCCGAGATATTTCTAAAAAAACATTTACGCATCGAGGATTCCAAAAACCCCCGTGCTACAAATATTAAACACTTAGGAACATGATTAAGAAGTTAATTTTCTCAACCTTGCTGTTGACTATGTTCAGCACAATGACATTTGCTCAAGGGAGCAAATTGAAAAGAGCCAAAGCAGCAATGGAGGCGTTGAATTATGTCGGCGCAATTGAGATGTACAACCAAATTTTGGAGAAAGATGACAACGCTGAAGCCAAAATTCAATTAGCAGAATGCTATCGTAAGATTAGTGATTCTGAAAATGCTGAATACTGGTACGGACAAGTTGTAAGACTTCCAGAAGCAGAATCAGTACACAAATTGTATTATGGTCAATCGTTACAACGTAATGGTAAATGTGATCTCGCTCGTGAATGGTACGAACAATTTATCAGAGAAGTCCCTGGAGATATCCGTGGTCAATATTTGGTAAAAGCTTGTGATTATCAAGATGAGTTGATGACCAAAAGTGCTGGGGTCTTCGAAATTAACCACATGGATTTCAACTCCAATTTGGATGATTTCAGTCCTACTATTTACGGTGATGGAATCGTGTTCGCTTCAGAGCGAGATAAAGGTTCGTCTGTAAAGAGAGCACACTGTTGGACTGGTAATCCTTTCCTTGAATTATATAATGTAAAGGCAAAAGGTTCAGGTACGGATTGCAAAACTTACGAAACTGGTAAACCTACTAAATTTTCTAAAAAGTTGAACTCTAAGTATCACGATGCTGCGGTTGGTTTCAATGATGATGAAAGCAAAATCTTCTTTACAAGAAATAATTTTGATGGTGGAAAAACTGGAAAAAGTGATGATGGTATCATCAAGTTGAAAGTTTATTCTGCAGATGTTTCTGGTGAAGATAATTTCACGAATGTTGAAGGACTTCCTTTTAATAGTGATGAATATTCTGTTGCGCATCCAACTTTAAATGGTGATGGAACTAACTTGTATTTCGCTTCTGACATGCCTGGAGGTTTTGGTGGAATGGACTTGTATGTTTCTGAAGAAGAAAACGGAAGATGGGGACCACCTATGAATTTAGGACCAATGGTAAATACAGAAGGAAACGAAGTATTCCCATTCTATAATGCAAAAGATAGCAGATTATATTTTTCATCTGATGGTCAAATTGGTATCGGTGGTTTGGATATTTACCACATCACAGAACAAGAAGATGGAGAATTTACATTACCTGAAAATATCGGGTATCCAGTAAATACAATCTCTGATGATTTTGGAATCGTATTCGACAAAGATGGTGCAAATGGATTCTTTTCTTCTGATAGAGAAGGTGGTGCTGGACGTGATGATATTTATAGTTTCTGTAAAATTGCTGCTCCAGTTGAAGTATTCGTTTATGATGAAGCAACAGGAGATCCAATTGAAGGAGCAACCGTAATCAATGATTGTACTGGATCAACTTTAACTACAGACTCAGAAGGTAAAGCAGTAATTGAAATGAAATTAAATGAGTGTTGCACATTTGCTGCAAGCTCTGAAGGATATGATGACAACGAGCAAGAAGGTTGTACTACTGAAGTAATGGCTGGTGAAACTGTTTTTGTTGAAATTCCATTATCTCAAGAAGCATTATACTTATTAGAAGGTGTCGTGTTTGATCAAAACTCTGGACTTCCATTAGAAGGTGCATCTGTACAATTAGAATCTGATTGTGAAGATGAAGAATTTGAAGAAATAGTCACAGACGCAACGGGACGTTTTGAATTTCCTTTGGGTGCAGATTGTTGTTATAAAGTGAAAGCTGGAAAAGATGGATACTTTGGTAATCCAATTGAAGGGCAATGTACAAGAGGTTTGACAGAAGCTACCACTTTGCAAGCAAACTTAAACTTAGCTCCAATTTCTGGTCCAACACCTGGTCCTGGAACTACTGGTACGAATCCAGTTATTGTTGATACAGGAAATCCTATTACAACAACAGGTGGTCCTGCACCAAGAGGTGGAGAATGTGATATCTATAAAGATATGGACAGAGGATTATATGTCTCTGCATCTACAGGAGAGCCTTTCACAGGAAACTGTGGTGGTGTGAATTACATCAACGGAAATCCTGAAGGTGGAATGATTACTTCTGGACCAACGACAACGACGACTTCAACCACTTTTGAACCTTCAGGTACAGGATATGTAGATAACAATGCTGGTTACTTAATGCACGTATACTACGATTTCGATAGAGCTTATTTAAGAGATGAGTCAACGCCTGAACTTGAAAAGCTTTGTACAATGATGAAGAACCAACCAGATTTAGTAGTAGAGATCGCTTCTCATACAGATTCTAGAGGTTCTAACAACTACAACTATCGTTTATCTCAACGTCGTGCAGAAGCTGTTACAAGATACTTGTGTGATGTTTGCGGTATTTCAAAAGATCGTTTAGTTCCACGTGGTTATGGTGAAACTAAAAACGTAAACCGTTGTGCCAACAAGATTCCTTGTAGCGAACAAGAACACCAAATGAATAGAAGAACAGAATTCCGTGTTATTGGATGTTTAAGCTGCTATGATAATCAAGAAACTAAATTATCCGCACCTAATCCAAGTACTAAAGTGAGTAGCTGCGCAGGTTGCCCATTTTAACGAGAATGAAAATTCTTATCAAATAGGTTTTTATATTCAGTTTTTTTATATGATTTATAAAAGGTGAAACAACATGAAGTTGTTTCACCTTTTTCTTTTGAATTCGCGATTAGGATCCATCCTCTAATTCGCTAAGCGAATAGGTCCTTCCTTGGAAAGGAAGGATGTTGCGTGAGACTGTGCGAATATGCTTTCGGAAACTGAACCGCAGAATATCCAACCGTAGAATATCGAATGTCGAAGTAGAGTACGTGGACAATTAAGCATGAAATTCGTTAATATACGTGAATACTCGCGTACTCAACTTCTACATTC
>CALDGQ010000074.1 GCA_937941765.1 uncultured Saprospiraceae bacterium
CTGACAATGGAGGCAATGATGCTGACGGTGACGGAACGCCAGATGCAGATGACTGTGCTCCTAACAATCCTGACTTCCCTGCTGCTCCTGGCTCATCTTGTGATGATGGAGATGCAAGTACTACTGGTGATGTAGTTGGTGTAGATGGTTGCTCTTGTGCTGGTACTCCTGATAATGGAGGTGGCGGTGACCCAACTGTTTGTGAAGCTGATTACACTGTTGATGGAAACTCAATTACAATAACTGGTTTAGACGAACCAATCGTTACAGTTAAAATTCTAAACTCTGATTGGTCTGATTACGAATTCGTTTGTGATACTTGGGCTACTGTTGGAACTTGTGATTTGACTGAAACAGTTAACAATATACCTGCAGGTGATTACATCGTATTTATCCAATCTTTTGATAGTGGATGGAATGCAGTTTGTACAATTACTGAAACGTTTACTATTTCTGGTGGTGGAAACGGACCTGTCGATTCTGATGGTGACGGAACTCCGGATGCAGATGATTGTGCTCCTAACAACGCCAATGTACCTGCAGCTCCTGGAACTGCTTGTAATGACGGTAATCCAAATACATCGAATGATGTTTATGATGAAACGGGTTGCGTATGTGCTGGGACACCAAATAATGGTGGAAATGATGCTGACGGTGACGGAACTCCGGATGCGGATGATTGTGCGCCAACGAATCCAAATCTTCCTGCTGCTCCAGGTACTTCTTGTAATGACTTTGATGCGACTACTACAAATGATGTAATTGGTGCAGATGGTTGTTCTTGTGCTGGTACTCCTGTTGGAACTGGTGGTTGCAACGTTACTTATACGGCCGGAGCTACTTCAATTACAGTTGATGGCTTAACTGACCCAATCGTTTCTGTAAAAATTCTTGACCTTAACTGGAATACTTTAGAAGAATGTGGAACATGGGTTGATGCTTGTGGTGCTTCTCAAACTTTCTCAGGATTAACTGCCGGAGAATACTTTGTAAGTATTCAGACTTTTGACGCTAGTTGGAATGAGCAATGTAATATCTTTGATAAAGTAAGTGTTGGTGTATTACCATTTGCTTCTTCTCAAGATTTACGTTTCGATGCTCAATCAGTTGCTAGAAGAGCCGAGTTGAGCTGGATCACTAACACAGAATTCAAAAATGATTTCTTCGTAATTGAAAGATCTGCTGATGGTGTTACTTTTGAAGCAATCACTGAAGTACAAAAAGCGAACAATGATGATGAAGCTAATTTCTATTCATTGAATGATGAAAACCCGAATATGGGTGACAACTTCTACAGAGTGAAGCAAGTTTATGTTGACGGAACTTTCGAATATTCTGCTGCAGAATATGTTGCATTCAATATCAATTTAGCTGACTTCGATGTTTATCCAAATCCTACAAGTGACAGATTAACTGTCAACTTGGAAGAATATGTTGGACAAAATGGAAGTATTGAAATTACAAATACATTCGGACAGACAATGAATAAAATTGAATTAGGACAGATCAATAATCCTTCTCACAGAATTGATGTAAGCGAATACCAAAATGGTGTTTACTCAATCACTGTAAAAGTTTCTGATCGTCAATTTAAGACAAAGATGTTTGTTGTTTCGAAAATGTAAGAGAGACTGAATCACCATTTATTTGGTGAATAAAATACAGAAGGGATCATTGTGGAAACACAATGATCCCTTTTTTCATTGCAGGAATTGGGAAATATTTCGTTGCCCCAAGGATTTGAACCCAGTTTAATTCACCCTAATAAAAGTCATACATGACTTCAAGTATTATATACAAAATTGATAAATAAGGTTTTACATAGTACAAATAATGCGCTTGAATTTTCTACCCTATTTAGGGTTGTAGCAAAGGTTGAATCTCCCTAATTTTGATTTTACAAACATGTAACTTTTGAAGTATCAATTTTCTACCCTAAAACATTACAACTTCGAAAATCGATTTTTATAATTACGTGCTTAGTTAAGTAAAAAACCTTCCCTCCTCACTTTTAATATCCCTCCAAGCAATCATTCTTTTGAAATAAGATCAAAAGTATTTTTATAACCAACATAACCAACTAGCAATGAGAACACCTTTACAACAATTTTTTCCTTTCCAATCCAGCCAAATCAGAACGACATTAACACTACTGTGCTTTTTGTCAATTTCTAGTATTTTTGCTTTCCAAAATAATTCATGTTTCGATAATAGTGACAATATCACTATCATCGATATGGGAGTGCACAATGAAAGTAACTATTTTTTTTACCAGCCTCAAAGAGGTTTTACTTGGCAAGCGGCTAAATCTTATTGCGAAAACAACGGAGGCCATTTAGCAATTATAAACGATGCTGAAGAGAATGAATTTTTAAGATCAAATAGCCCCAAACATGCTTGGATCGGATATTCCTTTAATGAAAATGCTGCAACTTTTCAATGGGTAGACGGAACTACGGGTAACTATATTAACTGGCACACAAGTGAAACGAACTCCAATCACCAAAAAAACTACGTACTGTTATCAAAAGCAACTGGAAAATGGTCTACAAAAAGAAATCGTTTTAAAGCTTCTTTTATAATGGAAGTTCCTTTGGAAGTTATTATCGACAACGATGAAGATGGTATTGCTTCAACGGAAGACTGCAATGATGATGACCCCAATTTACCAGCACCAATAGGAAGCGCTTGCAATGATAATAACGATTACACAACTGAAGATGTAATCCTCGCAGACGGATGTACTTGTGAAGGTACTATTATCGTTATCGATATTGACCAAGATGGAATCCCTGCTGAACAAGATTGCGATGACAACAATCCTAACATTCCGGCTGACGCGGGTACAGCTTGTGATGATGGAAATGACGACACTGAAAATGATGTAATCCTTAACGACGGATGTACTTGTGAAGGTACTATTATCGTTATTGATGTTGATCAAGATGGTATCCCTGCTGAACAAGATTGCGATGACAACAATCCTAACATTCCGGCTGATGCGGGCACCGCTTGTGATGATGGTAATGACGACACTGAAAATGATGTAATCCTTAATGACGGATGTACTTGTGAAGGTACTATTATCGTTATCGATATTGACCAAGATGGTATCCCTGCTGAACAAGATTGCGATGACAACAATCCTAACATTCCGGCTGAGGCGGGTACAACTTGTGATGATGGTAATGACGACACTGAAAATGATGTAATCCTAACCGACGGATGTACTTGTGAAGGGGAAGTAGTAAATTCAGAATGCGATTTAAGTTACACGCTTGCCCCAGGAGCAATCACTGTAAATAGCCTAACAGACCCAAATGTTGATGTACTAGTATTTGATGCTGATTTTAATATTGTCTTTGAGTGCGGTGCTTGGGTTACTAATTGTCAAGAAACACAACTAATTGATTTATTGGCACCAGGTGCGTACTTCTTGCAAATACAAACTTATAATTACAATATGGACCCACTTTGCGAAATGTTCGAGCAATTTACAATTACTGAGGATACAAATTCTGTAGTAGATGTGGACGAAGATGGAGTGGCAGCTGAAGATGACTGTGATGATAATGACCCAACAATTCCAGCAGCACCAGGAACTTCATGTGATGATAACAATGATAATACAAATAATGATTTGATACTTGCAGATGGTTGTACATGCGAAGGTACCATCGTTGTTCCATCTCAGTGTGGCATAGAAATCATAAGCAACAATGGTACTTTGTCAATAAATAATTTGACAGCACCAAATATAGATTTACTAATTTTTGATGAATCATTTAACATTGTTTATGAATGTAGTGCATGGGGAGTTACTTGCACGGAAACTGAACTTATTGACTTCCTAGCGCCTGGTTCATATTTCATACAAATTCAAACTTACAATATTTATATGGATCCGGTTTGCGGTTTATTTGAACCATTCTCAATTACTTCTCAAGCTAATTTTATGCAAGCAAACAATAATGATCAAACTACTGACTCAGATTTCCAGAAAAGCTTCAATACAGATGCTAACGTAGATAACTTTAGTGTTTTCCCAAACCCAACAAGTGATAGACTTACAGTTGACTTAACTAAATATATTGGACTAAATGGAACGATTGAAATTACAAACGGATTTGGTCATATTAAGAATCAATTTGAATTGGGTCAAATCAACAATGAATTTTTTCAAATTGATGTTAACGACTATAAAGGTGGTGTATATTCACTTACCATAAAAGTATCTAACAGAAGAATCAATACGAAAATGTTTGTTGTTTCTAAATTGTAGAAATCTATAAATTATTATCTTTATTTGGGATCATTGCGAAATTAGCAATGGTCCCTTTTTTGTTAATGGTAAAACGCTAATGTCTTCCGTAACTTCTTATTTCTTGAAGCTCAAATCATTAGACACCTCATTCAGCTTTTGTCCAATTTATCAACTTCTCCTTTTTTATAAATGCTGATTACTGAACATCAATGTGGTATAGAAGTTGAATAATAATAAAGCAAAGCACATAGAAAATGATTCAGCCCCTTCTTAGTAAAAAGTATTTTTTTTCGTTTTTAGCTATTTTTTTGATTATCAAAATTTTTAATTCTTTAAACGAAACTCAAGATTTTGCAATTGCGCCGTTACTTGAAATAAATAAAAGTGTTAATGATCCAACGCCATTAACAGGAGATACGATTACCTACACTTTACAATATCGATGTGCAAGTTTGACAGAAGATTGTAATGGTATGATGATTACTGATCCTTTGCCACCTAATGTAATCTTTGCGGGTCTCATTGGCTCACCTCATACTACGAATGAAAGCTATAATCCTAGTAATCATACGGTTACATTTAATTTTCAAGATCCTATTATCGCCGGCACCATAGGCGAAGTAAAAATCGACGCCTTTTTCCCAAATGGAATAACACCTGATGGTTCTACTGCTAGCAATACAGCAACTATAAGTGCAACCAATGCAGTTAATGTCACAAGTAATGCCGTAATCACAATAGCTTCTGCAGAAGACAAGATGGATATTTATAAATTTCACGAAGGTGGTACATTGGATAATGAAATGGTTTTTACAATACAAGTGTGTGACCATGAGTTCACTACGCCTATTGAAAACGGGACGCTTAGTCCTACATTCATCACCGTTCGGGATACATTACCTCCTACTGCCACCTTTGTAAGTGCAGAGAATGGTGTTTATGATTCCAATTCACATACTGTAGAATGGACTTACTATTTAGATACTATGGCACTAGATCAATGTTGGTGGCCACAAGTATTTGTTGAATTTAGTTCTGTAGATCATTCTATAGGAGATACAATTTCTAATACTGGATATGTTAGCTATACACCAATAGGAGGAAGTCCAATTACTTTTTCATCTACCACATCTGTTGTTTTCAATGAACCACTTTTTGAAGTTGGGTTAATTAAAGATGTAGCAAATTCAACACGATTACCAGGAGAAACAAACGAGTATACCTTTTCATTTTGGAATGACAGTAATATCAGTATAGATAGTTTTTATATCATAGACACGATTCCAGATTATGTTATAATCGACAATTTTACCTTGGGAAACTTCTATGCAAATAGCAATTCTTCCAACCTCGAAAAGACAATTAAATATACCACCAATTTAGACACAACGTGGACAACTTTGCCAGGATCTCCTTTTCAATTCTGGAATAATTCGCTTATTACAGTTGATGATTTAGGGCTTGCCACAAATGAACATCTAACCAAATTAATATGGGAATTTGGGCCAGACCCTATGCCCTTTTCTTCTGGATTGAACACCTCTCAACCAATTCAGGTGCTTTTTCATGTGGATGAAAATGCACCAGAAGGAGGCATTACCAATTGTATAATAGCTGGTGGTGCAGATTCTACTGCCATTATAATCAATGAAAACAACAATACCAATTGTGCTACTTTTACAGTTTTACCAGGAGCAAATGGATTCGTTCCAAGAACCGGAAAAGAATACAACCCCAAAGACTGTAATTGTTGGACCTACTTTGGAAGCGGGGATTTTTTCAACCCAGGCGACACCATTCCATTTAGATTAAGAGTTGGAAATTATAACACTGCAACTGCAAATATCGACAATCCTGCAATAGCAGACCTCCTACCAATAGGATTAACTTATATAAACGGTTCGTGGAACCAAGATGAAAACGGAACGAGTGCACCAGCACCTATTTTCTCTTTACAAAACGATTATAATGGCACTGGTCGTGAACATTTATCTTGGGAATGGTCAGGGTTCAGCTTTGCTCCAGGAGAGGAAGTCTTTATTACTTTTGATGTGATTGTTGGTATTGAAGCACCTAATGGAGAAGACATCTTGATAAACGAATTTGCAATGTTACAAAATAGTAACGACGGATGTAATAGCTATACAGGTGGATACGAAAAAGCAGATACAGACGATTTAGATGGTGATGGAAATACTACCGAATTATTTTGCTTTAGCTATACTGCTCTAGATATAGCTAGTGTAGTTTCCATTGAGTCTGAAAAATTAGTAAAGGGTCAATTAGACACCGTTTATTCCAAATATCCCAATATCGCTAATTCTGTTCCAGGCGGAATAGCTGATTATCAATTGATTATACGAAATAAAGGAAATGTACTACTGGATTCAATTATCATCATTGACATTTTACCGTTCGTTGGTGATATGGGAGTGATTGATCTAAGCAATAGAGATTCTAGATGGCGACCTAATTTAGTTGCTCCTGTAAATACACCAAGCGGAGTAACAACCTATTACAGCTTAGAAGAAAATCCATGTAGAAGTATTGAACAAATAGTGCTCTCCGGTCCTTCTGGGTGCACAACTCCTAACTGGACAACTATTCCTCCATCAGATATTACAACAGTACAATCCTTGAAATTTGAACTAGGATCAACCATCCTCTATCCAAACGATTCCTTAACTCTGGAATGGCCAATGAGAGTACCCGTTAATGCCTTAACAACTTTAGGAAATCCTCCAGATACAATCGCATGGAATTCATTTGGATATATTGGACAAAGAGTTGATAACAGTGAGTACACATTAGCATCTGAACCCGTCAAAGTAGGAATCGCACTAGAAGAAATTAACCCGGGTTCCTATGGAGATTTTGTTTGGATAGATACCAATCAAGATGGAATTCAAGATGCTAGTGAAATTGGTTATGACGGATTAAGAGTCGAATTGTATTTAGATGATGGAGATGGAATTGCAGATTTAGCTACCGATTCATTAGTCAGTTTTAACATTACAGCCAATGGAGGGTTTTATTTATTTCCGAATTTACCAGAAGGTGATTATTTTACTACTTTCTACTTACCACCAACTTACCAGGGTACATTAGTTGACATCGGAGGTGATGATGATGTAGATTCGGATGGAACTGCAGGTACCTACAATGGATTTTCAATAGCAACAACAGAAATTACTAACATTACAAATACAGAAATTGATTTCAGTTGGGACTTAGGTATTTTTCAAAGTGGCAATTCCGCAATCGGTAATTATGTCTGGGAAGATATAAATGAAGATGGCAATCAAAATGAATCTATCGCAGATGGTGTAAATGGCATCGTCGTCAATTTATATGACAACACAAATCCTACTATAATTTTAGCAACCACAACAACCAGTAATGATGTCAATGGAAATCCTGGATATTATCTGTTTGATCAAATAGTGCCTGGCGATTATTTTATTGAAGTCGAACTTCCAGAATGGGCAAGCTTCACAACTCAAGGGACTTCAGGTTCCAGCGATCCAGTTGATTCTGATGTAAATTTGATCGATGGTAGAACAGAAGTATTTAATGTAGCCACTAATATATATGATGATTCTTGGGATGCTGCAATAATCATGTCTAATTTCGACTATGGCGATGGACCATCTAACTACCCTGCTGTTTGGCATCATTCACTTGTTGATGCAGATGGCGACAACATATTAGATGGCACGGATAATATATGGCTAGGAACCAAAACTAATTTTGAAATTGATCAAAAATATAGTAGCACCGCTTCGATGGATGGTTTTGATGATGGAATTACTTTTGGCTCTGGAATTGGAGACTTTCCAATGACTGCAGCACCTAGTACTTCATATGATATCGATATCATGCTTAATGCTACAAATTCTAGCACAGTCTATTACGGAATGTGGATAGATTGGGACAACGATGGTGTGTACGAAGATTTTTATAATGGTTCTGAAACTGTATCTGGTGCCACTAATGCTACCGTTAGTATTTCAACACCAAGTTACACTTCTATAGGTTCGGTTGTAAATGTGAGATTAAGAGTTGATGATGAGCAACTTATAGCTGCAGATTACCAAGGTGGAAAATCTAATGGCGAAGTCGAAGATTATCAAGCTACCGTTGTTTTACCTTTAGAACTTACTTCATTTAAAGCGATTGCAAATAATTGTGATGTAGATTTGAGATGGACGACTCTTTCTGAAACTGATTTTAGTCACTTTGAAGTAGAATGGAGTGAAACAGGCAAAGACTTCGTTTTGATTGATATGGTTCCATCAAACGGAAACTCAAGTAACGAACTTAAATACCTTTATAGACATCCAGAAGCTAAACAACTTAATTACTATCGTCTAAAAATGGTAGACCTAGATGGCTCGTTTGTTTATTCAGATCAAATATTTGTCGATACTGAATGCCAAATAGAAATTAAAAAACTGAATATTTATCCAAATCCAATAGGTTTAAGTAAAAACATATTGAACCTTTCATTTAATAGCTCTGCAGAATCTCATACAAAGATAACAATCACTGATATGGCTGGGCTTGAAAAATTGAGGTTTCCTATTATAGCTTTTGAAGGAGAAAATAATCTTGGTATTGATATCCAAAATCTAGCGGCTGGCACTTACATCATTTCTATAGATAATAGTAAGAGCCCTACTAAATCCAAACAGTTTATTAAAGTGTCTGATTAAAATAGCATAAAGACCTATTTATTATAAAATGAAAAGACCGTTGCATCAATTTGCAACGGTCTTTTTTATATTATTAAGCGATTATTTAAAATCCTGTGATAAATTAAAACACCTTGTTACAAAACGATCATATCTAATTTTAGGCGAAATCAGTTTGTTATAATTATTCGTTTTTTCTCATCTAAAAACTACCCAAAATCTAATACCCTAAAATCATTGGATTTCCATAAAATCTACCCAAATTTTCAGTCTAGTAATGCATTTACAAATTAACTTATTCAATTAAAACATAATGCTAACTACCTGATTAACAAGTGTTCACAAAAAATTAAATGCTGTTTTTAATGCATACGAATGGTGTAATTCTTATGCATTTTTTTATCTATGTAATAAATACCCATTTTTGATATTGTTGTGACTGCGAATCTACTGTAACTTGCAGAAGTATTTAGGGCACATCCTCTCCGCCCAAATCCAAATTGCAAATAGAACAATACACTTTCCCTAGTATTTCATCCTCCATTTACTTTCCCTCTAGTAACTACCTCCTACTAATTAGCATTTTAAACTTTTAGTCATCGCAATACTTTCAAAGTTTGCGACTCCCCGATTAAGAGGCTACATATTTTCTTAAACAATTTTAATTCTAACCTAACTTATTAAAAAATGATGAAATCTTTGACGCTATTTTGCGATTTTAGAAACCTTGCATTAAGAACCATCAACGTATTAGCTTGTATGCTTTTAGTTGCTGGTGTTTCTGCATTTACAGGATCTACCAATGACAATTGTTCGGACGCTGAGTTCACAACAATCTATATGGGAGAACACAATGGCAGTAAGTATTACTGTTCTAGTACGAATGGATGGACCTGGCAACAGGCAAAAACTTATTGCGAAAATAACGGTGGTCACCTGGCGATCGTAAACAATGCTCAAGAGAACGAATACCTTAGAGCACGTCTCATGTCTGACTACGCTTGGATCGGATATTCTGACCATGTACATGAAGGATCTTACAAATGGGTTGACGGTTCTGTTGGTAATTATACTAACTGGAACGCTGGTGAGCCTAATAACTCTGGTGGTGACGAAGACTATACTCGTCTTCTAAAACACAACGGAAAATGGACTGATAGAAATGCTACTTTCAAGGCAGAATTTGTAATGGAAATTCCTAATGCTGGAACAGACCTTTGTCCAAACAAATCTCTTACAGTTAATAACAATGGTGATTGCCCAGTTAGATTATACCACTGGGTTGCTACTGGCGATATTTACTTAACTACTATTAATGCTGGAAGTTCTTATAACTTAGATGCTGCCGCTGGTAGCATGTACCGTGTTATCAATACTGATCACGTTTGGAGTAATTTACTATTTGACGAACACACAACTTTAACTGCTGATTGTGAGCAGACTTGGAATGTAAATCCTCAATACTGTGATCCTTGTGATGCTTTAGGTGGTGATACAGATGGTGATGGTGTATGTGATGATGAAGATTGTAGACCAAACAACCCTAACAGACCTGCTGCTCCTGGAACTGCTTGTAATGATAACAATCCTGCTACAGAAAATGATGTAATTCAAAATAACGGATGTCAATGTCAAGGTACTGAAATCGTTGTTGTTGATAATGACAATGATGGTGTTCCTGCTGACGAAGATTGTGATGATAATGATGCTTCTATTCCAACTACTGTTGGTGCTACTTGTGATGATAACAATGCTGCTACTGAAGATGATAAAATCTTAGCGGACGGTTGTACTTGTCAAGGTACTTTTATTATTGTTGTTGATAATGACAATGACGGTGTTCCTGCTGATGAAGATTGTGATGATAATGATGCTTCAATCCCAACTACTGTTGGTGCTGCTTGTGATGACAATGATGCTTCTACCGAAGATGATAAAATTTTAGCGGACGGTTGTACTTGTGAAGGTACTGAAATCGTTGTTGTAATTCCAGAAATTAAGATCAATGATGTAACTGTAAACGAAGAAGACGGAACTGCTACTTTGACAATCACTTTAGATGAGCCTGCTACTCAAGATGTAACAGCTACTTATACAACCTCAAATGGTGATGCATTTGCTGGTGAAGATTACACTGCAGCAACTGGTACAATTACTATTCCTGCTGGTTCAACTTCAACTACAATTACTTTTGATATTTTAGATGATGAAAATCCTGAATCAACAAATGTATTTCTTGTAGGACTTTCTGATCTTGAAGGTGCTGAATTTGGTGACGGTCAAGGTACTGTTACAATTCTTGATACTGACGAAGCACCAACGCTTCCTGTAGTTACAATTGACGATGTTACAGTTTACGAAGAAGATGGAACTGCTGAATTAACAATCTCAATAGATCAGCCTTCTGACTCAAATGTAAACGTTACTTATACAACTTCTAATGGTTCTGCAATTGAAGGAGATGACTACACAACTACAACTGGATTTGCAGTAATTCCTGCAGGATCTACTTCTGTTGTTGTTGCTTTCCCAATTGTTGACGATGCTTCTCCAGAAGACACTGAAATTTACAATGTAATTTTATCTAACCCTGTAGGTGTTACAATTGGTGACCCACAAGGTACAATTACTATCCTTGATACTGACGAAGTTGTTATAGATGTTTGTGATGCTGCTTATACTGTTTCTGGTGCTGCAATCACAATCACTGGATTGAATGACGAAATGAACATGGTTCAAATCTTAGACGCTGACTGGAACGTATTATATGAGTGTAACTCTTGGACAGTTGCTTGTGATGAGACTACTGTATTTGACAACCTTCCTGAAGGTGACTACATGGTTTCTATCCAAACTACGGATGCTTCATGGAATCAAATTTGTAACCTTACTGAATCTTTCACTATCGCTGGTGAAGTTAACCCTTGTGCAAACACAGTAACTGAGTCTGGTGAAATCGCTGGAGCTCAAACAGGTTGTAGCCCATTTGATGCTGCTACTCTAACTAGTGTTGCTCCTGCTGCTGGTGGATCTGGTACTATCGAATACTTATGGTTAGCTTCAACTAATGGATGTCCTGGTTCTGTTTCTCAAGCAATTGCTGGTGCAACTGGTGAAACTTATGAGCCTGGTACTTTGACTGAAACTACTTGGTTCCGTAGATGTTCTCGTAGAGCTCCTTGTGAAGCTTGGTATGGTGTTGGAGAATCTAACTGTATTAAAGTTGTAGTTAACGAAGCTGGAACTCCTGGTGATACTTGTAATGATAACAACCCTAACACGACTAACGATGTTATTCAAGCTGACGGTTGTTCTTGTAAAGGAGAAACTGCTCCTGGTGAAACTGCTAACATTTCAATTGGAGATGTTGTTGTAAATGAAGAAGATGGAACGGCTACTGTTACAGTTACTATCGACCAAGTTCTTGGTTCTGACTTAACAATCGATTATACTGCTGGTGATGCTACTGCTGATGCTACGGATTATGTTTCTGGAAACGGAACACTTACAATCCCTGCTGGTGAATTAACGGGTACCATTACTTACCCTATCCTTGATGATAGCAATCCTGAATCTACTGAAGATTTCAACATTACATTAACGAATCCTTCTGTAGGAACTATCGTTGACGGAATCGGTGTTGTAACTATTCTTGATACTGACGAAGACGGACCTATCAGTACTGATTGTGCTGCTGGATATTCTGTTGATGGCAACGCTATCACAATCACTGGTTTGACAAACGAAATGAACATGGTTCAAATTTTGGATGCTGACTGGGCAGTACTTTACGAATGTAACTCTTGGACAACTGCTTGTGATGCAACAACTGTATTTGACAACCTTCCTGCTGGAAACTACATGGTTTCTATCCAAACTACGGATGCTTCATGGAATCAAATTTGTAACATTACAGAGTCATTCACAATTGATGGCGGAAACGGTCCTGTTGATGCGGATGGTGACGGTGTAGATGCTGCTGATGACTGTGATGACAATGATCCTTCTGTTCCTACAACTGTTGGTTCATCTTGCGATGATAACAATGCTGCTACAACAAATGATGTAATCCTTGCTGATGGATGTACTTGTGAAGGTGTTGAAGATGTTGAACCATCTGAATGTGATGTAACTTATGTTGCTACTGATGATATGATCACTGTATCTAACTTAACGGATGCGGTTGTTGCTGTAAAAGTATTGGATGAAAACTTCAATGTTGCTTACGAATGTAACGGTTGGTCTACTGCTTGTAACGAAACTGAAGTAATTGATATGCTGACTCCTGGTAAGTATTTCTTACAAGTTCAAACATACGATGCTTCATGGACTAATATCTGTGAATTATTTGAAGAATTTACTATCGAAGGTGGCGGAAATCCTAACGATGTTGATGGTGACGGTGTAGATGCTGCTGATGACTGTGATGACAATGATCCTTCTGTTCCTACAACTGTTGGTTCATCTTGTGATGATAACAATGCTGCTACAGAAAATGATGTAATCCTTGCTGACGGTTGTTCTTGTGAAGGAACTCCAATCGTAGTATTGACTTGCGATGTAGATGTTACTACTGACGGTTCTGAAATCGTTGTAACTGGTTTGACTGCTCCTATCGTATCTACTAAAGTAATTGATACAGACTGGAATTATGTGTACGAATGTGGAACCATGACTACTGCTTGTAATGAAACTGAAGTAATTACTGGTTTACCTGCTGGTACTTATTTTGTAAGTGTTCAAACTTACGATGCTGCATGGAACACAATCTGTAACGAATGGATCGAAGTGGTAATCGAAGACATTACTCCAGTTATTCCTGCTATCTCTATCGACGATGTTACTGTAAATGAAGAAGACGGAACGGCATCTTTGACTATCTCAATTGATCAACCTGCTGACAGTGATATCACAGTTGTTTACTCAACTAGCAATGGTACTGCTACGAATGGTGAAGACTACATTACAATTACTGATGCAATTGCAATTATTCCTGCAGGAAGCACTTCAGTTGTAGTTACTTTCCCAATCGTAGACAATGATGCTCCGGAAGCTACTGAAGTTTATGTTGTAGACTTAACTTCTCCAACAGGTGCTACAATCGCAGATCCTCAAGGAACAATTACAATCCTTGATACAGATGAAGAAGTTATTGTTGAAGGTACTTGTGACAATGTTGACGCAATCAGACCTGCTCTTGACTTAAGCTCATCTTGCCATGGAGATGCGGATGACAACAGAGTTATCTGGATTGAAGGTGAATTGTTTTCTTCTGCTGGTAACCTTTACTTTGTTGAATTTGCTGATGGAACTGCACAATTGAAAGGAACCATTACTTCTCTTGATAACGGAGCTAACGTAGATGTGAATGTAATTTTCACTGGTAAAACTAACAATGGAAATGCATACACAAATAGCTGTTCTACTTTGAACCACGTTGATGACTGGTACTACTATGCTGACTTTAGCGGAACAATCGGTGGAGAAACTGTTATTCCTCACCCTGATCACGGTTTCCAAATTGGATTAGGTGCGAACGTTAAGAATAACTCAATGGGTGCTTCTGGTTGGTTTACACTTGGTTCTGCTGATGGAACAAGAGGTGATTTCAACTTGGACTTAGGTTCATTAATCGAATGTACTGATAACAATGACAATGGTGTAATTGATGTTTGTGAAGAAACTGTTGATACTGGAATTTGTATTGAAAGATCTGTTTCAGATGTAATCAACTGTAACAATGATGTTGTTTATGGATTCCATATCCGTACTGAAGAGCACAACAGATATTACAACTGGGAATTTGCAGACTTAGTAGAATACACGGACGGAACGGCTACATTAACTGGTAGAGTTGTAAATTCAGTAGATGCAAACATCGGATTTGATGTTGAATTCAATATGACTGGAAGAACAAATACTCCAAATGCAGAAGGTACTAAAGAACACAGATGTGATAATACGCTTGACTATAACAGCTACTACTACTACAGTGATTTCACTGGTACATTGAATGGTCTAAATGACATTGCTGGATTATCTTTTGATATCGCAACTCTTGGAAATTCATTCCAATTAGGTGTAGGTGCAAGTGCTACTGGACAAGCTAACGAATTCGGTGCAAGTGCATGGTGGTCAGCTGTACAAACAAGTGCTGCTTCTAACGGAACTACTTTTACTCCTTCAGGAACACACGGTGACATCAACATTAACTTATCAGGTAGCTACCCTACTTGTTTAGGAAATGTAAATCCACTAATCGCTGTTGATACTGATAGAGCTGATGCTGCTAAAGCAACTGCTACTACTACTGAAGAAATGAATACTGAAGTAACTAAAGTTGCTAACTTCTCAATCTTCCCGAACCCTGCTACTGAGTATATCAACATTGAAGTTAGCGAATTCGCTGGTCAAGATGTTCAAGTTATGGTTTTCAACGCAATCGGTGTTCAGACTTATAACAACAACATTTCGAACTTAAACGATAACGTTATCTCAATCGATCTTGCTCAATACGGAAACGGTGCTTACACTGTTATCTTCCAAGCAGATGGAAAGATTACTACTGAAAAATTTATTGTAACTAAGCAATAATTGATGAATTAAGTTTTTAATCATCGCTAGATTAAGGGCGGCTCGGATTTTTCCGAGTCGTCTTTTTTTTGTGCCTACTCTAGATATTATTGATTCTATGCTTTAGACTTTTTTTGCGAATTCGATCACCAAAAAAAATCCTCCTGATCTCTTCAATCGGTTGATCCAAATACTGCGCATAGTCTTTAAAAGGCCAAGGTTTACTCATTTTTCGTGTTCTAATTAATGCTTTAGGAATCACTCCTAACAATTTCAATAGGTGCTTCCTAAAATGTCCAACACTGTATTCACTAAACAAATGATAAGCTTGTACTTCTCGATACCCTTTCGTAATTTCCATAAAACTCGATGTGGTACCAAATGAAGTCCAAATTTTGACCAACCCTTCTCCATACAAGGTAGTGTCACATCCAAATACAACATGTGCTATATCATGACATTTTAAAAACTCATTTCCAGCATCAGAATAAACCGTATCTGAGAAATATTGACCATTCCTTTTCTGAAACTCCTTCAATCCTTCTTGTAACGTTTTTTTATGATCCACACTTTTTAGTTTTCTATACAAGGATCTATCAATCCCTCAAAAATAGCTCCCGTTTTTACTTCAAAACCAGATTCCAACAACAAATTGTTAGATCGGAAAATAACGGTCTCTGGATTATTGACGACTCCATTTGAATTAATATATTGAGCCGTTTGATAGGTAGCTGGTTGAATGGTTTGATTATAAATTTCCAAGTCCGTAGCACAAGGATCACAATCTAATGGAGTCACACTTATGTTGTCATAATAACAATCAATTGCCGATGCGCCTGAATTAAGAATAATACGACCATCACTATCTGTGTCTGCTGACATGGTAAATTGAAAAGTATAAGTTGTTGGCACAGTCGTCAAGTTTTGAGCATGATAATAGTATTGACTACCATCTGCTTTATGAACAATCACATTGGTACTTCGGTCTTGTTCTGCATAAGCATCGTAACTTACTTGATACGTCTTTCCATTTTCCAATAAAATCCCAGTCTGTCTAACACCTAAATGCCAATTGCTTGTGCCGGCTGCCACCGTTTCAACTTTCAAAAAACCATCATTCGATATTGAAATATTTCCAGTTGCATTGTTATAATTTACCAAACTCCAATGATCCATTACATTGTCAAAATGCTTATTATTGATTAACTCACAGGTCGCTTTAGATGGACAATTGGTGGGTGCAATACTGACATATTCATAATAAACGGGAATACTAGAAGCACCCGACCCCAATGAAATAGCAGCATTCAAATCTGTGGGATCATTCATCACAAAAGTAAAACTGTAGTTGGTTGGACTTGTTGTTAAAAGCTGTCCATGATAGTAATATTGTGTTCCATTATTATTTTGAACAATTACATTAATCGCTCGGTCCGCATCTGAATATGCTTTAAAATTAACTTCATATGCTTGACCATTGATCAATTCATAACCAACTTGTTTGAGCGCTAAATGCCAATTACTAGTTCCAGGAGTTGTTGCTGTTACTTTTATACTTTCATGAATTCCAGGAGAAACCGTTCCTGATGCACCATTAAAATTCACTAAATTCCATTCACTTTGAATAGCTGTGAAATCATAATTTTTCAGTAATTCACAAGCCACATCATTCACTACACAATTGGGATCCAACTGATACACTCGTACATAATCCACCTCCATTGTTGCAGGTAATTGGTTGATATTATTATTTGCATCATTGTGCGGAGCTTCCAAATAATCTCCACCAACTGCAACGTTCAATCTTAAATAATAAGGAATATTAAATGGCCCTGGATGAACAGTCGCATTAGGTTCATCAAAATTATTGATCGTATGATAATGATTGCCATCGATGTAAAATTTCAACTCTCCTTCGCTCCACTCTACTGCATATACATGCCAATTGTCCGCATCTCCAACAACGTATGGTCCTTTTTCCTGTTGCCTATCTGCTGCACTATTCCCCCAATGCGCATTGCCATAGGACGTTGTCATATCATGACCTTTGATTTCGAAAATATCAATTTCACCACTCATCGGCCAAGGTCCATAAATATCATCCTGAGGACTCATCCAGAAAGCAGGCCACGTACTGTTAGAAGCCGGTACTTTCACCCTTGCTTCAAAATAACCATAGGTCCAAGATGCTACATCTTTTGTTTGAACAAATCCTGATGTAAAATCAGTCTGTCCGTTAAAACATGGATAAGCGGGATCATATTCTGCCGTTATTTGCAAAGCACCTCCGGATACCATTGTATTGTTAGGAGTATAGCAGTTTTGAACATTTGAACCATTCCAACCCCCACTTTGGTAAGACCACTTCGTCAAATCAAGGGTATTCCCATCAAATTCATCAGACCAAACAAGACTAAAACAGGGATCTGGTTGTGCAGTAATTACGATGGGAAGCAGAAGAATGAGGAAGATTTTTGATATTGTACGCATTTCGGTATCAGGTTTTTGAACGAATGGATTATTTGAAATTAAACAAAATCTGGATATTTCTACCTTAAAATTGAAGATGAAATTTGTTAATGTTTTAATGTGAACGTAACGAGATACTGATAAGACATTTATTGTGACAAGGCTCGAGGATGGATTGCGTTTAAAGTTACATACAAATATTAAGAAGCACAGGCTTTCCAATGTTGTTGTTTTTAATTCAAACAATTCTAATACGTTGGCATGGTTTTTAATCTAACAATACCCATACCTCGCTTTCGAATTAAACGTAAATATATTATTACAATAAAAATTAATATGAGAACAATTAAACAAATTTTTAAGATCACAAAAAGTTCTATCCTAATTGCAATTGGTATTTTTGCATTCAATTGTGCTTATGCTCAAGGGTACTATCATGGCGTAGGTGGACAATTTGAACAAGGAACTTTTAAACTAGAAGCTGAAAATTTTTCAGAAACGGCAAACCCAGGTGTTCCTGGAGCATTTTATAAAGCTACTTATGGTTTCACTGAAAAATTTGCTGTTTCAGCTTATCCTTTTCTTGGATTTAGTGGTAGTACCAACAGTCGTACAGGTGCAAGTAGTGATTCCTCTATTGGAATATCACTTCCTGTAGTTGCAGAAATGTATTTTGGAGATATGGATGATGCTTGCTTTTTCGCTGGCGCAGGATTTGCATATTCAAAACTTGGATCAAATAGAGCTATGGAAGCGGAAAAGCTTTTGGTCCACAATTTAGTCTTGGCGGTCAATTTGAATTAAGAGAAAGACTTATCGGACTAAGAGTTGCTTATACGCTTGGTTTAAATAAAACTGATGTCGTAGAGGGTCTTGATTATACAAAGGATAGTTCCACCGTACTTTCATTGGGCGCGTATTATGTGTTAGGTAGATAAACTGTAATTTACATTAAAAATGAAAAACTGAGTACCATCAATGTTGGTGCTCAGTTTTTTTGATTTTAACCACTTTATTTTTTTATTTCCAAAAAATCTGTAACCATTTCGAAACTCACGTAGTCTTATTTGAAATTGATCAATTATTATTTCATTAATTATTCAACTTTCAAATTAAAAAATTATGAAAAATCTTATTACTACATTTACTTTTTTATTATTCGCGATGGTTGGTTCTAGTCAAACTACCGCTATTGAAAAAACACCAGAAGACCTAAATCAATATCTAGGAACCTACGAATCTGTCGTTTTGCCGATGGAATTTATAATTTCGATGGGGAAAGATGTGCTGATGTTTAGCACTAAAGACCAATTACCTGATTCATTAAAAGCGGAAGGAAAACATGAATTTTCAATCGAAAAACATGGTGTAATCGTATTGTTTGAACCAGATAACAAAAAAATGATATTTAAACAACGCGGAATGACCTTTGAGTTTAAGAAGAAAGAATGAAAGAGTCGAAATTGTGTTTGAGTGTAGGCAAGGGAATTTGTTTTCTCTAGCCTACTCCATTTTCACAACTCTATAATTATAGCGCGTATTCGAAGTAAGAACCTGCAAAAAATAACTCCCTGAAATCAAATGCTCCATGTCCAACACGACCTGATCTCCCCTATTGATATAGGATGCTAATTGCATTTTACCAGCCGTATCAAAAAGTCGGATTTCAATATCAGCACTTTGAATGTTATGACTTAAAGGGATAGTTAGTTTTGAAGTAAATGGATTGGGATAAGGTTGTAAACTTGTTGTTTCAATAACACTTTCTACTGTAACTGGTTCTTCCGGTGGAGCTGCCGGAATCGAATCACAAAGTAGTATGCCAGTACCATAATAATAAAATGTAAAACCCATTTCTGATGCAGAAAATTGATTGATAAATAAAATATAATGATCCCCTGCTTCCACATCAACAACCGCCAAAAAATTATCTTGACTAGGATCATTACAACCAGGAGGTTCTGATTCATCGACAGAATCGAGATTTAACCCAGTAGGTCCTAAACATGGACTTGGAAAACTAAAATCTCCAGATCCCATACAACGTATCAACTCGAGACTATCACAATCATAATTTCCATTAGACTTATAAAGTACAAAATCCAGGTCCTCCGTTTGTTCTAATGGACTAATCGTAAATGCAGTATAGCCCGAATCTTTAATTTCCCATTTGATCCAAGTTGAATTGGATTCTACATTGCCAAATAATCCTAAGCAGGAACTATTGAGAATGACGTCAACGGTATCACCTAATCCCTCTCCAAAACTAAATTCATGCAACCCAGAGGAACATATTTCAAATGCACCTGTACAATCACCCATATTTTGAGCATAGGAAGTTTGAAGTAGTATTGTTAGTGAAAAAATTATGAAAATGGATCTATTACGCATCTTTGAAATTGTTTTGTTGTAAAATTAGAAAAAATGCGCAGGAATTCTGTTAAAAATATAAAACATTGGTCGTCAAAACCGACATTACTTTTTCCCTTTCGATATAATAATTTTGTTTTCTAAATACAACCATCCGTTTTATGAGTTTTTTGGATAGTGGTATATTGTGCTACTTTTTGATGGACTTAAGCTAATATAAAATATGGAAGTGAACGCATCCTGTTTTAATCATACGCATTATTAGCCGCAGTTTTTCTTTATCCTTTCAAGTGCTATTGGAAGTTTCGATGACATAAATTCCAAGTGCTCATCCAGCACGTCAATTCGAATAACAAGTTTAATTGAATCCCCATCTTCGCTAAGCGAGTAACTTTCTGTGGCTCCAGACCACTTTTTTACTTCATCGTCAATAGGTTGTTCAATTCCTTTCTCTACTTTTCCTATATGCTTAAATTGAATAACTTTGTTAGGGATATGGCGCTCGATATTACTGTAGATACCACCGCCATCTGGACCAAGGAACATGACTTTGCTACCTTCGTTCAAATCAACAGCTTTATAGTAAGCACCTTCAGAAAAAACACCAGACCAATCACGATATTTGTCTTCGTCCCAAAGCGCTTTCCAAATTGTGCTTTTTTCAGCTTTGATATCAATTGAAAATTCTAACTTGTTGATCATCTTTTGGTTTTTTCGTTTGCAAATTGTTAGGTATTAGACAGAAATTCTCTTTTAACCAAAGGAGTTGATTTTTTTCAAAACCAAATAAACCAAATTTTTGATTAACATTATATCTATACTTGAGTCTCATTTATTTTTGCTTCTATATAAGGGTGAATATAACTGACGTGCTTGGTGAAGCCAGAAGCATGGTCAGACTATATAGTGTTAGTAATTCGGATTTTATTTTTATCTGCAAGTTCCACCTTATTTTTTCTTACTTGTCAATATATCAAAATAAAACAAAAGATTTGAGTATGAAATTGCATATTCGAAATTTAAACTATTTATATATTTTGAAAGGATCTTCATTTTTTTTGCTGACCGCTAACGTCCCTGTATTTGCGTAGTAGAGGCGCATAGCCGCTAATGCGCAAATACAATGAGAGGCTGGCTTTATTTTTTTTACTTCAAAATCAATTATTAATTAAATCTCGCATTTTCAAATATCCGGCTGCACTTGGATCGGTTTCCGCATTTGGAAAATATGTTTTTCCCATAAGGTCCAAAAAATCCACAATAGTTGAACCTGCGGGTAAAATAACATCTTTTTCAGAATCAAATGTATAGTCTGCTGTAGTTTTTATTTTTTTAGAAGCTCCTGATTTCAACAATACTTCTACATTTGGTATTTCTCTATAACGGACTGCATAAAATAATGGAGTCATTCCGTACTCATCTTGACTGTTAGCATCTGCTCCTTTTTTTAGGAGATACTCACAGCTTTTATTATTATAGTTGGTACAAGCACGAGAAAGAATAGATCGACCGCCATTATCGACAAGTTCAAGCTTTAGTCCTTTTTGAATATGTAAATCCAAAATATCCATGTGCATCGGAATGAATCCATAGGCAGCTGTTCGTCCTTGCTTATCTTGATGATTTATATCCAAACCCATTTCAATCATTTTTTTCTGCACTTCTACATCTCTAAAATAAAATAATGGAGTCTTATTGCTTCTAACGTATTTGCTTTGAATCACATTGGGATCTACCCCTTTTGCGATTGCGTCTAACACTACTTCTGGAGGAGCCCGATCAATCCAAAATATCAATGGACGACCTTTAGGATTGCATTTGGTGACCGAATTATGAGCGATATAATCTGAAAATGGTTTCCAATCTTTTGTTTTTGATGTATTCCTTAAAATTTCACGAATCTCTTTTTCTATGATTTCAGCAGACTTCGTTTCAACTGGAGGAAGCGCATCTTTTTGCAAATCGCTTTCACTGCTCGAGGATTTATCGGCTTTCACGAGATAGGTATATACTTCATCCTTTACTAAATAATAGTGAGGTAATGAACGATACTCAGTGATTTTCCCACTAAATATAAAGGGAATTAGTATGGTTCCATCACGATCCATCACCCCTACTCGTTTCTTTTTCAGCCCACCTACCAACACTTCTTTTGACAAGAGGAGCGCGTTCTTTGGCTTAGTCCAAGAACCACTAGAAATTCCAGTTGCAATTTTTTTAAAATCAGCATTGTATAAGGTCCTCTTACGTGTTGAATAATTCTTAACCATCATAGTACCAAGACCATAAGAAGAAAAAGAATAATCCAAACCTGGTTCTATTTTCCAATTTCCTACATCATCAATGATGCCTTTTTTTCTGCCAATTTTTACTTCTATCAATCCTCCTCCTTTTGATTCATAACTTACTTTCTCCTTACTTTTTGGATCGAAAACGATGTTGCCAGATTTGTCGATTAAAACAAGATTTCCATTTTCGAATCTCGCTTTTGAAAGTTTATACGTAAACGAACTATAATATTCAATATCATTTTTTAAGGCCCAGTCTTCGAAATCAGAAAGTATATTGTAGTACTTTCCTTCATCATCTTCTAAGTAAAAAAAGCCTTCCTGTGTTATATTGAGACGTGTAAATTCTTTGTTATAAACATTCTTAAAATCCGTATCTAGAAAAGTATGTATGCATTTTGGTCGTTCACATTTCAACCCAAATTTATAACCACTAATTCTCGCATATTCTATTGGCACTACCATTTTTTGAGTCAAGGTATTGAAAACCCCCATTCGTGTTGTTGTTGGATAGGTAGTCTTTCCTATTGTTTCTTTAACATCTGTTTTTAAACTAACAATATATTGGTGGTCTAGCCATTCTGTGATCCTTTCATATTTGGCAGGAATGATAATTTCACCAACTTTCGATTTGAGTCCGTGTTTTTCATCTTCTACAAAATAATAGGCTCCATCACTGAAATTATTTTTATTCATTTTGAATGGATAATTAGGTACAATTTCTCCTAAAATATTTATTGTAATCCTATTGTTATCAATTAAAGTTGCGACACGATCTGCAGTACTAATATCGATATTCCAATATGTGCTGCTAAGTTCTTTGTCGATTTCTCGTTCGTGCAATAGTTGATGCTTCCTATTGTAGAGATATGCCTTTTCTCCTTTTTGAAGTGCATAGAAATTTTCATTTATCAAATGTGCTTGTACATTTTCAGGTGAGATAAATTCTTTTTCAGGAATGGAATATAATCTAACAATGGAATCTTGTGTGCAATTAAAAATACCTGAACTATCTCTAAGTCTTGGCTTAAAAAGTCGGTCACATGGCAAATTACTCGAAACACCAAAGGTGTCTAACAAATATGCTTGTTGGGTTCCATCGGTTGGATAGATGACGAAATAACCATTATCTAAATACTGAAATCCATGTGTTTTATTCGGCACCGTTAGCAAAATGTCGAAGTACGCATTTTCGACAATCTGCCCAAACGAATTTGAATAAATTAATGTTGAAATGAATAGGAGGATTAGTTTTTTCATGTTGTTAGTGGATTGTGGATGTCGTTATTGGTTTGGGGTGGTTTTTTCTTTTTGAACTATAAAGTATTTGTTGATATCAGTATCTTTAAGCAATAAAATTTCTGCGGTACCTTCATTTGTAATTTGTATATCACGAACTTTTATCTTAATTATGCTCATGGCTTATTTATTTTGCTTGTAGGCAACGGATCTGTGATACGTGGCGGATGTTGTGTTAGCAAGTCTGATCTCATATCACTTGTTGCTTGCAGGCTTTTTCCAACTACAATTTCACTCCTTGGATTAAAATAGCCGATTTTATAGATTTCTCTTTTAGATGTAGGAATCTTTTTCGCTCCTTATCTTCTTTAAATTCATCAAAATCTTTTTGCGTGTCAAATTCCACCAAATGAATTTCATAAGGTTTTTCAATGTTCCTTTCAATTATAGAATTTTCTTCCGGTCTAATTCTTAAAGTTAGACGACCGTTGTATTTTAAAATCGTTGGAATCGCAATATCTTCAAACTGGTTAAAGACGTCTTCTTTTCCTTCTATGATATATATCAATTGTGTTATGTAAATCATATCGAGTTTTTATTTTGTAAAGTGAGTAATCTTTTTGTTCACTTTTGCATTCTTGTCAAAGAAAATATTGGATTAATACTCCTTTAAGATAGTATGAATTCCATGATTTAATTCACTCTTATGTGAATTCTTCAGCGTTCATAATTGCTTTCTTTCTTCCTTGCTCACAACATTTACATATCCACACCAACATAATCCTCGGTGACAAATACACTCCATAATACACAAAAATTTAAACATACAACAACAATGGCAACAAAGAATCCAAACCAACAAATAACCGTTTAGCACGGTTATAAACTGTTACAAACGGCTAATTGAGATGTTTGATTGAATTTTGCTGTCACAAATTCAGGCGAAACCCATCAATTTAAAACAATCCGATCTCGTTGGTGAATATGTTGTGTCTCGGAGACAAAAGAGACAATATGCATACATAATGTTACAATAGATTTGCCATTATATTTTATTGAACATAATTCCATTTATAAGGCTACCTGACAACTTAAAGCTGCTATAATCGCCCCGGGAGTTCTGAACAAAATCTATCTTGCCAAAATATTGATAGGACGAATAAAAGCTTGATTTAGTCAATGGTATGAGATTGATATGATTTTCATGACCGATTGCGATCAGGTTTTCATTATCAACTATAATTCTATAAACGATTCCAAATTCTTCATTTAAATATACTCCAGTGAATTTATCTAAATCTTCTTTATTAAGAGATGGAGCCGCTATACTTACCTCTTTACATTTAAATTTTGAATCTACAATGTGAAAATCAAATTGATCCTCTTTGAATTCAATTTTATAGTTAGGCAACATAGGTATATTGTAAGTTTGTCCATTTGTGTGATCTAAAGGAATCTCGAATGAATATCCAAATTGTTGAAAAAACAGAGAGTCATTTCGTGAAATGATATTGAAATACTTCCCTGGGAACATTTCATAGGTTCCTTCATATGACTTCTCTTTGGCTACATCTCTTTTCTCAACGTATTCATTTTCTTCCTTGAGTTGCAAGAAAACATCAGATAAAGAATAAGCTAATTGCAAAGCAGAAAAGCCACCATCATTAGATAAGACAATAATTGAAACTTTATAATTAGGGAAGTGCATCATATATGCACGATAGGAAGCATCGGCTCCACCATGAAATACAACTTCTTCCCCTTTATACATTTTCAATTGAATTCCATATCCGTAATTTATCATTTCTCCTGAACTAAGCCTTGTTCGTTTTTGCATTTTTTCTAACATTGCTTTGCTTCCAATCTTTGGATAGGTAAAATTTATTGCCCACAAAGACAAATCAGAAATGGTTGTACAAATTCCTCCTGGTCCCATTGATGTTCTATCATTATATAGATATGAATAATCATTGTTGGAAAAGACATAAGAGCCTGCTTTATTCTTAATTAATTGAAACGGGTTGTCGAATACTACGGTGTTTTCCATATTCAAAGGCTCAAAAATTCTTTCCTTCAAAACTTCATTGAAGGGTTTGTTCTCAACTCTTGAAATAATTTCAGTTAATAGGCTGTATCCAGTATTATTATATTCATATTGCTCTCCAGGCTGAAAGTTCGCACTATTTATCTTTAGGAGCATCTTGATAGTTTCTTCATGACTCATCCGCTGTTTACCACATAAATCCGCTAATTCATTTGAGTTTGGAAGACCGTGCGTATGGTTTAATAAGTTTTTAATCGAAACTTTGTAAGGGAGGTCCTTAAACTCAGTTAAATACAATGAAATATCATCATCAAGTTTAATTTTTCCATTCTCTTCCAACAATAGTGTTACAGCAGCTGTGAATTGTTTCGAAATTGAGCCAATGTCAAACATTGTAGAATCAGAAATTGGAATATCAAACTCGATATTTGAAAGTCCTTTACATTTATGATATAAAACTTGACCTTCTTTTATAATACTTACTATTCCACCAGGCTTACCACTGGTATAAGTTTCATTCACTAATGAATCCAATTGTAGTCGGATCTGCGAATTTATATTTATTTGTGCAAATGCACATTTATAACATAGAATGCACATACATAATGATAGAATTCTCATTTGTTAAGTTTTAATTATGGTTGACGGATCGGGTACTTCGAGCTTCTTTACATGGAACGAGTAGATAGCTTTGATTGCACCTCCATATTTTCTTTAGTTCAAATTGCGACTATCGATAAATATAGCTCGTGTACTTGTTGTTTAACAAAAGCACGAATGACATGCATCTTTGTATTTGTGTTGTTTAATTTATTGCCTTAAAAATTTAGCTCTACAAGGTTCTATACATGGATAATCAATGATCAATTCATTACCATTTAATTCGAAATTTAAATCACTGCAATTGGGGGAAGAAATCGTTCCATCAGCCTCAGAATAGGTACCTGCAGTAGCCCCACTTGTTTCTTGACTCATCGCACACAAATCTCCATTTGAAGTAATGGTTTCATCAATAAGCAATGTAACGGTCTTGTTACTTGTAACCGATTCAAAAGTTCCACTTCCATCACCTGGGTCGAGTAAAACTTCAATCAACAAATAAGTACCAACCAAATCAGATACTGCTTCTTCATTTTTATTACAAGATAATACTGTGGCAATAATGAATGCACAAAAGATAATATTTTTCATAATGCTGCATTTTAGGGTTTAGAATTTAGAATAATTTTTTCTTTTTAAAGGTAAATTTATTTGTCTAATTTTTCAATGTACGCTTCCATTTTATTCCAAATCGCATAAAATTCAAGTTCTTTAGCACGATCATCATTTCCGCCATCGGTATTTGTAACAATAAACCGCCCAGTTTTTGTTTTCTTGTTAAAATACATCCAAGTTCCTACCCCAGCATCTCCACCTGAATGTCCTACATGCCCAACATTGCTATGACCAATAAAAATCGCAGTACTGTAGTCGGCATCATAAGGATGTTCCGGTCGACGTGAACCTTCTTCAAAATGTTTTTCTTCTAGTTGCTCCGTAAATAATTGAACATAACTTTCTTTTGACAACAAGGTCCCAGTTCCTGAAAAACCTTTTATCAATTCTGTCATATACTTTGCCATATCACTACTAGATGTGATGAGCATACCATCTGGATAGGTAATCGCAGTGTAAAATGGTAGCACCGTATAATCATTGCGATACAATCTGGAATGTTTTGAAACATCCACTTCTTTTAGTGACCATCCGGTTGCATTCATTCCCAAAGGTTTTAGGATATGTTTTGTTGAAAAGGAATCGAATGATTGGTTGGTTGCATTTTCCAGCACGACCGCTGCCAATGTAGCACCAATGTTAGAATAATTATATCTTTCTCCAGGTTCGAAATCGATGTAGTTATTTTTTTGGTAAAAATCCCCATTTTTTAATAAATATTTTGTCAGAAAAACCTCCATCGAAGAAAACTTATCCGCCGTATTCAAACGCTGCTCTGGATACGCCGTACTGACATTTGTCAAATCCTGATTTTCGGTCATCACCCATGCATGTTTCATATACTGGTCCGTATCATTGATTCCAGAAGTATGTGTCGCCAAATGCCGAATAGTAATTGGTTTGTTAGGATGAAATGGATTGATAACTTTAAAAGGCAAATATTGCTCTATGGGATCATCTAATTTCAACTTACCCATTTCTTGTGCTTTCATCAACGAAATACCGATCATGGTTTTGGAAATGGATGCAATATTTTGGACGGTCTGCGCTGTGTATTTTTGTTTCGTATCTTTATTCGCATACCCAAATCCATTTTCATACAAAGTCCCTTTCTCATTCGCGATACAAACGCCAAATCCAATAATCAACCCATTTTGTTGAATGGAATCCAACTCAGCAGTCAATGAATCTTGCATTATTTGATTGGCACTTAATGTTGGCAAGACCTTTTCAACTTCCGGACTTTTTTGATTACAGGAAAGAATCGCAAGTCCTACAAATAAGAAAAAGATAATTTTTTTCATGATTTTCGTTTTTTCAATTGGGTCATATTGACCTTGTAATAATATGGCGAAAATCGGACTATTAATAGGAAGAATGAATAGGTTGGAAGGTTGGATGAATAATGTGGCAGTTTGTTGATGAAGGCAAGTTTCTATTGTTTAAATTGATTTTTCACATAAAACTCCCCTTTCTTAAAACACTCGATGGCGTATTCGCTTGCATCAAATTGTGGAGTCGGAATTTTGTCAACATCACACCAAATCCATTCTTCACACTTTTCAGGTTCCTTATTCTCACATTTCCCTTCAAATTCATTTGCAAACAAATTTACGGATACATAATGTTTGTTTTCATCACGAAAGGTTCTCAAATTATTGGTAACAGCAATCACACTTGGATTTTTGATTAGCAATCCGGTCTCTTCAAAAACTTCTTTGATAGCAGCCTGTTCAAAGGTTTCTCCTAACTCTAAATGTCCTCCTGGGATGGAGAAATACGGAGCGTGACTCCCCTTCCTTTTTCCAATTAGAATTTGTTTTTTATCATTTTGGATGATGACTCCTATGCCTACACCTGGTCTTTTCATAATGGAATCTCTTTTCTTTATAATCTAATTTCTCCCAAAGTTCAAAGTTTTGAATTATCACCCCCATTCCTCCCAACTTATTTCTCGCCCAGGATAAGCAGTAGTCTTAAATGGCCATTTTTCAGAAATCCACTCCTTTACTGACTCGAATAAATGCTGATCTAATCCATTCTCAATTTCACTATCTCTTACCCATAATAATATCATGGTTTCATAATTTGGATTCGAAGAAGGTTCTATATAAACGCAACCAAGGCATTTGCTTTCATCAAGATTCATCGCGGTATACGCAAATGAGGATCTGCGTTGAAACTCTTTTTGATGCCAACCTAGATCAATTAAATTCTGTTCAAGAGTCAAATCCCTAGGCCAATTATGATTTGGACCAAAAGGTTTTGTTGTTTCTAAATGTTTAATACTGGACATTACAGCGTCATAATCTTTCACTACATCGGAGACGCTCAACATTCGTAAACGAAGTCGATTCGTCTCTAATTCCTGCGGAACCTCAAAGTCTTTTGGTAAAAATGTTAATTTGTTCATTACGTTTTGTACGTTAACGATAGTCTGTCAAAAACCGCCAATTCATTTTTCCCGCTTCAATCTCGCTCCACAACTCAACATCGTATGCACTGAAGCACTTTTATAAATTTATTTCTAATTTAAAGCTAGTTCATTTTTTAAAAACAAACGCTTAATTGGTTGCATTGTTTTCTTGAATTGTGGACATTTTCTCAAGGTTTGGTGATAACCCAAGATACTATTTTTGTCGTATTTGTAAAAGTATTGTGAGATGACTTTTTGCACAACGGATCAGCGATACCCTGCGTAGGCGATAGCCTATGCTGTGGTCATCGCTTGTTACTTCTCGTTATTCTATTTACAAGTCTACTTTTCCAGCTTAATTCCTTCTTATTTGATAATACATCTTCTATGTGATTGCTTCGAAAGAATGGCTTACTACCGTGCGGCAAACCTCTTTCACCATATCTTTTCATTTCTTCATTTTCATAATTTCTATATTTAGAGTTTAACAACTTAAGCCTTTCCAATGCGGTTATATTTTCTCCGTCTTGAAGCTGTTTCCCAATAACTGACCAATCAATATTAACCTTTGCGTCAATAATGTCGTGAATTAATTGATATTTAACTTTGATGTCTGCTGTAGATGTCGGATTAAGTAAATTATGAATTGCAAAACGACCATCAAAAGGTTTGTTTAAGTCAATTCCTAAGTCATTTACTAAAAATAATACTGTGTCGAAATTGATTCTATGTCCAAATAGTAATTGATTTGGATTATGTCCATTGTCTAATAGAAATTTTAATATTTCTCTATTGTTCACATAGCTAATTGCAAGATTTTTAAGTCTATCCTCCGTAGGTTTCTTTGAAATGAAATACCTATAGCAATTCTTAAAATGATTTAGTCCTATTTCAGGTTGAAATGGTGTTGAGAAATATTTTGGTTGTGTAATTTTATATGGTATGTAATCTTTCAATTTCGATTCCCTTTTAAAGTCATATGTATCATCTGACCATTCTGGAATTATTAATGAATTCACAAATTCTTTAAAGGATTTCGTCTTTATTCTTACTATTCCATCTCCACCTGAATAGTCACAAAAATACAGTTGACCATAGTCATCTTCAGAAAGATTCATAAAATACCAACCCCTCTCAGCAAAAGCAAATTTTAAGAGATTTTGACTATTCAAATTGTGTCTGATCAGATCGTCTTCTTGATGATCTTGGTGTTTGGCATTCAACACTTGATGCTTTCATACAATTACATCTCCTACGCTACAAAACATATACACATCGGTAAGTTCAGAATTACTCTCAGTCTCAAGTGAGGGAAATCTTGGATATGGAGTACCACCATTATATTTTAACAGATGTTCTTTAAATTCATCTGGAAACAGCTTTCCATATAGTCTCTCTGCTTTTTGGATTTCCTTAATATTAGTATCCTCTTCCTGCTTGTATATTAGTATTTTCATTTTTAATTTTTAATGAGAGGTAACACTAAGGAACACAAATATCGCCACCCAAACAAACCTAAAACTCCCACCGAAATGCCCAACCGATATTTGTATTTCAGTTGGACAACGCCGAGATCAAAATTGAATTCGGAAGTAGATTACTATAAAGTATTCCTTTTGATAGCTAATTTACCAATTTGTTGATTAAAATAGCAATTTTTGGTGGTTATGATATTTTGGTTTGTTGATATTGTAAAACATATTTATTTTTTGATTGCAATTTTATTGTTACAATCGACAAGGTCTTCTTTCGGCGAAAGACCTTCTATTTTTCTAACTGAAATAATTTAAGATGGGGAAAAATATTTAGATAGTTAAAGTTTTACTTTTCTATTTAATTTTTTTCGTTTAGGAATACTATTTCTCGGCATCACTCTACTTTTTTAAATGCAAAGTTATCCAATCTAAAATCCCATCGAATTTCAATTTGCCAGATGCAACAGAAATGACGAATTCATATTTATCGTTTTCTGAGGCAACAATGTCTTTACCTGAGTTCATTAGTATTAAACGCATTACTACGTATCCGATTCTTTTATTGCCATCAACAAAAGGATGATTTATCAGAATACTTTCAATGATAGCAGAAGCTTTTTCTTCTATAGTTTCATAAAGATCACTTCCATCAAAAGTCGAATTAGGTCTAGCTATAGCTGATTCGAGCAAATCCAAATCCCTTACTCCATGACTACCGCCAAATTGGTCTATTAAAACTTTTTGAATACTAATAACATCTTTGATTTGAATCACTGGGCGAGCCTTTTTAGAAGTTCAGTGTCTTCTTTAAGGATAGTACCTAAATTTTTGGATATCAATAATTTAGATTCATCTATTTTTTGAATTTCCTTAAGATAATCAAGGATGGATTCTAGGTTTCCATCAGAAAGATTAGAAAGGATTCTTTGAATTTCTGAAGTAATTTCTTGTCTACTCATATTCATTAAAATTTGACTTATTTACAAATTACAACTAATAATACAATTTCTTGAGAAAACAAGTTCACAAATTAATGGTTTAAGCTATGAATAGTTTAAAAATTTGGCTTGGTACGTGGACTGTAACTTGGTTGCCTTTAACACTAAGAAACACAAATATCAGCCACCCAAACAAACCCAAAACTCCCACCGAATGTATCCGTCCGACGAACTACCAATCAAATACCTGGGATAAATTTTTGGATTTCCGATAATTTAGTATCTGCAATTTCATCCAAAGTACTTTTAAGCCATTTGTAAGGATTGACATCATGTTGTTTGCAAGTTGCAAAG
>CALDGQ010000075.1 GCA_937941765.1 uncultured Saprospiraceae bacterium
TACAGCGTCGCAGCAGATTGCTCACCACAAGATTTATCCTTGACATCAAGTGCCACAGGAAGTGGGTTGTTAGAATATGAATGGACTGGACCAAATGGCTTTACGAGTACACTAGCAGATCCAACCTTACCGAATGTGCAAGCCGCTAACAACGGAACCTACACAGTAGTAGTAACGGATGCGAATGGCTGTACCACTCAACAACAAGTAGAAGTAACGGATGTACAAGACAGCATTATTGATCCAGATATCGCAAGTTCAGGTCCTGCATGTGAAGGGGAGCAAATCACCTTATCTGTTCCAGATTATACCGGTGCGAATGTGACGTATACTTGGACAACCCCAAATGGAGTGACAGACATCAGTGGAATGGGAACAAGTGAATTAATCATCAACAATGCAAATGATGCACTGCATGAAGGAATGTACTCAGTAGTAATAACAGTAGATGCATGTACAGTTCAGAGTGTCGGGTATTTTGTAGATGTATATGAACAACCAGTAGCATCGATCACACCAGTTGCAAATATTGCATGTACGACAGGCGGAGATGATTTACAACTCGATGGAATTGCAAGTGCTGGTTTATTAGGCTATTCATATGAATGGAATGGACCAAACGGATTCACTTCAACCTTAGAAAATCCAATGTTGTCTAACATTACATCTGCGATGAGTGGAACTTATACCTTCCAAGTCATGGATGCCAATGGGTGTGAATCAGAAGTAGCATCAGTAGAAGTGAGTATAGATGAAGGTATAGAAGAACCAACAATGTTGTATTCAGGACAAGCGTGTGATCAAGGGCAAGTGACCTTATCGATTCCACAATATGCAGGCACGAATGTTACTTATACTTGGACAACTCCAGGAGGTGTTACACAAGACATCTTTGGAATAAATACAAATGAAATAACGATTGACCCTATCAGTGCGATCCATGAAGGAACTTATTCTGTTATGGTGACCGTAGATGGATGTAGCTCAACAACAGATGCTTTTGCAGTTGCAATGGCGCAACCTGTTGCTTTAGCTCCAACTGCTGGGGCAGGGATAATATGTCATGGAGACAATGTTGATTTGTTTGCAAATGCAGTCGGAAGTGGCGTGTTGGAATACCAATGGTCAGGTCCGTCTGGGTTTACTTCGAATCAAGCAAATCCGACAATAAGTGAAGTGTCGGTTGCCAATAATGGAACCTATAGCGTAACAGTAACCAATGGAAATGGATGTGAATCATTTGCTGAAGTTGTAGTTAATAATGTAATGGCTAATACCGCAATTCCAACAATTGCTACCAATGGGCCAATATGTGAAGGAGACGATTTGATATTGACAACTAGTTCAAATTGTATGAACTACAAGTGGATCGGTCCTGATGGATCAAGTCCAGGAACATTGACAAATCCATTATTGACAACCTCAATTGGATCAACCATAATTCCACAAGGAGATGATGCTTACGATCCAGGAATGTGGTCAGTGATTTGTATTGATGCAAATGGTTGTGAGTCTGAAATGTCATCAGCAATAGAATTGACAATAAACGGTGTTCCTGAAGCGGTAGCTACTAACAGTGGATCAATTTGCTCAGGAGAAGATATTCAATTGTTTGCCAATCCAGTTCCAGGTGCAACTTATGAGTGGACAGTGTTAGGTTCGACAGCAATTGTTTCAACTAGCCAAAATCCAATGATTCAAGATGTAGTGAATGGTGCGACTTATGAATTAACAGTTAGTCTAAATGGTTGTTCCTCAGCTATGGCGACTACGACTGTCAATATTTTAGAAGCACCTACTGCCCAGCCATATGCAAGTTATACTTTGAGTGCGGATTGTAGTCCATCAGATTTATTCTTAAATGCGAATGTAATTGTTGGGACTAATTTAATATATAGTTGGACAGGGCCAAATGGGTTTACTTCTAACATACCAAATCCGTACATTCCAAATGCTACGGCTGCAAACAATGGCGTTTATGAATTGATTGTTTCAGATTTATTCGGTTGTTCATCAACAACAGCAACTCAAAGTATTGTTGAAATTCCAGATTCTCAAATGGAACCAATCATCAGTCATAGTGGACCCGCATGTGAAGGTGGAGTAGTGACGCTAGCAACTCAAGTTTATGAAGGAGTTAGTGTAGCTTACAACTGGACAGTCAACGGGTCGAATATTTCTGGAAGTAACAATCCTAATTTGATTATTAGTCCAATTACAGCAGCGAATGTTGGGAATTATTCGGTAACAGTAGTCGTAGATGGCTGTACATTGAACTCAGATACTTATGCATTGACGATGTTTGATCAACCAACTGCATTACCAACTTATACTTTGTCGGATAATTGTGAAGGTGGAAACTTATTACTCTTTTCAAATCCAAATACTTCTAACACTGCAATCTCATATGAGTGGACAGGGCCAAATGGATTTACAAGTAATGCAGCGAATCCAATTGTTGCAAGTGCTGATATTACCGATATAGGATTATACACTGTACAAGTGTCCAATCTAAGTGGATGTAGTTATACTGAAAGTGTTGCAGTCACAACGATTTCGGCACAACCACAAATGCCTACTTTAATAACTGATCCTGAAGTTTGTGAAGAAGATGTAATTGTGTTGAATATTCAAGAGCAGTATCCACTTACATCCGTATTTACTTGGAGAAATGGAGTAGGGACTACAATAGGTGTTACTGATAATGGCGGTACCCCGTCGACCAATACTTATACGATACCAGCAGCTCATCCAGATGCCATACCACCATTTAGTGTGGATGTAGATCACAATGGATGTGTGTCAGAAATTTCTCAAGCTAAGTGGGTAAGCATTATGCCAAAACCTGTTGCTTCAGTTTCTAACAATGGTCCAATTTGTATTGGTGAGCAAGCACAACTATTTACAGGTTCGCAGTCCAATGCAACTTATGAATGGAGAATTGCTGGTCAATCTAACATTATCTCAAATCAGCAATTCCCAACAATGTTTGATATTGCTGCAACGACTACTTACGAATTAATACTTTATTCAAATGGATGTCCTGCTTCACCAGTTTATACAACGGTAGAAGTAATGCAAAATCCTGAGATTGTTAATTTGACAGGTGAAGCAACTTATTGTGAAGGAGATCCGGTTATGCTTTCTGCTCAAAACGGAAATACCTATAATGGTATGATCAATTATACTTGGTCTGGACCAAACGGATTTAGTTATTCTAACAACGTACCTTCAGTAAATAGTTACGATGTGATAATACCAGCAATTGAAGCGGGGCAAGAAGGTACTTATACCTTGACTTTGCAAACTGCAGATGGTTGTTACTCAGAGGCAGAATCTATTTATTTAGATGTAAATGCAGCTCCACAGACCCCATTTATTTCAGTTCAAGATAACTTTGTTTGTGAAGGAGAAAGTATACAATTGACAACAAATGGATACACTGGAAATGGAGTTACCTACACTTGGTATCTTGATAATGTAATTATAGGAAGTTCAACCAATCCTACTTATTATATACCTAATTCAACACCAGCATCCACAGGAATTTATTCTGTAACTGTTGGAGTGAATGGATGTGCATCCTCTACTTCGAATTATGTTGAAGTAACCGTGTTTGGGACACAAGTACCAGCAATTACTACGAATTCAACCACATCCGTAAGTCCTGAATGCGAAGGAGGAACCGTGCAATTGAATACACCATTTATTGCAGGAGCAACGTATCAATGGGTAGGTCCAAATGGATTTAATTCGACGATACATAACCCTGTACTTACAAGTTTGTCATTGCTAGACGCTGGTCAATACTTTGTTGTAGTTAGTATGAATGGATGTTCTGAAGTTCAATCAGTTCCAACAACTGTTTATGTTTCTGAAACATTACCTGCTCCATCAATTGCTGGCAACGGTCCTATTTGTGAAGGAGAAACAATGATTTTGGATATCACGAACTCAGTTCCGATTATGCCAACAGATGAGGTAAGTACGGTTTGGTACAATGCAGCTACGAATGCAGTGATTGGTACTTCCGATACAACACAATTGATTGTAAACAATGTAAATGCGCAAATTGGAGATGACTTCTATGTTGTGATGTTTATCAACGGATGTCCAACATCAGAAAGTTTCTCTGTACCTGTTCAGATAGATGAAGTACCGCAAGGTGAATACGCAGATGTTTTAGAAGACTTTACATTATGTGCAGCAGATGAAGTGACAATTTTGGCATCAGAAGTTACTATTTCAAATGGAATGTGGACTTCACTAACAGGTGCCTTGATAATCAATCCAACTAATTATGAAAGTGTGGTGACGGATCTCGTGCAAGGTGAAAATATCTTTGTATGGAGTCTTGAAAGTGGTGTTTGTGGTGTCTTCTCAACCGATACATTAGTTGTTACAATTGAAGAGGTGCCAGAAGATGAAGCATTTGCTGGACTCGATTTAGGATTGTGTAATGATCAATTTACTACACTAGATGCGAATGTTCCAACTACTTCAACGGGTATGTGGACTCAGCCTCCTGCACAAGAAAGTATGGGTATTGTGATCACCAATCCAACAGATCCTAACTCCATTGTAGTTGGATTGGTACCAGGAAATGAATATGTTTTCTACTGGTCACTATCCTTTGGTCAATGTGAGGATTATTCTGTAGATGAAGTGTTAGTAACAGTGAGTGATGCGACTGCTGAGCAATCTGTGATTATCGATACCGAAATGTATTTATGTGACGGAGAAGAAGGTACCGTAATTTGGGCAACTGCACCAACGAATAGTCAAGGTACCTGGACTTCACCAACGGGAGCAGTAATTGCCAATCCGAATGATCCAGAAACGAGTATTGATAATTTGACAGAAGGAACGAATATTTTCTACTGGACGATTTCAAATGGTGCATGTAATGATACTTCAACGGATTCTATTTATGTCTATTTGGAAGAAGCAGTAATTGCCAATTCTGTGGACTACAATGTGCCATACAATCAAGCTTTTGAAGGAGAGGATATTATGTTCAACGACATCTTTAGTGGCAACACCATTGTTGGTGATATTGAGTTAATCACACAACCTACTTACGGTGAGCTCTCATTTGATGCTGATGGAATTATGACTTATACACCGAATACTAATTTCTTTGGTAGCGACTCATTTGTATACCAAATTTGTAATGCAAATTGTGAATCCTATTGTGATACTGCAACTGTCAGTTTCAATGTCTTTGGAGATGAATTAGGTGGAGAATGTTCTGTGCCAAATGTATTCTCACCGAATGATGATGGAATCAACGACGATCTAGTGATACCATGTATATATGATTATCCTGAAAATGAATTGGTCATCTTCAATAGATGGGGAGACAAAGTGTATAGTCAGATGGGATACCAAAATGATTGGCAAGGAACTTTTGAAGAACAACCATTACCTCCAGGTACTTATTTCTACTTCCTTAAATTAAATGATGATTTAGAAGTGATCCGTGGATTTACAACGATACTTAGATAACAAAATATAATTCTTTATAAATTAATTTATATCAAGATGAGGAAAATAATAATAATGCTTTCAACACTGTTCCTATGGGTTGGTGTGATGAATGCTCAAAATAACAACACGTATACAATGTATATGTGGAATAAAATCCAATACAATCCGGCTTACGCAGGTAGCAAGGAGCGTATGGTGTTGGATGCTCATTACAGGCATCAGTGGCACAACTTAGAAGGTGCACCTAAAACTGTAACATTAAATATGCATACCCCATTTTTCAATGATAAATGTGGAGCTGGATTAAGCTTAATGTTGGATCAAATTGGATTGACACAATCTATTGCAGTGACGGTTCCCTATTCTTATCGAATTCAATTAGGAGGTAATAATATATTGAGTTTTGGTTTGCAAGCTAGGTTTGAAAATACCCGATTTAAATGGGATGAAGCGACGCCAATTGAACAAGTGGATGATTTGGTCAACTTCAGTGATGAACAAAATAACAATCTGAATTTTGGAGCTGGTATCTGGTATAATACCCGAACTTTTTATGCTGGAATTTCAATGCCTCAATTTTTACAAAATTCAGAATTTACCAATTCAGCAAAAACATTGGGAGCAGCCAATCCTTATCGTCCGATTTATTTCATGACAGGTAAGGCATTTCAACTTTCGAAAAATCTAGTGTTGAAACCTGCGGTATTGGTGAGTTATATTCCGAATGCACCGTTGGATTTTGATATCAATGCGAATTTTCTATTCATGAATAAAGTGTGGTTGGGAGCGAGTTACAGATGGGATGATTCGGTTGATTTCCTTGCACAATATTTAATAAACAACCAACTGTCAATGGGATTGGCAATCGATTTTACAACATCAGAATTACGTAGGTACAATGATGGTTCGTATGAAGTGATGTTGGAATATTTATTCAAACAAAAAGGAGAGCAATTAGAAAACTTGAGATTCTTCTAAAGCAATTTGTATTCAATAAGTTGACCATGAAAAAAATAACCATGTATAATTTTTATTTGCAAAAAACAAGCGGAATAGTTATGAAACTATCAACACTCATTTTTGGAATCACGGTTTTAAGTTGTAGTACATTGTATGGAAATTCATTCTATACAGAGCTGACTGCAAGAGATACGATTACCCAACCAGAAGAAGTTTTTGATACGCAATCTGGTGCTGCGGATGCGGACGGTGATCTATATGATCAGTTAGGATTTATGGCATTTGCCGAAGAATGTGAACAGCTAGATTTAGAAGGCAAAGTGGATTCAAAACAATTTTTAAAACTAGCAAATAGTTATCGATTAAACAGTCGTTGGCAAGAATCTGAATATTGGTTTGCAAAAGGAATTGGAAATTCAGCCAAAGCAGAAGAATTTTTAAATTACGCACAAGTATTGCAGAGTAATGGAAAATGCGAATATGCCAATGAAATGTATGATAGATATGTAACGATGTCTGGTGATACTCATATTGATTTCAATAAAGCGTGTGATGAAAAAATGTTTTCTAAAAACGAAGAAGTAACCGTCATCAATATGATGGAAATGAATTCTAGAGATATAGATTATTGTGCTTTTCCACAAGAAGATAAATTGATATTCACGTCCAAAAGAAAGAATTTGAATAACAAAAAGATTACAGATTTATGGACAAAGACCAATTTCTCTGATTTGTATTATGCTGAAAAAACAAGTTCAGGAGAATTTGCAAAAATCACTCCTTTTAGTTCTAAAGTAAATAACAAGTATCACGATGGAGTTGCTTCCCTTGACAATATGAATAACATGATGTATTTCTCAAGAAGTAATCCTTCTTATTTAGATAAAAATGGGACCAGAAGATTACAATTGTATAGTGCAGAACTAATGGATAATGGAGATTGGAAAAATGTCAAGGCGCTAAACATTAATAACAAAGAAAATGCATATTGTCATCCATCTGTTTCTCCTGATGGCGGTACCCTGTATTTTGCATCTGATAGGCCAGGTGGGTATGGTGGAATGGATATTTACATGACTACAAAAATGGGTAGCAAATGGTCGATGCCAATAAATCTTGGACCAGTTGTCAATAGTTCTGAGAATGAATTGTTTCCTTTAATTACAGAAAGTGGTCACCTATATTTTGGTTCCAATGGACACCGAGGAATGGGAGGATTGGATATTTATCGAGTTACTATGATTGATGAAGGAAAACGTTCAACGTGGACAGATCGTGTGAATATGGGACATGAATACAACACAAGATATGATGACTTTGGGTTTTATATCAACAAGGAAGGCACGGAAGGATATCTGACTTCTAATCGACCAGGTGGAAAAGGAAAAGATGATATTTACAGATGGGAATCCGATGAAGAAGTAGCGATTGATGATGCGCCATTGATGGTTGAAGTTTGTGTTCATGATGCAGTTACTGGTGAGCAATTAGAAAATGCAACCGTTGCGATGATTATGGAAGCCAAACCGAATAAAAATATTTTGGCCAACGGATTTATTACCGCAAATGATGAAAAAGAATGGAGCGAACATGTGCTTCATTGTACTCACAAAGATTGTCCGCACAATCATGATGAAATGGAAAATGCATTAGCTATCTCAACTGGAAATCAAACCTTTCCAGCGGATAAAGCTTTTATGACAGATACCGATGGGCAATTGACCCATGCGATGGATGAGGGTAAAAATTATACCTATGTTGCCGAATTAGCTGGTTATGAAACAGAAAGAACTACTTGGACAAAAACAGAAGTAATGTCCATGAGAGAAAACTGTGGATTGTCAATTCCATTGCGTCGTAAAACATGTGTTATGTTAAATGGTGTGGTGAAAAATAAGAAGTTCAAAACCAAACGAATCAAGCAAGCAACAGTTACTTTAATCAGTAAATGCACAGGTGAAGTAATGGAGTTTATGTCGGATGAAAATGGAGAATTTGACGTTTGTGTAGAATGTGGTTGTGAATATTGGGCAAAAGGGGAGAAGGAATACTTTTCGGAAGATGAGACAGAAGTTTCGACAATGAAGTTGGATTGTAAGGCTGGTGTTGAGTTGGCTTTAGAATTAGATCTTAATTTGGAATTAGAATTTGAAGGGATGAAAAAACCAAAACCAGCATTGTCCGTTGCACCACCTCCTGCTCCAATGTATCCTCCGGGATGGGGAAATCCAAATCCAAACCAACCAAGATTTACAGTTGGTCAGGTATTGACATTGAAAGATATTTATTATGACTTTGATGAATATTATATCCGTGGTGATGCAAGTGGCGATTTAGACTATTTGATTTCATTGATGAATCAATATCCAAGTTTGGAAATAGCAATGGTCGCACATACGGATGCGCGTGGAACGGTTGCCTACAATGAAACACTTTCAACCAATAGAGCGAATTCGGCAAAACAATATGTCATCAAAAGAGGAATTGATCCAAGAAGAATTCATAGTGCGATCGGTATGGGTGAAACTTCAATTATCAATCAATGTAAAAATGGAACGAAATGTTCAGAAATAGAACATCAAGAAAATAGACGTACAGAAATTGTCGTCAAACGTTTTGATGATCCTAACACTAAGATTACTAAAGCTTATGAGCCACCAAAAAGTTCTGGAAAGTTGATGCCAGCATTCAACTATGAATCAATGGATGGTGACAAGATGATTCGAAATATTATGAATTTCTATAAGCATTAATAGAGATAAATAAAGAACAAGTGATAACCAGAAACCCCCGATGCGAGCGATTGTGTTGGGGGTTTTGATATTATTTCTAACTAAGTCTTTTGTCAGATTTAAATAATTATTTTTTTTGATTTTCTTGTGGTCTTAAATTATTTAAGCAATTATAAATTTCTGCAGTAAATTGATAAGTTGCATCCGCTTCAAATCCAGGGTTCAAATCAATATGATTACCTGCATGAAAAATTACAGAACCATTACTAGTAGAGATAACTTTCCCATCTGAAATAATGTGATCACTGGCTTCATACAGATTGGTAGGGATAATTCCGGTCATATCTAAGCTAACTGGACAATTACAAGATCCGTCATCACAAGTTGCTTGTGGGTTGTAGTTAGAAAAAGAGGGATTGGTACAACCAGAAATTGATTCTATAACACTGCAATTGCAAGTAGCAAGATCCCATGTTTCAATACCATTTGAGCAGTCGCCGTCATTAATACAACTGCTTCCAGATAGAATGTTTGTCTCATAAAGAGTTGACCCGCTACAACTGCCAAAACTATAATTTATAATAAGTGGGACATTGCCAAAAGTTGGATTATATTCTAATTCTGGACCAGTATCGCCTAGAGAATATGAACTATTTGGAGTGTTGTAGTAGTACCAACTATAATTTAGTTCTTGACCTTGGTAAGAAGCATCTACTGTTACGATTATTGGACCATCACCTAAGCAATTGGAGCTTTGTGATACTTCAAAAAAGTCAAGTGATTCAACTGGAATATATTGTTGATCAATAAAAATGGACATGGTTTCTGTTGAGCTTGAGCAATCAGCAGAATATGCAGTTATTTCAATTTCAAAGTAATTGTCACCGAAAGAATATATGCCAAAGTATGCATTTCCGTTATTAGCTGTTACAGTTCCAGATTCACCTGTATAAAAGTTCATCCAACTATAACTTTCAATTTCAGAATCTCCAAAAAGTTGAATTGATACATAATCATCACAAAAATCTGTATAGTAATAATTAGAGAAATTTAACAGTTGACAAGATCCATCACTGCAAGTTGCATCTGGGTTGTAATTACAGGCATTCGGATTGGTGCAACCATAAGATGCGCATTGGCAGGTACCGTCATCACAATCTGCAGCGGGGTTATAATTTAATGCGCTTGGATCGGTGCAACCAACAACAACCTCTTGGATTTCACATGTACAAGTTTCAGTATCCCAAATTTCTATGCCGTTACTACAATTTCCATCGTTAGCACAATCAGAGGTGTCAGGAATATTGATTCGGTCACAAGTACAAGTTTCAGAATTCCATATTTCATCACCGTTTCCGCAAACTTCATCATCAATACATGGGGTTGGAGGCGTTCCATTTTCACATTGACAAGTTAAATGATTCCAAGTTTCTTCCCCGTTTTGGCAAATGTCATCATTACAGATTGTGTTGGTAGTTGTTATAAATAATGGAATTGATTCGATGTTCGATAAACAGCCATTATTATCAATTCTAACAAAAATTTCATTTCCAGTATAATTCCAGTTTTCTGGGGTTGTTATAATTTCTGTCGCTGCTGCATCTTCATACCAAATAATTGAATGATCAGTGTTATTATTAATTTGGTTTTCAAATATTGTTAAGTCAATAGTGCCTGATTGATCCGCACAGGCATCAATAGTAATTACGTTTGCAGATGGAACTGAAGTAATATTAAATGGCATCTCAACATTATAAGGTCCACATTCAAGATCCGCATAATATAGGAAAAGTGTATTGCCAGCATACGGCCAATTTGCCGGATTTTCAATTGGGTTAGTGCCGTTCGGTCCTTCAAACCAAATGTTTAAATTTCCTAAAAGGTTAATCGGGTATTCATCATGATAAACCGTCAAATCAAAAGTCCCATCTCCTTTGTCGCATCCTTCTACTTCAAAGGTTGGTAAATTAAACCAATCTATTTCAACACCAGTCGCAAGTGAAGGCGAATTACAGGTTGCAGTAAAAGCTTGAATTTGAAAAGATGAAAGTGTTGGTAAAAAAGGATATGGTCTAATTGAATTAATAGTTGCATTCCCATTGTTTGCAGAAACGGTTCCTGTATTTCCCGTACCGTTTTGCCAGGTATAACCAATTATGGAATCATCCCCTTGTAAATCTATTTGAACGAGAATTTCGTCTGTTATTGAATTATAACAGCCTATCTGGTTTGTTATTTCAAAATTTATATTACAAGACCCATCCTCACAAGTAGCCTCAGGATTAAAGTTGCACGCATCTGGATTGGTACAACCAAATATCACATTTGTAACATCGCAATTGCAAGTAGTCGAATTCCAGGTTTCAACTCCATTAGTACAATCGCCATCATTGCAATTTATTTCAAAAATACAGCTTCCATCGTCTGTAGTTGCATCAGGATTATAATTACAACTATTGGGATCTGTACACCCAAAAATTGGAGTTGCAACATTACAATCACAAATAGTTTCATCCCAATACTCGACTCCATTTGAAGCGATTCCATCATCACAATCTGCGTCTGAATAAGGTATGTTTATACAGATACAAAGATCAGGTACCCAAGCATCTTGTGTATTGCAATCATTATCATCGCAAGAGGGTTCACATGATCCATCGTCTGTAGTTGCATCAGGATTATAATTACAACTATTGGGATCTGTACACCCAAAAATTGGAGTTGCAACATTACAATCACAAATAGTTTCATCCCAATACTCGACTCCATTTGAAGCAATACCATCATCACAATAGTCGTCTGGATAGGCTAAATTAAGACAAACACAGAATGGAAGCCATAACGTATCTTTAGTATTACAATCATTGTCTTCGCACGAAGTGTTATCAACTAAACAAGATCCATCATCAACAGTCGCATTTGGATCATAATTGCAAGCAGCGGGATCGGTACAACCCTCATATAAACTAAAGGCAGCAGTATCTGCAAGATTTGCATTATTAGAATTTAGGTTGTTGCAAAATAAAAAAATGAATGCAAGTATAAGGTAAGAGAATCTTGAGCGGAAGCTAAATTGTGATGGCAGCATATTGTGAATGTATATATATTGTTCAAGTTTAATGTATTCGCATCAAAGATAATAAAATAACATTGTGTTTTTAGTTAATGTAATTGTTAATAAAAATCTGATTTGTTATTTATAACAACGTTTTTTCAGATTTAAATATCTGACATTCAATATCTTAGTAGCTTGAAAAATGGTATAAATTATGCACTACAATACGCGCAACTAAATTTTAAAACTAACCATGACAATGAATAACAGACAACAATTCATTAAGCAATTCTTTTCTGAAATTGCAGACTTAGACTATACTTATTTAAATTTTATTGGAGGAGATCTGAAAAAAATAGATGATCAATCACATATAGCTATTTTAATTAGTACCGATCATGTTTCAGCTATTGATGCTGTAATCAGGAAATTTGATAGCTTGGAAAGCACCGTATTGGTTTCTATGAGCTATATGGATCAATTTGCAATCACATTTAAAGATGGCAGTAAATTGAACCTAGATTGTATGTCCAAATTGATCAGAAGAAATATGGTCTATCTGTCGAATGATTACCTATTTAAAAATACAATAGTTAGATCGGGAGTAAAATGTTGTAATAACAACAGTTTTTTTGAATTAATGATGATATTTCATCAACTTAACAATAATGGAATGCCAGAAAATTATTGTCAATATTTTAAGTCAATTCCTTCAGCAAGCAAGATGGTGACAGCATTCAATGATAAATATCATGCTGGATTTACACTAGAAAATATAGGAGAACATGATCCTAGTTTCAAAGCTCAATTAAAGAACTATCTACATATTATGCGAGACAATGCATTTGCTGCAAATATGAAAAATACATTCAGCTATGTCAAGGAAAAATGTACTAGCGTATTGAGAGGGCGTGATATAATCATGCCTTTTGAAAGAGATTCGGCTATCGCAAGTTAACTGATATTAGCAATTTTAGATAAAATGAAAAGGCTGTTCCATTTAGTTGGAGCAGCCTTTTTATTTAATAGGGTTTGTATTGTTATATAATTGACTTTTATTAATTACAACCTTCTATATATGCTCTAAATGTACTTTGATTGGTCGTTTTGAAACCTGGGGTTAATTTATAATACAATTGAGGATGGGTTGACTTTTGATTTATTATTGATTCATAATAGGTAAAATAATCCCTCATATATAGCACCTAATCCCAAAAACTAACGTAACAAAAGTATAACCTCATTATTTAACCTAAAATCCTAAAAAAATGAAAGGAATTATATTTACAGAATTTCTAGAAATGGTTGAAGAGAAATTTGGAGAAGAAGTAACTGAAACCATCATCGAAAATGCAAACTTACCATCTGAAGGGGCTTATACTTCCGTAGGAACTTACGATCATAAAGAAATGTATAGTTTGATTCGAGAGTTGCACAAAAAAACGGACATGCCTGTCCCACAATTAATGCACGCGTACGGTTTATATTTATTTGTTTCATTGGCGAATGCATATCAGCCGATGTTGAGCGACATAGACAATGCATTTGATATGCTTCGTTCAGTTGATAAATACATTCATGTAGAGGTTAGAAAACTATATCCAGATGCTGAACTTCCTCATTTTGAAGTCAATGATAAAGGTGCAGATAAGTTGGAGATGATTTATACTTCACCAAGAAAAATGTCTGATGTAGCAGCAGGGTTGATTGAAGGTTGTTTGATGCATTACAAAGAAAAAGCAACAGTTACCAAAGAAATGATTATTGCAGATGGTTCAAAAGTAAAATTTGAGATCGTTAAAAATTAAGGGATGGACAAGGAAGTTGAAATCCTACGGAAAAAAATAAAGCGTGCAAAATTAGCAAGGAAAGAGGCGGAGCGAATATTGGAAGCAAAAGCATTGGAGTTGTTCAAAGTGAACAATCAGCTTAAAGAAATGAATAGCAGTTTGGAAGAAACGATAAAGAAACGAACTGCAGATTTGGAAGAAGCAAAATTAATAGCTGAAAAAGCCCAGAAAGCGGAACAACAATTCCTTGCTAATATGAGTCACGAAATCAGAACACCGCTCAATGCAGTGATCGGTATGTCTCATCTTTTGTATGATACGGACCCGACTCCTCAACAAATCAATTACATAGATAATTTAAAAAGTTCTGCAAAGTTATTACACGCCCTTATTAGTGATATTTTAGACTTCACAAAGATCGAATCTGGTCAGATAGAAATTCAATCCAACCTATTCAGTATCGCAGATTCGATTCATGATATTCAGAAAACATTTGAACTGAAGTTGGAAGAAACACCAGTCACGATCAGTAGTTCGATAGATGAGCGGATTGAGTATTTAGTGATTGGAGATGATTTGCTTTTTAATCAAATATTTTTCAACCTAATTGGAAATGCAGAGAAGTTTACTGAAAAAGGAACCATTCATATCGACGCCAAAATGCTGTCCAGATTTAAAGACAATATTACCATTCAATTTAAAGTAAGTGATACTGGAATTGGAATTGCCTCAGATAAATTAAATGAAATTTTTGAAGATTTCAAACAAGCTGCTAACGAAAAACATAAACTGAATCGATCCAGTGGATTAGGATTAGCAATTACAAGAAGATTGATAGAATTGCAAGGTGGAAATATTGAGGTGGATACTAAAGTAGGAGTAGGTTCTACTTTTTCATTTGTCCTTACTTACGGATATTCAGATACTAAAACTTTGAAAAAGGAAGCGGATATTTCGTTGGCAAATGCAGCTAGTTTTGCAAATTCAAAAATTTTAGTTGCTGAAGATAACTTGATGAATAGAAAGTATATTAAGCGAGTTTTGGAAAAATGGGAAGTTCAATTTGATTTCGCAGTCAATGGTAAAGAGGCAGTAGAAATGGCAGTGGGTTCAAAATATGATCTCATTTTGATGGATCTGCAAATGCCCATTATGGACGGAATTGAAGCTGCAACTCAAATTCGTTTGGAAAAGAATAGGAATCAAAAAACACCAATTTTAGCATTAACGGCTTCTGCAATGACGGCTCAAAAAAAGCAAGCAATTGAAGCAGGGATGAATGAGTTTATGACAAAACCTTTTGTTCCAGATGATTTGTTTGTTATATTAAATAAATATCTCCAACCTACGAATCAAAAAGAAAATATTAATTTATCAAATGATCATATATCAATGGAGTCGATAGAAATTACAAGTTATCATCCTAAACTAGATGTTAATTATTTAGAAACTATTTATGGTGAAGATTGGGAATATGCGGTTGATATGTTTGTTACTTTTCGGGATGATTTATTGCCAAATTTTGAAAAATTGTTGCCGTTAGTAGCTGAAGAAAATTGGGAGCTCTTTTATAAAGTAGCGCACAAAGTGAAACCAAGTTTGATGATGGTTGGTATGACAAATTTGCATAATCAAGTAAAGGAAATTGAGTTGTTAGCAAAGACAGCACCTGAAAAATCAATGTTAGAATTGAAGACTAAGAAGATATTGAAAGACTTGGAAGAGATGATCCCGGTTTTGCATCAACAGATTAGTTTTTTAGAGAGCAAGATGGTAAAGCAGTTGTAAATGGTTCCATCGATGTACCGACAAAGTCGGACGTCCCTTCCTTTTAAAAAAAAGGAAGGGATATGCATGAACACGTGTGCACGTATGTAACTCTCCTTTTTTTAAAAGGAGAAAAATCACCCAATCCAAAAATAAGAAAGCAATCCAATCAAAACAGCAGTTATCACCGTATATCCTTTAATCAAAAGCTTATCCCGTTTTATCACTTGGGACAACTGATTAATCTCATTCTTTAATTCCTTACTTTTTAAAATTGATTCAATTGATTTTTCAATACTAAATTGCATGGCTTGATCTTTAACAACATAATCTACAGCTCCTTTCTTTAAAGAATCTACCGCTACTTTTATTTCCATTTGAGAAGAAAGCATAACAATTTCTGCACTTGGACATTGCTCTTTTATCTTTTCTAAAGTTTCTAGACCATCTATTTTTCCATCAAGACCATCAGAAAGGTTGAAATCTAAGACAATGACATCTGGATTTATACTTAATGATTTTAAGCATGCTTCACCAGAAGAAAAAGTGTGTAATTGAAGTCGCTCATCTTTTGAAAAATGACGCTCCAACATTTTCAATATCATTTGTTCATCATCGACAAAAAATACAACGTAAGAAGCATTGTTGTTAACGTTTTTAGATGCAGAATCCTTTGCTGGAATTTGCTTGTTTTCTGATTCAGCTGTTGCTTGAGTTGCTATCATTGCAATAAATAATTTTCTTTTTTGAGTGCTTCCAATTTGGAATTCAGTTGTTTTACTTTATTTGATTCTACCTTTTTTCTAATAAATACTAAAACATGAACGAATAGAATACCTACTGTAAATACAATTAAAATTAAGTTGATGGTGTCTTGATGCCTGAATAAAAGTACTGCCACAATCATCAATAGGTTGCCAATCCATAACAATATACTTGTTTGACGATGTCCAACTTTGGATCTGAGAAATTCATGGTGAATATGGTTTTTGTCAGGACTGAACGGAGATCTTCCACTCAATATTCTTATCGTAAATACTCTAATCGTATCATAAAAAGGAATGAAAATAATTCCGGCAATAATTCCGATAGGGGAATGAATACCCATTATGGAAACAGTATTTGGAGATTCTATGAATTGAATGGATAAAACAGTGATCGTCAATCCTAAAAGTAGTGAGCCACTATCGCCCATAAATGTCTTGTTAGGATAGGTGCCAAAATTGTATCTCAAAAATGCAATTAGCGAACCAGTAATTGCAAAAGCTAAAACTGCAAAATTGTATTCTTTTACCCACAACAACAAAATTCCTAAAGTAATACAACCAATTCCGCCAAGTCCACCTGCCAAACCATCAACACCATCGATTAAATTGTAAGCGTTCGTAATTCCAACAATAAAAAATATGGTCAAACAATAAGAGACTACAATGTGTATATCATGCACTCCAAATAATCCATGTAAAGAAGTGATTCGAACACCTCCATACGCAATCAATCCAGCCACGAATATTTGAATAAGAAATTTTTTCTTAGCATTCATCGGTATCAAATCATCCTTTATTCCCATAAAAAATAGAATGAGATAGGATGTTAAAATGTACTTGTATGCATTGAAATCTGATAATGAGCAAAATAATGTAAATGATATCAATACCCCAATAAAGATACCGATACCTCCAAGACTTGGTATTAATTCAACATGCACTTTACGTGCATCTGGAATATCTAATAATTTTTTTTGATAAGCTAAATTAATGACTGAGGGAAGCGTAAAATAGGTAATTAAAAAACTACAGATAGAACAGCTAAATAATGTTAATATTTCTGTGCTCACTTAGATTTATTTGTACGTTCTCAATTCTAAATGCAAAAATGAAGCCATGACAAAGAGTGACATAAATAAGTGTCATGGTTTTTGCCACAACAATAAGTACTTCCCTTTTATCTCCCTCCACAGACACAAACATATTGTTATATTTTTAAATATGATGTTGATCATATCCACAATTCAAATTAAATGGCACATAGAAAACCAAAGTTGGCGATAATTGGGACGGTTGGTCTTCCAGCTAAATATGGAGGTTTTGAAACTTTAGTTGAGCAATTATTGCCACATATTGAAAATGATTTTGATATAACGGTTTATTGTAGTGGTAAGTTTTATAAACCTAAAGATCGCAAAGCATTTCATGGTAAAGCCAAATTGAAATATTTGCCTCTGAAAGCAAATGGCATTCAAAGTATACCCTATGATATACTATCAATTTTACATGCTGCTTTCAAAGCGGACAAACTTTTGATATTAGGTGTTTCCGGGTGTTTAGTGTTACCTTTTGTAAAGTTTTTTACCAGAAAAAAAGTTTTTGTAAATATTGATGGAATAGAATGGAAGCGAAATAAATGGAATTTTTTCATCAAAACCTTTTTGCGCTACTCTGAAATATTTGCAGTAGAAACTTCTGAAGCAATTATCACTGACAATCAAGTAATCTGTGATTATATGCAAAAGGCGTACAATTACGAAAGCCATTTGATTGAATATGGTGGAGATCAAGCACAATATGTGCCCGTAACTGATGACGCTATTATTGATTATCACTTCCTAAATTCAAAGTACGCTTTTACTGTTTGTAGAATTGAGCCAGAAAATCACATCCACTTATTGCTAGAAGCCATGGCTCAACAAAGCGATCTTCAGCTAGTCATTATTGGAAATTGGAACAATAGCGAATATGGATGCGAATTGAAAGAGAAATATAAAGAACATTCTCATTTTAATTTATTGGACCCAATTTATGAATTGGAAACCCTGAACAGGATTCGTTCCAATTGTTACGTTTATCTACACGGTCATAGTGCTGGTGGAACCAACCCATCATTGGTAGAAGCTATGAATTTGGGCCTGCCAATCATCGCATACGATGTGATGTACAATAAAGAAACGACAGAAAAGAAGGCACTTTATTTTAGTAACACAAAAGAATTGTTAGAAAATATTGTCCAGATGGATATTGAGAAAAGAAAATTGCTTTCAGATAAAATGCTAGAAATAGCTAAACGGAGATATACTTGGGAGGTAATTGCGAAAAAATACAAAACAATGCTTTTAGGTAACAATGCGAAATCAAAACCAAAACCAATTATTGCAACCTCAAGATATCAAGACTAACAAATTAAAATGAGATTTTTAATAACACTAACAATACTAAGTTTTCTGATGACCTCTTGTAGTAGAACGAATCCACTTTTTCAAACCGACAACCAGTTGAAAATTTCGGATCCTTCATTTGCAAGTTTTTCAAATGTAGCAGAACCTGTGTTGAAGCCTGGTGACAAAATCACTTTGAGTATTTGGGGACATGAAGAATTGAGTATTGGATCGGTCAATAGTAGTTTCAGTTCTAACAAAGCAACTGGGAAGTGGTTGACTGTCAATAAGGAAGGGGAGGTGAATTTACCCCAATTAGGGACTGTAAAAGTAAGTGGTCTTACCACCAATGAAGTGAGTTACACATTGCAAGAAAAGTATGGCAAAACCTTGAAAGATCCAATCATCAATGTCAAAGTTTTAAATCATACAGTTACAGTTTTAGGTGAAGTGAATGAACCTGGAATTTACAACATCGATAATGAGAAAATGACACTCATACAATTAATTGGGTTGTCAAAAGGCTTAAGCCCGTATGCAAAGAATGACCAAATCGAAGTGATTAGAACTGTAAATAACAAGACTCAAAAACTAAATGTGAACCTCAGAGATTTAACAGGACTGTCGGAAAAAAATATTTTTCTTCAACCTGATGACATCATATATGTCGCTCCTGAATCAACAAAAGTCTCAGACACCAATTTGCAAAAAGCCAGTATCGTTGCTAGTATCCTGACTGGGTTAGCAGTGATTTATTCAGTGATCATCAAATAGAAGTTACTTGTAGAAAATGAATATAAGAAAAGAATTCAACACGATTATACTTCCGATCATAAAAGGAATGCCACTCATACTTTTATTGGTGGTCATCGCTTTTATGGTAAGTCAACGATTATTGATGTATACGAATTCTATCTATCAAGCAGATGGTGCTATTCTAATTGATTTATCCAAAAAAAATACAAATACCAATGTCATTTTCGATGAGCAAGCGAATAAGAAAAGCAGTCATAGTTTTTTGACAGAAGTGGAGTCTTTCAAATCAAAATCCTTAATTGAAAAAACATTACGTACCCTTAATTTCGACATTAGTTATTTTAGAATTGGAGAATTGAAAAATTCCGAGTTGTACCACAACGCTCCATTTTCAATTAACTATGCAAGTACAACAGAAGAAGCATTTGATCGTCCATTTTATTTGAAATATTTAGGTAACAATCAATTTCAATTAAGTGAAACCGCTTCCTTTGAAAAGGTCAAAGCTACGATTCGATTTGGTCAATTGTATTCAGATGAACATTTGGCAATGACCGTGAACAGAAATAATGAATTTTTGAATAAAAAACCAACTAGTCTTTCAGAACAAGACAGGTTTATGTTTCAATTAAATTCGATTGAAGGATTGATGTCTCAAGTGAATGCAACCAATTTGTTTATCAAACCAGTGGACAAAGAAATACAAGTCATCAAGATTTATTACCAACATGAAATACCCGAAAAAGCAAAATTATTTGTTGATGGATTAATGGAAACTTATATCAAGTCTTGTCAAGAAGTGGTCAGCTCTGAATCCGAAACGACTTTGGCTTTTCTAGATACTCAGTTGGCTGATATTACTAAAAAATTGAAAAATGCGGAAAGCAAATTAGCTGGTTACAAAGCAGAAAATGGAATCATCAATGCCATGCAAGAAACAGATGCCGCATTGAAAGAAATCATGCAACTAGATTTGCAAAAAGTAGATTACCAAATGCAAGAGAATGAATTGACAAAGCTTTTCGAATTTCTAGCTACTGGAAATAATTTGCAATCTTTTGCTCCCAATTTTGAATCCTTAAAAGATCCAGTATTTCGAGATGCTTATTTGAAAGCTCAGAAATACGAATTAGAAAAGCTTGATCTCGAACTAAAATATACTATTCAAAGTCAAGAAATCATCAATATTGATCGGAAGATAAAAAATCTTAGAACCTTCATTCATGAAAGTGTGCAAGCGACATTGGATAAGATTGTGCAAAGACGAGAAAATTTAGAACAAAGTATAGCCGATAAAAATGAGTCTATTCAAACGATTCCGAATAAGGAACGACAAATTGTAGCACTAGAAAGAGAAGTGAAATTAAACGAAGGACTATACAATTTGATGTCAGGAAAAAGAATGGAAATCGCTATCTCAAAAACAGCAACGGTCGTTGGTCATCAGATAATCGATCCAGCAAGAATCGGTAAAACTCCAGTTTGGCCAAACAAAGGATTGATGTATGGAGTCTCTATTTTCTTTGCATTGCTATTCGGGATTCTATTATCATTTATCGGAAGTTTCTTGTTTTCAACTGTTAAGTCAAAAGAAGCATTGAATGAATTGGTAGATATTTCGGTGATAGGAACAATCGCAAAAGTCAAGAAAAAATCAAATAATGTGTTGAATGCATTTGCCAATCTGTATACCAACATTGAAGTGCTTGCTCGCAAAAAGGCGATTAAGAATAAAGGAACGGTTATTTCGGTTGCTTCCTTTTTGCCAAATGAAGGTAAAACATTTACTACTGTTAATTTGGCCAAATCCTTTGCTTCTGTGGGCAAAAAAGTTTTAATCATCGACATGGATACAATTCGTCCGGATGTGCATCGTCATTTCAATTTAGCAAATGATGCTTATGGGTTGGGTGCAATTGTTACGAAAGAATTGAACCCGGTCGAAGTGATTAAAAGTTCAGGGATTGAAAATTTGGATGTTATTCTTTCGGGTAATTTAGACAATATTTTTTCTGCCATCATTTTTGCTCCTGATTCATTGACATACATAGAAAAATTAAAAAAACATTACGATTACATTCTGATTGATACACTTCCATTAAATCTGTTTGTTGACGCTGTTCCTTTAATGCATCAAGTTGATTTGAACTTAATAGTAGCTCGTTCTGGATTTTCGAGAATAAGAAAAGTAAAGATGCTGCAACCGCTTTTGGATGAATTTAAAATACCCAATGCATATGCTGTTTTAAACGAAGTAAAAGGAAAAAAGAATAAATACTATAAGCGGAAAGAAGAAAAAGTAGTTGAGCATAAGAAAATAAATATTTCGTAATCAAAATGTTACATTCCAAAAATATAATCAACAAAATTCCTATCAAAAAAGGCATTTTATTCGCTGATCAAATAATGGTTAGTGGTACAAGCTTTTTGTTGGGTATCTTATTGGTACGTGCTTTAGGTCTTGAAAATTATGGTGTGTTTGCGTTGTTATGGATGGTGGTTTTATTTGCATTAGGTATAAATCAGGCTTTGATTACCAAGCCGATGTTGTCATTGGCACCAAAAATGAATCCTATTGAATCTAAACTCTATTTGAATAACATGCTGTTGTTACAAATCGGTTTGTCTTTCATTATAGCATTCGTTGGTATATTGTTGTGGTTACTGCCAACTATTGTTTCTTTTGCAGATTCCTATCTCACCTTCATACCCATTTTATCAGGACTTTTGTTCTTTCAAATGGCTCATGATTATTATAGAAAAAGATGTTTTATTGAAGACAAGATCAATTTAGCTTTTATGATTGATGCTGCATTGTGCTTAGGCCAATTAATATTAATTGCTATTTATTGGTTGCAAAATCAACTTACCCTTGAGCTAACATTGACTTTAATATTAGCTGCGAATATCGTAAGTGTCTTGATTGCAGCATTCAGTTTTAACATAGATATAAACAGCGTCGCTTCCATTAAAGCGGATGTGAAAAAGCAATTTGTCTTTTCAAAATGGTTGTTAGGAACTGCGATTCTACAATGGTTTTCTGGGAATTACTTTATCATCATTGGAGCATCGATCATCGGACCAGTAGCTGTGGGAGCTTTGCGAATGGTTCAGAATATTATGGGTTTTTTCCACATTATATTTTTATCGCTTGAAAATATTGCTCCGATTGAGGCAGCACGTCAATTAAGTGTTGGAGGTTGGAATGCGATGGTCGATTATTTGAAAAAGATGACTTTTAAAATTGGGATTGCATTTCTTGCGCTCCTAGTAATTATCAGTGTCGGCGCACCTTGGATCATTGAATTGCTTTACGGAGAAGCCTATAGTTCCTATAGTTATGTGGTCCTTGCTTATTGTGGATTGTATGTATTTGTCTTTTTGTCGATCCCACTTCAATTTGCTTTAAGAACTATTGAGATGACCTATCCACTTTTTATCGGATATATTTCAGCGACGCTCTTTAGTTTTTTAGCTGCGAATTTTTTCCTAGAAAATTGGGGGATGAACGGTCTACTAGCAGGATTGATTATTACCCAGCTAATTACATTTTCTACCTATGCTTTTTATTGTTGGCGAAAAAATCGGGACCAAATTGATATACAAAAATCAACTCCAAAATTAACCTTTCAAAAACAAGTCAGCAAATGAAAATTATACATATAGTACTTGGAAAAGGAAATCCCAATCGAATGAATGGGGTCAATAAAGTAGCTTACCAATTGGCAACAACTCAAACTCAAATGGGGTATGACGTAACGCTATGGGGAATTGCAAATAACTTGGAAATAAATTATCCAGATCGAAATTTTAAAACGGTTTTATTTCAACAGAATAAGAATAAATTAAAGCTGGATATTAATTTAAAAAGCTCAATAAATGCGCTGACAGAAAATACCATTGTTCATATCCATGGTTCTTTTATTCCAGAATTTTTTCACGTTTCTAAATTGTTAAGTAAAAAAAATATTGATTACATCTATACGCCGCATGGCGCTTTAACGAAAGGTGCAATGGTGAAAAATAATTTTGCAAAAAAACTATACTTCGAATTATTCGAATCCACTTTAATTAAAAATGCGAAAGCAATGCAATTATTAGGGGTGCAGGAAGTGGAGTACACCAATAGTTTAATCAATTCTAACAATAAAGTTTTAATTCCAAATGGGCAAGATTTGACAGTGATTCCCGATTTAGAAGAAGTGAATAATAAAGAGATCGTCTTTGGGTTTTGTGGAAGATTAGCAACTTTTCATAAAGGATTAGATTTGTTGTTTGAAGGTTTTAAGATTTTCTTAGATAATGGAAATAATGGAACACTTGAATTGATCGGGGATAGTGATGAAAGATTGAAATTGGAAACACATTGTTTGGAATTAGGAATCGAAAAGAAAGTAATCTTTCACGGAAAAAAGTTCGGTTATGAAAAATTTAAATTGATTGGAAAATTTGATGTCTTCATGCATACCTCAAGAATGGAAGGATTTCCAACTGCGGTTCTAGAGGCGTCAGGAATGGGCAAGGTTTGTATCACAAGTGAAGCGACCAATATCAATGACTATTTGAGAAAATTCGATGCAGGATTGCCGATGCATACTAATACACCAGCATCAATCGCTAAGAAAATGGAGGAGGCTTTGGAATTATTTAATGCTGATAAATTAAGTCCAATCGGAAACCGTGCAAAAGAAATGGTTGAAAATGAATTTAGTTGGACAAATGTATCTCAACAATTAATTGAAGTGTACACAAAGTGAGTTTGCCCAACAACATATTAGCAGAAAGAAGTAAGTGGTTGATGATTTTAATTACAACCGTTTTAATGTTGAGAATCATCAGTTACTTCACGATATTTCCTGGTTCGATTGGAATAACACGAGTTGTAAAAATTGGAATTCGATTTATGATGACTGGTATCTCATTTGTGATGTTGATGTCTTTGATTTCAAATAATCGGGATCTGAAATTTATTTATCGGAATGTTACAAGTGGTTTGCTATATCTTGCTTATGCCTTGTTGGGATTTGCGTCGATCATTTGGTCAACAAATATTCAGTTTACCGTACTTCAACTATTGATGCTCTTTGAATCCATTGCATTTGTATTGTTTTTTTATCATGCACAAGTATTGTACAACTTTAAAAGCAATGGTCATGTCAATTTTAGTCAATTATTGTCTGTATCGATTACCCTTATTGGAGTAGGTTTCTTGGTAGGGTTATATATTGATCCATCAACTTTTTTTAGAGATACGCATGGTGGTGCAGTTTCTCGACTAGGTGGCTTCATTATCAATCCAAATGAGTTGGGAATGTTAGCTGCAATTGGTGCGACTATGAATTTTTTAGAATTGTCCAGAGGTAAATCAAAGCCTTGGAATATCTTGTTTGTCATCATCAATGTAGCAGTGCTTTTGTTAACTCAATCACGATCTTCATTGGGTGGATTTTTAATTATTTGTTTGCTATTTGTTTTGCAGTCTGGAAATAGGAAGTTGCAATTAGCAACTGTTGTGAGTGGAATTTTTGTGTTACCAGTACTGGTGAAAACAATTATCATCAAAGAAGGAGACGTAAGTGAAGTGATGAGTATGACAGGGCGTCTTCCATTTTGGTCTGACTTAATCACATTCGGATTCCCAGATCGGCCAATCATAGGATATGGTTTTATGAGTATCAGTCCCTCTCCATATACAGATAAATTTGACAGTATACACGCGTACGCGGCTTCTATGACACACAACACATTTGTACAGGTTTTAATCAACTTGGGATTAGTGGGTGCATTCATTGTTTTTTTTCAAATGGCAGCAGCATTTTATGCATTTTTTAAATCCAGTGATAAGTATTTGAAACAATTATCTGTTTCCTTATTTATCCCGATTTTCATTAATTCACTAACAGAGTTTGGAATTTTTGGTGAAGCTAATTACGGAATTATGCTTTATCAGTTTCTGATATTATTCATGATTATAGGTGTTGGAAAAGTAAGAAAAAGAAGTCCGAACAATTTAAACGTAACGTAAAAGTATTTTAAAATGGTAGCATCAGATTTAAAAATAATTCAGCAATTGTATTTCCGTGAAGCGGAGTGTGTACTCGTTTTTGATCCTAATGCTCAGCTAAAGGGGAATTGTCCAAGCCCATTAAAATTAATTTCAAATAACAATGAATTAGCGCAAGTATTAAATGAAGGAGGTGCTCAATCATATATAATTTTTAATTTATCGAAAAATAAAAATGACTTTGATTTTAAACATGGCAGTATCAATAATATAGTCCATTTCAATCTACCAAGTAATACTAATTCGGACATCAAACATCACTTTGTAAACAATACAAATGGATCGATGAGATGGATCTTTCCGTCTACCAATCGTTCAGCCGTATTTTTATCGCTCTATAATAATACCGGTTGGAAAGCGAAGGTCTATAAAGGAATTGTCAAGTTATGTACGCTTGTTGGTGGTGAAAGCATGTTCAGCAATGGCTATTTCACTTTCGAAAAACAGACCAGTTCTTTGTATGACTTTTTACCAAATAAGTATCATGATGAGTATGCTATTTTTACAGGAACCGCTGGTGAAAATAGAAAAGCGATCGTTGCCATTGCTGCTCATAAATATGTAAGTTCTTTTATAAAAATTCCATTAACAAAGAAAGCCAAATCTTTAGTTGGAAATGAATTACAACAATTAAATTACATCAAGAAGTTAGATTTGGTGAAAATGTCAATACCCAAAAGCAAAGGCACTGCATCACATCTTGAATTAACAAACATTAAACCAGTTGATCCATTAAATCAATCAAGTTTGACAGATCAACATCTAATTGGAATTTCAGAATTGTATAACAAAACAACTCGCCAGATCAATCCACAAACGACGAATGCTTGGAATGAAATTCAATCGAATCTAAGATTATTAAACGACGATTTTGAAATAAAAAATGATTTAAGCAAACAAAAAATAGGAGCGATTGTAAATCAACTCAATCATCTAGTTGATTGGATAGGAGGGCATCATTCGATTTCTGTTGGTCTTGCACATGGTGATTTTACACCTTGGAATATGTATTTGACAAATGATAAAATTCACGTGTACGATTGGGAAATGAGCACAACAGATATGCCCCTATTATTTGATGTATTTCATTTTGTTTTTCAAAACGAAATTTTAATCAATCAAAACCAATTTGATACTATTAGAATGCAGTTGCAAAAAATTCGAAAGCATGAAATTGTATCCTCATTAGTCAGTAAACATGCTGTTGATTGGTCATTGCATTACGCATTTTATCTGGTTTATATTTCCAGTTATTATCTTCCATTGTATTTAAAACAACAAGATTTGCACATGCAAGCACATTGGTTGGTTGATGTTTGGTTGGAAGCTTTGGAGTTGTTTTCTTATCCTCAGGTTGAGCAGGTGGTTTGATCCAGCCTCACGTCGTACCCCTTCCTTTTTTTTAAAGGAAGGGCCTATCCCGATAGGGATTAGAGGATGGATCCCACAAAACAAGATCAAAAGCCAAAATAAATACACAACAACAATATTACAACCATAACCACCTAATATTCAACAAAATAGCACATCATATATGGTACGAAGTTCGCACTATAAAATGAAACCATGTAGATGAATAATAGACAGCAATTCATAAAAAATTTCTTTTCAGAAATTGCCTCAATAGATTATACATTATTAAAATTCATTGAAGGGAAAATTGAAGATATCGATGTCCACTCTGATTTGGATTTATTGATAGAACCAGCAACCATTCCATTCATTCAATCTATCATCAAGAACGATGACAATATTGAAAGTTTTGACGATTTAGAATTAAGTTCTATGCATCAATTTTTCATCTTTTTTGTAGATGGAAGCTTTTTGCAGATAGATTGTTTATTCAAATTGATAAGAAAAAATACGGTCTATCTATCCAACAAATATATCCAAGAAAATACGATCGTAAAAGACGGAGTCAAGTGTTGTAATGACAAAATATTATTTGAACATGTGATGTTGTTTCATCAATTAAATAACGATGGTGTACCAAGAAAGTATTGTGAATACTTTGGAGCACAACCTGATTGTGCGAGTGTACTTTCAGCATTTAATCAAAAATATCATACAGGATTTTCGTTGGCAAGTGCGGCGGCATTTGATCCGGTTTTTAAAGATCAATTGAAAAGTTATCTCCGTTTATTAGCTGAAAATAACTTTTCAAATAATTTAAGCAATACGGTCAATTACGTAAAAGAGACAATAACGAAATGCTGGAAAGGTCGTGGAAAAATCATCACTTTTTCAGGAGTCGATGGAGCAGGGAAGAGTACGATTCTGGAAGAGACCAAACTGATGTTAGAACGGAAATTTAGAAAAAAAGTAGTGGTATTGAGGCATCGTCCTTCAATGTTACCGATTCTAAGTTCGATTCAATATGGTAAAAAAGGAGCGGAGAAAAGAGCTGCCGAGAAGTTACCAAGACAAGGAAGTAATAAAAGTAAGCTGAGTTCTACTTTACGTTTCTTTTACTATTATTTAGATTACATATTTGGTCAGTGGTATATTTATTCGAAATATATCTTATTCGACTACATTGTGTTATATGATCGCTATTATTTTGATTTTATTGTGGATGGTAAAAGATCCAATATTCAAATGGATAGTAAAATTACAAAATTGTTATATCGATTTGTTCACAAGCCGAAGTTAAATTTCTTTCTCTATGCACCTGCTCAAATAATTTTGGCTAGAAAAAAAGAATTATCTGCTGCTGATATCGAATCATTGACTTCAAATTATCAAGATTTGTTTTCTAATTTCTCAGACAAATACGAACAGAAATATTTGCCAATAAAAAACATTGATAAAGCGACTACCCTCGATTTTATTCAAAAAGAAATCCAGGAAATATTATAGTATGATCAATAGTTTAGTCCTAAAAAAGATACAACAAAAGAATCCGGATTTTACTTTTGACAAAAAAGTAAATTCGAAAGTCTTATTTGAATTGGCCATCCAAAAAGGAATTCAACGAATTCGCGGATATAAATTGTTATTATTTGGTCAATTTCCAAACAAATTATTTCTAGGAAGAAAAGTACAATTGTCATATCAATCGAATATCAGTTTTGGTGCTTACGTGCAGTTAGAGGATTTTGTGAAAGTAAGTGCATTGTGTAAAGAGAGATTAGTATTTGGTAATAATGTAAAAATCGGTGCCTATAGTCAAGTCATTGCATCTACTTCCTTTAATAATATTGGCGAGTTTATCCGCATCGGTGACAATGTAGGCATTGGGGAGTTTGCCTATTTAGGTGGAGGAGGAGGCCTTGAGATTGGAGCAGATTGTATCATCGGACAATATCTAAGTTGTCATCCTGAGAATCATAATTATAAGGATACGGACACTTTGATTCGACTCCAAGGTGTCAATCGACAAGGAATTAAAATTGGAGAAAATTGTTGGATCGGTGCCAAAGTAACCATTTTAGATGGCGTAACAATCGGAGACAATTGTGTGATTGCGGCGGGTGCTGTGGTAACGAAAAGTATGCCTGCCAATACAGTCATTGGTGGGATTCCTGCAAAAGTATTAAAGTCAAGAATCAACTAATAGCTAATATGGAGCCCAAGAAAATAACATCGATTGTTACTTGTTATGCTGTTAATCCTTACAAAGGATCTGAAGATGGAACGGGTTGGAATATACTCCTGTCTATTGCAAAAAATAACAAAGTAATTGCTATCACTCGAGAAAACAACCAACCAGCTATTGATAAATACTTTGCTGAGAATAAGGTAGCATGGGCTGACAATATAACCTTCGAATATTTTGATCTTCCATACTATCTACGATTTTGGAAAAAGAAATCTAGAGGAGCATTATTGTATTTCTTTTTATGGCAAATAGGTATTGTTTTTTTTATTAAGGCCAAGAAATTTAAATTCGATATTGCGCATCATTTAAACTTTCACAGTGATTGGATGCCTTCATTTTTATGGGTATACGGGAAACCATTTGTTTGGGGACCGATCGGCCATCATCCAAAAATTCCAAGAGATTTCATATTGCATACAAGTGGCTGGAAAGGACTATTTCTGGATCGATTAAAGTGGTTCAGCAAATGTTTGTTTTGGAAATGTAGTCTCTCACTTTATTTGACCAAAAAGAAAGCTTCAAAAATAATTTGTATAAATAGTAGTGTAGAAAAAGTACTATCGCTGCCAAAAGAAAAGGTAGTTGTATTACCAGCTGTAGCAACAAACTATCCACCTGATATTCCAAGAATTACAGATGAATTTCAGGTACTATCGATAGGCCGATTCGTTCCATTGAAAGGATTTGATTTGACGCTCGAATCATTTGCTATGTCTTATTTCCAACAAGAAAAAAGCGTACAATCAAAAATGAAGTTGGTACTAATTGGCAAAGGTCCTATGAAAATTAGGCTAAAAATCCTTGCACAAGATTTATCAATAGCACATGCAGTAACGTTTATAGATTGGATTGATCGAAAAGATTTAGATCAATATTTTGCGAATGCATCTGCCTTTCTTTTTCCATCACATGAAGGAGCGGGCATGGTTGTTCCGGAAGCACTATCTTTTGGTGTGCCTACTATCTGTTTAGACAATATTGGCCCTGGTGAATCTATTGATACTAGTTGTGGAATTGCAATTAAAACGGAATCACGCAGAGATGCGATTGAGCAACTCACCAATGCATTGACATTACTTCTCAATGATGATAACATCAAAAAGTCATTATCAAAAGGTGCAACTACAAGATTTGACAAAGTATTTACATGGGATAGAAAAGGAGAGGTGATTTCTAAAATCTATGAAACATTATTGAATGACAATATATCTCAAGAAGAAATTATTGAAAAAGTTAGCTCATGAAAAAAGTAGTATGTGCACACTTATATAATGATTTCAGTGGAAGTCCATTGGTTTTGTCTACTGTTATCAAAGGGTTTGTGGAAAGAGGTATCGAAGTTGATTTAGTTACCTCCAAAAAAACAGAAGGCTTTTTGTCAAATCTTCAGGTAGGATATGTAGACAACAACTATCAATTTGCAGAAAACAAATTGATAAGAATCTTCAAGTTTTTCTACACTCAGATGGTCTGTTTCTTTAAATTACTTCGATACAGAAATGAAGAGGTAGTTATTTATGTAAATACGTTGTTGCCTTTTGGTGTTGCTATTGCGGGGAAATTAATGCGTAAAAAAGTGGTATTTCATATTCATGAAACTTCTGTCAAGCCACCATTCCTAAAAAGCTTTTTAAAATGGGTATGTGCCAATACTGCTAGTGAAATTATATATGTTTCCAAATTCTTGCAAAAACAAGAGCCAATATCCAACATTCCATCTACGGTAGTTTACAATGCCTTATCTACAGAATTTGTCAATAAATCAAAGCAATCGCTCGTGTCTGAAAAGGATTCCTTTATCGTATTGATGTTATGTTCACTTAAAGGGTACAAAGGGGTTAATGAATTTGTTGAATTAGCGAATCAAATCCCACCTATTGATTTTCATTTAGTTTTGAATGCTGAACAAGTCGACGTAGATGTTTTTTTTATGGAGACCCAATTACCGACTAATCTTACCTTGTTTCCAAAACAAAGTAATGTACATCCTTTCTATGAAAAAGCAAGTTTAGTAATTAATCTTTCTCATCCTGATCAATGGGTAGAGACATTCGGAATGACATTGTTGGAAGGGATGCAATATGGATTGCCAGCAATTGCACCTCCGGTTGGAGGTTGTGTTGAATTTGTACATTCGGATGTCAATGGATTTCAAATTGATCAACGCAATACAAATGAATTGGTTGAGCAAATTAATATTTTATATTCCGATGATAAACTGTACAAAAGATTGAGTCAACAAGCAGCTTTAAAAGCGAAAGAATTTAGAGTAGAAAATATGTGTGGTAAAATCGTTTCTGTTGTTTTTCAATCAGAAGAACATAAAGAATTAGTTGAAGAAAGCACGTTGTTGTAATAATCATAAAAAAAATACCAACATTACTTCAATTACTAGAGCGTGGCAGTCTCTTTTAATACCCATCTAATATTCTAAATTATTTTGTTATTAGTACCTTCTTAGACTTAATTTGACCATCTTCGAATTGTGCTGTCAATAAACTATTTGATATTTGCTTACCAGTAATGTTTGGGGAATACACCATGCAAAGGAAAATGGTGCTTTGATTTGGATAGATAACAAATAGGTATCAGATAATGTAATATTTTATAACAATTTAACTGCTATTTTCGTATCATTGAATCGCTATGGAAAAATATCTAACCCAACTTCATGAAGATTTGGTTGCTGCACACCGACCAAAAGAATATATAGACAATCATTTTGATGTAGAAGAGACCTCTATTGAGGCGACGCTTGCAGAAGCAGAGCGATTTGCTGCCGGAGAGATTCCGATCAAAAAATTCGGAGATACTTGTGGTCTTCAAAAAATACAATTTCCACCTGCTGAAAAATTAACAGAAAATCAACTCCTTAAATTGTGTGATTCAATTGTTGAATTAATGTGGAGTTGGTTCGTCGATATTGCTTTGCCGGAAACATTGCCATTGGATAGACGCTATCATTTTTTGGTGGAGGTGTTTGACACAGAAATCATGTTGGTTGAAAATGGACACATCGGAATTGAATTGTGTGAATATGATGTCAAGACTTGTATTTTTGGATCGCATTGTATGTGTATAGAATTTGAAAATGAAGTTGATGAGATGGAGGATGGAGATGATGAGGATGATTCTGAATTACCTTTTTGATAGGTAGCGTAGGTTTTTAAACCAAGAAAAAATGTGAAAAATAAACTCACTAAAAAGCAATAATTTTTATAGAAAATCAATCCAATTTCCCGACACCCAATTCAAATTTTCCAACAATAAATATTCATTTCATTTCTTCTACTGAATAAATTTATCTAAATTTAGTCACTTTTCAACACTTCCTCACCTTAACAATCTAGTGTTGAATATACCAGAGAGACTACTTAATGGCTTTTTTTGGATAACCTAAACATAACATGCTAGCACGTGAACGTGAAGTTCGTGTGTATAAGAACAGCAAATGAACACACAGCAAAAATTATATAAAATTTTTCAATTGATTAGATTGTTGAATACACCTCCTGCAATGGATGTGCCTCAGTTGGTTAGGCGGCTTGATTCGTCTAAGTCAAGAATATACGAGCACCTTCAATTGTTGGAAAAATTGGGGTACAAAATCAAAACAGATAATAAGCATCGAAAATCTCTTGAACTTGGTGTTTCTAAATTTACAAGTGGTTTGCTAGATTCACAAGACCTAGAATTGATCCAAGAATCATTGCAACAAACCAGAATTAAGAATCCGCTTAGAACGAAATTGCTTCATAAGTTAAATGCCAATCTTTCTTTGATACCTCTAGCAGATGCATTACCACAATTGCATGCGAGTCGTATTATACAATTAATTCGTGTTGGAATCGAATCTCAGCGCCAAATGATGCTGAGAAATTATCGATCTATGACCAGTAATAATATGGAAGATCGACATATCGAACCACTTGAATTAACAAAAGACTTCCGATACCTTATCGCTTGGGATTTGAAAAAAAATGGACAACGACAATTTAAATTAGAACGGATTGAAGATGTTGATTTATTAGATGAAAAAATTCAAGGAAAACGAATTTCGTCTCCGATGGATCTTTTCGGTCTGACCAGTGATGATGAAATGGAACATCAATGGCATGATGTGAAATTGAAGCTTACAAGTACCGCGCATCATTTATTAATTGAAGAATTTCCTTTGAGTCGCCAGTATATAAAACGAGTAAAAGGTGTTACGATTTTTGAAGGTCGGGTGCGGCATTGGAAAGGAGTAGGGCGATTTTGTTTGGGATTGCCTGGAGAGGTGGAGGTTTTGGGGCCGGAGGAATTTCGGAGATATTTGAATGGGAAAGTTGAGGCGTTTTAACTCTTGTTTCAATCCTTATTATAGTGGAAAAGAGTTTTTAATTTTTTAGGCTAACTGCTCCTGTTTCAAACTTTTTTATAATCTTTTGCTGATAGAGGTGAAAAAATATATCTATTTAAGTGACTAATATTCAATTAATTGTGGTTTAATATTTTTTGGCAAGATGTTAATTTACACTTTTTACTTGCATCATAATATAAAATAATTTTATATTTGTAATAGGATAACTACTCCTTAAAGTTACAAAAATATACTTAATGAAAAAAGCTGATGACAGAATTTTGCTAGTAATTGCTCTTTTCGCAGGTGCAATTGTTTTTTGCAATCCGAATTTATTACCGATTGCATTAGTCATGCTTTTTATTATAGCCATTATAATAATTTTCCTAAGCAAATCCAGTACTTCAGATTCACGTGATATAATAATAGAATATAAAGACAAATTCAAAATATGTTTAAAAAGTTCGAAATTTTTGAGTAGAGACAAGAAGCCAAATAATAGAGAAGGTAATTTAAATAACCTTCCGGAAATACGGGAATGACAAACCTTAGTTTTGTTTTATTAAAATTGAATTGAATGATTGATACACTTTATAAAATAGGAAAAGGACTTTCAGATTCAGAAGATTATGATCCAATGGATGGGATAATAACTCCTCCAAAAATTAAATCTGGGAAAAATCCAATGAAACTTTATTCAGCGGAGATTATTTTTGACTTGGACAAAGGCGAAGTTTTGTTTGGGGATTCTTTATATCCGTATAGTCAAGATACTAAAGATAAAGATTATGAATATTCAGCTTATTCATTGAGATGTTTAAATATTCAGACTGGAAACAATAAAAATATTTATCCAACTGTAGATTCAAAAAATCTCCTCAAATTTGAACGGACTTTTTTCTCTGTGAAAGACAACAAAGGGAATGAACCAGAAAAGGCTGAACTAGTAGCAGCTATCGATAAAGACTTTTCACATTTAAGCGATACATTGTTATATAAAGTTGTAAAATTAATTTTTCCGCTTAGAAAAAAGTTTCAAGAAAAATTAACTACTCATGATAAGGTCGGAAAGGCCAAGAAATCACCAGATATAGAAGCACTAAAAAAACATTATGACTTAAAAAGGAATGAAAAAATTATTTTGGTTTTTGCCTCAATTATTTCAAAATCTAAGCACTCAATTGAAGAGAAGACACCTATTGTAAAATTAGATGGATTTGATACTTTTTTGAAGATGAAATTTCTTACAAAAGAAAAGAGTTCAATTAAAAGGATGTGCTACATTTTAGGAAAGCAAATGGAAAATGTGAATACTCCCAAATTTAAAGTTAGATATAGTCTTAATAAAATGTTTCAAACGACCTTATGGAACGCTGCATCTGAATTCGATAAAAAAGCATTTGGAAAAAATTATCAAATCAATAACGATGTAGAAAAGAATATTGAAAGTGGCTCAAATTATATTTTAGAAAACTACACTGTGAAAATTGCAGGTATTGATCATTGCATAATTCCCGCGTTTCTACATTCTGTTGAAATAAATTTTGATCAATTAATTGGAAAAATTAAAAACAATTCTGACCTATTATTCAACTATAAAAAGGAATACGAATCTTTAGAATCTGATTTTGATTTCATGGGAGAAGGGGTTTTTTGGGTAAATTTTTTGGGTTTTGAGTCAGATGGAAAATCATTTAAGAGTACAAATGAAATAAAAGACATAAGTAAAACCCATTTTTCAAATATACTTCATCAATTATTGCAAACTGAAAAAGATTTATCTGAAATAAATGGGATGCAATGGAATGAAGTAATGACTTATGGTAAAGAAAGAAACAGGTATAATTTTAACTTGAACACAGTTTACAATCTTATACCTGTTCGAAAAGGGAAGAAAGGATTATTAGGAAAAAGAAACCCTGCACTTATTTTCTTTAAGTCTATTTTAGAACAAAGAAAAGTAACAATACAAATACTATTTCAGCATTTTGTAAAATTGATTCAAATACATCGATTTCAAAAAAAAGATTCTTATCAAATCCGTCCTATTGATCGAAAGAATTTTGATTTTGCCATACGTGATAGCGTATTTCGATATTTGGCTTTCATCCATTTTTTAATAAAATTAAACCTAATTGATATGGAATCAACCACTAATTCAAATAAAGCTACCTTTTCAAAAAAAGAGTATAAGGCAGCAATTCTTAACTTCTTTGATAAAATGAATTACGATGAGACTCAACAAGGACTTTTTTATTTAGGAAGGGTTTTAGGGAGTGTAGCTTATGCTCAATTTAAAAGCGGACACAAAAAGAAACCGATCTTGAATACCTTAAACTATAATGGTATGGATTTAAAAGCTATTAAACGTTTACGTGCCTCTTTGATGGAAAAATGTTTGCAGTATAACAAGTATGATACCCTTCGTAAAAATGAATTTAATTTCTCGTTATTTAATGATTTATTCAACCCTGAAAAGACTCTTTCTGCAGAAGAAAATTTATTTTACCTGTTATCTGGATATGCTTTTCGTTTAGATAATGAGAAAAAAGAAGACATGGAAATTGAGCCAGAATTAGATGATGATAGTATAGATTAATATTTAATCCTCTCAAATAAAACAATTACTATTTAAACTTAAAAACTTAAAATAATGGACAAAAGTAACAATACAATTTCTAATAATTCCGATTTTCTTTTTTTGTATGAAGCAATTCAATGTAATCCTAATGGCGATATCGATCAGGAAAATCGTCCACGTATGGACTACGATAACGATATCAATCTCGTTTCCGATGTTCGAGTAAAAAGATATATTCGAGACTTTTTTATTATGGAAGGAAAAGATGTTTTTGTGGATATGGAAGGAGGGAAGAAAGTTAGTCCTGATTCAAAACTTAAAGCCGTTCTTACAAGATTGCTAGATGATGAAAGTGAAATAGATAAAGTTTTGGAGGAAAATAAGATAGCTAAAGAACAATTCGAAAAGGTGAAAAAGGAAAACAAAGAAAAACCTGTCGATGAAATAATAGCATACTTGCAGAAAAACAAAAAGGACTATGCGGATTTAAATAAAACTTTTTTAGCCTACTTGGTTAAACAGAAATTTTTAGACATCAGATTATTCGGAAGTGCTTTTGCTATCGAGGGTTTTACAAAATCTTACATCGGACCTGTCCAGTTAAACTGGGGATACTCATTACACAAAGTAAAAGTAATGGATTCATCATCTATTGTTACCATAATGAATGATGATAATAGCACCATCGGAAAAGATTATCGCGTACATTATAGTCTTTTAGCATTTCACGGTTCAGTGAATAAATATGCTGCAATTTCAACTGCTTTGACAGAAGAGGATATGGAAGAATTTAGAAAAGCAATTTGGTCGAGTATTCCGGCATTACCTACACGTTCAAAGCTAGATCAATTTCCAAAATTGTATGTAGAAATAATCTATAATGAAGGATACTACAATGGTCACTTTGGTGATTTACGCCAATATGTTTCCGCCAATACAAAAGATAATGGAGATCAAAAATCAGTTCGTAAATTTACTGAGCTGAATTTAGACCTATCAAAATTAAAGAAGCTTTTAGAGGATAATAAGTGTACCGAAACGGATAAAGACAAGGTAATATTGGATTACAAAATAAAGACATCATCCGATTTATCTTTTGACACTAGTAATAACACTTCTTCAAAATAATAAAACTCCTTTAATGCAAATTATATCTTTTGATGTCAGTGGAAAAATGGCTCATTTTCGTAAGTATTATGCTAATAACACCGCCTTTTCATTTTCTCTTCCCCCCAGAACAACAATAATGGGGATGTTGGCAAATATGATGGGTTATCCTCGTGACAGTTACTATGCAGCTTTTGCTTCAAAGTATCTTCGAATTGGGATTAGAGTTATGACTCCGATAAAAAAAACTTTTCATAGGATGAACATGTTGAGTATAAAATCAACTGGTGATGCAATGAAAGGTACAGGAGATTTTACAGGAGTTGGTGGGCGAACACAAATTCCTTTTGAAATTGTAACTGGACAAGATCTTCGTTTTGATTTTGTTGTATATCGAATTTTTCTTGGAGTAGGTGAGGAAGATAATGGTGAATTTGCAAAATTGAAGGAATTGATTTTACAAAAGAAGCAACATTTTAATTTGACATTGGGTACAGCTAATTTTTCATCATCTATTCGAAACCAACGTCTTTATGAAAAATGCAAACCTACTTTTTCGAATGAGGCGATAAAGATTCACTCGGCTATTCCATCTCATTTTTTGAAAAAAATGGATGCTAATAATATTGATGATAATTTTATTGAAGAAGAATTGTTACCTGCTGATTTTATTAAAGATTTCGATAGAGAATTATCTAAAATGAATCGATTGATTTATAGTACAAAAGGATTGCCTATTTCTGTAAATACTGAAAAACCTTTTTTCAATATTTTAGATGAAAATGGAAACAACCAAAATATAATGTTCATGGAATGATGAAAACATTTTGGTCACATACTAAGAAGATAAATGGTAAAAAAGTACCAATAAAAAAATTGAAGGTACATACCAGTCGGGTTACCGCCAAAGCAGTTAATCAGACCACTACTAATTCTGTATTTGAGAAAGTTGTAGACTTTGTTAGAAATATTGGGAAATACCACGATTTGGGAAAATATACTCCATACTTTCAAAATTATTTATTAAAAGATGAGGTCTCTAAATTTAAACAACATTCTAAGTTCGGTGCTTTTACATTATTTCAAAAATATGAATCACATGGTGAAAAGCTGAATGCACTTTTTGCTTTTTATATAATTCTTCATCACCATTCTTCATTGACAAATTTTGATGAAATAAAAACGATGGCAAATCTTGAGGGGGATCAAAAATTTGTTTATGAAACTCAACTTAAGTCCTTAAAGGCAGATATAAAACAAATTGCAACTGAATTAGGAGAACCAAGTTTAGAATTATTTTTGAATTTTCCAGAAGAGAGATTATGGCAGAAGCTCTATCGTTCATTTCCTCCGAAAAAAAGGGGAATAGAGTATTATTTTTTTTTAAACTATACTTTTTCCTTATTGATTGAAGCCGATAAATTAGATGCATCGGAGACTCCTGTTTACATAACTAAGACACTACCTAATAATGCTGTAGATGAGTTTATAAAAAATAGCAAAAGGAAATCAACAAAAGATAAATTACGAAATGAAGTCCGAGTAGAGGTTATTTCACAATTGCCCAAAATTGAAGAACAGCGTTTGTTCACCTTGACTGCCCCGACTGGTGTTGGTAAAACTTTGACTTCATTAGATTTTGCTCTAAAATTAAAAAAGCAGGATTTAACACTTGCAAAAGGGCAGATAATTTATGCTTTGCCATTCATCAATATTATAGAGCAAGGATTTGATGAATATACGAATGTCTTTGACAAATATAATTGTAAAATATTAGCGCATTATCAGTATGCAGATGTATTTGGGGAAGATAGAGAAAAGGTAGATTTCGAAGGAAATGAGAATGAATATGGACAAAAGGTTATGGCATTAGATACATGGCAATCAGATATTGTAATCACTTCATTTGTTCAGTTTTTTCACACATTGATTGGAAATAAAAATAAGTTATTGAAAAAATTTAACCATTTTTCCAATAGTATTATCATTTTAGATGAAGTACAAACACTACGTCTTGAATTGCTACCGGTTATCGGTGCAACACTATATTATCTTACCCAATTGCTGAATGCACGAGTTATAATGATGACGGCAACGAAACCTGAAATTATGAAATTAGCATTTAAAAAGATTTTAGGAAAAAGACAAGTTGAACTTAAAGATTGCCTTGGATATGAGTTGCTTCAATCACACGAAAAAGTTTATAAAAAATACAAAAGAACACAAATCATTCCTCTACTTGACATAAGTTTTACTGAAGAAGAACCAGAAAAAGACTTTGTGAAGAAAATCTTTTCAAAGAAATGGGATAGTTCTAAATCCTGCTTAATTGTTGTTAACAAAGTTCAACGCTCTATTGATTTGTACAATTTTATTAGAGATTTCTTACAGGAAAATAACAATGAAAACCCAGTTTATTGTCTTTCAACTAATATTGTCCCTATTGATAGATTGGGAAGGATAGAAAGAATAAAAGAAGATTTAAAAAAAAATATGTGTCCAATTTTAATTTCCACTCAGGTTGTAGAAGCAGGGGTTGACTTGGACTTTGATATGGGTTTTCGAGATTTGGGACCAATTGATAGTATAATTCAAGTGGCAGGACGAATAAATAGAGATTCGGATCCACTTAATCCTGACATTGAATATAAACCATTGTACGTAATGGATTTCGGTGACTGTCGAAAAATATATGATGCAACCACGGATGAACAAGTCAAGAAATCTTTCCAAGATAAATCGGCTATTTTGGAGAATGAATATTTAGACTTAGTTACTACATATTTCAATAGTATTTCTGTCAGTCCTTTTGATGATTCTTTAAAGACATTTGAACGAATGGAAAAATTAGAATATGGTGATATTTGGGAAGACTTTCAAATTATAAAACAAATGTCCAATGTAGTTTCAGTTTTTGTAGAATGTGATGATAGAGCAACGGATGTAAAAATTGCATTTCAAAAACTGTGTTTGGGTCAGCTAAAAAAAGAAGAATTCGATAAAGATTTCAAAAGAGATTTTAATCAAAGGATAATAGCTATTCCAAAATACTTATGTGAAGAATTAGAGGAACTAGTTACTGATAAAATATTAGTTTGTCCTTTTAGTAGATATGATTTCCAAACGGGTTACAAAAGAAATGAAAAAATTTATACTCCAACTACATTTGCACTTTAACTTTAACTACTAACTAATGCAACAAACCCTCCTCCAATTCCCAGAAATAAAACTAAACCGTCGAGACGGACACAAACTCCGTGGTTACTTCGCCAACACTTTCGGAGCGGACTCAGACTTATTCCACAACCATGACCAGGAGGGTAGAAATATTTTCCGTTATCCCAAGATACAGTACAAGATTGTGGAAGGTGTGCCTATGATGTTAGGTATAGGAGAAGGCGGGAAATTGATTGTTGATCGATTTTTAGCGATTAGAGAAATCAATATTGATGGGGAGGCAATTGAATTGCGACAAAAAAACATGAAGTCGGAAGATTTTGAAGTACGGATGGACGGGGAGTTGTATGGATATCGATTTGTGAATCCTTGGTTGCCATTGAATCAAAAAAATCATTCGGAGTATGTGGAGTTGGATGCAAAAGCGCAAAAAGAAAAGTTGCAAGGTATATTGATAAACAATATGATTAGTTTTTTTAAAGCAGTAGACTTTCAGGCGGAAGAACGAATTAAGGTACACTTGGATTTGGAAGAACCTCGAGTAGCGAAATTTAAAAATCAGCCGATGTTGATTTTTAGTGGTGGTTTTGTCAGCAATGTGTATTTACCAGATTATATCGGATTGGGTAAATCGGTGGCAAGAGGATATGGAACGATTTTGCACAAGACCTAGCAGTCAGTGTCGTTAATCTTCTGGAAAAATTTCATTGGCATCCAGTTGCAAATCAGAAAAAATACTGGAAGGAATCATATCGCCTTTTACGTAAGGTTTTTGTTGGGTAGATTGGTATTTGCCAGATTTATCTAGTCGATATATTAAGATGGTAGCTTCATGTGGATGGACAATCCAGTATTCTGATACACCGGCATTTTGATAAAGATCAAATTTTTCATTAAGGTCACGTGCAGACGTACTTTTGGATAAAATTTCGATAATCCAGTCTGGAGCGCCATTACAACCTTGTTGATCTAGTTTTGATGTATCGCATATGACGCAAATATCAGGTTGGACAATTGTATCCACTTTATCAGGTTCTTGCATATTTGATGGCAACGGTAATCGAACATCAAAAGGAGCATGAAAAGCTTTGCAAGGTTTTTTTAGTAAGTAACTTCCAATTAGGACATGCAAATTACTGGAAACTTCTTGGTGCAAGCGATTTGGGGCAGGCGACATTTTAAAAACTTTGCCTTTGATGATTTCAACCATTTCATCAAACTGCCAGGTCAGATAATCTGCATAGCTGTATTTTTTATTTAAATCTAATTGCTCAAACCGTGTAATCATTGTATTCAGAATTTTTATAAAAATAAGCAATTTGCTTCATTAAATCCATTTTATGCAAATCCATCTCAATACATACGGCACCTACTTGCATGTCAAAGATCAGCTTTTTGAGATCAAAATCAAAAAAGAAGGGAATGTTGAAAAGCATCAAGTTGCTGCGCATAAAGTAAAAAGTATCTGGATTGGAAAAGGAATTGCGCTTTCTTCTGAATCTGTAAAATTGGCGTTGCAAAATAATATTGATATCGTTTTTTTGGAATACGATGGACAACCGATTGGGAGAGTATGGCATAGCAAATTGGGAAGTACAACACGGATTAGAAAGCGACAATTAGAATGTAGTTTGTCAACGGAAGCATTGAGTTATGTAACAATGTGGTTGAGTGCTAAAGTAGGGAATCAATTGACATTTGTAAAAGATTTGAAGAAACATCGTAAACAACATGAGGATTTTTTAGATAAAAAAATTAAGCAAATCGAAGCACTAAAAATTTTGATAGAAAATGTGGAAGCTGGTCAGAAAGTAGATACAGTTGCTGACCAGTTGAGAGGTTGGGAAGGGACAGCAGGTAGATTGTATTTTGAAACACTAAGTTATGTATTAACCAAACCTTATCAATTTTCAGGGCGATCTTCTCGACCAGCAGTTGATATGTTTAACGCTTTTTTAAACTATGCATATGGAATGTTGTATTCAAAAGTTGAGAAATCAATTATATTGGCGGGGTTAGATCCTTATGTTGGTTTTTTGCATCGAGATGACTATAATTATAAAAGTATGGTGTATGATTTTATAGAACCATATCGTGCCTATGCGGACAAAGTAGTTTTCCAATTATTTTCCGCCAAGAAAGTCAACAAATCTCATGTCGATGAAATCTCCAATGGTTTGTCATTAAATAAATCGGGAAAAGTGTTGTTGATTGAGTCATTGAATACTTATTTGGAGGAAGACAAAATTAGGTATAAAGGTAGAAATCAAACGCGTGCGAATGCGATGCAGTTTGATGCACATCAGTTTGCTAACAAATTAATTGCAAAAGAATGATACTTTGGGTAATGTATGATATTGAAAATGATCGAGCACGAACTAAGATTGCAAAGTACTGCAAACAAGCAGGTTTGTATCGGGTACAATATTCAGTTTTTTTGGGGAGTGTAGAGCGTAACCAACGAGACACATTAGAATTGCAAATTGAAGAAGAGCTTGACGAAGCTGTAGATAAAGTTTATATTTTTCCGATGAGTCGAGATGAGCTAAATGACACAACATTGTTGGGGCAAGCATTTGACAAAAAGATGATATCTGATGAAGTAAAAGCATTGTTTTTTTAGCTATGAATATTTCAATAACACCATCGCATATTATCCAATATTTGTATTGTCCACGATTCACTTATTTTGAATATTTATTGAGAATTCCACAATATGAAGGACGTCATTTCAAAGTAGTGAAGGGTAGGGAAGTGCATGAAAGAAAGGCAAGAGAGAATATTGAGTATATGCGAAAGCGATTGGGTGTTGTACAAAAATGGCACAATCAGTATTTGACAAATGATTTGATACGTGGAGAAGTGGATGAAATTTATTTGTTGGAAGACGGTACAATGGCAGCATTGGATTACAAATTTGCAAAGTATGAAGATAAAGTATATGCTACTTACAAAACACAGTTGTACTGTTATGCTTGGTTGATTCGCAGTAATTTTAAAAAAGAAGTAAAGAAAGGTTTTTTAGTTTATACAAGGAGTAAAAATAAATTAATTGAAGTTGAAGTGGCAGAAAAGCATGTTGAAGAGATTAAAAAAGTGGCAACATCTATTGCTGAAATTTTGAGTAAAAATCGTTATCCGAAAGCTACGAAAGTAAAGCGCAGATGCTTATCTTGCACGTACAGAAATATTTGCACAAAATAGAGTTTCCGTTGGCAAACTTATTTTGATATGTAAAAAAATAGATTGTAAATTGCTAATACTCAAAGAAATGTGTTTTCGGAAAATGTGGAAAACAGCAACAATAGTTCTTTGAAATATTGGATTTTAATAAAAATAAACAATGAATAATTTTAACGTAAAATACTGTGATACAGTGAATTATATAGACAGACGGCTTCATTTTCGACTTCCATAACAATAAGGATTGAAACAGGCAAGTATTACTAACTTTCTAAAGATATACACTCCTTCATTTTCGACTTCCATAACAATAAGGATTGAAACACCCTAATTAAATCAAATATCTGTTCTACTCCTGCTCCTTCATTTTCGACTTCCATAACAATAAGGATTGAAACTGTAAATGGAGTTATGCCTGTGGTGGCTGATTCTGACTTCATTTTCGACTTCCATAACAATAAGGATTGAAACGATTCAGCGAATAAAATCTGGGATGAAGTTGGTTATCTTCATTTTCGACTTCCATAACAATAAGGATTGAAACCCCGTTCCTAAGGACGGGGTATGGTATTGGCATATCCTTCATTTTCGACTTCCATAACAATAAGGATTGAAACTTATAGTTAAGTATTCCCTGCTACCTTCCTCAAACTCTTCATTTTCGACTTCCATAACAATAAGGATTGAAACTAGACTATGACCTCAGATTTGATACGGGATTCTTACCTTCATTTTCGACTTCCATAACAATAAGGATTGAAACAAGGACTTAAATAAAGCGGATATACCTACGAAAAAAGCTTCATTTTCGACTTCCATAACAATAAGGATTGAAACGACCTATGACAGATACAGGAAGGTTAAAGTGCAGTAACTTCATTTTCGACTTCCATAACAATAAGGATTGAAACATTAGATTTTGGGTTAGGAAAGGATTGAACAATAAAGACTTCATTTTCGACTTCCATAACAATAAGGATTGAAACACGCCAAAAACTTCTAGCCTTGGGCCATTGCAACAAGCTTCATTTTCGACTTCCATAACAATAAGGATTGAAACTTAATGGTGATGTTAGTTATATTACGGATATTGAAACTTCATTTTCGACTTCCATAACAATAAGGATTGAAACTATCCTATGCTTAAACCGTTCTAACGAAGTAATATCCTTCATTTTCGACTTCCATAACAATAAGGATTGAAACAAAGAACGTGGACCGAAAGCGATCACAACAGCAGCTTCATTTTCGACTTCCATAACAATAAGGATTGAAACATGCGGTGTACCTCAAAACACGCCAACCATCAATTGCCTTCATTTTCGACTTCCATAACAATAAGGATTGAAACGACTAATGCAAAAGGTAGTTTGTGTAAGCAGTTTGGCTTCATTTTCGACTTCCATAACAATAAGGATTGAAACAAATGGTAAATCATCATCGTCATCTTCCGATGTTTCCTTCATTTTCGACTTCCATAACAATAAGGATTGAAACAGACCTTCAAAGACTGGAAAGAGGAAGGTTACACGGCTTCATTTTCGACTTCCATAACAATAAGGATTGAAACATAATATCGACTAATGCGTCACAATCACATCCACAACTTCATTTTCGACTTCCATAACAATAAGGATTGAAACTAGTCAGGCTTTGTACTCCAAACACCCAAAACTTTCTTCATTTTCGACTTCCATAACAATAAGGATTGAAACCCCGTTTCAGCATCAACGATTTTGGTTATCAAAAATGTCTTCATTTTCGACTTCCATAACAATAAGGATTGAAACCACAATTCGAATGAAAGTCAACCATAATGGTTTTATCTTCATTTTCGACTTCCATAACAATAAGGATTGAAACGTTTTGTAAGCTCTTCTTAGTTTTTTATAGTCAGGCCTTCATTTTCGACTTCCATAACAATAAGGATTGAAACTCACCAACGATCAATCCGTATTTCTCAGCGATTTTTCTTCATTTTCGACTTCCATAACAATAAGGATTGAAACACCCTTCTAGTTTGCCGCTATCTTCAAAGCCCTCATCCTTCATTTTCGACTTCCATAACAATAAGGATTGAAACAATTTTAAAGGAGGTACGGCACGAAATTCGTTTTCGCTTCATTTTCGACTTCCATAACAATAAGGATTGAAACTACGCTGGCGCTGAAACGAGCGAAGGCAACCGAAAACCTTCATTTTCGACTTCCATAACAATAAGGATTGAAACATCGTTCTCGTAATTCGTCCAGCGCGATCGGATGCCGCTTCATTTTCGACTTCCATAACAATAAGGATTGAAACTCCAGTTACGGAACCGACAACAGATTTCGCGATTACCTTCATTTTCGACTTCCATAACAATAAGGATTGAAACTTCCTGACGAACCAATCGACGAACCGATTATCGAACTTCATTTTCGACTTCCATAACAATAAGGATTGAAACTTGACTGCAACATTGAGCATCCTCCCAACAAGTTGACTTCATTTTCGACTTCCATAACAATAAGGATTGAAACGGCGGTGTTGGTCCTGCAACTGGTACCAATGATCCGCTTCATTTTCGACTTCCATAACAATAAGGATTGAAACAGCGAGTAAGTAAGACTATTTCAACGGTGATATTATCTTCATTTTCGACTTCCATAACAATAAGGATTGAAACTATCGTACGAAACAATCTGCCATATCAAATAACTCCTCTTCATTTTCGACTTCCATAACAATAAGGATTGAAACGGAAATCGGACACTCCTTGGGACCTTGTGTTTGCATCTTCATTTTCGACTTCCATAACAATAAGGATTGAAACCCTACTGATAATCCAGCTAAGCTATCCGAAGATGGTCTTCATTTTCGACTTCCATAACAATAAGGATTGAAACTGATCGAATCAACAACCTGGTAAATACCTAGCCCAGCTTCATTTTCGACTTCCATAACAATAAGGATTGAAACGTCTCCAAACGATTATATACTGATTCATCATATCCTTCTTCATTTTCGACTTCCATAACAATAAGGATTGAAACGAAGAAGAAAATAAATTTAGATTCACTAAATTTATTCTTCATTTTCGACTTCCATAACAATAAGGATTGAAACTCATGAAAAATTCAATACAAATTACAGATGCAGACAACTTCATTTTCGACTTCCATAACAATAAGGATTGAAACGGAAGTAAAACGTGCTTACTTTGCTCGCTGGGGAAACCTTCATTTTCGACTTCCATAACAATAAGGATTGAAACAAGGATAGTTAATCCATATCAAAAAATAAGAATGAATCTTCATTTTCGACTTCCATAACAATAAGGATTGAAACTTGGTAGTCGCTTATTTCATTTTCAAATAAATTACTCTTCATTTTCGACTTCCATAACAATAAGGATTGAAACCCCCCATCTATTAAGAATTTCGTATTACCAACATTCCTTCATTTTCGACTTCCATAACAATAAGGATTGAAACTGATACTCCAATTTCATAAATGTGTCCGCTGGAAATCTTCATTTTCGACTTCCATAACAATAAGGATTGAAACAATAAAATGCCGTATAACTATACATTACCCGAAATATCTTCATTTTCGACTTCCATAACAATAAGGATTGAAACATCATACGTTTTCGCTTTACAAAAAAATTGGTGTACCTTCATTTTCGACTTCCATAACAATAAGGATTGAAACTGTTTGTAAGCGCAACCCGTCGCCCAACGTTCAATATCTTCATTTTCGACTTCCATAACAATAAGGATTGAAACTAGTAAGGTAAGCCGACACACAACAAATTCGGGCTATCTTCATTTTCGACTTCCATAACAATAAGGATTGAAACCGCAATTCGTTTCGTTCGGGCGGAATGGTATCGGTTCTTCATTTTCGACTTCCATAACAATAAGGATTGAAACTTAATTCCGTTGTCGCCTTGCAAAGTATATACGTCGCTTCATTTTCGACTTCCATAACAATAAGGATTGAAACATATCTTGGCATAGATATTGAATTATCATAATACGCTTCATTTTCGACTTCCATAACAATAAGGATTGAAACTATCGGTCGTTTGTTAGGGGATCCAGATTGCGTATTACTTCATTTTCGACTTCCATAACAATAAGGATTGAAACTACTGAATGTACGGGCGGCGTTTGTAACGGTGACGACCTTCATTTTCGACTTCCATAACAATAAGGATTGAAACTTCATTTCATAAGCGTTCAATACGGAATCAACATCGCTTCATTTTCGACTTCCATAACAATAAGGATTGAAACACTTATTAAGCATCCAACCAGTTACAAGAAAATAACTCTTCATTTTCGACTTCCATAACAATAAGGATTGAAACACGATTACCGATTCGAAAGGTAATGAGTGCAAAACGACTTCATTTTCGACTTCCATAACAATAAGGATTGAAACAAGCATTTGAAAATTCAACCCAATTTCTACAACCGTCTTCATTTTCGACTTCCATAACAATAAGGATTGAAACTTGGCTGGGGTTCTGCTTTAGCTTCGATTGCCCATTTTCTTCATTTTCGACTTCCATAACAATAAGGATTGAAACCAAAAACCGTTTGATTAATTTCTCCAAAAAAATAGTCTTCATTTTCGACTTCCATAACAATAAGGATTGAAACATTCCATCATACAAAAACAAAGCATAATCATACTGCCTTCATTTTCGACTTCCATAACAATAAGGATTGAAACTCCTTTTGGAGTTTCTTCTGTTACACCTTCACCTGCCTTCATTTTCGACTTCCATAACAATAAGGATTGAAACATCCCGCCGACAATTGAAGGAACACCGATTAAGTATTCTTCATTTTCGACTTCCATAACAATAAGGATTGAAACAAGCGTATGCGCGATACATTGATTCGTCTTTCGAAACTTCATTTTCGACTTCCATAACAATAAGGATTGAAACTCGCACTTACGTTAATGTTTTGTTTTACGTTTTCGTACTTCATTTTCGACTTCCATAACAATAAGGATTGAAACTCTGAAATCGAATTGATTCAAAGATTTGTTGATGAACTTCATTTTCGACTTCCATAACAATAAGGATTGAAACATGAAAACAGTAAACGCAACAGGCGATACAATTATACTTCATTTTCGACTTCCATAACAATAAGGATTGAAACTTTCGAATTGGCGAAGTGGTTCACGTGTTATTGATCCTTCATTTTCGACTTCCATAACAATAAGGATTGAAACTTAATTAGTGAGGTACAAGGCTGCGGAATAACGGGTCTTCATTTTCGACTTCCATAACAATAAGGATTGAAACATTAAATCAAAACGTGTGACGGGTATGTCAACATATCCTTCATTTTCGACTTCCATAACAATAAGGATTGAAACAAGCCCAGCAACCTGCTTCTGTTTCGGTAAAAATTGACTTCATTTTCGACTTCCATAACAATAAGGATTGAAACCGCAATTCGTTTCGTTCGGGCGGAATGGTATCGGTTCTTCATTTTCGACTTCCATAACAATAAGGATTGAAACCGCAATTCGTTTCGTTCGGGCGGAATGGTATCGGTCTTCATTTTCGACTTCCATAACAATAAGGATTGAAACATCTTATAAACCTTGAAACCCTTTTCAAGCGACTTCACTTCATTTTCGACTTCCATAACAATAAGGATTGAAACTTTCAAAGTCGTGAATTACGTTTATTGGGGTTATTGCTTCATTTTCGACTTCCATAACAATAAGGATTGAAACAAGCCCAGCAACCTGCTTCTGTTTCGGTAAAAATTGACTTCATTTTCGACTTCCATAACAATAAGGATTGAAACATGGGGCAATTGTTGATTTAGATTCTCAAGACCCACCTTCATTTTCGACTTCCATAACAATAAGGATTGAAACTCTCCAATCGTGGCTTCGTCTCCAATCATGGCTTTCTTCATTTTCGACTTCCATAACAATAAGGATTGAAACCGACGACTTTCACGGCACGCGCTTTAATGTGAATGGCTTCATTTTCGACTTCCATAACAATAAGGATTGAAACAATTGACGGAAACATCGTCAACGCTTGAAAAATTAACTTCATTTTCGACTTCCATAACAATAAGGATTGAAACTTTCGTCTTTCATTCGTTTACGATTTCGTTTTTTTCTTCATTTTCGACTTCCATAACAATAAGGATTGAAACTTGATACGCTTTCCATGTTTCAATCGCTTTTTGTGCTTCATTTTCGACTTCCATAACAATAAGGATTGAAACATAAAAACAGTAAACGCAACAGGCGATACAATTATACTTCATTTTCGACTTCCATAACAATAAGGATTGAAACTCCGTTGTCGTTATTCGAATACGTCATCGAAACGAAACTTCATTTTCGACTTCCATAACAATAAGGATTGAAACGCGAAATGACGCGCGACGAAATGATTATCGAACAATACTTCATTTTCGACTTCCATAACAATAAGGATTGAAACCATCGCTTGAAAAAACCAATGTCGGAACGAAAGAAAGCTTCATTTTCGACTTCCATAACAATAAGGATTGAAACAGTCATAGTCTTCGATATCTACATCAAAGTGATTTTCTTCATTTTCGACTTCCATAACAATAAGGATTGAAACCTACTAAACTATTGTCGTTTTAATGATAATGTACCACTTCATTTTCGACTTCCATAACAATAAGGATTGAAACAACTTTCAAAAGCCGTTCCTCCTGGATATCTTTTTTCTTCATTTTCGACTTCCATAACAATAAGGATTGAAACTTAACTGCTTATAACTTGAAGATATCATAGCAAGTATCTTCATTTTCGACTTCCATAACAATAAGGATTGAAACAAATGAAAGATGAAAGAATTGTAACATGGGATTTGAGCTTCATTTTCGACTTCCATAACAATAAGGATTGAAACCGGATTCCCATTACAAACATCAATACTACAGCATAACTTCATTTTCGACTTCCATAACAATAAGGATTGAAACAAATGTCGAACGAAGGATTACCGATTTCGCTTCGCCCTTCATTTTCGACTTCCATAACAATAAGGATTGAAACTATACTCCAAAATCACTAATGAAAAAGGATTTTCGTCTTCATTTTCGACTTCCATAACAATAAGGATTGAAACTATGTATTGCTTTCCTGATTCTCCTTATTTCCAATACTTCATTTTCGACTTCCATAACAATAAGGATTGAAACTAAAATTCAAATCAATGGAAAAAATTCATGTAATTACTTCATTTTCGACTTCCATAACAATAAGGATTGAAACTAAATTAGATCAGATATGATAACGGAAGTCAATTTTCTTCATTTTCGACTTCCATAACAATAAGGATTGAAACAGGAGTACACAGGACTAGATTACAAGTACTAAACATTCTTCATTTTCGACTTCCATAACAATAAGGATTGAAACCATAAACATTATAATCTGTACAATTGAATTGACATACTTCATTTTCGACTTCCATAACAATAAGGATTGAAACTCGAGTATATATTCTCAAACCAATGAAAGACAATTAGCTTCATTTTCGACTTCCATAACAATAAGGATTGAAACATTAATTTATGCTGGCGGTGCAAAACAATAAATTGTCTTCATTTTCGACTTCCATAACAATAAGGATTGAAACTAGAACACCTTTTCCTATATCGCAAACAGACTCAACACTTCATTTTCGACTTCCATAACAATAAGGATTGAAACGAACTAACAAGTGTAGATAAAGCATCAAAATTCTTACTTCATTTTCGACTTCCATAACAACAAGGATTGAAACAAGTTATCTGGCCCTAAACAATAAGGAATTAAAACAAAATCAAAAAAAGCTCATCCCGAATTATCGAGATGAGCTTCTATAAAAAAAAGTAATTGTTTTTTAATTAAGCATCTACATCATCCATATCATCTGGTAATTCTAATGTTGGTTTATCAGTTGGAATTTCTGGAGTTGAGTCTTCAACCGTTTTCTCTTCATCTCCAGAAGGTCCGAAAGAGCCAAAATCTCCGCCTGCCCATTTTGCAGCTTTTGAGAAAAAGTCATCTTTGCCGTCCATCAAGCTGCCATCTAAATTATCATATCCTACTTTATCTGCAATGTCTTTGTTAAGACCTTTGGCTTCACGGATTTTATCTTCCATTTTTTCCTTGGTAGCTTCAGCATCTGCTTGTTCCATGATGCCTTCCATTTTTTCTCCAGCTTGATCTGCCATCTCTTGCGCTTTACCCATGATGACGGCGCCACCTGCCATAACTTTACCACCAACATTTTCAGCAACTACTTTTGCTTTATCTGCTAATTCTCCACCAGTTTCTAAAACTTTGCCCCCTAAATCTTCTGTGAAATTTTTAGCTTTTTCCATCTGTTCACTTTCCATGATGTCACTAGTCATGTCCTTAGCTTTTTCGAATAAATTACTCCCAGTTTCCATCACTTTGCTACCAATATCTTCAGCAGTATCTTTGGCTTTGTCTACATAATCACCTGATTTTTCGTAGATTTTACCACCTGTTTCAAACGCCGATTCCTTAGCAGAATTCAGCACTTCTCCTGTTTTGTCCAGTATTTCTCCTCCTGTTTCACTGGCATAATCACCAGCTTTATCAGCAGCAGACTTGGTGACTGATTCACCAACAAATAGGATCTTTTTTAAGTCGTCTAAAAAACTCATAGCGTTCTATTTTGTAATAAATTAAAAAAAAAAGAATGTGTTGATATTCTTATTTAAGTAATGTATCTAAAATAATCAAATCTATCGATTTATTTCGACACAAATTAGATTTTTTTTAGCTTTTATACATATGTGGCTACAAATAGAACGATAGATGGAACCAACTATTATATCAAAAAATAAAAAGGCTACTCCAATTCATTAGAGCAGCCTTTTTAGATAGGTGACATTTTTTGATATTACATCTTAATAATCGGTTTCGACAATATCTGATCCTTCATTTTTATTTTCAACAAATAGTATCCACTTTTTAATCGATCTGTTTCAATATGGAATTGTTTTTTCCCTGCTTCCAACTGCATTTGAGATTCCATAAGCATAACCCCATGACTTGAATAAATTTCATATTCAATTTCTTTTTCAAAATCATTTACAAACTTTATTGTTAGGATATCTTCGAAAGGATTTGGATAAATATCATAAGCTAATTCGTTTACTTTATTTTCAAAAGGTTGCACCAATGGAAGTGCATTATTAATAGTAATCGATTCGAAAATATTGCAGATGACATTCCATCCAGCATCATAGGTATTTAAACTGATAATATAATTTCCATTTGGAATATTATTAATAGTCGTTGTGGCATTGCATCCGGTCTCCCAAGTATTGCATTCCCAGTAAGTGGTGAAATCAGGATAAATAATCTTAATCGCTGCGACTGGATCGTTGATGTTGCTAAAGGTTACAGTATTGCCATTGACAGCATACGCAGCAACACAATTGGAGGCGCTGGTTCCTTGACAAGTACAACCGTCTGCTAAAATTACATCATCCGTTGTATTTGCATCAAAGTCATTACAAGTGGTTCCTGGAATTGCTGGCAAATTAGGATTTGTTGGTGCACAATCGTCAACATCACAAGTACCATCATTGTCTGCATCGGGGCAACCATTTCCTCCTGAAATTGTAACTACTTCATAAATATTACAAATGACGTTCCATCCAGCATCATAAGTATTTAAACTAACAATATAATCACCTGCCGGTAAATTGCTGACAATTTCAGAAGTGTTGCAAGGAATAGCCCAACTGTTGCATTCCCAAACAGTTGTATAAGTTGCATCAATTACTTTAATCGCATTAACAGGATCTGTCAAATTATTAAATGTAATTGATCCGTTGCCAAGGGTGTAAGTTGAGTTACATCCACCTGGACCTATAGGTGTTCCTTCACAAGTGCAACCATCTGCAAGGATGACATCATTTTCAGTATTTGAATTGCCGTCATTACAAGTAGTGCCTACAGCTGCAGGTACGTTAGGGTTGTTGTCATTGCAATCATCTGCAACACAGAATCCGTCATTGTCATTATCCGTACATCCACCGCCACCAGTTACAGTTACAACTTCAAAAATATTACAGTTTGCAGATACGATACTTACATAATAGGTAGTCCCTACAGTTACGTTGTTATAAGTTTCAGTCGTGCTACATGGAGATCCATTCCAAGGATTGCAACCCCATTGTTCTTGCCAGCTGGTGTTGAATATTTTAGCGTTCACATCATTATCCGTCATTCCCGTAAGCGTGATAGCACTATTGTTACTTGTAATTACAATGTTGCATCCTCCAGGGTTTATAGGTGTTCCTTCACAAGTGCAACCATCTGCAAGGATGGCATCATTTTCAGTGTTTGAATTTCCATCATTACAGGAACTGCCTACCGTAGCAGGAATAGTTGGATCGTTATCATTACAATCATCAGCTAGACAAAAACCATCATTGTCATTGTCCGTACATCCTATAATCGTACCTTCACAAGTACAACCATCTGCAAGGATGACATCATTTTCAGTGTTAGGGTTTCCATCGTTGCAAGAAGTTCCAACATTGGCAGGTACGGAAGGATTGTTGTCGTCACAATCATCAGCAATGCAAAAACCATCATTGTCATTGTCAACACAACCATTTCCACTGTCTATTGTTATAATTTCAAAGATATTACAGATAACATTCCATCCAGCGTCATAAGTATTTAAGCTGATATAATATTGACCATCAGGAATGTTGTTGATAATTTCATTGGTGTTACATCCAGCAGACCAAGAGACACATTCCCAATAGGTAGAATAATCCAGATTGATAATTTTCACAGAATTGACAGGATCTGTCAAACCAGAAAAAGTAACTGAATTACCATTTTGTACAAAACTTGAATTACAGCCAGTTGAAATAGGGGTTCCTTCACAAGTACATCCATCTGCTAAAATGACATCGTTTTCAGTATTTGCATTTCCATCATTACAAGTACTTCCGACTGTTGCTGGCAAATTTGGATCGGTGTTATCACAATCCGAATTATCACAAATACCATCGCCATCCGCGTCACCTCCCGCATTATCGCATGGACCAGCAGGTTCGCAAAGATCAGGAGCGCCATTGTTATTATTATCTTGAAAGAAACTTAGTGTTTTGTTAAATGCGCTAGTTCCAATTTTTTCACCCATTCTTCTTCCAGGAATATCATCAGCGGGTGGATGAATGCCTCCCCAAATCCTTGATAAAGCGGATTGGTCAGCAGCGTCTTGATAGGTAGCCCATTGTAAAACAACATCTACACTTGGCCCATCTTCGAAAACGAGAAACTCATCTTTTGGTGCCGTATAAGTACCCAAACCACCAGGGAAATACGCATCACCAGTCAAGTTGGTTATGATAGTAGCGGCAGCTGAGGAAAAAGTCGAGTGCCCGGAAACATAACCTGCGAAAGGAGGGGTGACAAAAGAAGGACGTTGATATGGAACCCAATCCTCAGCCAATATCCAATCGACACCAGCAACATCTGTATCGACATTTTGAATTACTTCATGTCCTCTCCAAGCTTTAATTTTAATTTTTCCAACATTGACATTACCAGCTCCAGCAAGTGGGTCACCAGCTTGTATTTGTTCTATATATCCAGGTGTCAATGGCATTCCTTGTGGATCATAATTCGGTAATGCACTGTTAGAACTTTGGCCTTTGTCTGCCATATAGCGTATTGCAGAAATAGGTCTAGTATAATCATACCATCCTTTATTTCCCCATGCAGTTATAGCAGCATCATGCATTCCACCACCAAGCATAAGGTAAGATTTGATGTACCATTCCATGTCGCTAAGTATCGGACCCGTTCCTTGAAATCTTTTTTGGAAACTAGGGTGATCAGCAACATTCTCATTTAAAATAGTAAACCAATGTCCTGGAGGTGTTTCTGAGTCAGGACCATCTGCCCAAAATTCTGCCAATACTCTTGCAAAATCTCCACGCGGAACTATATTACTAGCATAAGCTTGTCCAGTAGAAGGGTTGACATTGTAACCGTTGTTTGTTGTACCTCCGTTTGTTTGATCATAAAAATTTGGATAACTAGCAATATTACTAGGATATGAATTTGGATTACCCATGTTGTTTGGAGAAATATCCCACATGACACCATCCGTTGGGTCAAGATGAGATGACCACTTGACTACCGTTTCAAATCCCCATTTATAAGCATCCGACTGGCCACTTCCATCTGCTTCTAAAGTTGGAGGTGCTCCTTCGTCATGATAAACCCAATAGCTAAAACCGTCTCTTTGATTGACCGTACGGTCTGCTGGTGTCAATGAATATGGCGTAACTTGTCCCCATTCTGGACTTAGAAAATCGGGAGTTGCTCCTGGTATTACATTACCACTTTGGTCGATAAATATTTCAAGAGTAAGTGGCTGCCAATTGTTAGGATCTGAAATTGTTGGGTTGCCAGAATTATCAACAACCATCGGCGGATTGACTGGCTGGTAACTTGTGTTGGCAAAATCATTTTGTTCATTTGAATTATCTTGGAGACCTAGATTGATGATACATTGTCCGATATAGTTTCCCAATGCTGCTGGATCACCTGAAGCATAATTTGTTGTCGTAACAGTGATGTCATAACCTAATACTTGCATATGATTGTCATACGCTTGTTTTAGTAAAAAACCGTTATTTGACAAACCAAATCGATGTGTTAATATTCGATACATGGCATAACTAATCGTTTCTTCTAATTCAGCATCGCTTCCAGTTGGAGGCGTAAAACCATCAAAAGGGCAGTTAAAACCATCTATTGTTTCTCCCAGTAAATAGGTACATCCTTCATCGTTGTAAACTGACCAAGCATCCCACATCGCAATTGAAGTATGGAATAAGTTACGTGCATGTACGGTTGGTCTTGCCAAATCCAATCTAATAGATTCCAATAATAATTCATTCCATTGTCTTGGTAAACTAAGATTGGTATCGACAGTAGGGTAGTTGGGGTTAGGGCTGCAATTGATATCTGGATTCGTTGGACAAGGATCGCAAGCATCAGAAATGCCATCTAAATCAAAGTCCGCATTTGCAGGAGCGATATCGCAATTGTCTGAAAGTAACAAGGTGTACCCAGCGCAATTTCCCTGAATAACATCTTTTAGACCATCATTGTTGAGGTCTAGGATAGCGAAATCATACGTATTATTTGCCCAAACATTGGGTACGTTTAAGTATGGATCACTGAAAACCCCATTATTATTTTCAAAGAAGATAAATTCTCTTGCAGAAAGACAAGGTGGAATATCCACGTCTACATCCGCAACAGCAACATCCAAATCGCCATCCAAATCAAAATCTGCTGTGTGAACATTTCCTCCAAATCCACCCGCACCTGCTAAGTTTTGAGTAAAGGTGATATTAGAATTTGGAGTAATTGTATTTGAAATCAATGAGAAATCAGTGCCATCATCTACCACAAAAAGATCTAGTTGTCCATCATTATTAAAGTCTTCTACTTCAATCATGTAAGGACTGTTTGTGAAAGGAAGTGTAATATTTTGCCAATTGGTAAAAGTTCCATTTCCATTGTTATAAAGAACAAGTACACCACGATTGTTCCAAGGAGCAACATTAAACAAGGTACTTACTTTTATTACATCGGTATCCCCATCATTGTCAATGTCTTTTAATTCTACTTCTGTTCCAAACGCAGAGTTTCTCAATTCTCCTAATCTTGTTTCTCCTTCGGCTGTAAAGAATCCATTTCCATCATTAACAAAAAGAAAATCTTTTGCAGTTCCATTATTTTGTTTGTAATTACAGAAGTATAAATCCAAATTTCCATCCTCTGTTAAATCAGCTGCTTTGACTGCACATACTAATGGCGCATCATCTAGTGTAGAAGGAAATCTAATAGCCGATTCATCAATCAATCCCAGCCAATTTCCATTGTTATCATTTCCTCTATTTCTATAATAAAGTGGTGCTTGATCGAATGTATTTGCAAAGACTACATCTTGCCAACCATCGTCATCCAGATCCCCGATATATACATCACGTGCATGTGTTGGTGTAGAAATAAATCCGGGCGCATATTGACTGGTTTGATCTATCAATTCCCCATTCACATTCATCAAAAGTAAATCTTGTTGAGGTGGTTCTGTTGAGTTGGAAAACGGTTGTTTCCTTACTGAAATAACATCTGCGAAACCATCATTATTTAGATCAGCTGCTTCCAGATCTTTTTCTTGACCATCCGAATTTGCCACTGAAGTAACCGTTAAGTTAGTAGACGTAATATCCTGCCATTCAAGCCATTGTGCAGAAACAGGAGAATAGAAAAAGATAATCGCAAGTGCGAAAAGTATTAGTTTTCTCATAAGAGTGTTTGTTGAAAAAAACAAAAATTAGTAGTTGGGAGGGGAAATGAGGCTGTCTAAATTAGACAGCCTCTAATACAATCTGTATTACAATTTATTGAGGGGTCAATCTTATTTTAATTTTATTATTGGCTTTGTTATTATTTGATCGCCAATTTGAACTTTTAATAAATAATATCCATTTTGTAACAACTCAGTTTCGATATAAAATCTAGTTTCATTTCCATTTAAAGACACTTCATTTCGAACAATCGAAATCCCTTGAGTTGTCAGTAATTCATAGGAAATATTTTTATCAATTTGGTCTTGAAATTCAACTGTCAAAATATCATTAACAGGATTAGGATATAAGTTGAATTCATAGTTGTGTTCCAAATCTTCAATACCAGTAGGAAGTGGAGCGATCGTCCCATTAATAGTAATTATATCAAAAACATTGCAGATGACATTCCAACCAGCATCGTAAGTATTTAGACTGATATAATAGTCACCTGATGGAATATTGTTAATCGCTTCCGAAGTGTTACATGCAGTTGCCCAAGTATTACATTCCCAGTAGGTGGTGTAATCAAGATTGATAATTTTAATCGCATTGATTGGATCTGCAAGCCCGTTAAATGTAACAGTATTTCCACTTATTTGATAAGTGGAAGAACAATTGGAAGGAGCGGTTCCTTCACAAGTACATCCATCTGATTGAATCACATCATTTTCAGTATTTGCATTGAAGTCGTTGCAAGCACTTCCTGGTGTTGCAGGTAAGGAAGCATTGGTAGGTGCACAATCAGTTGCGTCGCAGGTTCCGTCATTATCAGCATCATCACAATTACCTTCTCCGATCGTTACAGATTCGTATACGTTACAAATGACATTCCATCCAGCATCATAAGTATTTAAACTAACGACATAATTGCCTGCTGAAAGTCCATCAACTACTTCTGTTGTGTTACAAGCGGTTGCCCATGAATTACATTCCCAAACGGTGTTGTTGTTAGTATCTATCACTTTGATTGCTAATACTGGATCCGTTAGATTGCTAAATGTAATAGTTCCTGGCTGAGTGATGTAGGTTGCATTACAACCAGTACTGATTGGAGTTCCTTCACAAGTACAACCATCTGCTAAGATCACATCATTGTTCGTATTTGAATTGTTGTCATTACATGAAGAACCAACAGTTGCTGGGATAGAAGCATCATTGTCATCGCAATCATCCGCTACACAATAACCATCATTGTCATTGTCTGTACAGCCAGGCGTCGTACCTTGACAAGTACATCCGTTTGCTAGAATCACATCATTGGTAGTATTGCTATTTCCATCATTACAAGGAGAACCAGGTATTGCAGGAATCGACGGATCGTTATCGTTACAATCATCAGGAGCACAAATTCCATCATTGTCATTATCAATACAACCTGTTCCACCAATAGTTAGCGATTCAAAAACATTGCAAATGGGATTCCAGCCTGCATCATAAGTATTGAGACTGATATAATAATCACCATTCGGAATATTGTTGATGATTTCAGTTGCATTACATCCAGCATCCCAAGAGTTACATTCCCAATAAGTAGTATAATCCAAGTAAATTATTTTGACTGCACTAATAGGGTTTGTTAAGCCTGTAAAAGTTACGGAACTTCCATTTACGGTGTAGTCTGCAACACAACTGTTGTTTGTTGGAGGTGTTCCAGCGCAGGTACAACCATCCGATTGAATGATATCATTCGTTGTATTTGAGTTGTTATCATTGCAAGAAGTGCCCGGTGTTGTTGGGAAATTAGGATCGTTATCATCGCAGTCATTCGGTGCGCAAGTTCCGTCGTTATCATTGTCGATACAACCGCCTCCACCAATAGTAAATGATTCGAAAATGTTACAAATAGAGTTCCATCCTGCATCATAAGTGTTTAAACTGATAATGTAATCTCCATCCGGAATATTGTTAATTACCTCATTGGCATTACAGCCAGTATCCCAAGAATTGCATTCCCAGAAGGTAGTATAATCAGGATAAATAATTTTCACTGCATTTACTGGATTTGTTAAACCAGAAATCGTGACAGTTGATCCGCTAACTGAATAATCTGCAACACACTCATTATTAGTCGGAGGTGTTCCAGCACAAGTACAACCATCTGATTGAATGATATCGTTCGTTGTATTTGAATTGTTATCATTACATGAGCTGCCTGGAGTTGTTGGCAGATTGGCATTGTTGTCGTCACAATCATCTGCGGCACAAAGACCATCGTTATCATTATCTGTGCAGTTTGGGATTGTTAAGCAACTTCCATTTACACAACTTGAAATTAATTCATGAAATTCGTTAACAACATCTATTACTTGATTTAAACAAATAGTGTTGGCATCTGAAAAATAAACTCTCAAAATTGGAGTAGGAGTGTTGTATCTATCGATGTTGTCAAGGTTGTAAGATACGGAGACGATTTCACCACTATTATCATATTTTAAATCGGTTGTGTACCCATTTTCTAAATTGACTAGGCTTGAAATACTTACACCATTCAAATCTAGGTTGTAAGCAGTAACATGTGCGTTCGGGTTTTCAATTAGAATGTCAAAATAGTTTTGATTCGTATTTAAGTTACCTAAACTAAAGCAAGCCGACTGTGTATTGTTATTTATTGCTACCGTTGGAAAGTCACAATGTGCATGATTGTGCCCATCACCATTTCCATTAGCATCATTGACGCAGCTTGCAACTAATACAGCGTCTAAAATATTTAGTTCTCCATCTGCTGCAACATCATTGCAATCTGTAGCCGCAATCGACTCATTAATAATGGCAGTATTGTAGGCAACGACATCATCATTTGTCAAGGCATAATTGCCATTGATATCACCAGTGACAGCATTGCCACCACAGATACCAGTACAATCTTCAACTGCAGTTCCGAAAGGTTCTGAAAAGCAATCAACTGGTGCGGGACAATTAGGAATTACATTTATGAAATGGCCGTTTTCGTTTCGTGATAAGTTGAAACAAACTTGTGCCCAGTTATTCGTAAAATCAGTTTCTATTCTTCCAAGTGCATCTGGTGACTGATCCCAGTTGACACGGACTACTAAAGTGTAATCACCATCAGCAACATCAGTCACATCAATCCATTGGCAGGCTAAGTTTCTACTGTAGTAATCACCACATTGAGCAGTAATTCCTTGATTGCTACAAGTATATTTTGCGACTCCTCCGTCGCTACATTCTAAATCTAACACACAAAATCCGTTTTTGAATCCGATTGGAAGCTCCACACCATTGTCATCAAATAATAGGTATTCTCCGTAGCCCTCATAGTGCCAGTGATTATGGCATTGATCGTATTCCCATTGGTCTGTAGAGGTATTTGTATTTGCTGGTGGAGATCCAATATAATAATCTTGATTTCCGATATTTTTAATATGAGTAGTGAACCTTATAATTTCCCTTTCACCATATCCATTGATGCAACCTTCAGCAACATAGCAATTGTCATTGTTATTCAAAGTACCTGTAATCATTGTTGATTCTAAAACATCTTGCAATATTTTCAAATCTGGTCCATCAGGACAATCGGCATCGCCTTGATAGATGCAACTACCATCACTATTGGTTGCTGTTGGGTTGTAGTTACAAGCGGTTGGGTCTGTACATCCAGCGACAACATTTTGGAAATTGATTGACCATTGAATATTGGTATTCGCACAATTTACATCTGTATCCCCAATTCTAATATAGTAATTGGTACCTGCATTTAAAATAACATTCACCTCTGATTGTGTATCACAATAATCATTATTAAAGAAAACAGTTTGTTCTTGGTTTTCAGCAAGAATAATTCCTGTACATTCTTCATACCCATAAATTCTAGTATCGCAACTGTTCATGTTGCAGGTTGTGATTACGTGGTAACCTGTAATAGATGGTGTAAATGAATACCAGTGATCAGGACCATTGGTCGTATAAGTACCATTACCAGTTATAGTTGTTGGATTTGAACAAGATATACCCGCATCGCAACCGCCTAATTCAACGGTTAAAGAAGATCCGAAATTAGAACCAGATGCAATAGTCGCTCCATCGTATTTTACCTCATAACTTCCTGCTCCGAGACCATCTCCATAATTATCATAAATATTGAAATACACACATTCATATCTGCTGACACAAAAATTGGATCCGGCTGGACTACCCGAGCCTAGAATGGTTCCGGCATCATCGGTCACTGTCCAATTAGTATTATCTATATCAGCATATTGGTCAGCATTGATGATGACTTCAATATACTTTTGAGAATTTAAGCATTGGCTCTTTGCCGAATTGCACCAACAAAAAATGAAGAGCAATATTGCTACGAGTTTTAGGTTTGTAAAGATGTTCATAATGTTAGGTTGAGATACGAATTAATTACTGAATTTGATAAATTATTTCGTTCTACTTGTTTTGTTTTTGGACTTAAAATTTTTCTAAATGAAATGAATACAGATTGCGGTTGTATTCATAACTAAAAAATGCAACAATTCAATCACGTTTTTAAAATTGGCAAATAGATAGTTGAGAACAAGATTTAAAGACCTTGTTCTCGAACTTATCTAAAAGTAAAAGGTTTTGGCTTGCCTGCACTGATTTTAAAAACAGTGTTTAAGCTGTCAGAAAAGAGGGGGCTGGCTACCAAGTGTAAATGTTATTTAATTTGAACGCAGGGGTTTAATACGTTTTTAATTTTTCAAAAAATACGTTATGAAACCGACAGCAATAAATTGATTGAAAAAATACTCCAAAGAATATTGGTGTACTTAGATAATATCTTTGTGGGCAATAAATTGCTCACACATTTATTAAGTGTCTGTTGCATAATTGAAGTTGATTCTCGCTTTTGCTAATGTCTCAACATCTTAAATTGAATTCATAAAACAAAAGTAGCTTGAGGGACAAAGCTAAATGGGGAAAGTGTTATTGAAGGGTGTGTTTTACTTACTAAAGTTACAATATTATAGAAAAAAAAACAAATTTATAGATTCGTCATATCAATGTGGAGTATCTGTGATAAGTGATTGATTTTAAAGGAGTATTAGATACGATTGAAAGATAATACTTTAAGTTGAAGTGCATCGTCTTGCAATAGAATGTTTGGTTGAACGCTTTTAGTGAATTAATTCCCTTTTTTCGAAGTACGGAGGTCCATCTCATTTCGTCCGTCAAGCCGATTCCTTGAGCTTTGAAAAGAGCTTCTTTGCGAGTCCAAATTTTGAAAAATGCAGGGTAACCAAAATTTTCAATAAGTCCTTTTTCATTTTCTGTAAAATAATCTCTTAGGATTAAATTGTAATCATAAGTAGGGTCAATCATCTCGATATCAATTCCGATTTTTACCTTATCAAATCGAAAAGCTATTGCAATTAATTCACCTGAATGAGATAAGTTGAATTGCAAATTGGTATTGTTAGGGACAAGAAAAGGCTTTTTGCTTGCATTGTATCCAAAATGGATGCTGTGTACATCTCGTTTTGTGTATTTCGAAATCAATTGTTTTAACACTGCTCTTCCTAAAATGTATCTTTTACGATCTATATCAAAATGATAGTTATTTGCTTTGTTCTTTTCCTCCATCGTAAGGAAGTTGAAAAGGCGTCTCAATTCAGCATCTGAAAAGGAGTTGACTTCCAAGATCCAAACATATAATTCGTTGGGCTTGAAGGGCAGGGAAGTAGTGCGATTTGCTTCTTCCTTTATGACCGTTTTTTGAAATAATCGATCGAGTTCACCTTCTTTTGGAAAGAAAAGGTCGATGATTAAATCATGATTTATGCTATTATTTTTAGGTGCCATGACTTACCATCTGTTTTATATTTTCTACAAAGTACATCCATCGTTTCTTGAAGAATTGCTGCGAATTCAACACCATTTTTTCCATCAAATAAATTGAGGTGATCTCCTGGTACTTCTTTGACAATAACTTCTTTAACAAAAGGTAGCCATCCTAAGAATTCAAAATCGTTTAAATAAAATCTATTTTCTTTTGCACGGAATAAATGGATAATCCCGTCATAAGGGGTAACTTCATAATTTTCATAAGCAAGGAAATTTGCTCTATCTACTTTGGCTAAAAAGTCGACTTCTCCATTTGCTTGTTTTTTACCAAATGCTTGATGGAATAGCCTTCCTATTTTTCGTTTGGTTGTAAAAGAGCGATACTTAAAGGTTCCTACTGGACTTTTGATAAAACTTCCTAACACCCAAGCACCTTTTTTTATTTTGTCACCAGTTCTTTTGACACTTCCTCGATCATCCATTTTTTTGGTGATGTATGGTCTGACAATGGTATCAAACATTCCTAACATTACAATTTCTTTTCCTTTTTTCTTGAGTTGTTTTGCCATTTCAAAAGCAATCAAGCCTCCAAAGGAATATCCCGCCAACATATAAGGCCCGTTTGGATTGTGTTGAAGGATTTGTTCTACATAATGAGCAGCCATTTCCTCAATACTTTCCAAAGGTTCTGCTTCCCCATTGATACCTTTTGCCTGAAGTGCGTAAACAGGTTGTTCAGGATCTACGTTATCTGCTAAAGATTTAAACAGCAATACATGCAGTCCTGCACCATGCACGATATAAATAGGAATTTTCTTCCCTTCTTTTTTTACAGCGACCAAAGAAGTAACATTTTTTTCCGGTGCTTCATCATTTAATAAGTATGCCAAGCTTTTGATTGTTGGGTTTTCTAATAGTAACGATAAAGGTAGTTTCTTTCCAGTAGTTTTTTCTATCTGTGCCATCATTTTGACAGCGATTAATGAGTGTCCTCCGAGTTCAAAAAAGTTGTCATTGATACCAATATTTTGAATACCTAATTGGCTAGACCAAATGTCATGAACAATTTTTTCATTGTCAGAATTGGCGGCTACATATCCAGTTTCTAAATCATTACGATCTAATTCAGGAACAGGTAATTTACTACGACTTATTTTTAAAGTTGCTGTTAAAGGAAACGCATCCATTTGAACAAAAGCAGTTGGTACCATATAGTCAGGTAACTTTGATTTCAATTCACGTTTCATCCCAGCACTGTCCAATTCTGCGCCATTTTTCATGATGACATAGGCTGCAATATATTTATTATCAGGCTGATCTTCCCGTACAATAACAACAACCTCTCGGATTTGTTTGTTTTGAGAAATAGCAGATTCAATTTCACCTAGTTCTATTCGATAACCTCTAATTTTTACTTGATTATCGGCACGATGTAAATATTCTAAATCTCCGTTTTTCAAATATCGAGCAATGTCTCCAGTACGATACATACGAGCGCCTGGTTGATTGCTGAAAGGGTCATTCAGAAATTTGGAAGCGGTTAATTCAGGTCGTTTAAAATATCCAGTAGGAGCAACACCAACTCCTCCGACGTAGACTTCACCTGCCGCACCAATGGGTACAGGTTGTAATTCATTGTCCAATAAATATAAAAATACGTTTTTGATTGGGCGTCCAACTGGCTCATACCCGCTATCCATTTTTGTTTGTGTTCGGTTGCCAGCTAATAATTTGTAAGTTGACCAAATGGTAGTTTCTGTTGGTCCGTAAATGTTGTAGAGTTCGTAACTTCTATCTATTAATTCCTGAGATAATTCTTTGGTCAAACCTTCCCCTCCACATAAAATTTTGAAGTGGGCTCCACCATTCCAGCCGGCGGTCAATAACATTCTCCAAGTTGCAGGAGTTGCTTGCATCAAAGTTGCATTGGATTTGTTAAGTCTATCTTTGAGTAAATAACCATCTGTCAATTCATCTTGACCGGCAATGATAATTTTTGCACCAATCATCAATGGTAGAAAGAAATCTTGAACAGAAGGATCGAATGAAATAGATGCTACTCCTAAAATGGCATCGCTATTTTTTATATCAATCGCTTCTTGCATCGCGAGCAAATTATCGATCACTGCAAAGTGAGGTATCATGACTCCTTTAGGATTTCCAGTAGAACCAGACGTGTAAATTACATAGACAAAATTATCAGGTTTTACTTCGAAATTAGGATTCTTATTAGAGTGACGTGCAATTGCTGTTGATTCTAAGTTCATATCAATAACAACACCGTTGATATCAGGCAATCGATTTTGCATTAATGAATGCGTCAATAAAAACCTCGCTTGTGCATCTTCCAAAATGATATTTAATCTATCCTTCGGATTTCCAGGATCAAGTGGCACGTAAATACCACCTGTTTTCATGATTCCTAACAATCCAATTAGCATATCCAGCGAACGATCGATAAATATGCCTACAAAGTCACCAGGCTTTACGCCTGCCTCAAATAGATGACGTGCAATTTGGTTTGCTTTTTTATTCAATGAACCATAGGATATTTCTGTGTCTTTGAAAACAGCAGCTACTCGTAAAGGCGTTTTTTCTGCTTGTTGTTCTATCAATTGGTGAATGCAAACATCGGTTGGGTAGGGACCTTTATTAGCATTCCAAGTTTCTAATATTAAGTGCTTTTCTTCAGGCGTCAGCACGGGGATTTGAGTGACTTTTGTTGTAGGATCCGCAACGATACTTTCCAAAAGTATTCTAAATTCCTGGAGGCGTAATTGTATTGTTTCTTTGTCGAATAAATCCGTGTTGTAAATCCATTCAAAAACAATCCCATCTTTAGCAGGCTTCACATTGATGAAGGTATCAAATGTTTCAAAGTTACGTTCAACAGGTCTTAAAGTAGCTTTCAAATTGTCATATTGCAAATTACCTATTTCGGAATCCATGTTGAATAAGAAGGAGATAACTGGTTGACGACTTGCATCTCGTGGCAGTTTCAATTTTTTAACCAATGCACCTAGTGAGTAATTCTGATTTTCGAATGCATCTAGAATGGTGCCTCTTGCTGCTTTCAAATGTTCTGCAAAGGTGTGTTTGCTATCTGTTTTCATTCTGACTGGTAACAAATTGACACCATGTGCAACCAAATTTTCATTACCACTGATGGCTTGACTTGCAGCTACAATCCCTAAAACGAAATCATCTTGTTGGGATAGCCGTTGTAAATAAGTTTGGTAAGCTGTATAAAATAGAATGTATAAAGTTGATCCTTGAGATTTGGCTAACTGTTTCAATCCTTCTGCCAACTTACTGTCTAGATGAATACTTTCCCAAGCTGCATCATAAGTTTTTACCGGTGGACGGGAACGATCTGTTGGAAATTCTAAAATTGGGATATCATCTTCAAATTGTTTTGCCCAATAATTTTCAGCAGCTTTTCGTTCATTTCCTTTTAAGTAAACTTGGTGTTCGATTGCAAAGTCACTTAATTGTTTTGGCGCTTCTAAATCAGCAACCACACCGCAACATTCGGCGGTATATAAAGCAGCCAAATCATTATTCAAAATTCCCAATGACCAACCATCTGCAATCATGTGATGGACTGTAAAGAAAATGATATTTTCTTGATTGGAGAGTTTTACAACTTTAAAACGATAAGCAGGTTCATTAAAAAGATCTATCGGTTTATCCGATTCTTTTTTGCGAAGGAGTTCAAGATGTTGATTTTGTTCGACTGTACTTTTGTGAGCAATATCAATAAAAGGAATTGTTGCAGTACGATCTGTTACAAAATTTTGAAAAAGACCTTCTTGTTCAAATTCTACTCTAAGTGCTTCATGTCTGTTTATCAATAATTGAACGGCACTTTCAAATTTATCCATATGAAAATCACCTTCCAATCGTATTTCACTAGAGAGATTGTAAGCCGCTGCAGCTTGATCACCTAGCTGTTGTTCAACCCAAATTTCTTGTTGTCCTTCAGTTAGGGGTATTTTTTTTTTCGACACCTTATTGGCGTGACCGTTGCTTTCGTTTTTGACAATATTTTGATCCTCAATAATTGGTATCGACGTACCATTTGTTTTGTTATTAGATCTTAAGTGATCGGGCGGCAAAACAATTTTATGTTCTACCTCTTTATCTACAACTGTAATTGGAAAGAATCCTGCAGTTTGCATTTCACGGATACTTTCTTCCATTACTTTGTAAGTAAAATCAAAATCAGCTTGTGTATGCGCTGTAGAAACCAACATTGCTTTTTCTTGTAAATGCACTCCTTTCAGTTTGCAATAAAAGAAAAAGAGCCTTGCAAGTGGGTTGTTGGAATGTTGTTTGAAAGCAATAACAGAAGCTGTTGCATTTATAGTCATCGGTACTTTTGTCCGAATGAAAAGTTCTTTTAAACGCTCAGCAAATCTAGCAGTATTGTTGTTAAGGTCCTCATACATTTGAGGTCCTCGTCTTTTGATTTCTTTTAGCATTGCATAAGAAGCAGCTAAAGCAAGTGGATGTTTTACAAAAGTTCCACCATAAAAAGTAACACCAGCTTCAGGTATTGAAGCATCACCAAATTGCCACATACCTCCATCAAAAGCATCTAGGAATTTAGATTTTCCAGCGACTGCTGCCATTGGTAATCCACCAGAAATAATTTTTCCATAGGCAATGATATCAGCTTTCACATCAAACCATTCTTGAGCGCCTCCCATTGAAACTCTAAAACCTGTAATCATCTCATCAAAGATCAAAGCGATATTATTGGCTTCGGTCGCTTTTCTGATCAATTTGAATAAAGCAAAATGTTGGTGATGCGGATTGGCTGGTTGAACCGGTTCGATCACAACAGCCGCTAAATCATCCGCATGTTTTTCTATCTGCTCAATAATATCTTTGTCCGAATATTTTAAAACAATTACATTTTCCACTGCAGAAACTGGGATCCCTGGTGAGATCGGCATAGAAGAATTTTTATCTCCACGACGAATACTTCTCACCAAAAATTCATCATTAATGCCATGGTAGTCTCCTTCAAAGACAATAATTTTATCTTTTCCAGTCACAGTACGAGCAGCACGTACAGAAGCGGATAAGGCTTCAGAACCTGTGTTAAGTAAAGTGACTCGGTCGCAACCAGTAAGTTCCGCTAATAGGTCTGCAACTTTTCGTGCAAGTGGTGTTAGTACACCTAATTCAAATCCTTTTTCAAGTTGTTCTCGAACAGCATCTTGAATAAAAGTAGGGGTGTGTCCAAATAAACTAATTCCAAAAGCCATTCGATAATCAACATATTCATTGCCATCTATATCCCAAAATTTGGAACCTTTTGATTTTTCAACAGCCAGTTGATAAGCCATGTCTTTCCAGAGTTTGTGAAAACTTTGGATGGACCTCGGGTCTGACAAATGCGTACGTTGCGCTTGTGTCAATTCCTGAGAACTTTTAGTTTTAGTAGTGTAATCGTAAATTAGTTGGTTGAGATATTTACGTTGTTGATCAGATAGGCCGTCGCCTTCTTTTTTTGCAATGGGTTGCCAAGGGCCGAATTTTTCTCCTTCTCCATCAATCTGCTTTTTACCATTCGATTGAGAGGATGTAGGAGTAGTGTTTAGTAGAGTGGGTGACACAGGTGCAACATTGTTTGTTTCATTTTTTGAAACTACTTTATTTTCCTGTGACGGTACATTAGTTGTGTTAATCCCAGCACCTCCTAACAATGCAATCTGTTGCTGCATCAATAGTAATTGCTGTTGAATTACTTGTTGCATCTGATTGGCATCTTCTGGAGACACGTTTTGAATCGGTTGAATTTGTGGCACATTAGAAAAGTGTGAAGGCGATTGCACTTGCACTTGCTGAGTTGGTTGTAAAGGAGTCGTTACTTCATTTGTTGGAGCAACTGATTGGTCCTTCATTTGCTGTTGTTCCAATTGCTTGATCTCATCTTGATAAACTTCAGTAGCTAAATTGTTATCAAAGTGTTTCGATAAAGTACCAATGTTAGGAAATTCTTCTAGCAATTGTCTAAAACTTAAATTAACTTTAAATTTCTTCTTCAACTTTGCAATAGCTTGAGTCAAGAATAATGAATCAAAACCGAGTTCAAGAAAAGAAGCTCGAGGGTTCAATTCGTCCAAAGGAATTCCACTTAGTGCGTGGAAAATTTCCTGGACATCCCGTTGGATCAAATCAACTCTGTTGATTTTTACCACTTCAATTTTTTTCATGTTTGTACCTTTAAATGTTGTAGATGGCTTAATGTGGTTCTTAAGTTCTACTTGTAGTTGTTTATCAGAATTCTCACGACTGATAGGTTTGGGAGCGATCCAATGTTTTGTTTTTGCAAACGGGTACGTTGGTAAACCGATTTTTCTTGTTGAATGATCTTGATTAAATGCTTGCCAATCAATTTCAATTCCTTGCAGCCAAAGTCTTCCTAAAGTCGTCATTAAGAAAGCCATATCATGGTGGGACTCTTTCGGATGACGTAAAGAAGCAAGGACTACGTGTTCTTTTTGTTTAGCTGGATGTTGACGAGTAAATGTGCTTAAAGTTTGACCCGGACCAATTTCCAAAAACAGTCTATTCTTTCTACTTAATAATTTTCCGATTCCATCAGAAAAGCGGACGGTGTTGCGCAAATGCTTGACCCAATATTTAGGGGTTTGGATTTCAGCTGCATCAATAAAATCTCCGTAAACGTTGGATAGAATTTTATAAGTAGGTTGATGAAAAGTTACTCCATTTAAATATTGCTCAAATTGATCTAATATAGGTTCTACCATTTCAGAATGAGCAGCCACTGTAATGTGGAGTAAGGAGGAGTTTATTTCTTTTTTATCCAGTATTGTTTTTAATTTTTCAATAGCGCCTGTTGATCCTGAAAGCACACAATTGTCAGGTTTGTTGATGGCCGCAAAGCTTAGGTGACCATTTGCATAAGGCGCGATTTCTTTTTCAGACATGGGTACGCTTAGCATACCACCTTCATTTAATGTTTTAAAAAGTTGTCCTCTTGTAGCGACCATTCCGATGGCATCTTTTAGAGAAAATACACCTGCTATACAAGCGGCCGTATATTCTCCTAAGCTGTGTCCGATCATTTCTTTCGGTTCAATTCCCCATGACAACCACAATTGAGCAGTTGCATATTCAATTGTAAATAACAAGGTGATTCCATGGAGTGCATCTAGAATGGGTCTACTGTCTGAATGTGAAGGATACAAGACTTGTTTTAAATCTAAATCATGATCTTCCTTTAAAATAGCTAAGCAAGTATCAACTGCATTTTTGAAAACTTTTTCTTGACGATACAATTCTATGCCCATGTTGGTGTGCTGTGCACCTCCTCCTGGAAACATAAAAACAATTTCTTTCTTCTTGTCAACGACATTTTTTTCAATACTAATATCTGCGAATTCGGATAAGCCAGCAGCTGCAGTTGCAATTTCATTTTCAACTAGCATCATTCTGTTTACAAAATGTTTTCTTCCTGATTGCAAGGTAACCGCGACTTCATTTAGTTGAATGTGCTTGTTCGTTTTTAGCGTGGAAGCGAGTTCGCTAATTTGTGTGTCGAGTGCTGATTCTGTTTTGGCAGAAAGTAAAACTAATTGATGTGATCTGCCTTTGTCAGATACTTTTTCTTTTGGTGCTTCTTCTAACACTACGTGCACATTAGTTCCGCCTAATCCGAATGAGCTAATCCCTGCACGACGGATTTTCGATTCTTTTTGATTCCAAGGTCTCAATTTCGTGTTTACAAAAAATGGACTGTTCTTAAAATCAATTTCAGGATTTGGTTTGTCAAAATGGAGTGATGGGGGAATTACTTCATTTTTAAGGGAGAGTACTGTTTTAATAATTCCAGCAATACAAGCACCCGCATCTAGATGTCCGATATTTGTTTTGACAGAGCCGATTGGGCAATATTCTTTTTTGTTTGTAAATGTTTTAAAAGCTTTTGTCAAACTAGCAATTTCAATTGGGTCACCGATTCTAGTTCCAGTACCGTGAGCTTCTATGTAGCCAATTGTTTCAGGAGAAAAACCTGCTTTTTTGTAAGCATCCATAATCGCAGTAGACTGACCAGGAATACTTGGAGCGGTAAATCCAATTTTATCTGTGCCATCATTGTTGATAGCGGTCGCCTTAATCACTGCATGAATGGCATCTCCATCTTTAATCGCGTCTTCCAACTTCTTGATAACAATAAATGCCATTCCATTTCCGCGGACCATTCCTTGAGCTGTCGAATCAAATGCGCGACAATATCCATCAGGTGAAAGTGCATGTCCTTCGTTGTGAATATGCCCTTTGTAAACAGGTGGTTGAATCCGTCCACCACCGACCAACATCATATTGCTGTCACCGGAGATCAAAGATTGGCAAGCCAAATGCAATGCCACTCCAGAAGAAGAGCAAGCCGTTTGCACATTAATTGCAGGTCCTTTCAAGTTTAATTTATAAGCAACACGAGTTGCAGGGAAATCTTTTTCTAAAGTAATACCCAATTGAAAGTCTTCAATCGTTTTAAAGAAATTTGGGTGCGTTATTACGTTGTTGACTAAATAAGTATTTCTAGCGATGCCACCGATAATGCCTATTTTACCATTGTATTTTTCAGCATTATATCCTGCATTTTCCAATGCTTTGTAAGCTTGTTGCAAATAAATCCGGTGTTGAGGATCCATTAATGCTGCTTCGTTTGGGGTGTAGCCAAAGAATTTATGATCAAAACATTGATAGTCTTTCAAAGGCATCCCACGATTCACATAATCTTCATCATTTAAAATTTCAGGATCTAAACCTTCTGCTTCTAAATCTTCTTTGGTGTAAACGACGCTTACATCTTTTTCAGAAATCAGGTTGTGCCAAAATTCATCAATATTTTCTGCACCAGCAACACGGATACTCATCCCTACAATAGCGATGTCCTTAGACGGAGTCGCAGTATTTTTGTTTTCGGAAATATCTTGTTTAGTTTTGACAGTTTCTATAGTTGGCGAAATGATTCCATTCGTTTTGATAGCATCTTCTTCCTTGTTTTGAATGTCGTTTGGATGGTTGTACCCAAATTTTTGTGCAAGATCCCAAGTCTGCTCTGATAGGAAATTATTTTCTAAAACTCCTTTCCATTTATCAGCAAGCGTAGGATCGATTTGTGATTTTTTCAACAAATTTGGATCGCCCATTGGAGCAGACTCTTTGTAGATACCATCAGTCATTTTGTTCTCAATTCCCAAATAAGGATTTATCAGAACAGGGCTATAATCCCAATTGAAATTTTTACAAAGCGCTTTCATTACCTTTTTCGGATCAGTAACGAGTTCCTCATATCTCAATCTAAAACGTCTTCTTTTTGGAATGCTTTTGAAGAATGAATTGATATTTTCATGACTCTTTGTCCAAATTAATTCACCTGTTTGAGCAGTATCAAAATCATGGTCATTCAAGTACATCGCTTGATCCATTCTCATTTTTTTGAATGAGCTGACCATTGCATATGGATGACGAATTAGTTGAATAAACAATGCATTTTTGAAATCGTTGTCGGCTTTTTCCAATATTTTAGGATCGAGTGCATAAGATGGCGATTTGTCCACCATTATTTTTTTGCCAATCCATTGTTGCAATTTCCCAAACAATGCTTTGGTAGTTGTTCCTTCTGCTGCATACAAATCGACAATCGCTTTTGCTTCTTCGGGTGTACATTGTTTAATGTGCATAATCACCCGTATCAATCCTTCTGTCCAAAGGCTGAATTTTCCGCCATAAGCTTCTTCTCGTTGCGCCAATGTTTCGAACCCTAATAATTGCAATTCGTTGGCTGCAAACAGATTGGGATGCCCAGCTAGCATCAATCGGAGTAGGGAAGTTCCAGAACGAGGTGGTGCTAAGATGAAAACCGCCTGTTTGTTTTTATGTGGTGCAATAGAAAATGGGGGAGAGGCCGGAATTACATTTTCAAAATTTCTAAAATCATCAGTATTCAACACAAATGTATCCGTAGCTTTAAATGAAACATCTGCTTTTTGCGAAGTTGAAGCTTTGTTAAAAAAGCGATTTAATTCTTCTTCATATTCCTTTTCTAAAAACCTTGCGTACTCAGCAATTGTTGGAGTATTGAAAATTGAAACGATAAATACTTGCTCTTGCAAATCAGCACTGACTTTTCCAACAAATTTTCCAGCTTGCAGAGAATTTCCTCCTAATTCAAAAAATTTGTCGTGGATACCAATTTCGTTAATGCCTAAAACTTCTTTCCAAGCATCTACCAAATATTTTTCAACCTCATTAGTTGCTTCTTTAAAGTCATATTCCAATTCTGGGCGTACCATGTTAGGAATTGGGAGTGCTTTTCGATCTACTTTTCCAGCGGTTGTCAGTGGCATGTTATCCAAGACTATAAAATCAGCTGGCACCATGTAATCTGGCAATTGTAAACGTAAGAAATCTTTTAGTTCGAGGGTAGAGATTTCTTTTCCCGTATTTTCGAAAGGAACGATATATCCAATTAGTTTTTGATCAACAGTTGTGTCACCGACGACCTTGACGATTGCTTCTCTGACCAACTCGTGCTGTGAAATAACAGCTTCGATTTCGCCTAATTCAATTCGATAACCACGTAACTTTATTTGATGATCAATTCTTCCAATAAAATCTATATTACCATCTGGCAACCATTTACCGAGGTCTCCTGTTTTGTACATTCGATCATTGGCATATTCACTAAATGGATCGCTTATAAACTTTTCATTTGTAAGATCGTTGCGATTTAGATATCCTCTTGCGACACCATTTCCTGCAATATGGATTTCACCAATTTCTCCAACTGGTACTTGATTTAGATCTTCATCCAATATGTAAATAGAGACATTCGGTATCGGTATTCCTATTGGTACTTTTTCTCCTTCAATCTTTTTTGGTGTTATATAAATGGTTGCACCGACCGTTGCTTCCGTTGGACCATATTGATTTAAAAACAAGGTGTTGGGAAGTAGTTCGTGGTGTTTGTTTGCTAAATAGGCAGGGCATGCCTCACCAGCAACACTCACAATTTCTAATGATTGTAAAAATGCTGGGTTGACTTGTTCTAGCACCAAACTATAAAGCGAAGGGAAGGTGAGTACATTTGTAATTTGATGATGCTGAATAAATTTGGCTAATTCATTAACATCTTTTTCTAATTCTTCAGGAGCAATCACCAACGTGCCTCCATCTAATAGCGCCCACCAAATTAAATAAACAGCTCCATCGAACGCAAATGAGTATGCGTATAGAAATTTTTTGATTTGATTTTCCAAGAATATATTGGTACCAATGATTAAGTTGGCCAAACTTTTATGTTCAACTTGTACTCCCTTTGGTTTTCCTGTGGAACCAGAAGTGTAGATGGTATAAGCAATGTTATTGGGCAACGCTCCACTTATCACATTTGAATCCAAATTATTGTTAACCTTATCCCATTCAGTGTCTAATGCAAAAGTATTTGTATCAACGTTGGTGGGTAGAAATTCAATTAATTTTTCTTGCGTCAAAACCAAAGATACGTTTGCATCTTCAATCATATATTTGATTCTGTCTTCAGGAGCTTTGTGATCAAGTGGCAAGTAGGCACCGCCAGCTTTTAAAATTGCAAGAATAGCAATGATCATGTCAAATGATCTTTCGACCATGACTCCGACTAAAACATCTGGACCAATATTTTTTGATTGTAAAAAACGGGCAAGTTGATTGGCTTTGCAATTGAGTTCTTCAAATGTAATTTGTTGATCTCCATACACGAGCGCGACCGATTGAGGAATTGCATTTGCTATTTCCTCAAACATAGTTTGTATGCAGACATTCGTATCTGCACCAAAATGTTGCTTTAGTAGTTTGCTCATAGTTATAGTGAAACACTACCATTTTGAAATGATAGCATTAATTTGTCAAAAATTAAATCAAGGGGATTTAAATAGTGGGAGGGACTTTAAAGTTACACCAAAACGAATTAATGTTACATACCCGAATATAGGTAAATAGGTTGAAAATCAATTCATTATTCTTCCAAAATTATTGTTTTGACTCTTCCAACTTGTCCATCATCGAGTTTGACTTTGATTCCGTGGGGATGTGAAGGAGATTTTGTCAAGATAGTTTTTACAATTCCTTCTGTCAATTCTCCTGAGCGTTGATCTTTTTTAAGTACGACTTCTACGAGTTGTCCGATTTGAATGTCTTTTCTTATGGTGCCGTCCATGGTATGTTTTTTTGCGAAAGTAAATATTTTTTAATATAGATTACGGTTAAATCTGTATGCTTAGTGAAAACCTCTAAGAGAGCTATCCTTTTTTTTTATAATTGAATAGAAAAAGGTAAGCTTTCTTTAGTATCATATTAAAATGGGGAAGTCATCAGAGAGGTGCCAGCATAAGAAAGGAAAAGTAGGGATATTCAGGAGTAACAAATTCCGTCTTTCTGAATTATTTTTGGATGCACTAAATACGATTTACATTTATTCTGAATAATCATCAATATCCCTGCTTTTTCTAATTTGATTTTATCGAGGAATCTAGTTCTTTTTCTTTTTTCATTGCCAAAAAAGAAACAAAAAGTCTAGATTTTATAAACTCCTCCGTCGAACATATAAAATCGGCCTCCCGCAACAAAATCCAAGTATATGTTTGTTTTAACTGAATTTGCAACAATTTGAATACGTTGTTTAATTGTAACGTAATTACTCCGTTTTATTGGGTTTCTACGTAAAATTGATGCATTATCCCACAAAAAAAGAATCTAACTAATTGGTTATCATTGTTTTGTTTTACTTCTGAATACCCCTACTTATTTTCAACATAAAACGTTTAACAATCCTTGCAATCTCACAAAGCAATTCCGCAGGCTTATCAAACGCTAGCTAGAAGAATAAAAAAATGGGGCACTTCTCGTTTGAAGTACCCCATTAACTATATTTACAAAAAGTGCTTTGTCTAAAGTTTATTTTTAAAAAGTATATTTCACCGTCAAAGCTAATTCACTATTCGTGTTTCTTACCTCATCAATCGAACTGATGTCTAGTATACCTTGATTGTATCTTAAATCAACACCTAGGTTTTTATTAATCTGATGTTCTAACCCAGCTACTAATCCAAGATCCAGTATCATTTTGCTAGTTGAGTCGTTTGAAAAATCGCCCAAAGCAGCCCCATCGCCATCTAATTCACTAGAATTTTTAAACATCAGCAAGCTTGGTTTTACACCTGCAATTACACTGTTTCTTTTTCCCAATTTACGTTTATAAATAACTGGAATTTCAATTGCATGTACACGTTCAATATTATTGACTTCAACATATCCAGCTTTCTGTACATAGCTATCAAATGATTCATTCGGATTGCCGTTTCCAGATTGTGAAGTGAAATTTGAGCGTTCATTTCGATTTGGTGTCAAAATAGTTGCTTTGCTGAATCCGTTTTTATAATTTGCTTCAAAAGCAATCGTGTTTTTAGAATCAATATCTAAGTTAATAAATCCACCAACTGCAGTAGCAATTTTTCCTTGGTCTGCAAGGCTTCTCTTAGCTAAAATAACACTTGCTCCTGCTTGTACACCTACCTTCATTTTTTTCTTTTTCAATAAGATTGGTGCGGCTTCTAAAGGTAATGTCGAGACAATTGTTTGATCATACTTCACAGGTTGTAACAAACTATTTACTTCCATAAATGCCTGAATGTTTTCACGCTTTTCTGGAGTATCTTGAATGGTTTCGATGTAATTTTTAACTGCTTCAATTGGAGTAGATTTTATAATTGAAGGAATTATATTTTGATCAGAAATAATTGAAGTTGTATTATTTTTAGTAGGTTCTTCTATAATAGCGTTGTCAAAAGCTTGTACTTTGTTAGGAAGTATGTTAACTATTGATTTTTTCGTTGTCTTAATATCAACTTTTGACTTTGATTCCTTTGGGAAAGCCGTAGAGGTTACTACATCGGACTCTATTGATGTTGCTGAATCAGCAGTGATGTTTGTTGGAAGTTCACCCGTTTCAGCAATAGTTTTTGCAACCTCATTGGAGTCTGTTGTAGGGCTTAAAAACGTAATTCCAACAAAGAATATCCCAAGGATAATCATCATGTAAGGATATCTCCATGCAACTACTTTTCTCGGATCCTCATCATCGAGCATTTTCTCCATCTTATCCCAAGCAGATGAATCGAACTTGAATTCATGAGAGGAAATCTTCTCTCTGAATACTTTGTCGTTATTTGAATAAAAATCTTTCATTATCTAAATTTTAACCGAATTCTGAATGTTAGTGTGTTAATGGTATTCTTGACTCGTAGGAAATCAATTCTCTCAAAGCTTTACGTGCTGATGACAAGTGCCACTTTGAAGTTCCTTCACTGATACCTAACTGTTTTGCAATCTCATGATGTTTAAAACCATCAATGACATAAAGTGAAAAAACATTTCTACTTGAAGGAGGTAATTTTTGAATGATCTCAAAAAGTTCTTCCGTAGCAATTTGATCGATTGCTTCATTGTGGACCGAATTTTCTTTCTCTACTTCAAAATTCATTGTCTTGTTATACTTGGTATTTTTTCTAACATAGTCTATCGATGCATTAAAAACGATACGAGCAATCCAGCCTGGAAACGAACCAGTTGGTTGATACATATCTAATTTTGTAAACACCTTTAGAAAAGCTATGTTGAGAATTTCTGTTGCTTCTTCTCTGTCTTTAGAGTATCGCATACAGATACCAAGCATCTGACCATAGTATTTCTCGTAGAGATACTTTTGAGCCAATCTGTTTTGGAGTAAACAGCCTTGAATCAGATCCTTGTCGTCGCTTTGTAAAGAATATTTCATATTGAATACCAGATTCTATATGTGAAACGGTTATAAATTAAAGTCGGTTGGGTAGGATAGTAGAAAAACGAAGTAAAAAATGAATTTGTTATTTTTTTAACGTTTTATGAGTGATTAAGAGGAGAATCTACATGAATATGGGGCGGTAAAATAGCAATGTCAATGACAATTTCGATATCAATGGAGTACGTGAGCCCACGCGTAAGCATGCGAATAGCTCACGTACTCCATTGCTATTGCCATTGATATTGATTTAATCCTTCACCTTATTAAAGCGTAAACTTTTCAACATCCATTTAGGAAGTGGCTTATCAGCTGGACGTTTGGTCAAGTCAAGATACCAATTGATTTTTTTAAGGATTGGAATTTTATGAGTTTCAACGAATTCGATCAAAGTGCCATCCGGGTCTTCGATGTAACTGAAATGACCAGCAGCTTCGCCCATGTCAAAACTATCAGAGCTATCAACAGTAAATGGAAATCCTTTTGATTCACAAAGGGTACGCATTTCTTTCATGCCATTGATATCAAAACAAAGATGAATGAATCCAAGATCACCCCACAATCTGTCTTGATAAATTTTCTTAGGTTCCCGATCTTTGACCGCTACTAATTCTATGACACTGCTTCCGAGCATTTGACTGAAAGGACCAACACGAGGTTGTGTATGTTGTAACAATACTCTTCGGAATCTATTTTTGCCACCATCCAATTCGCTCAAATCACCAAAAGTCGTAACTTCATCATAGATCACTTTATCATAGCCTAAAATGTCAGAATATAGTGTTCTGGCTTTCTCAATATCAGTAACTCCGATAATTGCACCTTCAATGCCACCGGTTGGAGTAGGGTCGCTCATATACCAACTTTCTGAAGGAATAACTTGAAAAATATTGTTGTACGGATCTTTTACAAAGAAGTGTTGTTGACCACTTGGGTCCGTTTGAATATCACAAAGTACGTCAGCTTTGGCATTCATCAATTTATTGAAAGAGGCTTCAATATCTTTGCTTTTTATTTTAGCAATGTTGATACCTAAATCTCCTAACAATATATCGAAGTGAGGTGCGACTGGTGTCCTTCCTTTGTATTGCCAAATTTCTAAACCACCTCCACCTTGTAAATTGATGGCTAAAACCGCATGCCTAGATTGAGGTTGTCCACCAGTATACGGAAGCATCAATCCTGCTTCTGCAGCTTCATCGAAAATGGGAACATCAAACCCGAAATTTTTTCTATAAAATCCCCAAGCTTCATAGACACTTGGTATTCCTACACCCATTTGCTGGATGCCTGCTATATACGGTTTTGACATTTCCTTCTTGATTTTAGTATGTTGTTTTAAAAAATGGGAGCGAATTAAATTCACTCCCATTTTATTTTTATTCGCCTTAAATATAAAAAACGTATTTATATTTCAGTAGTAATTTTTTCAGCTTTATAAGCTCCAGATTTCAACTTATCTTTTATAGCAATAAATGCAGTAATCGTTTCATCAATATCTTGCATCGTATGATCTGCAGTTGGAATCAATCGTAACAACATCATTCCTTTTGGAATAACAGGATACACTACAATAGAACAGAAGATACTATGGTTTTCTCTTAAGTCCAAAACAAGGTTGGTTGCTTCTGGAACGGAACCGTGCATGTATACAGGTGTAACACAACTGTTGGTATTCCCGATATCAAATCCATTTTCTCTTAACCCAGATTGAAGTGCATTTACATTTTCCCACAACTTATCTTTGAATCCTGGATTTTTACGAATTAAATCTAAACGTTTCAAAGCACCAACTACAAATGGCATTGCTAATGATTTCGCAAAAATTTGAGAACGCATGTTATACTTCATGTACTGAACCACATTTTTGTCACCAGCTAAAAATGCACCAACACTCGCCATTGATTTCGCAAATGTTGCAAAGTAAACATCAATTCCATCTTGAACACCTTGCTCAACACCAGCACCTGCACCACCTTCTCCCAATGTTCCAAATCCATGTGCATCATCCACCATGAAACGGAATTCAAACTTATCTTTTAATGCAATAATTTCTTTTAATTTTCCTTGCATTCCTCTCATTCCAAAAACACCTTCGGAGATCACTAAGATGGAACCTTTATTTCCATTTCCTTCGATCAACTTAGTTGCATGTCTCAAGTGTTTTTCCAAACTTTCTAAGTCGTTGTGCTCATAAGCAAAACGGCGTCCTAAGTGCATTCTCACACCATCAACAATACAAGCATGGCAACCTGAGTCATACACAACAACATCATGACGTCCAAGTAAACTATCAATCGCTGACATGATTCCTTGATAACCAAAGTTGACTAAAACAGCAGCTTCTTTGCGGACAAATTCTGCCAATTCAACTTCTAACTGATCGTGTAATTCTGTATTTCCAGACATCATTCGACTTCCCATAGGATAAGCCATTCCCCAATCTTTGGTTGCTTGTGTATCAACGGCTCTAACTTCAGGATGGTTTCCTAATCCTAAATAATTATTGACACTCCAGCAAATACATTCTTTTCCTCTGAATTTCATTCGGTTTCCTAATTCACCTTCCAACTTTGGGAAAATAAAATAGCCTTCCGCTGATTCCGCATATTGACCGAGTGGTCCACGATTTGATTTGATTTTCTCGAATAAATCCATGTTTAGTTTAGATTTTATTATTGTTCGAATTTGTTAAGTAAGCGTGTTCGAGCAATTTGATTTATAAATTTATTTTGTTTGTAATTGAGTGTGAACTTTTGTAATGCCATCGATTTTTTTGAAAATGCCATTCTTGTGATAAGCATGTCCATTTAAAAATCCTTTCTCTTTCATCCAACCATCATTAAATACTTTTCCTAAATAACGACTTCCGTGATCTGAAAACAAACAAACTACGTAGCTGCTCTCATCAAAAATTTCTTCTTCTTCTTCTTCTAGTTGGAAAACACATTGGATAGAAGCACCACTTGAATGCCCAGCAAGGATACCTTCATTTCTTGCCAAGTCTCTACAACGCAATGCACTTTCTTTATCCGGCACTTTTACAAAACGGTCAATGATATCAAAATTCACATTACCAGGAATGATGGTCTTACCAGTTCCTTCAATTGAATATGGATAAATTTCATTCTCGTCGAAAATACCAGTTTCATGATACTTTTGTAAAACAGAACCATATGCATCCACTGCGATGATTTGAATATTTGGATTTTTTTCTTTCAAGTACTTTGCGGTACCACTGATGGTTCCTCCTGTTCCAGCACTTGCAATAAAGTGGGTAATTTTTCCTTCACTTGCTTCCCATATTTCTGGTCCCGTGCTATGGTAATGAGCCATTCCATTATTCAAATCAAAATTTTGATTTAGATATAGAGAATTAGGCGTTTCAGCAGCAATCTTTTTTGCTTGAGAGTAGTACGATCTAGGATCTTCTGCTTTCACAAATTTTGGACAAATAACGATTTGAGCTCCCAACGCTCGAACTAAATCTTTCTTCTCTTGAGACATCGTGTCTGTTACAGCTAGAATACACTTGTATCCTTTCACAGCACTTGCCATCGCAATGCTAAATCCAGTATTTCCTGAAGTAGCCTCAACGATGGTTCCTCCTGGTTTTAATCTACCATCTTGTTCAGCCTTTTCAATCATGTAATGAGCCACCCGATCTTTAGCAGAATGGCCTGGATTGTTTCCTTCTAATTTTGCATAAAGTTGTGACTTAAAGTCAGGTTTTACCCTATTGATTTTTACTAATGGGGTTTTTCCGATAGTTTCTAAGATGCTTCCAAATGTCATATTCCTCTGTTTTTGTTTGTTCACTAATGTTCGGAGATAGAGTAAACTTAACGATAAGTTTTAGTTCAACTCGATACATATATATAGTATCATTTGAACACTATGGAACTTGTGGTTAAACCAGTTTAAAAGCAGGTTAATCACACATAAAAAAACATGAACAGGCCACTTTTTTCCTACCAACGCCTACACTTTTTAGGTTGAAACGGGTAAAAATGGAATTTTTGGCTTAATTATTAACCTAATAGGGAATGTGGATAACTATAATAAATTGTGGATAACTATGTGGAAAACATATTATTGAAATACGATAAGTGTGTTGATAAATTATATTATTATTAATGTTTAAACTACTTTTTAATTAAGTAATCCTGACTTAATGGCAGTTCGAATAATCGTCCGAATGATTCTCCGAAAGGAAAATAAAATTTTATTTCTCAGACAGAGAAATAGCATGGGTGGAGCATACACGCTACCAGGCGGTAAACTAGATCCCAATGAAACCGCATTGGAGGCAGGTATTCGAGAAAATTATGAGGAAACGGGTTTGAAAATCGATCCTAAAAATGTGAAACTAGTCCATAATTTGTTTGTGAAAAAAGGGAAGGGGAGTGATGACGATTTGTTTATGGTTTTTAAAACAAAGAAATGGAAAGGTGTTATTAAAATTAAAGAACCAGAAAAATTCAAACAAGTCGTGTGGCTTGATATTGAAAAAATAAACACGATGAACGTAGTACCAATTGCCAATCACATAGTCAATCAATATTTGAAGAAGAATCGATATTCTGATTTAATTTTGGTGAAATAGTTAGTTTATAATAAACCTTTCTTGATATTCAATTCCATCTGTCTGAATTTGAATCCAATAAATTCCTGTTGATAAATGTTTCAAATCAATTGCTGTTCCTTGATAACTTTGCTTTTTCAAAACTAATTTCCCAATCGAATCGAAAATTTCGAAATCAAATGGATACGTCAAACCACTAATGTTGATAGCTTGCGACGTCGGATTAGGGAATAAAAATAATCGATTATTGACATCTTCTGATTCAGTTGAACTGACGGTGCAATTGTCCAATATTTCTAACGATATTCGATATTCATTTAATTATATTTTTCGTACCTTAATATATCTCTAATATTTCCTGCCCTATTTTTTTCCTATGAAATACCTCATTTTATTGATGTTGCTTTGTATTGTACAAATCAATGCACAACCACCCGCAGACGCCAAGCGCGACCACTACTGGATTGGAGGATATGCTAATGCTCCAAACAATACACATGCAATGCTTCATTTTGATTTTAATTCAGGAGACTTACAACTGTCTTATGATCCCAATAGTGAAGGAATGATTGCTGAAATTTTTCGAACAAGTGCAATGTTATGCGACAAAAATGGAACGCTTATGTTTTATTCTAACGGGTGCGGAGTTGTAAGCGCAGATCATGAATATATACCTGGAGGAGAAATAATTAATTTTAATGAAGAATGGGAATGGTTATGTGGTTTAAGTTATCCATATGGTATTTTTGCTTTACCAATACCTGAATCTAACAATGAGTTTTTATTGTTTAATGAGTTGGCTTATTTTGGTCCTGATTCATTAGAACTTAGTGCTTATATTGATGAATTAAGATTTGCAAAGATAATTCCTGATCCAAATACTGGAGAACTTTATGCACCATTCACAGATTCCTTGGTTATTGCGGATACATTGCATGCCAATCATTACGCAGCATGTCGTCACGGAAATGGGCGAGACTGGTGGATGTTGGTCTCAAAATCAGGCAGCAATTGTATGCACAAATTATTAATCACTCCAAATGGAATCGAATCCATCAAAACGCAATGCATAGGATCTTTCTTAGAGTACTATGCTTCTTCTTCTGGAAATTTACAATTTAGTCCTGATGGAAATTATCTTGCTCGCACTGGAGTGAATTTTCCAAAAATATCAGAATTGTGCATTTACGAATTTGACCGTTGCACTGGCGAACTTTTCAACCCTGTAGATATTGAACTTCCTAATAATTCGAGTATTTCCACAAGCGCTAATTTCTCACCTAACAATAGATTTCTGTATGTCAATCTTTTGAGACGAATGTTTCAGATCGATCTGGAATCATCAGATTGGCAAAATTCCTTACAACTTGTTGGACAAACTGATAGTATGACTTATGAAAGTTTTAGCACACAGTTACTAGCTCCAGATGGAAAGATATACATCTCAAACGCCGGAGGAAGTTTTTATTTACATACCATTGAAGAACCAAATTTGCTTGGAGCCGCTTGTGATGTTCAAGTGAGAAAATATGATCTGCCTACACCGCTTGGACATGGCATTCCCAGATATCCCAATTATAAACTTGGTCCATCAGTAGGTAGTGCTTGTGATAGTCTGGGACCTTATGCTTGGTACGAATTTGAGCAACAAGATAATCTTTTTGAGTTTATGGATTTGTCAGGAAATAATCCAACAAACTGGTATTGGACTTTTGGAGATGGGAATAACAGCACAGATCAACATCCTACTCACGTGTATGAATCTACGGGCGATTTTGAAGTTTGTCTCTTAGTCGAGAATACCAATGGTTCAGATGAGATTTGTCAAGGAGTTGTTGTCGATGTTTTAAATGTTTCTGAAGATCAAATCCAACAACACATTTACAAAGTCTATCCAAACCCCGCATCCGATGTGTTAAATATCCATGCCCCCATCAATCACCAAGGCAACTTTCAATTGTACAATTCCCTTGGTCAGTTAGTACACAGTTTATCTATCACCAAAGCAGAACAACGGATCGATGTCTCAAATTTTGAATCTGGTTTGTATCATTATTTGATTGAAGATGAAAATGGGGTGCGTGTTTCGGGGAAGGTGGTTTTGGTGGAGTAGGCGTTCCGATATTCGATATTTAAAAATAGCCCAGACATACACACAAAAAAAACCTGCTCCAATCACTTGAAGCAGGTTTTTTTATAACAAAAGAGTAACGATTAGTTCTCTTCCATTTTGATTAGCTTCACTTTCGCACCGTCATCAGCTTTTGAAGTAGCAGCTTTCTTACCTTTTGCACATTTCTTTGCACAAGATTTAGAACAAGCTTTCTTCTTAGCAACAGTCTTAGCTTCAGCAGCAACTGGAGAAGCGTTTACAAACTTCTGTGAATCTGAACAGTACTTCACTTCGTCCATAGAAACTTTACCAGACTTCGCACAAGTACTTTTCTTGTAGTAAGAAACGTTACCAGAAGTTGCACAAGTTTTGCTTTCAATAGAAGTATCCAATGAAGCCAACTTTGCAGCAGCAGCAGCAGTCTTAGCACAAGTCTTTGCGCAAGATTTTGCACAAGATTTCTTAGCACCAGTTAAAGAAGCAGTCTTTGCAGCACCTTTTGTACAAGCAGCTTTTGACTTAGAACAAGCTGGCTTTGCATTTGAACCACTTACACCCATTGCCTTAGCTGCAGGAGAAACGTTTACAAATGCTTGAGATTTTGTACAGTACTTCACTTCGTTCATAGAAACTTTACCAGACTTCGCACAAGTGCTTTTTTGGTAGTAAGAAACATTACCAGAAGTACCACATACTTTCTTTTCAATAGATTCATCCATTGAAGCTAACTTTGCAGCAGCAGCAGCAGTCTTAGCACAAGTTTTTGCACAAGCCTTCTTTTCTACTGAAGTAGTAGCTGTCTTCTTAGACATAGGACAAGTCCCTTGAGCATTTACATTTACTAGACCTAAGCAGCCCAAAAATGCGAAAACGAAAAATAATTTCTTCATGTTCAATTAAAATTTAAAGAGTTAATCGATTAAATAAAAAAGTTGAATATTCACTATAAATATATCAAATAGTGAGCTAAGCAGCAATTGAGTGAATTGCATTAGCAATTTTTTAACAACTATATAGGCTAAAACGTCCTTAATTAGACTTTGTTCATCTTAAAACGATGGATTAGAAGATTTAATTGGTTCTATGTGGGATATCAATTTTGCCTAGTTTTTTACGTCTTTTCGATGATACCATATATATAGACGTTCCATAAAGTAAGTTTGGTAGTTCATGCATTGCAAAATGATTTGTTTCTTCTTTTGGTGCCAACAACGTTATATTTCCCTGATTTTCGATTACGAAGAGGAAGTGCGAAATTTGAGCAGTAGTAGGAATTTTAAGATCAATGGGACCAATATTTCGAGATTGTCCGACTGCTAATTTTGCTTTTATTTCTGCCATATCTAATAGTGCGAAATACATTTTCAATAATAGTATTTGGTCCGCTTTTTTATGCTGGAGAAAATATTCGATCCCTTCACTTTTTTCATGTGGAAACATTGTTGTCATTTCAATGTGCTGATTCAAATATTCGTGTATAATAGTTATCAGCTTAGTCTTATCAGTTTCCCCATTTGCAATTTCTTTCCATATTAAGCGCATCTTTTTTTGATCTCTTACTTTTGGTTTCAAAGCTGTTTTTTCAAAATAGGTAATCAAATCATGCCAATTGCTAAATGAAGATTGCCCACCTACTCTTGTTAAATTTCGATAGTCTAATTGATAAATTAAATGTGGTAACAAATACAAGGATACTTCATTTTGAAAAGAAGTCTTTTGGTTGTTGTAACAGGTCCATGAAATTGTGTTGTTATATAAATTGTATCGAACATTTGGTAATTCAAGACCATTGTATACATTCGATTTTACAATTACTTTTTTTGGTGCAGTGATGGAAAAAATTGATTTCAGAACGGGAATAGATTGGTGGAAATAAATAAAATCATTTGCTTTAAAATTGATACAATTATATTTACAAATCATTTCTACTTCATCACCTATTTCAACAGCTGGAATTGCAAAAAACAAATCTTTACTTTTCCCATTGGTTTGAGATATACTTTCCATCGATTTGATTTCATTTGATTCAAAATCTATGATGACTCCATTGGGCTTGATAGTTCTAGCATCAAGAATTTCTATCTCCATATCCGAAGACTGTTTGATTCTAAAAAATGAATGCGCTTTTATCCCTTCCTCTGTAAGGATTTTAATTTTCTTTCGTAGGGTTATGACAGTGCTTATATGAGATTTTTCTTTTACAATTTTACGATTTTCAGTTTGTAAAAGGATAACTGCATCTTCTGCTATCAACGAATCAGGAATTGGAGAAATAATTGGAATTTTATTTTCCCAATTAAAATCATGTTGACCAAAACTAATTGCCGGACTTAATCCTAATAAGGTGTATATAATATAGCGAAGAATAATGCTCAAATCTTAAAAGTTATTTTTTGGTAGAATCAAAGTGGATTTGGTTTCGTTTTTCGATAACATCAATACTTTTCTATTAATCATTGCTTTACTGATTTTTCCAAATTGACTATTTTGATCAGTTGCATCAAGAAATAGGAATTGTTCAGCATCCTCCAAAACACAAATAGCATGATTGAATGAAGAAAGATAATAAACGTCCTTTGGATTTTCGACCAAATTTAACAAACCAAAATAGCTATTGCAGCCAAGATATTGCAAACCAACATGCAATAGTAAGGTAACATCCTTGCAATCTCCATATTTATTTCGCAACACTGTGTTTACATTTTCAGGTTGCACCATCTTAATACCGCTTTCTACATCATAATATTGAATTTTGTCACGAACATATTGATAAAACAGCTTCGCTTTTTCAGTTTTAGTAGCGCCTGTTTTTACAATTTCATTAATGGCAGCTTTTGATTCAGCGGACAATTCGGTTTGATCCTCTAAAAGTTCTAAATACCAAGCGGAAAAATAATCGTTAGGATCAGAGGTATTTAGATGAACCATTAATTGCAAAATGGAGTATTCAGAAGTTTCGATTCCAGCTTGTTTTTGAAAAATATATTTATTGATTGATTCAGTTTTTTTTGCGGAAGTTTGAATTGAAGTATCAACAGAATGGGTAATCATATAATCATTTGGAACGTCGATATCCAACTTATAAGTTTTATTGTTGTCAAACTGAAATGCAGAGAGATACATCACTTCATTCCTAACTGTTTCATAATTGAACGCTATTTTTGAAGGCTCCTTTCCTTTTTGAATCGGATAAGAATAATGCGTGATAGGATTATTTTGATTCGAGAAATCGGTAGTAACATTCAGTTTTTTCTTCTTGATTTTGCATCGCTTTTTTCCCTTCCAATAATACCCAGAAAAGGAACTTAATGTTTGTGTTTGATCTAATGTAAATTGAAGTTGCTCAACATTTGTGTGATAATAGCTTTCCAAAACTTGATTGGCATCTAAGTCTGCTTTGCAGCTAATATGTACGATTTCCTGTCCATTCAAACAGAAATACAAAAAGCTCAAAAATATCATTAAGCAAATTCTCATAGTTTAAATTAAGATGATTCCTCCACATAAAAAAGAGGCAACCACTAAAGCGGTTACCCCTCACACTATGAAACACTATAATTTAATTCGTATTGATAAAAGCTTTACAAAAGCAAATCTGCTTAAGTCAGTTGATGGGAGGCTAATAAGTTGTTTTCTGTCCAAAAATCAAGTCAAGAAACTATCAAATATCGGACTTTGTCTGTTTATGTAAATATCGAAAATTCTGCTTGTTATTTCTAACTAAAAATTATTTTAACAACATAAAAGCTTGTATAAGATTAATTTTCAACGAGTTAGGTAAATCAAAAAAAAAAGGTCTCCAAAATGACTAATTCTTAATAAGTTGATTATGAATGAAATACAAATTTTAAAAAATCATCTTGCTAAAAGATGATTTTTCCATTCATCCACTGATCCTCAAGGGTTGCGCTGTTTTTTTCATAAAATTGAATAGCTGGTTGATTCCAATCTAGCACTTGCCATTTCACCATTTTTGCACCAAGGGTTTTCGCCTCCTGTAAATAAGCATCGAATAATTTTTGACCAATTCCGAGCTTTCTATAGTTTTGATCAACGATAAAATCTTCTAAATATAACATCTTGCCTTTCCAAGTTGAATAAGTCATATAATATATGGCAATTCCAACGATGTCTTTTTCCTTTTCTGCCACCAAAACTTGAAAAATATTTGCATCCCAATCTAAATAATAGTCGTCAATGGTCGCTGTAACGGCAGTAGGCTCTTTTTCATATACCGCTAACTGTTTTACCATATTGTATATTTTAGGTATATCTAAACGTTCTGATTTTCTGATAGTTATGTTCATTTTTATGAAATTTAATGAAACAATTTGTAATTGTAATCATATATGTAAATAGTAGATGTCAAGCGATTACAAAGACACTTCAAATTTATCAGAAAATATCTTTTGATTTGGAGAAGAAAAACCTATCTTTGCACACGCTTTGAGGAAGCACCTTTAATTCTTATTAGAATGTGCTGAAAATTAAGCGATAATATCAGATTCACGAAATATTATTAATTAAAAATAATTTATCCGAATGCCTACTATTAATCAACTTGTTCGTAAAGGCAGAAAAGTAATCAAGATGGCGAGTAAATCTCGTGCATTGGATTCGTCTCCTCAAAAAAGAGGAGTTTGTACTCGTGTGTATACGACTACTCCTAAGAAACCAAACTCTGCGTTACGTAAAGTTGCTAAAGTAAGATTGACCAACGGAATCGAAGTAATTGCTTACATCCCTGGTGAAGGTCACAACCTACAAGAACACTCAATCGTGCTTCTAAGAGGTGGTCGTGTGAAAGATTTGCCTGGAGTAAGATATACAGTTGTAAGAGGAGCATTGGATACGGCTGGTGTGCAAGATCGTACACAGAGTCGCTCAAAATATGGAACGAAAAGACCAAAGAAATAATTTAGATCATGCGTAAAAGAAAGCCAAAAGTTCGAGTTGTACATCCTGATCCACGTTTCAATGACGTGATGATTACACAGTTTGTCAACAATCTAATGATGTCTGGAAAAAAATCAACTGCATTCGCACTTTTCTATGAAGCAATGGATATTGTAAAGGAAAAGAGTGGAGAAGAAGATGAGCACGCCGTTTGGAAAAAAGCATTAAACAATGCTATGCCACAATTCGAAGTAAGAAGTAAAAGAGTTGGTGGTTCTACTTTCCAAATACCTGTTGAATTGAAAGGAAAGAGAAAGATGTCTGTAGGTATGAAATGGTTGATCCGCTTCGCAAGAGCAAGATCTGGAAAAGGAATGGCTGAGAAACTAAGTGCAGAAATTTTAGCTGCATCAAAAGGGGAAGGAGCTGCTGTAAAGCGTAAAGAAGATACGCACAAAATGGCAGAATCTAACAGAGCATTTGCGCACTATAGAGTGTAATTATTTTAATAAATTATTTAGTCTTTTTAGAAACTTATCATGGCAATAGATTTAAAATTCACGAGAAATATTGGAATCGCAGCTCACATTGATGCTGGGAAGACAACAACCACTGAGCGTGTTTTGTACTATACAGGTATGAGCCACAAAATCGGTGAGGTGCACGATGGTGCAGCGACGATGGATTGGATGGAGCAAGAACAGGAGAGAGGAATCACAATCACATCTGCAGCAACTAAGACAAGCTGGACTTGGAAAGACACAAAATTCCCAATGAATATCATTGATACTCCGGGACACGTGGATTTTACAGTTGAGGTAAACAGATCTCTTAGAGTTTTGGATGGTTTAGTTTTCTTGTTTTGTGCAGTATCTGGTGTTGAACCACAATCTGAAACAAACTGGAGATTAGCTGATAATTATAAAGTTCCTAGAATTGGATTCGTTAACAAAATGGATCGTTCTGGTGCTGATTTCTTTTCTGTTGTAAGAGACGTAAAAGAAAAGTTAGGTTCTGAAGCAATTCCTTTACAAGTACCAATAGGTGCTGAAGAAAATTTCGTAGGAGTTGTTGATTTGATCACGAACAAAGCAATGATCTGGAATGATGAGGACATGGGTATGACTTTCAAAGAAGTGCCGATTCCTGATGATTTGAAAGACACTGTTTTAGAATGGAGAGAGAAGTTATTGGAAGCAGTTGCTGAATATGACGAAACTTTGATGGAGAAATTCTTCGATGATCAAGATTCTATTACTGAACAAGAAATGATTAATGCAGTAAGAGGTGCAGTATTGGACAACAAGTTTGTTCCAATGATGGCTGGATCTGCATTTAAAAATAAAGGAGTTCAAGCAGTATTGGATGCTGTATGTGCTTACTTACCTTCTCCTTTGGATATTGAAGCTGTAACAGGTATCAACCCAAAGAATGATGAAGAGGTTTCAAGAAAGCCTTCAGTTGATGAACCATTCTCAGCATTGGCATTTAAGATTGCTACAGATCCTTATGTAGGTCGTTTGGCTTTCTTCCGTGTATACTCTGGAAAATTGCCTGCTGGATCATACATTTACAATACTCGTTCTGGAAATAAAGAACGTATCTCTAGAATTTATCAAATGCACGCTAACAAGCAAAACCCAATTGACGTGGTTGAAGCTGGTGATATCGCTGCAGGTGTAGGTTTCAAGGATATCAGAACAGGAGATACACTTTGTGATCCTGATCACCAGATCGTTTTTGAAAGTATGGTTTTTCCAGATCCAGTAATCGGGGTGGCAATCGAACCTAAAACGCAAAAAGATTTAGATAAGTTAGGAATGGCTTTAGCAAAATTGGCTGAAGAGGATCCTACTTTTAAAGTAAGATACGATGAAGACACCAATCAAACTGTTATCAGTGGAATGGGTGAACTTCACTTGGAAATTATTATCGACCGTTTGAAAAGAGAATTCAAAGTTGAATGTAACCAAGGTGAACCTCAAGTAACGTACAAAGAAGCGTTAACGAACATGGTTGATCACAAAGAACGTTTGAAAAAACAATCTGGTGGTTCTGGTTTATTCGCACAGATTGAATTCGAATTAGGTCCTGCTGATGAAGAATTTTTGGAAAGCGATGACTACAAGTCTGGAAAGAAGAAACTTCAATTTATCACTCAAATAAAAGGTGGATCTGTTCCTAAGGAATATTTCCCTTCTGTTGAAAAAGGATTTTTAGCGATGATGGACGCTGGTATTATTGCCGGTTACGGAATCGATAGTATGAAAGTTAGACTTTATGATGGTGCTACCCACGCGGTGGATTCCAAACCTATTGCCTTCGAATTGGCAGCAAAGGAAGGATTCAAAGCTGCTGCACACAAAGCTAAACCAGTTTTGTTGGAGCCAATCATGAAGCTTGAAATTATTACTCCTGAAGAGTTTACAGGTAGTGTGATCGGTGACCTTAACCGTCGTCGTGGATTACCTAAAGGTCAGAACCCTCGTCCAGGTGGTGCAGTTGCAATTTCTGCTGATGTGCCTTTATCTGAGATGTTCGGTTACGTAACGGATTTAAGAACCATTACTTCTGGTAGAGCAAACTCAACAATGGAATTTTCTCACTATGCTGCTGCACCTAAAAATGTTGCTGAAAAAGTAATCGCAGACGCAAAAGGAGAAGTAAACGTATAGAACCTTATTGGGCGAACTGTAAAAAGTTCGCCTAATTTATTATAAAAACATTCATAGGGTTATGAATCAAAAAATTAGAATAAAACTCCGTTCATATGACCACAATTTAGTGGACAAATCAACGGAGAAAATCGTGAAAACGGTTCGGAATAGCGGCGCTGTCGTTACCGGTCCGATTCCGCTGCCCACTAAGAAGAAGATTTTTACAGTCTTGCGCTCGCCGCACGTCAAC
>CALDGQ010000076.1 GCA_937941765.1 uncultured Saprospiraceae bacterium
CTTTCATCATTTCACCTTTTGGAGTGAAAGCAATAACTTCAGGTGTTTCATGTTGGTTTTTAAAATTTTCATCATCGGCATGTTTTGCCATTTTATCGGTAGTACCTTCTTTTGTAGGTTTGTCATTTCCGCAGGAAAATATTAGAAATGAAAGCGTTATTAATAAAAAGATTCTTTGGAACATAATCTATTTTTTTTGTGAAATAAAAATTGAAAAATAAGTATTTCTTCTGTCAATTTATTTTTCCTTCCGAACTACTTTTCTTTTACCTTTGGCAACGAATTTAATGTCATTGTCAGAATATGCAAGTTTTTTAAAAACTGGCATATTTTAAGTTCCTGATAACTGACATTTTAAATATGCCAAATCTTGAAGATTTTGCATATTAGAGCACCATTAAAATGGAATTACATTGCAACAAGCCTTTTAAAAAAGGGTTTAAAAATTAGAATAAAACCAGTAAAATTAAAATACCTATGTCCGTAGCTAAGTCACCCTCAATTTCTTATAAAAAAGGAAAAATTAGCAAAAAAGATTTATTGAATCTTTATGAAAAAATGCTTCGTCCGAGAATGATTGAGGAGAAGATGTTAATTCTATTGCGCCAAGGAAAAGTCAGTAAATGGTTTGCAGGAATTGGGCAAGAAGCAATTGCTGTCGGAGCGACTGCTGCCTTGGATGAAGATGAAATGATTTTTCCAATGCATCGAAATCTTGGTGTGTTTACCTCTCGAAATATTCCGTTAGAAAGATTGTTTTGTCAATGGCAAGGCAAAGAGAAAGGATTCACAAATGGTCGTGATCGTTCTTTTCATTTTGGAACAATGGAATATAATACAGTTGGAATGATTTCTCACCTAGGACCACAATTGTCATTGGCAAGTGGAGTAGCGATGGCTTGTAAAATGGGGAAGGAGAAAAGTGTTTCATTGGCATTTACAGGAGAAGGAGGAACAAGTGAAGGAGAATTTCACGAAGCATTAAATGTAGCTGCTGTCTGGCAACTTCCAGTGATTTTCGTAATTGAAAATAATGGATATGGTTTGTCAACTCCAGCTTCTCAACAATACAAATGTAAGGATTTAGCAGATCGTGGAGTTGGATATGGAATGCGTTCAATTATTGTAGATGGAAATAATGTCTTGGAAGTTTACAACACCATCAAAAAGGTAGCTGCTGAAATTCGAAAAAATCCAGAACCCATATTAATAGAAGCCAAGACTTTCAGAATGAGAGGTCATGAGGAAGCTTCAGGAACAAAATATGTCCCCAAAGAATTAATGGATCATTGGGCACAGAAAGATCCTTTGGAAAATTTTGAAAACTTCTTGTTATTTGAAGATGTTATCACAGAAGATAAAATAAAAGAATATAGAGCTGGCATCAAAAAGGAAATTGAAGATGCATTGGCTTTTGCAGATGCGGAACCTACATTGGAAGTGGATTTTGAAAAAGAAATGGCAGCTGTTTTTACGCCATTCGATTTTCAAGAGACAAAACCAAGTGGAGGCAAAACTGAAAAACGTTTTATCGATGCGATTTCAGATGCGTTGACATTGGCTATGGATAAAAATGACAACCTAGTTTTGATGGGACAAGATATTGCTGATTATGGTGGTGTTTTCAAAATCACAGATGGCTTTATGAAAAAGTACGGTGCAGACCGTGTTAGAAATACACCACTTTGCGAAAGTGCAATTGTCGGCATCGCTTTAGGTTTAAGTTTGAAAGGATATAAGTCAATGGTGGAAATGCAATTCGCAGATTTTGTGACTTGCGGATTCAATCAGATTGTCAATAACTTAGCGAAGTTACATTATCGTTGGGGAGAAAATGCAGATGTAGTAGTCCGTATGCCTTGTGGTGGTGGTGTTGCAGCAGGTCCTTTTCACTCTCAAACAAATGAAGCTTGGTTCACCCACACACCAGGATTGAAAGTGGTGTATCCCTCCAATCCATATGATGCGAAAGGATTGTTATTAGCAGCATTAGAAGATCCAAATCCAGTTATGTTTTTTGAACATAAAGGAATGTATAGAAGTTTGACAGAAGAAATTCCAGATGACTATTACACCATTCCAATTGGAAAAGCTGCGATCAGGAAATTTGGTAATGATGTAACAATTATCACTTACGGAATGGGTGTCCAATGGGCAAGCAAAATTGTAGAAGAAATGAATGTGGACGCCGAAATTTTAGACCTAAGAAGTCTGTCACCAATCGACTACGAAGCAATTGAAACTTCCATCAAAAAAACGAATAAAGCAATTATCCTTCACGAAGATATAATGGCTGGTGGAATCGGAGGTGACATCTCCGCTTATATCAACGAACATTTATTTGAACAATTGGATGGACCTGTCATGCGGGTAGCAAGTATGAATACACCCGTTCCATTTTCTGCAGATTTGGAGAAACAATATTTACCAGTTGAACGATTTAAGGAGAAGTTGCAAAAATTATTGGTATATTAATCCATTGAATACGACTTACAATTCGTAATTTCGCACTTCATAAAAGCAAACAATAAGCACATGAAATTTGATGAAATGGTTGCAGTCAGTGGACTGCCAGGAGTATATAAAATGGTTGCCAATCGTTCGAACGGACTGATTGTAAAAGATATTGATACTAATAAAACTAGATTTGCATCTGCCCGCAAACATCAATTCACGCCACTAGCTTCTATCGGTATATTCACAGATGATGATACAACTGAGCTGAAGGAAGTTTTCAAAATGATGAAGGAAAAAATTACTTCTCATCCGCTTCCAAAACCTAATAATCCGGGAGAACTTAAAAAATATTTCGCAGAAGTACTTCCAAATTATGATCGCGATAAAGTACACGTCAACGATATCAAAAAAGTCGTTAAATGGTTTACTTTCCTTGATGCAAAAGACTTGTTAGATTTTTCTGATGATGATAAAGTGGTTGAAGATGCTAAGGGCAAAAAGAAAGCTTCGGCTGAAGAGGAGTAGTTTTTGCAATAGATATTTTTTACCAATAAGATCACTTAGATACAAAGACCACAAAGAGAAATAAAATTCATTCTTTGTGGTCTTTGTTTTTCTTCTGCGATTTATTTACCTAAAACAAGATCCTTTGTGAACTTTGTTTCTTTGTGAATTTTGTGGTAATAAAAGTCTTATGTGTTTAAAAAAAACTAGGTGTTAAAAACAACCTCCCCATCCGGATTATCAAAAAACAAAACTTCCACATCCTCTCCATCAAACACCCCATAAGAATTATAATTCATCCATTCTCCCAGATTAATATACCGACTTGTGTTATTCTTCAAAGTCCAATCAATCGGTAAATGTCGATGCCCAAAAACAAAATAGTCTACATCTAGTGTTTCGATTTTTCGATTACAATACGTGATAAGCCACTCATATTCCTCACCAAGAAATTGACTTTCCACCTTATGACCATCACGACTTTTTCCGGACCAAAATCTTGCGATACCGATCCCAAAATTTGGGTGGAGTCTTTCAAAAAGCCATTGGCATAATTTATTAGAGAATATTTTTTTGAGAATTTTATATCCTGTATCACCAGGGCCCAGTCCGTCACCATGTCCGATGAAGAACTTTTTGCCAGCAATTGTTTTTTGAATAGGAGCGCGATAGGTTTTGATATTCAATTCCTCTTCAAAATACTTGAACATCCACATATCATGATTGCCGATAAAGAAATGAATTGGAATACCACTGTCACTTAGTTCCGCTAATTTTCCTAATAATCTAACATAACCTTTGGGAACAACTGTACTATACTCAAACCAAAATTCGAAGACATCACCAACTAAATAAATTTCAGCTGCATCTTCTTTTATCTGATCTAGCCATCGCACAATCTGCGCTTCCCGTTCCCGACTTGTATATTTCGCATCATTTCCTAAATGGAAATCGGACGCAAAATAAATCTTCTTACCTGGCTCCATAAAGTAGTAATACGTACACGAATGGGTGTGATTAAACTCTTTTCATTACGGCATGACATTTTTCGCAAGATCGCAATTCTTCAGATTCCATAAAGTTATTCATGATTGGTGGTAACTCATTGACGATATCTGTCATGGCAAATTTTGCTTCATGCAATTGATGGTTACAGTTTTCGCAAAACCAAATCAACTTATCATCTTCTGATTCTTTACGATATCTTTCGATTACCAATCCGATAGTACCAGCTGGACGTTGAGGAGAATGTGGAATTCTCGGAGGTAGCAAAAACATTTCACCTTCACGAATGACTATGTCTTCAGGTGTTCCATCTTTATTGATAATTTTCAAAGTGATGTCGCCTTCAATCTGGTAAAACAATTCCTCCCCATCTTCAAAGTGATAATCTTTACGACCATTGGGTCCACCAACGACCATTACAATAAAATCTTCGTTTTCAAGATATACTTGCTTGTTTCCGACTGGTGGTTTCAACAAATGTCTGTTATCATCCACCCACTTTTGTAAATTGAAAGGTTTTGCAATCGCCATTTTATTAAATTTTATTGATTGAATTTATGCTAAATTTAAGCATATTTTACTTGAAAAACACGTACAAAAGAAAGAACTACTTATAGTTCAATATTTATCTTTTATCAAAACACTTATAGGAGATGTCTCAAATCAGTACAAAATCTCAAAAACGAGTAGATCAACTTTTAGTTGGACTCATTGTAATTGGAGTTGGCCTTGTTTGGTTTTCTATTTATGATGCTAAATGGATTTTGGCGTCTATAGGAATTTTGCTTGCTGGAATCTCTTATTACTTTTTTCGAACTAGAATAAAAAATAGAGTAAAAACATTTAGTGAGAAATTTATGGGTCAAATGGAAATGGTCAAAGATATTTCCTCAACTGGTTTCAAGGTGTTTAAATTGAATGAACAAACAACTGCTTTACATCAATGGAAAGACATCGATGAAGTAGTTTTGAAAGATGAAACGGATCTGGTTTTTAAATTTAATAATAGGGAAGAAAAGGTTTTTGGATTTACGACAATAGGTTATTACAAGTTGCTAAAAAATATTCCTCAGGAAAAATTAAAAGATACAGACACAAAAACGTATCAACAAACCACTTTTGAAAATTTGACAACTTGTCCCACTTGTGGTTACATCGCTTATAAGAAAACGAAATGTTTATCTTGTCGAACGGAATCTTTTAAAACTGCAATTTTTGTAGAAGAGGAAAATGAAGCAGATTATATGAGACAAGAACAGCTAGAATATTTTTGTACCGATCATAAAGATGAGGCCGTTGAATTTTATCCAAAAAAAGAAAAAGACGATATATTTGAATTTGATAAAAATTGGAAACCGATTGTTACAGAAAGTGAGGTGATTAAATGGGGTAAAGAAAATTATTGGGATTGAAAATTGAAAAGCATATAGCAGGAATTTATTAGTTAATTCAAAAGAACAAAGTTTTTACTAATCTCTATGATATGCCTTAATGAAAACAAAAAGCACCAAAGGTGCGAAGCAAATTAGCTAGGTGCAACGCACCTAGCTCAAGTTTTATAAAATTAGACCTAAACAAAATGAAAAAAATAGACCACGTTGGAATAGCCGTAAAAGACCTAAAAGCCAGTAACCGATTATTCGCATCCTTACTAGGAGTAGACGAAAAAAAAATCCACATCGAGGAAATCGAAGAACAAAAAGTAGTCGCTTCATTTTTAAAACTAGGCAATACCAAAGTTGAATTAATAGAACCTACTTCACCTGATAGTCCAATCGCAAAATTTTTAGAAAAGAAAGGAGAAGGAACGCATCACATCGCTTTCGAAGTAGAAGACATCAAAGCTGAAATGAAACGCCTCAAAAAAGAAGGATTTAAACTCTTAAGCGAAGAACCAAGAATCGGTGCGGGAGGTAAATTAATCTGTTTCATCCATCCCAAAACCTCCAATGGTGTTTTAGTAGAATTGGTTCAACCTGTTAAAAAGTAATGCTGCTAAAAATAAAACAATATGGAGCCGACACATTATGTTATTGCAATTGTTGGAGGGTTTTTAGCTGGAATCATTAATACACTTGCTGGAAATGGTTCTGCGATTACATTGACTATTTTGACAGAAGTAATTGGACTGCCTGGCAATATGGCGAATGGAACCAATCGAGTTGGCATCATGGCACAAGGAATTTCCAGTCTTTTCAATTACAAGAAAAATGATAAGCTACACATTGCACGTGGTAAGCACATTATCATTCCAACCGTCATCGGAGCAATAATCGGTGTCCTAGTTGCTGTCTGGGTGAGCAACGAACAATTCAAAAGTATCTTTCGTTTTTTGATGATTATTATTTTGGTCATCTTATTAGTAAATCCAAAAAAATGGCTAATTCCAGATGGTGGAAAACCAATATTACCACCTGCGATAATGACGGTTGTCTTTTTATTGTTAGGATTTTATGGTGGCTTTATTCAAATGGGAATGGGCGTTTATTTTTTGGCAACCATGGTGTTGTTGGCAAAGTATAATATTGCAGAAAGCAATGTCCTGAAAATCGTAGTCGTTTCCATTTACACCGTAATTGTACTCGCTATTTTTCAATACAATGGATTGGTTGATTGGAAAGTAGGAGGAATTATGGCGATTGGTCAGGCGTCTGGTGGATGGTTTGGGGCGAGCTTTGCTTCGAATTATCCAAAAGCAGATTTGTGGGCTTATCGGTTGTTGATCTTTGTAGTGATCGCTGCTGTTATTAAGATGTTTGAGTTGCATACTTATTTGCCGTTTTTTAATTGATTAGGATTCAACTAACAATAAAGGGAACCGCAGAACCGCAAAATGTCGAACCGCAGAACCGCAAAAGTGGAGAACGTGAGCTGGTAGAAAACTTCGTTTTTCTGTGATTTTCCGCGCCTTCTGCGTGAGGCATTATGCATATGGCCTCGTTTGTACATGTCAGCAACATACACACTCGGAACCCCAAATAATTCGTATCTTTGTCCACAACAAAGCAGCAAATTTTGTCTTCATTTTCCGAAAAAACATACCAGGATAATTTCCAAGAAACCATCGATACCCTCAACGAAGAACAACTTCGTGCAGTGGTGAATATCGAAGGACCGATGATGGTGTTGGCAGGACCTGGTACCGGAAAGACACACATCCTTGCAACTCGTATTGGACAAATTCTACAAAAAACAGATACACAAGCACACAACATATTGTGCCTCACATTTACAGATGCTGGAGTGCAAGCAATGCGACAAAGATTGTTGTTGATTATTGGAACAGATGCACATCGTGTGCACGTTTATACCTTTCATTCTTTTTGTAACAAAGTGTTGCAAGAAAATCCAGAACTTTTTGGAAAGTACGATATGGAATTGATTTCTGATTTGGAAAAATTGGAAATTCTAAAAACCATCATTGATCAATTAGGACCGACGCATCCATTCATCAAAGGAAGAAGTGATTATTATTTTTATCAAAGTCATATTCTTGATCTTTTTGGTAAAATGAAAAATGAAGGTTGGACAGTAAAAAATGTGAACGAGCAAATCGATGCTTATCTAAAAGATATTCCTACACGAGAAGATTTTATTTATAAAAGAAATTCGAAAGCAGGAAAAAAAGGGGAAGTCAGGAAATCAAAAGTAGAGGAGGAGTCCATCAAAAAAGAATTGATTCGAGCAGCGGCGGATTTATTTCCTAAGTATGTGGATATGATGAAAGAGCGAAATCGATATGATTATGATGACATGATCTTATGGGTGTTGGATGCTTTCAAAAACAATGAACATTTATTGCGCCGTTATCAAGAACAATACTTATACTTTCTAGTGGATGAATATCAAGATACCAATGGCTCTCAAAACCAAGTACTAAAAAGCTTAATTGATTATTGGGACAATCCGAATGTATTTATTGTTGGTGATGACGATCAATCTATTTTTGAATTTCAAGGAGCTCGATTGAAAAACTTGACAGACTTTATCAAAGATTATCGAGATGTGGAATTGGTGATTTTGAAAAAAAATTATCGTTCTTCTCAACAGATTATAGATTTCTCTAGTCATCTTATCTTAAATAATCAAAAACGAGTCGTCAATGAAATTCCTGGACTTGAGAAAATATTAGAAGCGGGTAATTTGGAAATGAAAGCATTGGAAGTGAAACCTTACTTCACTCAGTTTCCAAATCGTATGCATGAAAATGCAGAAATTGTTTTTCAGCTAGAAGTCTTGAAAGAAAAAGGATTTCCATTAAATGAGGTGGCTATTATTTATGCCAAGCATAAGCAAGTTGATACAATTCGAACTTTGTTGGAGAAAAAAGGCATTCCATTTCAAACAAAAAAAGAAGTTGATATTTTAAGAACGCCATTGATTGGAAATCTGAAATTATTGTTGGAATACATTTCTTTAGAAACCTTGTCGCCTTACGCTGGTGAACATTTGGTTTATAAGTTACTGCATTTTGATTTTTTCAATTTGGACAGCAGAGATATTCCAAAAGTCGGATTCTTTATGAGAGAACACGATTACAAGTGGAAAGACTTGATAGATGATGATGGTCTATTGTCGGAGTTGACATTGTATCAATCAGTTGCATTTCAAGTGTTTAGAAAATTCATGAGAGAAATAATCGCTGATACGCATAATATTTCATTGATTGCTTTACTTGAAAAAATTATCAATCGCTCTGGTATTTTAAACCAAGTTTTGAAAATTGAAAAAGACAAATCATGGTTTGTACAAATGTTGAATACCTTTCTAGAATTCGCTAAACAAGAAACTTTTAAAAATAAATCACTGGATTTAAAAGGTTTTATTCATTTGGTGAATAGAATGTTAGATGCAAAATTGCCATTGAGGATGCAGAAGGTAGTTCATAATGATGAAGGTGTTCATCTTATGACTGCACATGCATCCAAAGGAATGGAATTTCGACATGTTTATATGATCGATTGTGTAAAAGATTCTTGGCAATCCGCGAGAGGAGGCAAGTATAATTTTACATTACCAGATACCTTGACATATTCTGGAGAGGAAGATTCTTTGGAAGCAACTAGACGTTTGTTTTATGTTGCAATGACAAGAGCAAAAGAAAGTCTCCGTATTTCTTGGGCAGAAAAAAGGAATGACAATAAACCTTTGGAACGGACACAATTCATTGATGAAGTAGAAGCGAAAGTAGATATTGAGTTGGATAAAAAAACAATCGGAGAGGTAGAATTAATTGATGTGCAATCCAACTTGTTGATGGAAACAACCTTACCTCATATTCCTGAACAAGAAAAAGATCGGGTGGAATCTATTTTGCAAGATTTCAAAATGACCACTTCATCGCTCAATCAATATTTGAGATGTCCGCTGACATTTTATTATAATTCGATTCTTAAAATTCCAACAGCACAAAGTGAATCATCCGTTTATGGAACAGCAATACACCAAGCTTTGTATCGGTTGTTTTCCAAAATGGTGAAAGACGAAGACAAGGGTTTTCCTTCTGTCAAAGCATTTGTTGGATTTTTTGAGGAAGAAATGCAACGATCGAAAAATAAATTTGCTCCGGAGAAATATCAACAGTTTCTAGAAAAAGGAAAAGCCAACCTCACCTCATTTTTTAATGAAAATCTTTCCAAATGGAACCGAGATGTTAGGTTAGAACACAATGTTTACAATGTTGAGTTAGATGGTGTGCCATTGGAAGGTGTGATTGATAAAATTGAATTTGCCAATAAAGCAAAAGTCCATATCATTGATTATAAAACAGGTTCCAAAAAATCGGATACGATTCGAAAAATTACGGAGAAAAATAAAAACGGTGGTGCTTATATGCGACAGTTGTATTTTTACAAATTCTTGTACGAGTCTCAAACAATACATCAACAAAAAGTGCAAAGTGCTTCCGTTCAGTATGTCGAGCAAAATAAAAGAGGACAACACGATATTTTTACAACCCAATTTGATCCTGAAAGTTTAAGCCTGATGAAGGACTTAATAAAAGACACTTATCGAAAAATCAGAAATCATGAGTTCTACGAAGGTTGTGATGAACGTAATTGTAAGTGGTGTAACTTTATTAGAAATAATCAGGTGCCAGATTCATTTGTGGATGAGGAAGTGGAGATGTTGGACGATGTAGCAAGGTAATATTGTTATGTAAAACGCGATGTTGTTCTTTATTGAATTCAATTACTTTTGATTCCATTATAGCTGCTAAAAATAATTAATTATGAAATATATCTTCATCCTTTCATTTTTTACACTACTTCAATTTTCAACGATGGCTCAAGATAAAGCAACTCTAATCTATATCGGTGATCCCATGTGTTCATGGTGTTATGGATTTTCACCCGAATTCTCTAAAGCAACCGAACAGCTAGGTGACAAAGTAGATTTACAATTGGTAATGGGTGGATTACGTCCTTACAATCAAGAGTCAATGGCAGATTTGGGCGATTTTCTGAAAGAGCATTGGGAGCATGTTAATGAAGCAAGTAATCAACCTTTCTACTACGAAATTCTCAAAGAAAAAGAAATGAAGTATGATACAGAACCTATCTGTCGTGCCAATGTGATTGCTCGTGAATTGAATCCTGAAAAAGCATGGCAATTTTTCAAGCTTTCTCAAATCGCATTTTATAAAGACAATCAAGATCCTAATCAATTAAAAACAATGTTGGAGGTTGCTAAGGCATGTGAGTTGCCGTTGGATAAGTTTGAAGAAATGTTTGTTTCAGATGAGTGGAAGGAAAAGGTGAAAGATGATTTTCAATATTCTGCTGATTTAGGTGTTCGTGGTTTTCCTTCTGTTGTTTTGAAAAAAGGGGAGCAGTATTTTATGGTAGTGAATGGGTATGCTAAAGCTGGTGCTGTTGTTAAAGCGGTGGAAGAGGTGCTTGCTCAATAGTTTTTTTTAACACGGAGAACTTATTGTAACAAAAAGATTACATCGCGACAAGTCGCAAAAACAGAGCTCGTATTTTACCACAAAGGCCACAAAGGTACTATGTAAAAAACCAAGTAGTTCACTGAAAAATTTATTAATTTTATAGCATAAAGGAGGTTGCTCTAGAGTAATCATCCACAGTAGGCAGGACTAGTTTCCTGCCTATCCTTTTCTAGACAATTTTTCTTTAGATTTTCCAAATAGTTTTGATCATAAATAGTATCATTTTTATAAAGTGTATAAACTAGAACCAAGAGCTTTCTTTGGAC
>CALDGQ010000077.1 GCA_937941765.1 uncultured Saprospiraceae bacterium
TTTCCATCAACAGGCACATCTTGTGGTGTCTGGTTGATATCATCTTCTGCAATTGTTGTGTTATTAGGCAATGTAGTTAAATATAATGTTGCTGTCTCACACGCTGCTGGTGTCTGATCATCACACACTTCATATTCTACTACTTCTGTTCCAACAAAATTCGGATCTGGAATATAATCGTAACTTCCATCAGCGTTTAATGTCAAGGTACCGCCACTTGGTAAAGTTACTGGTGTTCCTGGTACAACTGGTGTTCCATCCGCTGTTGTTCCACCTGTAATCATTTGTGGATTACCTTCAGGATCATTGTCGTTAGTAATGACATTTCCAGCTTGTGGCGCTGCTTGTGGACCTACGTTTGAATCATCGTTTGCGTAAGTCGCGTTGCCATTATCTGGCTCGATAGTAATGGTCAAAGTTGCATCATCTGAAAGTCCTGATGGATCTTCGATGGTGTAATCAACTGGTACTTCTCCTTTGAACGTTGGTTCTGGATCAAAAGTATAAGTTCCATTTGCATTCAATGTCATCTCACCTGCTAACACTGTATTTCCATTGCAATCTGTTCCGTAAATTGGAGTTGGAGTACCTACTGGCATTGGATCATCAACGATTCCATCACCATCTGTATCTGCCAAAATTGAAGTTACCGTCAATGGATCGCCATCAGGATCTGAGTCGTTTGGATCGATTACATTTCCGCCAACATTTACATCCATTTCAGTTGTATTCGTATCGTCATTTGCTACTGGAGGATCGTTTTGTGTTGGATCATCCGTAGGAATTACGTCAATATCTAATGTTGCCGTATCTGTTGCATCAGTTGAATCGACTACTACATATTCCACTGGTACAGAACCAGTATAACCTGGCGCTGGATCGAAAGTATAATAACCATCTGGGTTCATTGCAATTGTTCCTGCTAACACACCATTTTCGTCATAGATTGGTGTTGGTGTTCCATCAATTGGAATGTTGATTGGATTGCCTGCTGCATCTAATCCTGTTGCCGATTGAACAGTTTGTGTATCTCCTGATGGATCTGAATCATTTGTCAAGATATTTCCATCCACGGGTACATCTTGTGGTGTTTGGTTGATGTCATTTTCTGCTACAGTGATACAAGCTTCTGCAAGTATTGTAGCATCTTGACTTGTTCCAGTAGTTTGTCCTGGTGCTGCTACTAAAGGAATCCCATCTGCATCTACACCACCTGTCAAAGTATCGTTTTGAATATCATTATTGGTGAACGAGCCACTTCCTTCAATGGCATCTGGGCAGCCGTCATTGTCGGAGTCTAAATCTATATTATCAGGTATTCCATCACCATCAGAATCATACATACAAGACCAACCCTGTAAATGTGCTTGAGTTGTTTGGAAGGTATATCCTGAATTAGTAAATTCATCTTTTATTTGATATTCTATTATTGATTTATTTTGAACATAATAAAATACCGCTTGTTCCGAAATAGCAGTTCCTGTTTGAGTTCCTTCTACTGTTGTTTGTGTACCATCATCTACTACTGTTAACCAAGTTGCTGGATATAATTCGACATCATAAAAATCTGCATTATTGGTAATTACTCCACCTGTCTCATCTAAATCTAGGACAAGAATCTTTCCTGAAACAGCTAATGGTGTCGACGTTCCTGCTTCGAAAAACTCTAATGTTACATTGGAATATTCTTGATTTCCTACACCAGTCGTTTGATTAAATCCTGGACCAGTTGAATAACTGACAAAAGAAATCACTTCTGCTGGATCGAAGGAATTAATGGTAATTAGTAAATCAAAAGATTGCCCCAAATAGGTCCCTACATTTGGATACAATGCATTTGGTGTAGCTCCTGTTGAGCTATTGACAACTGGGGTTGTAGCATTAAATATAAATAATTCTCCTAACACTGGGTGCACATTTCCTGAGCATTCATTCAAATCTAATATTCCGTCATTGTCCGCATCTAGATCACAAAAATCATCCACCCCATCACTATCTGTATCGATACCTGAAGCGTAAGGACATGGGCAAGATTGTACTGATGCATCTTGACTTGTGCCTGTTGTTTGACCAGAAGCAGTTGCAACGATTGGAATACCATCTGCATCTACTCCACCTGTTAAGGTATCGTTTGCAATATCATTGTTAGTAAATGTACCACCGCCTTCTAGTGCATCTGGGCAACCGTCGTTATCAGAATCTGTGTCTAAATAATCCGCAATGCCATCACCATCCGTGTCTGGACAAAAACCAACTTCGAATAAATCAATAAAATTTCCAACAGATACATCTCCACTTCCTGTACTTATGGCATTGAATGAAAATCTATAAGTTCCTGGAGTTGAAACCATGAAAGTTCCAGAATAAACTTCCCATCCTGTACTGTCTGTTCCTATTCTTGCTACTTCTATTTGTGAACCAACAATACCAATCGAAATAGACGTTGAATCAATTCCAAATCTACCTTGATGCGCAATCGACCATGAAATCTCACCATTAGTAGTAAAATTAATCTCTTGAAAAAGTTCTGCATTTTGGAAAGCATTTATTTCAGCATGATGGCTTCCTGAGTAAGAAGTAACACCGGTATGTCCACTTTCCCAAATTTCTATTCTATTATCAGTAGCGTCTGTATCCCAACCATCTACATCTGTTTCATTAAAAATAAAAGCTCTTGTAGGAGCACTTCCGTAGGTATTGGTTGCTAATGCGGGATTAACATTATCTTCAAAATCTTTATTTATCAAAACTGAATTACCACATTCATCACTATCCAATATCCCATCATTGTCATCATCTAAATCATCAATATCACAAATACCATCATTATCATTATCTCCTTCGGTACAATAAGTCGAGCAATCCGGATCCTGAGTTGCTGCATCTTGGCTATCTCCAATTGTCTGACCTGAAGCAGTTGCTACCACAGGCATCCCGTTGGCATCCACGCTGCCAGTTAAGGCATCATTTTGAATATCCGTATTTGTAAATGTTCCACCACCTTCTATGGCATCAGGACAACCATCATTGTCGGAGTCTGTATCTACCGTATTTGGAATACCATCATTATCACTATCACAAATTAAATAAATACCTATCGCAAATGCTTGTTGTTGAGTTCCATTACTGGTGATATTATAATTTAATTCTGTTACTCCTTCTGAATAAAAGATTGAATTACCACCTGACTGCTCTGTATTCGTAGCGGTTACCGTCGATGTTCCCGCTCCTGTCCAAACTCCTCCGTTTGAATATTGCTCTAGTAATTGCCAATTAGAACCATTTGTCGTTACTGCCCAATCCTCTGCAGTATTTTCATTGGTACTTTCTGAATCCAAACTTACCAAGTCTAGAGGAAATTGTAGTCCATTTTTTGTAGCTGAGAAAACCACCGTAACAGCCATATCCTGGGTTGATGAATTTCCATAAAAAGTCTCCTCATTACCAGGCGTATTATATAAGTTTTTTAAGTAGGCTCCTCCCCATGTCTGGAAGTCTGCCGTAGTTATTTCAGCTCCTGTACCTGTTAAGGTTACATTCGTAAATGTAGCTGTTATTGTCAAGCCATCCGGAAGGTTAAAGGTTTGACTATCTCCTGTTTGTAAACCATCATTAAAATCAGTTCCATCCCAATTAAAAAAGTATAATTGATCTTGGTAAATACCAGTTCCTGTGTTTGAATTAGCAACAGTTGGTTGATCACATTTTCCTTCATCACTATCCAATATCCCATCATTGTCATCATCATAATCCACATCATTGCAATATCCATCTCCATCTAAATCATCGCCAGGTGCCGTGCCACCAACTACTCCACCACAAGTCATCATTGACATTGCTTGTGGTGACGTTTCATTTTCGGTTGTCGTAAAAAAGGATCCGACCCAATTAGACAATTGTCTACAAGTGTCGAATAAACCTAAATTAAATTTATGAGCGGATAATGTTAGGTTTAAGGTGGGTTGTAGCTTTAAATTTTTGTTTTTCAACTCTTTTGCTAAATGGTTTTTTTCAATACTAACTTGAGCTGAAATAGGAATTGAAAAGAGCGTTAGAAAAGAGGATAAAAACAAGATCGCTTTTAATCGTGTTTTGATTTCAAATTTTAAATTGGATGTACTGGGATTGTAAATCATAACTACTTTTGAATTGTTAAAATTAGATTTTAACTGCTAATTTATTAGACACAGTTCTTTGTAAAATCTGTTGAAATAAAAATCGTTTATAAAGTGTATGAAATTCTGAAGGATATTTTTTGGAGTCTATAACTTTCAGTAGTTCATGTGCTTCCTTGATTTCAAACAATCAAGTTCTTGTAGAATATCAATAATCAGGCTTAAACCTTTACATCATTAAGATATTGGAAAGACATCGTGACTAACCAAAATCATAAATTTCATAAATATTTTTCGCTATCGGTGAGGTGTGAAATAAGGATAATTTTAGTTTGAATAACTTTTACTGTTGAGCATTAGCTAGTTAGAAGATGTTTAATTTTGTGTAAATAAATTAACACTTTAAACATTTTAAAGATATGAATACAATTTGCGTGACGTGTATTTGCATGCAGATCAAATGAACATCACAATCTTCCTTGATCGCTCAGAAAGCACTAAGTTCTAATCGATAATCCACCAATGCTTGATAATCCTCTACTTCTCCATTTGTACGTCCACCCTCAAAATCAGTTGAAGTAAATGGATCATCATCGGCTCTAAGTCTTACGATAACGTCTTCGATACCTGCAGTTTCAGGAGCATGATTGATCGATATTGTAAATGTAGCTGAACTTCGGTAGGTTGGATTCCATTATAGAAAGAGTCGATGAACATGAATATGACAATGGATGGCTAACAAAAGAGAATTATATTGTGGCACTTAAAAATAATTCTAATAAGGGATATTCAGGAGTAACAAATTCCGTCTTTCTGAATCATTTTGGATGCACTAAATACGATTTACATTTAATCTGAATAATCATCAATATCCCTGCTTTTTCTAATTTGATTTTTCGAGGAATCTAGTTCTTTTTCTTTT
>CALDGQ010000078.1 GCA_937941765.1 uncultured Saprospiraceae bacterium
TTAATATTATTTCATTAATTTTACTTTGTCCTCGCCGGACTGGCAATACTTTTTCCCGATGAAAAAGTATTCAAAAAATCCTGGCTTTACACAGTTTTTAACGCTCCAAAAGTTTTAAAATCCTAAAATGAAAAAACTCGCCTAACATTACTTTTTCACCTTTAATTGCTTTGCTATGTGTACAGGCAAGTTTAGATGTGATATTCGTTTAGCTCTAACAATTTTCATTTCTTAACGGATTTTAAATCTTTTTCCACTAAACTGTATAATGCCAATCCTGAAATTTTAACCAGTTCCTAATTATCAACATCTGGATAGCTCGTATTTTAATTGTTATGATAATTGCATACCCCTTTTTTCGATCAAATCAATTAACTTACTTTTAAACACCCCTATTTTAACAACATGATTCCGCCGAATTAGTATCACCTTTAAAAGGAATATTTCCGCCGCAACCTTCAAAGATGCCATAGTGTGTATCCCAATTCCCAAAAAACTCAAAGTGATTGGCCAATCGTGTATCCTGAAGCATCTTGTAAGTATTGCCACAGACCGTCATCATTTTTCCCACTGGAAAATTGTGGTGATCATCCAAATCAAAACTGGCTTTTTTTCCTTCAATTGTTCCTTTGTATCGGACGGCTTGTCCATAATCTTCACAATCACTTTCAAGTCCTTCTAACTTCCAAAGTCGATAGGTCACTGAAAAGAAATTGATGTCTCCGAGTTTTGTTTCCAACTCCGGATTCTCCACCAACATCGATCTACTCTCAGCTACACGAGGATCGGTGAATCCTGCTTTTTTTGCAATATTTAAAAAGTCATTCCAATATAAGGCACCGCTCAAACACTCTCCCCAAAGCACTGGATCTTTTTGCAACGCTTCACTGATTCTGCGATCACTATATACATCACTGAAATACATTTCGCCACCTGGTTTCAATAAACGAAAAGCATCGTCAAGTACTTTTTGTTTGTTGACTGCTAAATTGATAACGCAATTGGAAATGATTAAATCAAAACTTCCTTCTTTCAGATCAAGTTGATCAAGATTGTCAATATTTCCTTTGATGAACTTAACATTAGATCTACTAAAACCAAATTGTTCGGTATGATAGTCAATGTATTTATTAGCAACCGCCAATTGTTCATCCGTCATATCCACACCAATTACTTCTCCTTTTGGTCCGACTAACTTGGAAGCAATAAAACAATCTCGTCCACTGCCTGATCCCAAGTCTAGAATTTTCAATCCATCTAGTTGATAAGGAATTGTCAAACCACAACCATAATATTTTGCTTGCACTTCATCATGGACTTGCGCAAGCACCTCTCTTATATGTTTTGGTGGAGGCGTCAAAGTACAACATGCATTTGTTTGCAAATCTGCATTGGTCTCTAATGCTTTGCCATAATATTCCTGTACTTCTTGATGTTTGGTATCCATAATCTTGGTCAAATTTATCTTTGAATTTGTAATGATAAAGTTAACGTTTTTTGGAAGTAAAAGTTGTATTGATGGAGACTTGTTGGGTGGTTTTTGTGCTTTGCAACTTGGAATTTATATTGGAGTATGTTCTCTTGCTTCGTAGATATCCATCCCTGTACCAGCATAGCTGGACGTCCCTTGCCTTTTTAAAAAAAGGAAGGGAGGCGTACGTCAGACTGTGCGAAAATACTCGTTCGAGATGAGAGGTTAGAAACCTTCATCTCGTAACACACACGGTATTCGAGCAAAAGGTTTCTAACCTCTTTGCTTTGGGAGTTTTCGCACAGGCGAACGTGCGTACGTGAACAATTGCGATAAAAAAACAAAAAGCACCCGACTTTTCGGATGCTTTCGTTCAGAAACATTAAAACAATATTTTAAAAAACTATTTTTTTCAAAGCCTTAGAAAGGCATATCAGATTTATCTAAAAACATATACTCATCTACAATCACTTCAGTAGTGTATTTCTTGTTACCATCTTTGTCTTCATAATTGCGATGAACCAATTTTCCATTCAATGCGACTTCAGATCCTTTCTTCAAATACTTCACAAAGTTTTCTGCATTCTTTCCCCACGCTACTACATTGTGCCATTGGGTATCATTTACTTTTTCTCCTTTGGCGTTTTTGTAGACTTCATTGGTTGCAATCGAAACACTCATTCTTTTTTTGCCAGAATCATAAGCTACTAGTTTTGGTTCCTGTCCTAGATGTCCGATTAATTGTACACGATTTCTTAAGTTGTTCATAATAAAAATGTTTTTCTGCTGCTGGCTGACGCCATCAATTGAATGTATAATTTATGATGTTTGATATGATCTTGTTTTTTGTGCTCTCGTCGTAACGATCGAGAAAATATCGTACATCAAATTGTCGATGCAAAGTTACGTTGCCATCCAAGTCGTAGTCGGGTGTTAAACATTTACTGTCGTTTATAGTCGTTTGTAGCCGTTTGTTTTACGGGTGTGAACAGGGAATTGATTAGATGTTGAATGTGGTGAGATTGTTGGAAATTTTTGGTTTTGGGGTTTTTGTTATGATTGGTGGGGTGGAATGGGTATATTTGGTTTGATGATGATTGCGAATCTCCTAGTAGCTCAAAGAGACGACATATCATTATCCGTTAGATGGAATTTGAAAAAAGATATGAGATATAAACTTGGACAACCAAAAGATTTGGATTCAATAACTGATAAAGATATACTTGAAAACAAAGTATGGCTCTGGGTTTGGGAAGCTGGTGTTGAAAATGAATATGATGATGATTGGCAAGTTCCTGTTATAGGTATTGAAAATATTACTCAAGACTTTAAAGAGCCAATAATTAGTTTAGAAATTATTGGATCAGACAAAATAGCGTCTGGATCGTACAATTCAGAAAGGAATGCAATCTTTGGGATAGCTATTTGGGAAACTGGTGAATGGAAATTGGTCAGAGACTGTTCATTAATCACACCTGTTCAATTCAAATCTATGGTTAAGATTAATGGCGAGGAAGGAAAAGTATTCAAATTGAATTCTAAAGAAGACGATGAAGCAAATGCATTATAATATTTGCACTTAAACCATGTTAGTTTTAGTCAATTTATTTTACCTTCAACCAACCAAAAAAACAACCAAAATGAAAAACCTAACATTCCTATTCCCAGCACTTCTATCCCTATCCATTTGCTTCTACTCATGTAGTGACGACGATGCACCAGATCCAGAACCAGACCCAGTTGACGTCGAATTAACCATCATACCAGGTCAAGGAATCAACAACTTAAAAATCGGCGATCTCGGAAGCAAAGTCCAAACAGAATTAGGAGACGACTATCAACCTGTTATCAATGTAGGTGGCTCCGGAAATGCAACGTACAATTATTTCAATGCTTCAGAAGGGCTTGATATTATTTTTGGACAACAAAATTCTGGCGACTTAGATATCAATACACTTCCGATACAATCATTTTATTTGTTCGATGATTTTGATGGAATGACAGCAGAAGGTATCAAAATCGGAAGCACAAAAGCAGAGGTGGAAGCTGCCTACGGTGAACCAGATGAAGTCGATATGTGGGCGAATGTGTATTACATCGGCATGCTCATTTCTTATGATGACATGGATTTGGTGCAAAATATTACTATACTTGAAATCTAAGTTATAAGTTTTTTCTGCGTCCATATTTCTATTAAAACAGGGATTATAATTATAAATTATAATCCCTGTTTTTGTATCCAACTACTCGAACTGAAACCTAGCAAGCAATAGCATAAGTACGTTTGAAAAAGCCAAGCTTGACTTCCTCCAACGGATACTCAAATAAATCTTCCCATGGATAAACAAAAAGGTTTTCGCTTTTGTCTCCTCTTTTCCATGAGATGGTGAGTCGGTCAATTAGGGAATGAAATTCCAATGGTTGCTTGACCATCGTCCGTAGCAAAACGCCAATAATGATTAAGTAACTGATGGGCATACCCGTTTGTTTGGCAGTGAAAGCATTTACTTCCGCCTCTCCTAACAAATCAGTTCCGTATCCTAATACAACGTGTAAATAATCGTGGATTTTTCTACGACGTTCTCGTAAATATACCTCAGGAGTTGGGTCGATATTTTCCTGCAAAGGGTATACATCTAAGTTTTGAGAAGTCATGAAGTCATACATTTCTTTTCCAAATGAGTTGACCGGCATGTCTTTTAGTTTTTCTAAATCAAGTCTTTCATATCCATAATTCAATCGAATTTGATCTTGAATTGCTTCCTCTTTTAGCAATTTGTCAGTGGCTTGTTTGGCAACTTTGCTCTCTGATAATTTATTTCCAACATACAACAAACTATACAAGCTCTTATTTGGAATTATTAATAGTCGAAATAGATGGTAGATAAATACCAGCTTATTTTTAATGCTTATTAACTTTTTCATCTTAGATACTTTTTATTAGTGATCGTTTTACAAAAGACTAGGAAGTTGAGAACCTTCATTTCTTCTAATTTGAAACAAAGATTCCCAACAACGAATTTTTCTTTAGTGTTCTAAACCTAGATTATTATCCTTGAACCAATCTTCCAATTCAATGTTTGGTAGATTCAAATTCATCTTTTCGATAAAACGCAACAAGGTGTTTGCAGGTCCGATGTTGACGAACTTGACTTTTTTGTATTTCGAAACAATGTTATTAATCGTATCTGTAAAATAGAGTGTCGAATTAATATTCAACTTCGAGTCATTGATAATCTCTTCTTGTTTTTTCAACTCTTTGGCAAAAACTGTAGAGAAAATAGGATACATCGTTTGATTTGTACTACAAGTATTTTCAATATCTTTTGCTAATGCTTGTGATACTGGATTCATCAACTTACTATGTAAAGGGAATGGATATAACAATTTGCAAACAATATTATTTGGCTTTGCAATTTTGACCATCCATTTTTTGATTGCCTGAATTCCTCCTGCTACTAAAAAGAAACGTTCGTTTTGTAAAACACTGATTTCTAAATCATGTTCTTCTAATTGCAACACCGATTCCATTTCGTAAATGGGTTTGTCCAAAAATATTTGCATCGTACCACCTGGCGCAACTGTTTCACTTAGTTCTGTAAATTTGTATAACAATAAAACTGCTTCTTCAAAGGTGCAAAGGTTAGATACAACAGATCTTGCAATGTCGCCAAGGGAAAGTCCCATTAACATATCAACGTGTTTTCCTGCTTTGGTGTACTTTTCAAATATGGCAACTTGTGTAGCTAATGAACAAATCACTAGTTTTTGAAAACCTGCTAGTGAACGATCATTTTCTTGATTCATGTAAGAAGTTAGTCCTAGTGATTGTCCTGTACTTTTTGAAATAATTTGATCTGCTAACAAAACTTTAGCACGAACTTCCTTAATTCGATTGGCTACTTTTCTGACTTTTGCGTCTTCAATAGCATCTGTTCCTGGAAATAATGCAATTACTTTCATCATCTTAAATTTTTTATACCATTCAATTTTTTTCCAATTATTTATGACTATTGGAATATTAACTGGTATTAGTTTCACAATTATTATCACCTCAATAACAGGCAAATGGTCAGCTGTATTTATAGAAATTAGTAGAACATTGGGTTTTAAATTTATGATAATGACAGGGAGGTTGAGTATCTTGAATGAAAGTTTACGATTTGTAATATGTTGTTTAGAAATTTTACAATTTGTAGAAAATCATTGAGTGCTTCGAATGAGTTTTTGGTTCTATTTTGAGTTCTCTTTAAAGGGACGAAATAAAAGTGAGTTGTTACGCTCCGTTGGAGCTAGACGAGTATTCGCAACAGCAAGTGGCGATGCCACTTGCTGTTTGGTTTTACCCCGTTGGGGTGGAGTTCGTGTAAACAAAAGCACATGTCTCAATGTTTTAAAATAATATAGCCGTAATCATATGACCACCATCATCGACCTATCCCAAGAAATCTACGAAGGTATGCCAGTTTACAAAACACTACCTCAAGTCACCATGCGTGTACACAATACTCATGAGGAATGGGAAGGTATCGAGCATCCAAAAAACCCAACAGTCAGTGTTCACAAAATGGAAATGGGAGAGCACACTGGAACACATGTCGATGCAATCAATCACATGGCAAAAGAACATAAAGGACACTCCATAGATAAGATGCCATTAACGATGTTTTACACAGAAGGAATTTGTTTGGATTTGAGAAATAAAGGTTTGAAAGAATTAATTACAACAAAAGAATTACAAACGGCTTTGGAAAATGATGGTCTCGACATTAAAGCAGGAGACACGATTTTGATTTGTACCGATCATTACAAGAATTATTTTGGAACAGTAGATTGGGCGAATGGACCTGGCTTAACTTGTGATGCTGCTGAATGGTTGGGGAATCAAAAAATTGCAGCTTTCGGAGTTGAAACGATGTCGCCAGGTGTATCTGGTGTTTCAAATAAAGAAGTACATAAAATATGTGGTCGATTGAATTTTACACATTATGAAAACTTAATTAATCTAAACTTACTACTTGGGAAAGGTCGATTTCGATTTATTGGATTGCCATTGAAAATAAGAGGAGGAACAGGTTCTCCAGTAAGAGCTGTTGCTGTTTTTGAATGAGGTAAATCGAATTTCAAGTCCAAATATCTTTCCGTAAATTGTAGTGTTATGGCAGAAGACAAACCAAGGCTAGCACGACTCACTGCAATTCTCACTCAATTGCAATCAAAAAGAATCGTGACTGCACGAGAAATTGCAGAAAAACACAACGTCAGTATTCGTACCGTTTATCGTGATATTCGTACACTCGAAAAATCAGGAATCCCAGTTTTTGCAGAAGAAGGCAAAGGGTACTCATTGATGGAAGGATACAAATTGCCGCCAGTAATGTTTACCGAAGATGAAGCAAATGCGTTGATCACGGCTGAACAACTAATTGCTAAGAACAAAGACAAATCATTGGTCGATCAATATCACAATGCCATTGAAAAAATTCGTGCCGTTCTAAAATACAATCAGAAAGACAAGTCAGATCTACTCGCCGCGAGACTAGATATCAGAGCTAATAAAGAACACGAGCAAACTAGTGACCACTTAATCCGAATCCAAAAAGCAATTACTAACTATCAAGTGATGCACATAGACTACGCATCATTACAAGGAAAAAATTCAGAAAGAGATATCGAACCTTTTGCATTATTTCATACGCATGACAATTGGGTTTTAATCGCTTACTGTCAGTTGAGAAAAGAATTTCGATTGTTCCGATTGGATTGTATTCAAAAATTATCTGGACCCAAAGAGAAATTTGAACCACATCAAATGACCCTTCAAGAATATTTTAAAAAAGCTCGAAAAAAATGGGAAACGGGCTGATAAGTTTAAGTTTAATGAACGATGATACGCGGGAAAGTTTAAGTTTAATTAATCGTTCTGACGTTAACTCCACATCCGCACCTCACCCAATTAAACTTAAAACTTAAACTTATTTTTAAACTTCACAAGACCCCTGACATACCCTTGTCATACCCTGACTTTAAATTTGTATCATCATTAATTAATCAACAAAATTTTTAGTCATGCAAAAAGTAACAATCGAACCGTTCAATGTAATCGGAATCAAAGTAAGAACATCTAATGCTAATGGACAATCCGCTCAAGACATCGGACAATTGTGGGGGAAATTTATGTCAGAAGGTATCTTGCAACAAATTCCAAATCGAATAGATGATAGCGTGTTTTCAATTTACACCAACTACCAAAGTGATCACACCGAACCCTATGACACGATCTTAGGATGTAAGGTGAATTCACTAGAAAATATTCCTGAAGGAATGGTCGGACAATCTTTTGATGGTGGAACTTATGGCAAATTTATATCTAAAGGCGACTTGACAAAGGGTGTTGTATTCGGAACTTGGTCTGAAATATGGGAGTCCGATTTAGATAGGGTTTTTACTGCTGATTTTGAATTGTATGGAACTCGTGCTCAAAATCCATCGGATGCAGAAGTGGATGTGCTAGTTGCAATTAAATAGGATTCTTTTGATTTATGATAATTTTTTCTCCCAATTCTTGGGATTGAATGTAAGATTTATGATATGATCGTTTTGACGTATGCAAACGCAATAACGATCATATCATACATCTTACATCATATATAAACTATAAAAAAATCAAACATGCCCCCAATCATCAGCGTCACCAGAAGAAGGAGACAATCCAATATTCCCTTTTTCCAAATCAACTCCAAGTCCAACCACCATTCTGTTGACATAATTAAAATAACAAGTGACTTGATTGATCTCCAAAATTTCTCCATCATCCAACCCTACTTTTCGAAGAATGTCGATATCCGTTTTTGTAATGTTATGATGATCTTCGGTTAACTTTACAGCGTATCCTATTCCAGCTGCGTATTTTTCAACCAATACTTTTTCGAAATTTTTCAATTGCATTGCTTTCATTATTTCACCATATTTTTCATCATCCTTCAAGTTGTTTTTCAAACCGACTGCATGATGAGTGGCGCAATAATCGCAACTATTGAGCTGGCTGATATAAGTCCCTATTGTTTCCAAATACCATTTTGGCAAAGTGTTTCCGCTGTGATGCAAAACACTTTTGTACATCGCCATATGTCCTTCCAAGGTGTGCGGTCGTAGACTGTGAATCGATAATACATGATCGATATGACCGTTGGGCCCTTTGATTCGGTCGTATATTTTTTTGAGTTTTCCAGTTGCGTTTTGGAAGGAGATGGTTTTGATGAACGGCATGGATTTTTTGTTTTAGTGGAAGTTACTGAAAATAAATGTCTCACTCACAAATTGTTTTCGAGTGTAAAGTACGGAACGAAGATTTTAATAATTTTGTTTAAAATATAACACTAATAGTCAACCATGATTTTAATTGAAAAAAACCAAATTAACCTATCTGCGATTGACAAAACATTCACCCATGATTTGAGTCGGATAAAAAGTGTAATGTTTAAACAAGCTTTCAGAAGTACTAGTGTCATGTATGTACTTATTGTGTTATTTCTTATGATTATGCTCATGTTATCTGGGAATTCAATAACTACTATGTTCAAATTTTTTAAAGTTTGCTTACCAATTTTAGCAATCATAATGGGTATATTTTTTCTGATTGGTTATAATGCTAGATCAGAATATTACGCTGAAAGATTTGGAATAGGTAAAGATTTTTTCATTAGATATCATGATCTTGATCAGTTATCTTTTCTAGCAAAAGCGAGCTTAGCTCGTTATAACAATCACTATCCTGAGATTGTAAGATTTCATGAAATCGATCGCATTGTAATAGGCAAAAATGAAATTGTAATTCATGGAACTCAACCTCCGTTTTATACAAAGTATAGAAACATAGAGTTGCTGCCTCCAAAAATTAGCAAATGGTTAGATGAAAATGGTAGAATAATAGTGCCTTCAACAATTGTGAAGTATGATGAATTCAAGTTGTTTGTTTTGGATAGTTTTAAGGATAAGATTGTTTGAAGTGTGATTTATCGAATAAAATACGAATAAAAATTAGATATTTTATGTATAAATTATTATTTTCGAATAAAATACGGATAAATATCAAATAATCTAGAATGGAATCAAAATTAGCATTCGATTTTAAAACCAATCAGCAAATTATCAAGAAAATAGCCTTTATAGATTTATTTAAAGGCAAGTGGTCAAGTCTAGAAGTGAGTGAATCTATCTATCTAAAAGAATTAAAACAGATTGCAACCATCGAAAGTATTGGATCCTCTACGAGGATTGAAGGTTCTACTTTGACAGATGAAGAAGTCAAGCATCTTATTGATAAGGTAAAAATCACGTCTTTCAAAACAAGAGATGAACAAGAAGTTTTTGGATATTATGAAGTGTTAAATTTGATTTTAGATACATTCGATGAGATTGAGATTAAAGAGAACTACATTCACCATTTGCATAAATCTTTGTTGCAAGTTAGTACGAAAGATAAAAACCATAGAGGCCATTATAAACAAATATCCAACAAGGTAGTGGCAAAATATCCTGATGGTGGCCAAAAAATAATTTTCAATACAACTGAACCGTTTTTGGTAAAAAGCGAAATGGAAAACTTAGTTTCTTGGACTAACAAAAATTTTCAAGATGAGGAACTGCATCCAATGATGGTCATTGCAACATTCGTTTATGAGTTTTTATCCATTCATCCTTATCAAGATGGCAATGGTCGATTGTCTAGATTATTAACAACACTTTTGCTTTTAAAGCAGGATTATGATTTCATGCAGTATTCTTCAATGGAAATAGAAATTGAGAAGAAAAAAAAGGAATATTATAAAGCGTTAATGAGCGCTCAAAAAAATAGAGGTACTAAAAAAGAAATCATAAATGAATGGGTTTTGTTCTTCTTAGACACGTTGATTTCAACTATCAATAAACTGGAAAATCGATATAGCAAGATTAAAAATAAAGGTAGCTATTTAAATGATCGACAAAAAACTTTGGTACAATTTATCGAGAATAATGAACCAGTAAAGATTAGTGATATTGTTGGTGGTCTAACAATGTATACACCTTATACTTTGAAAAAGGATATGAAATATTTGACAACGGAGGGTGTTGTTAAGAAAATGGGGGTTGGGCGTGCTACTTTTTATGTTTTGGGTGATGTACAATCAGTATCAATGTAGTTTCGGTTTTACAAATCTATACCCAAAATTTTTATAAAACCGAATCTTCTTCTGAATTGCGTTATCAATTGTTAGGTATACAGCTTGGAGTGCAGTATAAGATTAGGAACTAAGGTCGTATTTCATCAACCCCAAAAAATAAAAATTGAAAAAATTATCCTTCTTGCTACTACTGAGTTTTTTTACGTCATGCACTTTTAGTGGATGCAAAAAAGACAAGGATAGCTATTGCTCTGTGGCACTCATCTCTACTGGTATATCCGAATTGGATAGAAGATTTGAAGTTGATCAAGCGGAAGGTGGTTTTATTACTGGATTTCGACGAGAACTTACTTTCACTAATCTCTTTGACTTTATGAAGTCCAGAATTGTCGTTAAACATCTAACATACCGTTTACTTATACATGATTTGAGAGCAAGACAAGGAGATATTCCAGAATCTCCATTTAGAATAATGCAAGCAAGTGAAGTTTATCTTGAAAATTACAGTTTAGATTCATTAGTTGAATACATGGAGGCACGTCTTAGAAATTTCAAAGATTTTGAAATAGAGGAACAAAAAGAAGTGGACATAGAAGAAATCGCCAGTTCATTTAATTATGATTATGAATCATTGCTGCAGAGTTTACAGTTGATAGAAACAAATTCGAAAATGGATGTTCTTAGAATTGAATTTACCTCCGAAGATCCTAGTCTTTCCTATTTTGCCTTATCGAATTATTGCAATGATTTTTTCGCTTACTATAGTTGTATACAAACTTATAAATATCAGGAGACTATAGAATTTTTTAGAGATTTAGTGGCAAAGAAGAAATCTGAATTAGAAAGAATGAAAAATGATTCTTCACAAGATCAAAAATATGAAATATCACTTTTGGAAGAAGAATATTTAGGCGTTAAATCTATATTGCAAACTGAAATATTAAAACTAGAAAATACAACGATGCCTTTGAAGCTAATTCAAAAAGCTACCTTACCGAGTAATTACAAATAAGAGTAAGTATTGTTATAATAAACTTTCACGCTTTATAAAAACTCCTTAGTGAATCTAAGTGTCTCTTGGTGCCTGAGTGATATAAATACGTCTTTGCAACCAAAAAAAAAGCAGCACTACCGTTGTAGATGCTGCTTTCTGGATTAAAAACTGTTCAACTAAAAATTAATTTCTTCTTACCGCTTTAGATCTTGGAGTGGTACTCATCTGAATCACATTTCCAGGTTTTCTTTTAACGATAATTTTCTTTTCGTGTGTTGTATTTTTTTCGCCACTATGTCCAGTATAGGCTCCTTTGTAGGTCCCTAAATCATATGCAGGCGCAACGTGAGCTTGTTGTTGTACTTGTGTGGTCGGAGCTTCCACAATCAAATCATCATACATACCTGGTTGGTAGTCTTCTGGTAAATAAAAAACTTCCATTTCAGGCATTGGTTGTGCAATCGTAGCGACAGGTTTATCAGGTCCATCATATTCATACAAACCATATTGATTGATCGTGTTGATAAGCTTTTGAGCATATTCAGGATCTGTAGCATAACCACATTCCTTTAACCCAATCGCCCAATTTACAAAGTCGTTGGCTCCCAAATCAAATAATTTTGAATAACGCTCACCTCTCATCAAAAAATTCGAGTGATCTTTATAGGATTCTTCGACGCTGTAATAGCCACGAAAACAAGATGCTAATAAATTTCCATTTTCGTCATAGTCATCATCTTCATGATAAGTATGAATGCCTTCCCAACCGGAATTGCATTTAATACCAAAATGGTTTTTATGAGTTGCAGCGAGCTCACTCCCGCCCCAGCTTGATTCAATAATTCCTTGCGCAAGTGTGATACTCGCAGGGATATTACTTCTTTTCATTTCTTCAATAGCAATTGGTGCATACTTCGAAATGTAGTCATCTGGACTCATTGCGCCTGTTGCAAACACAGGACTCAAAACATACAGAAACACGAGGGTTACGAACAGTAATTGTTTCATAATGGTAATTTTTAATGATGTAAGTAAATACACCAATACATTACCATCAATCAATTCAAACGGAGGGGTAAACGAGGGGAATCGTTAGTCCGATTGATGAAATTATTGGCACTGCACTCAAAACTTTTTCCGAGATACAGCGGGGGATAATAACAGGTTCAATCTATATGAAAAAGAAGATATGTGTTCCGTTTTTAAGGGGACTTTGTGACGCCTAGAATAATATGGTGATTTTTCATCATATTAAAACATTGGTTTTGAATTAGTTATTTGACTAATATGTTTACCCATTGTCTTACAAGCAAAAACATCCCCAATTTATTTCATAGGTAAATTTGTCGTTGACTATTAATCGCTCACAGACAGAAAAGCACTTATATTTCATTGTGACAATACATCGAAAGAAAGTGGCAGAAAGTTTGTAGTATTATATAGTTACATTATATAATATAATACTTCTTGACAATGAAACAGTCCCCCATTTTTATATTCCTTTTCGCTTTAATTTTTTCTTTTCAATTAAATGCGCAATCTGCTTTGGATTATTATCAATCCGCAGCAAAGAAGTTTGATGCTTACAATTTTGCTGGAGCTATCACTGAATATTCTTCCGCCATTCAATTGGATCCAACCTATACCAATGCTTATTTCAATAGAGGTTTGGCGCATTTGGAAATGGAAAATTTCTCTGCAGCATTATTGGATATCAATCAAGTCATCAATTTGACTCCAAATGATATAGAGGTATATGCTCAACGTGCCAACATCAAATTGATGATGAACGATTTGAATGGGGCAATTGCAGATTACTCAATTGTTTTAAACGAAAAAAGAGATGCGGCTATTTTCTCGGATAGAGGTGCTGCGTATTTGGGGTTAAATAAAAATGAGGAGGCCATTCAAGATTTTAGAGAATCAATCGCAATGGATCCCAACACTGCAATCACATGGAGCCAAATGGCGGATGTGTATTTTAATAAAAAGGAATATCAAACCGCTATTCAACATTATTCCGCAGCATTGAATATTGATCCAAATTTGGTTGTTGCTCTAAACAATCGAGGGAATGCTTTCAAAGCTTCAAAGATGTATGATAGTGCGATTTCTGATTATAGTACGGCCATTGAAATTACCGCAATCAGTGATTTGTATGCCAATCGTTCCATCGCTTATTCTTCCAAACATTTGTATAGTCTAGCAATAGAAGATAGTCAGTATGCTTTGAGATTGGATAAAAATAATCCCATTGCGTATTACTCTTTAGGTGCTGCTCAATTGGAAGCCAATGATTTGGATAAGGCATTGGAAAGTTTTAATCGTACGCTTGAGTTGGATAACAATTATGTGGAAGCTTTGTCAAAAAGAGCTGAATTGAAATATCTAAAAAATGATTTTCAAGGTGCGATTCAAGATCAGGAAAAATATATCGGATCTAATAATACCGACCTTGCCGCAATCGATAATTTGGAAAAATATAAATTTGCTTTAAGTGGTTCGCAGACTCAAAATCAAAGTTTAGCATTGCATGCTATTACTCAAACACCGACTAGTTATAACACTACAGTTACTAATACTGCCAGCAACGAAATATTAGCAAGTCGCGGAGTTGATAAAAATGTAGGGTTGAATGCAGAGCAATTATATTACAACGGAACATCAGCTTATGATAAGAAAGATTATTGGTCTGCGATTGATGCTTTCAATGTTGTGTTAGATAGAAATCCTAAAAATTATAGAGCCAGAAATTTACGTGGACTTTGTTATTTGATTTTGAAAAAATACAATTTAGCTTCAAAAGATTTTGATGATGTAGCTGCTACCAAACCAGACTTCGCTGAAGCATTTCACAATCGTGCAAATTTGAACATAAAAAACCACAATGTAGATCAAGCAATCCGTGATTATACCAAAGCGATTGAATTGAATGCTACTGCACCCAACTATTTTGAAAACAGAGGAAGAGCTTATTTGAGAACACAACAATATTCAAAAGCAAAAGAAGATTTTGATCAAGCCATTATTCTAAATCCTAAAAATGCTGATTATGATTTTCTAGCTGGTTATGCTTGTCTTCAAAATCATCAATTTCAATTAGCCAAAAATTATTTTTCAATTATGGTGAAGAAAGATTCGGCGAAGGCGGTGGAGTATCAAGAATATATTGATAAGGCTAAGTAATTTTCAATTTATGATAATTTTCTCATTTCGGAAAAGCCGATATTTGAATGTATGATGTATGATATGATTGTTATTGCGTCAGACTGTGCGAAAATACTCGTACGAGATGAGAGGTTAGAAACCTTCATCTCGTAACACACACGGTATTCGAGCAAAAGGTTTCTAACCTCTTTGCTTTGGGAATTTTCGCACAGTCTGGCGTATGCACACCAATCAACGATCATATCATAAATCATATATCTTAAAATCATACATCGCCTCATATATCACCTCATCATAACACATCTTCTAACACATCTGCGGTAATTTCACATTTATTGATAATTCTCTGAACTTTTTCAAAAATTGCCTCGTTTTCTCGTATATAACAGCAATTTTGTCGTCCAAAAACATGTTGAAAATTGAATGATTAAACTGCTGATTATCAACAGATTAAATTTAATCCCTTCCTTGTTTTAAGATTACCTTAATTGTGTAGTTATATAAGAATGCAATTATTAATTACTAATTTTGCTTTCAATTAGAAAGATAATTCTTAGAACCCTAACTAACAACAAAACATATTATTGTCAACCCTGTAAACACTCTGCTTATGGCACGTAAGAAAACTATCAAGACTCGATACACCGAATCTGAACTACAAGAATTCGAAAAAATTATCAATGCTAAATTGGCTGACTCAAAAGAGCAACTGGATTTCTATTTGAAACAAATGAGCGATCGAGCTGACAATCCAGATAATAAAGTGCGTGGATTAGATGACGGAATCGGAACTGCAGAAGCAGAAAGAATCAGTACTCATGCCAATCGCTTAAAAAAGCATATTCAACATCTTGAGAATGCAAAGATGAGAATCAAGAATAAAGTTTACGGCGTCTGTCGAGAAACTGGAAAGTTAATTTCAAAAGAGCGACTAAAGGCTGTTCCTCATGCAACATTAAGTATTGAGGCAAAGTTAGGATAATATCTAGCTTGTTACTTTTGGCGTCTCGCCAAACAAGTTTATTTATATAACAACCAAATTTAAAAAGTGATTGTACTAATAAAGTGCAATCACTTTTTTATTTTACAGGAGTTAATGATTATACTATGTTAGAAACAACTTATTACGATTGTCCATTTGGTTTACTGGAGATAAAAGGAAGTGGACTCGGTTTGCATTCCGTAAAGAAAGTAGAAAAGGCCATGTATGATTATTATGATATTCCCAAACCTCTAAAACCTGTTGTAAAACAACTCGACGAATACTTCAATAGAAAAAGAAAAGATTTCAAACTAAAACTAGATTGGGGAGGTAACTCTGATTTTTATAAATCAGTCTGGAATGAATTGGTTCAAATTCCATATGGTCATACCACTTCTTATCTAAAGATTGCTGAAAAAATCGGTAACCCCAAAGCAGTACGAGCAGTAGGAATGGCAAACCGTAACAATCCAATTGCAATCATTGTTCCTTGTCACCGTGTCATTGCAAGTGACGGAAAATTACAAGGTTACTTTTACGGACTAGATATCAAAAGACAACTTCTTGAATTGGAAAATCCAGATAGCTTTGCACAACAAGGCTCCCTGTTCTAATTTAGCCGAATAAAAGTTCCAACGGAACGACATAAACCCCCAACGAATGGAGCATCCATTCGTTCAAGAGTAATCAATCAACAACAAATAATGCAAAATAAATACACCAAAGCATTCGCAAAGCAACTAGACCAACAAGATCCATTACACCAATACAGAAATGAATTCTACTTCCCACAACACAATGGAGAAGACGTAATTTATCTATGTGGGAATTCACTAGGATTGCAACCCAAAGGTGTTGAGGCTGCACTAAAACATGAATTGGATCATTGGAAAATACACGGAGTTGAAGGACATTTCAAAGGAGAGATGCCATGGATGTATTATCATAAATTCTTGACGAAGCAATCAGCTAATTTAGTAGGAGCCAAGGAGCATGAAGTTGTTGTAATGAATACTTTAACAACAAACTTACATTTGATGATGGTTTCTTTTTATCGCCCCTCTCCTACTCGTTACAAAATTATTATGGAAGGTGGCGCGTTTCCATCTGATCAGTATGCAATGGAAAGTCAAGTTAGATTACAGGGTTATGATCCGGAAGATGCAATCGTTGAAATTCACCCGAGACCTGGCGAGTTTTCAATTCGTGATGAAGATATTATTGAGAAGATCAAAGAAATTGGAGATGAACTAGCGTTGTCTATGTTCTCTGGGATTCAATATTATTCTGGACAGTTTTTCGATATGAAAAGCATTACCAAAGCAGCTCATGATGTTGGTGCATACGCCGGATTCGATTTAGCACATACTGCTGGCAATATGTTGTTGGAACTGCATGATTGGAAAGTTGATTTTGCCGTTTGGTGCAGTTACAAATATTTGAACTCAGGTCCTGGAGGTCCAAGCGGTGCTTTCGTACATGAACAGCATGGAGACAATCCGGAGTTACTTCGATTCGCAGGTTGGTGGGGGCATGATGAGGAAAATCGATTTCTAATGAAAAAAGGATTCATCCCTATGAAGGGAGCTGCAGGATGGCAATTGAGTAATGCGCAGATATTCAGTATGGCAGCTCATAAAGTTTCGTTGGATCAATTTGAGAAAGTTGGAATGAACGCATTGAGAAAGAAGAGCGAGCAGTTGACAGATTACATGTTTACGGGAATTCAAGAACTAAACAAAAGAGGTCATCAATATAATGTAATCACACCTGTTGAAAAACATCGTCGGGGTGCACAACTTTCAATATTAACCGATGCGAATGGTAAAAAATTATTTGAACATTTGACGGCAAATGGAGTGGTTGCCGATTGGCGGGAACCAAATGTGATTCGAGTTGCTGCGGTACCGATGTATAATAGCTTTGAAGATGTTTGGAAATTTTTGGAATTGCTGAAAGGCTAGTAGATCTAGTAAGTATTAAGTACTAATTACTTGGTACTTAATACCAATTTACTTAACAACAAAAACCCGCTCTACAAAAACAAATTCCCCGTCCTCCTGAACCGCAGCAGAAATAATAAACTTCCCTCCAGCACGTACTTTCTTGATTACTTTCTTTAGGTCGTTATTGATGATACCATTGCTATCTGCATCGAAGAAATAATTTTTCTTTTCAAAAGCAAAATTTAAATCATCGACATTAACAAGATCTCCAAATTCATTTCGAACTAATACTTCGTAACCTGTATTTTCTTTCAACATTGTTTTCGTGACTTCGTTTCCAACAAGACTCCCCCAACTTAATTTGTATTTAGAAGACCGATCTATTTTGTCACTTTTGAGATTGAAATTAATAGGTAAATTTAATTTTACTTTTACTTTTTCACCCTCATGAATCGCTGGTTCCCATTTCGGCATTGCTTTGATGACCGCTAACGCAACTTCTCCACATCCAGCTCCGATATCCCTCACAATTGATGGATTCACTACATTGCCGATTTCATCAATAATAAAATTCACATAGACGGTTCCTTCGATTCTAGATTCTCTAGCAGCTTCCGGATAAGAAATGTTTTGAGAAATAAATTTTATCAAACTTTCATTGGAGCAAACTCTTCTTGCTTTCAAGGAGTCTAATGTTTCACAACCAGCAAAAAAAGGCATCGTGTCGGCTTTGGTCAACACATCATTTTGTCCAAATAAAAATAAAGGGAAAAAGACCAGTGCAAATAAATAGAATGACTTCATTTTAATTAATATTAATCGGCTTATAAAGTCGAAAGTTGGGATAATTTATTCTGAATTTCAATTAAATCAAACGATGGTGGTTTTTCAGCAAACCCACCATTTTTATCGATGATATAATATTGAGGTAAAATTCTGATCTGATAATCATTAGCGATTTCAGAATCTATATTTCCTTCTGCCCACAAATGGACACCACTAAATTTTTTCTGTTTCAATGTTTTTTTCCAAAGCTCCTCTTTCCTATCCAATGACACATTTACAAATACAACGTTTGGAATTTGTTTTCCGTTTTGTAACGATTGCATTTGTTGCATTTTTTTCATACACGGAGCACACCAACTTGCCCAAAAATTTAAGTACACTACTTTTCCAGCATAGTCTCTTAAATTGACTGGTGTTCCTGAGTCATTTGTCAAAGTAAAATCTGGTGCTTTCGACCCCGCCATATATTTGACAGACTTTTCATATTGATTAATTACTTTTTGATGGAAATGATACAGTTCATTGGTCAAGACAAAATCGCGATAGCAAGAGGAGATCGGATCAATTATTTTTTCTCTCAACGCTTTGACTAAAATATCTGATTGAACAAATCTTTTTGAACTACCTTGTAATCTATCTTTAGCAAAATTATATTGTTCGATATAGGTCTCATTTTTCACTTTGAAATTTTCCGAATGATGATTACATAAAGCAAGTAGGAATTGACGATACCAAAAATTTCCAATCGCCTCATTTTGAATTGGAACTTCTTCTAAAAAAGTAAAAAATGTATTATCAAGTTTGTACTTGTTTTTATAAATATGTCCATACAACATTTTGTGATACGCATTTTGATACATGGCTTCTGCTTCTAAAAAATCTCGAAACCCACGTGTAATTTTTGTTGGATTATTCTTTACAGTAAAGTCAACCATGCTAAAAGTACTTGCTTTTCTGATATCGAGCTTACTCGTAAATGCCGAAGGAGGATTGTCTTGCATGATTTTGTCCATTTTCGGATCGACGTCATACCAGTAGGTCCCTCTTCGATATTGCAACATCTTGAATCGATTGGTCTCTGTAGGATATTCTTTGAGATAGTTGTATAGTAATTCGTTGTTTCCAGCAGCACTTCCTTTGAACCTGAAAGAATACTGAAAATTTTCTGCTTCAAAATTGATAACCAAAGTATCACCCGGTTCGACGTAAAGCGGCGCTTTGTTTCTACTATAGTCCAAATAAATCAATTGGTTTTCATTCACCTCTGCACCAAACATAAAAGAGCCATCTTCCAAAATATTGGATTTGTAAGTGTCTAGCTTCCCATTCAGATATTGCTGATTGACATGCAATTCAATTTGCTCAGTTTTATTACCAGTAATTTTACCCATAATCAGCGTATTCGCTTGAGCCAAAATTTCTGTACTACTGAAAAGTGAAAATATTAGAATAGGGAAGAGAAAGAACCGAACAAATGTCATCGATTTTTGGATATAAGTGTGATTAAAATGTTGAAGAATCGCCTCCAATAATAAAAAACGAATTTAAGTTAATTGGCGTTCGTAGTAGCGGTTGATTTAAGAAATATTTATCAAATACGCTCTAATAAGATGTAAATATATAATATGATTTATTTTATTATGTATAATTCCTTTTTACTTTAACAATTGTAAATCCAACAACAATTTTGTCTAATGAATTAATAATCAATTAATTAAAGCATATCGATGGTTAATTGAAAATAACATCAACCATATTTTGTATTTTTTATATGGATTAAAAAGTCCTAATTTTAAAATGTATTCGCCAAATACAATTAACAACAAATTATTTAATCGATCTCTAATTCGGTTTTCCCAACATCCCGCATATCGATTTAGCTTATTAATATCTGAAATAATGCCGCACAACATAGTTGTAGTTGGTTAGGTGTACCCATGAATCATATCAATTCTAATTAAAATAAATTTCATGAAGCAATTTGTACTTATATTGTTAGGTTTATTTATAAATGACGTCGCATATTCACAATATACATTGACTGGAACTGTCAAAACAGATAATGATACTCCAATTCCTGGAGTTTTGATGGATGATACTCCTATCCTTTATACTGATGTTTTTGGAAATTATATGATTGATAATTTAGAAACAGGTTTTCATTTTCTTCATCCTGCTAAAAACACGGAGCCTTTAAATGGAGTCACCGTTTGTGATATTGTCAAAGTACAACGACACATTTTGGGAATTGAATTATTAGATTCTCCCTACAAAATAATTGCTGCGGACCTGAATGATTCTTATGGTATAACTGCTTTTGATATGATATTAATGCAACAAGCAATTTTAGGAATCAATACGTCTTTTTTTCCAGAGACTTGGCAGTTTTATAATTCGGATTTATCCTTTTTAAATGTTAACAATCCTACTTCATGGGACGACTTGGAAAATGAAGATTTTGGGATCGATATTTTTGAGGATAGTGTAAAAGATATTATTGGTGTCAAGAAGGGAGATGTGAACAATTCAGTACTTGCGGTTCCTAATTTCGTCCTACCAAATACAGATAATTTATTTTTTAAAATGGATGAAGGGGTAGTGGAACCGCAAAATGACTTTGTCGTCAATTTCAATGCAGATGGATTCAATGAAGTATTTGGTTTTCAATTTACGTTGGAATACGACAACTCGAAAATGGAATTTGTTGGAATGGATAGTGACATCTTGATTAATGGTTTTCAGTCCAACTTTTTTCAAATTGCTCAAGATGCGGTGACAGTAGCTTGGATCAATAACAGTGATCAGCCATTTACTTTTGAGGATGGCGTTCCCGTTTTTCGCGCAACTTTCAATATTTTGGAAGAGACAGATTTGAGCCAATCTTTGGAAATGAATTCCGACTATACACCGATCGCAAGTATGGATGCAAATGGTTGTTACGGGGAAGCTGAAAATGTAATTCCAACAGATATCATCGACAACAGGTTGCTTACTAATATTACCATCTCTCCAAATCCAATGTTAGACGAATTTTTAATTGACATCCAACTAGATAAAGTGAGTGATGTTCATCTTGAACTGCATAATTTGATTGGACAATCAATTTTTAATAAAAAACTTAATGAAAAAATGATCTTAGAAACGGTCAATTTGAATGCATATCCAGCAGGCATTTATTTGCTCAATATTGAAGTAGCAGGGAAAACTACAACACAACGAATTATTAAATTATAATCAACATTTTATAACAAAACAATAACAAACCATGAAGTATCTCTTACTTTCTATTGCATTTATTGCAATTTCCACTTTCCAACTATTTGGACAAACCTCAATTTCTGGAGTGATTCAAACTGAAACCGCAGTACCCATTCACAATGTAGAAGTAATGGCTGGTTCTATAACTGCAAACACCGATATTTTTGGTAATTATTTAATTGAAAATCCTGAATTACCTACTGTTGTTTTACCTACAAAAAATGATGGACCTACGAATGGTGTCAATGTTTGTGATTTGCTTGCTATGCGGAATCACATTGTTGGTGCGGTTCTTTTGGATTCACCGTACAAAATTATTGCCGCAGATATTAATAGTTCAAATTCAGTAACAACGTTAGATTTAGTTAAAATTACAAGAATCTTGTTAGGAATAGATGAAAGTTTTACTCCAAATGAAAGTTGGTTATTTGTAGATCCAAATTTCGTTTTTCCAAACCCTACCAATCCTTTTGAAGCGTCATATCCTGGCTTCGTGGTCATTAATCAAGAAGGTCAATATGAAATGGATTTTGTCGGAATCAAAGTTGGTGATGTCAATAATTCAGCGCTTGGTTCTTATCCAAGTACAGAAGTCCCAGACTCAGATGTTTTGTTTTTTGAGATTCCTAATGAGGTTGTTGCACCACAAGATGAATACATTGTTGAGTTTACAGCAAAAGATTTTATTGAAGTATTTGGTTTTCAATTTACACTCAGTTACGATCCAGCAAAAATGGAGTTCATAGAAATAGGTGAAGTGACAATTGCTAATGGAATTTCTGAAGTTTTCAACAGTAATCTAGTCAGCCCTGGCATCTTGCCTGTATTGTGGGTAAATGATGTGGCCCATACTATTCCTGATGGAGATGTTGTTTTTACTGCAAAATTTAAAATTTTAGAAAACACTAATTTGGAAGAATCCTTGATGTTTACTAGCGATTATATACAAATTGTTAGTACCAATTCTCAAGGTTGTTTTGGTGAGGTAGGTTCTCCTCCTTTTACAACGTCTACCAATGATCTCTCATCCGTTTCAAGTATCGAAATTTTTCCAAATCCAACCAATGGACAATTTGATTTCGGAATGGAGTTGAACAATTCTAATAAAGTAGAAATGGAAATATTTAATGTAATTGGTAAACGAATTTTTGTAAAACAATATAATGGCAACCTCATCAATGATCAAATCGATATTGAAAAATATCCAAGTGGCATTTACTTTTTATCTGTACATATTGATGGAGAAACTATTACTAAGCGAATTGTGAAATCTTAAAAGTGATCAAAGTTATTATTCAAAATATAGTTTAGTTAGCATGTATCAATCCCTGAAAGGTCTGTCAATTCATTTTTGATGGGCCTTTTTTAATTACCTCATGGTATTTGATTAGCTTGCAAAAAAAATATACAAAATGGCAAAGTCAAAAAAAATAAATGCTAAAAAAGCACCCAAAGCAGTCGGCTTGTATCCACATGCTAGAAAAGTTGGTAACCTTCTTTTTCTATCTGGTATCGGTCCTAGAGATCCTAAAACAAATGGCGTTCCAGGCACCAAATTTTCGAAAGGAGGCAACTATACCGCTTTTGATTTTGAGAAACAATGTCGTGCCGTTTTTGACAATGTAAAAATCGTGTTAGAAGCTTCTGGTGCTAGTTGGGATTCATTGGTGGATGTGACGGTTTTCTTGACAGATATGAAACGTGATTTTGCAACGTATAATAAAGTATATGCAGAATATTTTAAATCAAATCAGCCTTGTAGAACTACTGTTGGAATTGACTCTTTGCCGACACCGATTTGTATTGAGTTGAAGTGTATTGCCACGGTTGACGATTAACGACTAACGGTGAACGGGAATACGTGAGCTCGCGAGAACTACGTATACACTCGTGAGCTCAAGTCAGACTGTGCGAAAACGAAATTGAACCGCAAAATATCGAACAAGCCTGCCTGACTGCCGTCAAAGCAGACAGGGAACCGCAGAATGTAGAAGTTGAGTACGCGAGTATACACGTATATTAACGAATTTCATGCTTAATTGGACACGTACTCTACTTCACATTCGACATTCTGCGGTTGGATATTCTGCGGTTCAGTTTCCGAAAGCATATTCGCACAGTCTGGCGTACTTCCCGCGTTTCACCCTTCCTTTTCAAGGAAGGACGTCCGACTTTGTCGGTACAGGATGCCTGTCTGTCGACGAGACAGGGATCCCAGGTAAGGTCGTCCTTATACTTAAATTTAAAAGCATAACTAATAATGATAATAGTCACAGGAGCATTAGGATTCATCGGTAGCTGTCTAGTCGCCGAATTAGGAGAAAAAGGACATAAACGTATTTGTGTTGTTGATGATTTTTATAAGGATTACAAAAATGCCAATCTGGATAATAAGCCATTTATCATAGGTGATTGGGTCCATCGTGATATTTTCATTCAATGGTTTAAGAACAATTATGCAGCAGTTGATTTTGTTTATCATTTAGGGGCAAGAACTGATACAGCAGAAAAAAGTAAATCCATATTTAAAGAACTTAATTTAGAATACTCTAAAGAAATATGGAAAATTTGCACGCAACATCAGATTCCGATGGTGTATGCCTCTAGTGCCGCGACTTATGGTGATGGAAAAAATGGGTACAACGATTCTCATAGTGTGGTCAACAAATTGAAACCATTAAATGCTTATGGAGATTCTAAGAATGATTTTGATAAATGGGTTTTAAAGCAAAAAACAACACCTCCATTTTGGGCAGGACTGAAGTTTTTTAATGTCTACGGTCCAAATGAATATCACAAAAAGAGAATGGCTTCTGTGATCTTTCACGCGTTCAATCAGATTAAAGCGACGGGCGAAATGAAGTTGTTTCGTTCGCATAAAAAAGGAGTAAAGGATGGTCACCAACAACGTGATTTCATCTATGTAATGGATGTGGTGAATGTCTGCCACCATTTCCTTAAACATCAAAAAACATCTGGCCTCTTCAATCTTGGAACAGGAAAAGCACGTACTTTCCTTGACTTAGTCAATGCGACTTTTAAAGCAATGGGTAAGAAACCTAATATTTCTTATATCGATACACCAAAAGATATTCGTAAAAATTATCAGTATTTCACTGAAGCAAAAATGACGAAGCTTAAAAAGGCTGGTTATAAAACAAAGTTTACTTCTTTGGAAGATGGGGTGAAGGATTATGTAAAGAAATATTTGGAGAAAGGGACGGTGTATTAGAATCTTGTTTCGTGAGATCCATCCTCTAATCATTTGGATAAGCCTTCGTTGAAAAGGAAGGGTTGGGCGTGAGTGACATACTCCCCGAGTTTCACCCTTCCTTTTCAAGGCTTTTCAAGGAAGAACCTAACCCGAAAGGGATTAGAGGATGGATCAACCACCCATCTGTGACTTTGCCCACTTTATATACATCTTAACCTCCACTTCCAGTGCATGGATTACTTTATTTTTACTTTGGATGAATTGATTATCATGATGTTCATTTATTTTTCTTTGCATTGCATTATAAAAAACATTGTGGTCATCCTTGATTTTTTTAGATCTTGCATCTAATTTATTTTGCTCATCTTTAATTTCTTTTTCTGCAATAGTTTTTAAATTTTGCATAGTTTCTAAGGCAGCCTGGTCAAGGTTTTTGAGTTTTTCGTTACAATACAACTCATATACTTTAGAAGCTTTAATGATCAATGCTCTTTTTTCGAAACTAGTTTGCCGAATAAGATCTTGATAAATTGCATTTTCCTTTTGGTATTCATTGTTTAAATCCTCTGGAAGCGTCATCCGATTTTCGATAGCTGAATTTGGGATAATTAGATTTTTATTATTCAAGTAAATCGGTGCAATAAACATCGTGCCTCTATTGTTGTGTTCATTTAGTAAAAGGAGTTCTTCCAAAGAAATATAGTTTCGATCAACAAATTGATCAAGTTTTTTAGTGTTATCAAACCATGAATCGAGCGGATAAGCATCCATGATTTCAGATTTGATTTGTAGATATGCTTTATCTCGTCTTAAGGAATAAATTCCATTATCGTATTGTAAAAATGAAACTAGTTTTAAGAATTTTTCAATGAATTGTTGATCATCTTTGATCCCCTTAAGTTTTTCAAATTCCTCTTTTGCCTTTTTACAAATTGGATCTTGATCATTGTCATAAGCATTGAAAGCTGCACTTAGTCTCAATATCACAAGTTTGTCTATTGAATTTTCGAGGCGGTCTTCTAGATACATCATCACATCAGAAGCGGAGGTATTATATTTATGGATTGAAATCCTTATATCATCTAAATAGAATTCAAGAAGGTTGTTGTGAAATGACATTTTGCTTTCGGGAATGGCCTCAAGCGCTTTCAAGTTAGCTTTAAAATTTGCTAACAAATCTTCACTATCACTAGAAGTTCCAAAATAATATCCATTGATATAATTTTCTTTACGCTCTATAAATGACTCAAAATGTTGTTCTCTCTGAAAGACAAAATCATCTACTCCTTTCATAAATCCTTGCTTCCAATATGCTTCCGATGTGTAATCAGGAAAACTTTTTTCAAAAAAAGAACCATCTACATTATCATAGTTAATTATTACAAAACCAATATTGTCTTTAGCACTATATCCATTCAAATACATTCCGATATTCTCTTTTTCGAACCAAATATTTTCTTGAAAATTAATACCCGAATCGGCAAAAGCATTTTTAAATGCTTGACTAATCTCTTCGATACTCAAAGTTATGGGTTGCCCATTACCGCAACCTGGTAGTCCAAATAGTTGAACGGGTTCTTCTATTTCGAAAGGATTGTAAAGTGATTCCAATTGCTCTTGAGCAGCAATATTTAATATATTTAGCACCATAAAAATGGCAACACTAATATAATATGGGTATAATTTCTTTTTCATTGTTAGTCGAATAATCCAATGTTGTTGTTATATTTCGAAAACTTAAGTTGAAAATATAATCCACAGATTCACATAAATGAAAAATAGCAGAGCGTGAATGCATGTCTTTAAAATAAGGATTAAAGAAACGGGAACTATACGTTATAAGATACAATTAAATTGTGATAAGTTGGATAAGACCAATGAATTAACAATACAAGAATTAACAATTCCAAGTTAATGAAGCTTTATTGCGTAATCTTATAGAAAATTGCTCAAACCGTCTACATCTGACAAAATTGATTTTAAAAAATTTAAAGTGCTGAATTGTTCATTATACGTCGATTTCAAAAGTTAAAAGCTTTTAGTTTGTGTGTTTTATTCAAATCAAATTTTAGTGATGACAAAGCACATTTTTTATTCAATTTTATTTTTATCAATTTTACTTTTGACCTTTTCTTGTGGCGACGATGATGCAACTCCAAAACATACAGCATTCGATTATCATGCACATATTCATTCTCCATCAACAGTTGATAAACATGTTGGAGATACGATTCATATTCACACTGATTTTTCTAGTATGACTGGTGAAACAGTTCATCATGTAAAAGTCAGAATATATAATGTTGCTGACAATACAGAAATTTATAATCAACCGAACGAAGCGCATGTTCATGAATCAGATGGTATGCATGATTTTCATGATGATTTTATTTTATCTGCTACGAATGGTGTGGAAGCGCATACTGATTGGATTTTGGAAGCCAAAGTTTGGGGACATGAAGTTGAGGAGGGTGAAGTGGTTGAGACGATTCAATTTCATGTTCATCCTGAATAGATTTCTGAGAGAATTACATTTATATATAACGGGCATCTTCATAATAATTATGAAGTTGCTCGTTTTTTTTTGAAGAATTGGAGTGATTACCTTATAGTTTTAGTATGTTTAATTTTTAACATTGAACAATCATCTTGTCTATTAATTTTTTGATTAAGTTAAAATCAAAACTTAAAATGAAACTAGTCCTAATCTCCGACACTCACAACAAACATCATCAACTAGATTTACCACCTGGTGATATACTCATTCATGCTGGAGATGTAAGTTCGAGAGGTTCTGAAAGAGAAGTGTTAGATTTTATCAATTGGTTTTCAAAATTGGACTATAAATATAAAATTTTCATAGCTGGAAATCACGATTGGTTATTTGAAAAAGCACCCTCCCTTGCAAAGGAATTGATTCCCAATAATACGATTTATCTAAATGATGCTGGAGTAGAAGTTGAAGGAATAAAAATCTGGGGTTCTCCCGTTTCACCTTGGTTCTTCGATTGGGCGTTTAATCGACAAAGAGGAGCGGAGATTCAAAAACATTGGGATAGGATTCCAAAAGATACCGATATTTTAATTACACATGGTCCTGCATATGGCATGTTAGATAAAACTTCAACAGGAGCATTAGTTGGTTGTCAAGATTTATTAGAGACCATCCAAAAATTAAAAATCAAGTTACATATTTGTGGTCATATTCATGAAGCATATGGAATTGAGAAAGATGAAGAAACAACTTATATCAATGCCTCTGTCGTAAATTTAGGATATGATGTTGTCAATCGACCTGTTGTTTTTGAATGGGAATCAAAGGTGTAGCGGAAAGAATTTTAGCATTTGAATTTATTTGAAGATTCATATTTAACAAATCCATGAAAGGTTCGTATACTTATGTTGAATAAAAATAGAGAAGACTCAAATTAGAAAGTACCAAACAAAAGGAACATGCTTTACAAGCCATTGAAATTTATTTTCAGTACCGCTTTACATATTTTTTTCAAAGAATATAAAGTCATCAATAAGACAGAGATCCCGACTACGGGTCCACTGATATTGGTATCTAATCATCCAAGTTCATTCATGGATCCGATTATCTTGGCGAGCTTAGTCGAACAAGAAGTACACTTCATAGCAAAAGGGACGTTGTTTAATTCAGTGATGAAAGATTGGATCATGCGTAATATCATGAAGGCGATTCCGATTTACAGAAAAGTAGATAATCCGGGAATGAAATTGGACAATGATGGCGTATTTGAGCAGTGTTATAAATTTCTAGAAGAAAAAGGGACATTGATTATATTTCCAGAAGGTACTAGTATTATTGATCGGAAATTACAAGATATTAAAACAGGAACTGCACGTATCGCATTGGGAGCTGAGGCTCGGAATGATTTTGAATTAGGTGTCAAGATATTATCAGTTGGGATTAATTATAGTGATGCGCCGAGTTTTCAATCAGATGTTTGGATCAATGTGGAAGAATTAATTCATGTCAAGGAATATCGGGCTCAACATCATGAAGACGATAGAAATGCGGTTCGAGAGTTGACGGACAAGATTCAGAGTAATTTAGAGAAAAACTTAATCATCACTGCTGATGAACAAGAAGACCAGTTTATTAAAAATGTAGAAGCTATTTACAAAAATGAGTTGATGTCTGAGTTGAAATTAGATCCTCAATTACATTCATTTAATATAACTAAAGGAATCGAAGAAGCGATCGATCATTTTGAAGAATTGGATAAAAGTTGGTTAGATAATTTAAAAGAAAAAGTAGCGGATTATACAAGACGTTTGGAGAATTACAACTTAAAGGATGAATTTTTAATTGGCAAAAACAACAAGGTTAATAGTAATGTGTTTGCGGATACTATTTTTCGAATGCTTTATATCATTCTGGGCTTTCCTTTTTTTATTTATGGATTGATTACCAATTATATCCCATATTTTTTACCCAACAAAATTGCTACTGCATTAACTAATTTTGTAGAGTATGATGGACCAATTAAAATGACTGCGGGGATTTTTACATTTGCATCCTATTATGCTTTGATCATTTATTTTTTTGAGAAATTTATCTCGCAAGGTAACTGGTGGTGGACCAATTTATTCACGATAAGTTTACCAATTGCTGGTTTCTTTGCTTTACATTATGCACAACGATTCAAGAATTTCAAAACACATACTAAGCTCTTATCTCTTTTTTATAAAGAACCTGAAGTTGTCGGAGAATTACTGTTAGAACGGAAAGCAATAATAAAAGATTTTGATTGGGCAAAGGAAGCGTGGTTGAAAATGGGTGAGAAGCGTTTTTGATTCCTTATCATTTTAGCAATTTATATAACAAAACATAGCCAAATAACTTGAGTGCGCATTTAGAAAAAATACATTTTCACTCTATAGACGCGCTAAGGTTTTTTGCGTTTTTCAAGGTCTATTTTTTTCATGTTCCGATCCAAGGAAATTTTCCGATACTCTCATTTCTAAAAAGTGGAGGAGGTATCGGTGTCTCATTTTTCTTTGTGTTAAGTGGATTCTTGATTACTTACCTGTTGATGTGGGAAAAATTAAAAACTGGGCACATCAATGTTAAACACTTCTTGATTCGAAGAAGTTTACGGATTTGGCCGCTGTTTTTTTTAGTATTAACAATCGTGTATTTCTTGCCATTCGAATTCAAGCAAAATATCGGGATGCATATGATTGGTGATGGGTATGATTTGGATTGGCGCTTTTCATTTACTTTTTTGGAGAATTACAAAATGTTGTTGGAAGATCATTTTCCTAAAACAACACCATTGTCTGTATTTTGGTCACTGTGTATTGAAGAACATTTTTATCTTTTTTGGTTGGTGAGTCTATTTTTTATACCTGTAAAATATATTGTTAGATTTTTTGTGGTTTGTATATTTATCGCTTGGGGAGCGAGATTTTTGGAACCTGCTATTTTCGGAAATCACTCAATTACTTCAGCTGATCTGTTTACAAATTTGGATTACTTTACAATTGGTGGGCTTTTGGGATATTTTGTGGCTAAAGATTATAAAGCAGTTGCCAGTTTTATAGAACGCATTCCATCTATAGTTCGACTTCTAATTATAACCCTAATTGTACTTATCATTATTTTCCAAAAAGAAGTGCTGCCTAGTGAATCCAACACCTATTTGTTCTTATTCAAAGAGACGATTACTGCGATTTGTTTCACCGTATTGATTGCCATGTTTATACCACAAAAATCTTCCATAAAAATCAAAAGCAAACTGTTATCTTATCTTGGAACGATTAGTTATGGATTGTATGTTTATCATATTATTTTTATTCATGTAGTTTTTCATTATTTCATTCACAATGGAATTAAGATGGACAATTGGTGGACTATTTTCTTATTTATTGCGGTAACATTAGGAGGAAGTATAGCGGTAAGTATGATTTCATTTCACTATTTTGAAAAACCTTTTTTACGTCTTCGAGATAAATGGACCAAGCGTAATTTAACTTAAATCTTTTCCTCTTAGTACAAAAACAGTTAAGTATCCAATACACATAAAAGTACTCATGACCAGGGCAATCCCAAGTGTTTCTGCAAATTCGAATGGATGAAACAATGTGTAGCCGACTTGCATTACCATCGCAAAAGGATCTGTAATGATGTCCCAACTATTCCAACGCTGAAATCTGCCCATGTATATTCCCAGACCTGCGAGTTGAATAAAAAGAAATACTAACAGATTGGCTCCGATCTTTGGAAGCTGGTTTCTAAGAAAATCATGAATTTCAAGAAGGGATAAAAAGCCTAATAAAATTCCAGTCCAAGCAAAGGATACAAACATCATGATTTCAAACCAATATGGGATAATCGCTCTTCTTTTCAAGTGTAATAAATCGGTAATTAGATAATGTGCATTTGGGAAAAAAAGCAACCATGTCAATATCAACAATGTTACCAACAATGTTGATTTTGTATACTTAAAAACTTTTGGTGTAACAATAGCAATACAATATGGAATCCAGGCTAAAAATAAATTCCAAACTAAAAAAATGAAAGTCGGTTCTTCACCTTTCCACCATAGTTCTCGATTGGTGATGACTTCAACATACTCAAAATCAATGAGTTGTAATCGGATATTCAACAATACACAACAAAACAAGGAACTTAATCCCATCAAAAGAAAGAGCTGAAATTTTCTGCTCGAATTCAAAAAGTAATTCATGGTATTAAATTAAATTGGCGAATAATAAGTTTTATTGGAATAAAGTCTTCCGATTGTTTTTTTAAATTTCAGTTTCATCTTCTTGCGATAACTTGCAATTGTATTTCCGCCAGCAATAAATACTTTTCGATGTCCGAACCAAACGGTCATAATAGTAACATGAAAAAAAATCGTGTAAAAGAAATAAGTGAGATGTTTCATAAACGCACTTTTCCGATTAAAAAGTATTTGCAATCTTTCATGTTGAAAAGTGATATGACTTGCTTCGTCAATTAAAATATCGGTACAAATTTCTTTGAGTAGTGGACAATGGGTTGCATCTTTCAGTGATTGATAGAATATCTGTGCCGTACTTTCAACTACAATAACCGACATCGTCCACAACTCCATACTCGTATTGAAATAACGTACTTTCCTAAAAAGGGAATCACCCCAATCTTTTTTTATTCTAGGTTGGCCGATCATATCTAGATAGGTACCGAGATTGTTGCCATGTTTTTGTTCCTCTTTGATAAATAATTTTACGACGTCAACATATTGTGAGTCATTTATCTTGTTAGCATATATTTGGCTTGCGCGCAATAAATTTTTCCCTTCAGATGTTTCACCTAATTGCCAAGCTTGCAATGATTTCAAAATAGTTGCCTGCTCTTTTAATGTGATTTTTGGTACTTGCAGCCAATTCACTCGTTGTATTTTAATATTCTCTTTGAAGTGATGAAACCAATAAGCACTAGAGTGAATCTCATTTTTTGGCTTAAAATTAAATGAAACTTTATCTTTAAAAATTGAATGATTCATATTGAATATATTTTGTTGCATTAAAAAATAATAGGGCCATTAGGACAAGCTTGCTTATGAATTTGTCGTTGCAAAATCTCAACAGGTTCGCCAAGTAGGTATTGAAAATCCCAATTAGAAATATTATGACATCGTTTTCCTTTCTTAAATTCTTGAATATATTCTTTGTAAAATTCGGGTACCAACAATACACCTGCAATAGCAGCTACAAATGCATAAACCGATTTCTTTTTATTCCCGATCAGGAAGAACTGCATTTTCACTTCATCTTCAACTGTTGTTTTATATCCCATCAACACATGCATCACATCATGCTCTTCCATTTTAGGAATCAGGTCAAATTTATTTTTGGTCAGAAATTCACCTAATTTAAACCCTAAACTATTAGGTGGCATCCGCAATAAATCAATTCGACTATAAACCCAACCTCTAGTGTGTCTTTTAAAAACAGCAGCATAAACTGGTTTTGTCCAATCCACAAAAGAGATTAGGATTTGAGCGCGTATTTTATAAAATGTGTTAAACATATTTAAAAGTACTTTGAAATTCAAAGTGAATAGATAAAAAAATTTATTTTCGTTTCTGCAATAATTTTTCAAGCGCATCTAAATGTTCTTCAAAAGCTTTACGGCCAGATGCGGTACACGCGTAAGTAGTCATTGGTTTTCTACCAACAAATTGTTTTTTCAATTTAATGTATTTTTTTTCTTCCAATCCTTTCAAGTGACTTGCTAAATTCCCATCTGTCAATCCCAACAATTCTTTCAAACGTTTGAACTCTACCCAGTCATCGACCAGTAGGAGTGACATGATGCCCAACCGGGTTCGGTTGTCAAAAGTCTTGTTAAGATTTGTTATTATTTCTTTCATTTATTATTCTCTCCTTATTAGAACGGTTACGCCATTCTTTCGCAAATATACCGTCGCGTTGCGACAACGTGTTTTGCTTCTGCGATTTATTTACGTATTTTTTTTCACGTTTTCCTTCTGCGATTTTCTGCGACTTCTGCGTGAGGCCTGCTACGAAACAAGCTCCTTTGTGTTCTATTTTTCTAATGTGATCTATGTGTTAAAACCAAGCCCTCAATCTCTGTGTTAAAAAACTACTTCTCATACTTAACCCACATCAATAACCCATAGACAATATGCATCACTCCAAATCCAACAGCCCAAAAATCCAAACCATATCCAGGTAAAAACAAAGCAATTAAACCAAGTGCGACTTCTGTAATTCCTAAATAGTAGATATCACGCAATGTATGTTTCGATCCATTGATTAATGCCATACCATAAAATATCAATGTAGTTGGTGCAATCATGAATTGAGATCCATGCCAGTTCAAAGCAACACAAAATATCGCACCTGCCAAAAGCGGAATAGCTAAACTTACTAACAATTTGACAACTAATTTATCCCAAATTTTTTGTCCTTTTCTTTTTGCTTTACGAGTGGTAAAAAATATCCCACAAGCTAAGGCTGAAATTAATACTAACCCAAAATCTAACAGAAAAAAGGTTTGATAATTCAATCCCCATTTTCCAGAATTGATCGCTTCTAAATAAAAAATCTTGGAATCAAATGGCGTCATCCCAGTGTAAAGATAAGCGAAAAAGGCGCCTATCAAAGCCATCAGTCCAGCAGCAACTCCAGAGAGCCCACTCAATGAAATAAATCTGGAAGAACGCTCCATTAAAGAACGAATCTCTCCTAGGTTTTTAAGATGTTCCTCTTGTTTTTCAATCATTGTTGTCATAATAAAAGTACTTTGTAATTCAAAGTTACGGATAAAACGGGAAGTTTTCAAGGATATTGCCCTTGTAAGTATAAGATTAAGAAAAAGTTTAAGTTTAAACCGGACGTGAGGACGATATAAGTTTAAGTTTAAGTTTAAGTATAAGATTAAGAACAAGTTTAAGTTTAAACCAGGTGTGAGGACGATATAAGTTTAAGTATAAGATTAAGAACAAGTTTAAAAGGGGACGTGAGGACACGAAATAACGATCAATTAAACTTAATCTTCGACTTAAACTTAAACTTATCCACTTAGTTGAGCATATTCATTCCAGCATAATAACTCAAATACCATTCTCCATTTTCTTTGACAAATCGTCGTTCCATTGCAAAATTAGAAACTTTATGCCTGATGGTTTCGGTAATCAAATTCTTATTTGAAACAATATAAGTACGTTCATATTCATCTCCGATATTATTAAATGGTTTGTGGATGGTCCATTCATCACGAGGCCAAACATAAGAACCATCAAGTAAGCTTTCATCTTGAACCATAGCAGGAATACCGGTTACAGGATCGGATAAATGTTGAAGTTGATAAAGACTGTCCGTATGGAATTTTTCAAAAAATGTTCTAAAATCTTTAGTTGTTTCTTCCAAAGGTACGGCCGTAAGACTATTGCTAGTTTTTCGATCGCAACACCAAAATGATAAAGCGATAAATGAAAAGAGGATGAATTTTTTCATAAGTTTTTTTGATGTAAGATTTATGATTTTATGATGTATGATATGACCGATGTTACGTGAGCTATTGTAATTGATGTACTATTTATGATTTTATGATGTATGATATGACCGATGTCACGTAAGCTCGCGTACCTACTTCATATCATACATCATACATTATACATCATAAATCATACATCAACATATCATGCAAGCCTTTGATCCGGAATATCTTCAAGAGCCCAAACCAAAATATAATCTTTAATTTTTTCATAATGAATTACAAACTTCTTGTTGTACTCATCTTTTATAACACTACCAAACCCAAATCCCATATTCAAATCAAAATTGAAAGGTTCGATTAAAATATGTTTTTTGAAATCTAATTCCTTTCTACCATATGCTTTGTACAAACATTCTTTAGCTCCCCAATAAACGTGCAAATGTTCCACTCGAGTATCTCTATTGAGACTTTCCATTTCTTCTTCTCGAATAAATTTTTCAGCAATCCGAGTAATTTTCCCAACCATTTTTTGAATATCGACACCGACCAAGCGAGGAGCAGCGATAGCAGCAACTACATCATTTGAATGACTCATTGAAATCTGAAAAAGAGAATCCTCCAAATGAGGTTTTCCAAATTCATCTTTGAGGCAAGGAACTCTCTTAGTTCTTCCTGACATTTTATGTAATAATTGTCGAACTGCTAAATATTCGGTCCGTTTATGGCCTTTTATTTTTGAAAGTTGATCAATTTCTTCTTGGTGAAGATCCATTCCAAATAAAAAATGATCTTCTTCCTCTTCGATTCTCCAAAGGCCCAATTCCCCTTCTGGAGTCAGATATCTATGTTGAAATATTGGCATGAACGATTTTGCTTAGTAGTAAGTAAGTGTGATTCTAATATAAGTATGTTTCAATTACAAAAATAAACTTCTAAAATGAAGGATTCTTGAAATAGCCTTTTATTTTTGTTGAAAATAGCTTTGAGAACAAAATTCCACTTAAATAAGGTTGCTCATCTAAATGGACATCGGGCCTCGGTATATGCCGTTGCAATGGGTTTCGGTGCACATACGATTATTTCTGGCTCTGGAGACGGTTGGATTGTCAACTGGGATTTAAGAAAGCCAACAGAAGGAAAGTTGATTGCAAAGGTAGAAGGTCAAATTTTCTCATTGCATGCCATTCAGGGTAAGCATATCATTGTAGCTGGAACCTATGCAGGTAATGTTCATTTCATTGATTTGAAAAATAAGTCCAACCTGCCGGCCGGTCAGGCGGGCGTCAAAATTTATCCACATCATCCCAACGGTGTGTTTGCTATTTTTCAAATTGGAGAAAATATTTTCACTGGAGGAGGAGATGGTGTTTTAACAAAATGGACACCAGATTTCAAACCATTAGAATCCATAAAATTATCACACAGTAATTTACGATCAATAGATTATTCTGTTGCAAGAAATGAAATAGTGATTGGATGCAGTGATACCCAAATTTATTTTGTAAATCCTGAAACGATGAAATTGACAGGAAGGATAAAAGAGGCACATGAAAATTCAGTATTCATTGCAAAATATTTAAATGAGGATATGATTTTGAGTGGTGGAAGAGATGCACAATTGAAAGCATGGTCTTTGGGAGATTCAGTCAAATGTGAGTCCACGCAATCCGCTCACTGGTTCACGATAAATGATATTGCGATCAATCATCAAAAACGTATCTTCGTTACCGCAAGTCGCGATAAAACAATGCGTATTTGGGACGCTGATGATTTCAAACTCTTAAAGGTAATTGACAAGGAAAAAAATGAAGGACATGTCAACTCTGTAAATAAATTGTTATGGTCAAATTACAAGGACTATTTGATTTCCGCGAGTGATGATCGGAGTTTAGCAGTTTGGACATTTAATGCTTCTGAAGTTTAGATATTACAAATAGCTAAAGTTCAATGAAATGCTTATAGAATTTTAAACTCAAAAGTCTAAAAGTCAAAGACAGCTAATTGAAATAAGCAAATTATATAAATTACAAGATTCGCCTAGACCAAAAGGCAGTTAACTAAACAGACAACTATGATATTTTCAGACAAAAAAATACTGGATGCTATTTCTAAAAAAGAGATTGTGATCGAGCCTTTTAGGCCTGACTGTTTGGGAACCAATTCTTATGATGTGCATCTAGGAAAATATTTAGCGATTTATACAGATGTAGTGTTGGATGCCAAAAAGCATAACAAAACAAAAGAGATAGAAATCAAAGAAGAAGGGTTTGTAATTGAGCCAGGTATTTTATATCTAGGTGTGACAGAAGAATATACAGAGACACATACTGCCGTTCCGTTTTTAGAAGGAAAATCAAGTGTCGGAAGATTAGGGATTGATATACATGCGACGGCTGGGAAAGGAGATGTTGGATTTTGTAATGCATGGACGTTGGAAATATCTTGTGTTCATCCTGTTAGAATTTATGCAGGAATGCCAATCGGTCAGCTAATTTACTTTGCAGTAGAAGGTGATATTGAAAATTATTACAACAAAAAGAAAAACGCTAAATATACGGATCGGAATATCAAACCGGTCGAATCAATGATGTGGAAAAATAAATTTTAGTCCAAAAACATGAATTTTAAAAACCTAAACATAATCTCTGCCGGTGCCGGTAGTGGGAAAACTTATCGCCTAACTGAAGAAATGGTCGAACTACTGAAAGGAGGCGTCCGACCAGGAGGGATATTCGCGACTACTTTTACAAAAAAAGCTGCTGCTGAATTACAAGAACGTGTGCGTGTCAAATTATTAGAAAGTGGCATGTCCAAGGAAGCGGATGAATTATCCAATGCAATGATTGGAACCGTACATGGTTTGGGTGTCAAATTATTGCGTCGATTTGCGTTTGAAGCTGGTGTTTCACCACAAGTAGATATCATTGCAGATGAAGACCAACAAGTCATGTTTAACAATTCGTTGGCGACGGTCTTGAAAGCGGGTCGAGTAAAACAAATGGAACGATTGGCGGAGAAATTTGGAATGAGTAAAGAAGGAGCGAACCCGATGGATTGGCGGAAAGTAGTGAAGGATATAACAGATGTCGCACGTTCGAATGATTTTGACAAAGAAGAGTTGGAAAAAAGTAGGGTAAATTCTATTAAGTCATTTAAAAAGTATATTGGAAGAACCTCCAGTAAATCGGCTGATTCCATCAACAAAAAGTTCAAAGAATTAATTGATAGGACGATTGCAGAGCTAGTAGGGTTTGAAGAAGACAAAACAAAGACGACAGAAACTGTTGTTGTCACTTTGAAAAATTTTGCCTACAAATTGCATCTCAATGAAAAACTAAATTGGCATGAATGGGTAAAAATTTCAAAAGCCAAAGTAGGAGCAAAGAGTCGTGGTCTATATGAAGGTTTGCAAGAATTTGCGGAGAAAGTAGATGAGCATCCTGATTTTCATTCGGATATTGAAGCATTTATTTCTGGTGTTTTCAAAATTTCGATGGATGCAATAGAGGAGTACGATCGCTTCAAAAAACAACGTGGACTCATTGATTATATTGACATGGAATTAAGTGTCAGTAAATTATTGAAAAATCCTACCGTTAAAGAAGTGATGGCGCAAGAATTGGATTTGTTGATGGTAGATGAATTTCAAGATACCAGTCCGATTCAATTAGAAATATTTTTGCAACTATCTCGAATCGCTAAACATTCTATCTGGGTCGGTGATCCTAAACAATCTATTTACGGATTCCGTGGAGCTGATCCGAAATTGATGAAAGCCATTATTGAGTTAACAGGTGGTGTCAAAAAAGAAAATATTCAAAAGTACTCTTGGCGTTCCCGTGAAGACATTGTAAATTCTGTCAATGCGATTTTTGAAAATGCATTTGAGGATTTACCAAAAGATCAAATTGTCTTAGAGCCCAAAAGAAAAATAATTGCCGATAAAGATAGTGCCAATACTGTAAATGAACCCAAAGAAATGGGAAGTGCGATTATGCATTGGCATTTTATTTCTGATACTGGAAAGACCACGAACAAAGGTTGGTTTCAAAATTGTATAGCTGATTCCGTGAGACAACTGGTAGAAAGACAACCACTTGTTTTTGAGAAAAATGGAAATGAAACTAGAACATTATTACCTGGAGATATTGCGATTCTTTGTCGCTCCAATTTTGAATGTCAAGCAGTCGCAAAGGCATTACATAATATGGGATTGAAAGCAGCTATATCCAGAAGTGGTTTACTAAGTACTGCCGAATCAAAATTAATACTAGCCTGTTTGAAGTTTATTCTACAAAAGTCGGATTCGCTTTCTGTGGCTGAAATTATATTGTTAGCAACACCTGCTTCTATAGAAGAAATAATTGAAGATCGACTTGATTTTTTAAATCGAAAAGAGGAAAGCTGGGATGATCCGAAATGGGGTGATGACAATGCGATTATTGATCATTTAAATGAGATTCGAGAAGATGTGGTGGAATTGTCAAGTGCAGAGATATTGAATCTTGTCTTAGAAGAAATGGATTTACGTCGCATCATCATGACATGGGGGAGTGTGGATCAGCGATTAGCGAATGTCGATGCTTTGAGAAAATTAGCATTGAAATATGAAGATGCGTGTAGTCGTTTACATTCAGCTGCGTCACTTGGTGGATTCTTATTGTGGTTAAATGAATTGGAATCGCAGGATAAAGACATGCAAGGATCTGGAGAAAATAAAGACACAATTAATATTTTAACCTACCACCGAAGCAAAGGATTGGAGTGGCCAGTAGTTATTTGCAACGCATTGGAAGCTCCTTTGAGAGAAAGACTATTTGGAATCAACATCGTTTCGGAATCTGCTGAAATAGATATAGAAAATATTCTTGACAATCGATGGATTAGATATTGGATCAATCCGTATGCTAAACAGATTGGCAAAACCAAGTTGCAAGAGAGAATGTCTACAAGCGAGGAAAAAATGGAAACGACAAAAGCTGCATTGGAAGAAGAAGCTCGGTTGTTGTATGTTGGATTAACTAGAGCAAGAGACTATTTGATATTTCCATCTCGTATGACATCTACTAAATGGTTGAATAGAATTTGTAATAAAGGGGATGAAAGTAAAAATGTTTTAGATGCCAATTCTGGAGAGTCTAATTGGAATTATAATGGAAAAACAATACTTAAGAAAACGGAATTGTTGACACATCCATTAGCATTTACAATTGCAGAACCTGCTGCTGAAACCATTTATGCGATTGAACCAAGAGAGGGCAAAATGAATCATATTCCATATTTCGTCGACCCGCTTAATGAATCGCATTGGAAAGAAGGATTGTTGATTAGTCATAAAGTTGAAACGTTTTCGAAACCGGTACAATTTGATGCGGAGGAAAACCAGAATTTGGCAAAAAAATGTGTTGCAACTTTTCTTGCTGGAGATGATTTGAATTATCATAATACAGATCGAATGGAATTATTGGAAGCAACTTTAGATCGGTACAAATTGAAAGAACACTTCGATGTTGATTCTGTGATGAATTATGGAGATGCATTTTACAAATGGATTGACACCAATTTGGAAGCAGAAGAGATTACGAGATATTATCCGATTGCTGTTCAATTAGATGAGCGTAAATTTGAAGGAACATTAGATTTTCTCATTAAAACAAAGACGGGACATGCCATTATTATTAATAAAGAGGTAGTTGCAGATAAAGGAATTTCAAAAGAGCAAGTGAAAGCAATAGGTGGTCTTTTTTATATCTATTCAAAAGCGATTAATGAACTCTTTGGACCAGGACGAATCAGAATGTTTTGTCATCAATTGATGCGTGGAGAGTTTGTGGAGGTGGAAATGAAATTGCCTGTGGAGGTTTAGAGCAGATCTGGTTGCTTCAAGGGTTGTTGTAAAACCGTCGGGATGGATCAAACAACATCAAACAACAACGCATAAAAAAACCCGAGTAGTAAAAACTACTCGGGTGAAAATTTCTTTTTATTCTATTTGTGCTTAGAATTTCAAGTATCTGTCGATAACACCTGCAGCCCAATCTTTTCCTCCTAACCCGAAAGCAAGAGATAAAGCAAGACCAAGTGCACCAAGTACAATACCTACCAAAGTTTCGATGATACCACCACCGATACCAAGCTGGCTTAAAACGATAGATACAACGAAAAACATAACAGCGAAATTTGCAAACTTACCGAAAGTTTCAGCATTTGCAACACCACCTGATTTCAATGCACCTACAACAAGGCCTGAAACAAATTCAGCCATGTACATTCCAACAACAAATAAAAGACATCCAACCAAAATTCTTGGGATGTACATAATAATGTCATTGAATAAATTAGACACTACATCTAGTCCTAGTGTGTTGAAAAATGCAGTAAGCACTGTCAACATAATCATCCAGTAAACCAAAGTAGATACTAATCCTGTACTTCCTTTTTTGATACCACCTTGCTGTAGGTATTTGTTGATACCTACTTTGTCAGTGATTGAATCAAAATTAACAGCTTTTAATACTTTCTGCATCGCCCACTTTACCATTTTAGCGATAATCCATCCAATAATTAGGATAACTAACGCATTTATAAGTGTTGGTAAAGAGCTGGTAAAAGTATTCCACATACCGTAAATTCCTTCCATCGCAGCATTTACGCCTTGTCCAGCAGCTCCTGCTGCGCCATTTAAAGCGTCGCGTTGCATACTGAAATCAGAAAAATTAGCTTTAAAAAAGTTAACTACATTCATAGCTTCCATACTAGTTTGTCTATTTTTAATTAAGAAAATGAAAAAATCATCAAAAACACCTATTTTGACGTCATGAATGTCACAAAGTAACAAAATTATTAACAGAAATTTAACGCCACTACAAAATTAAATTTTTATAATATGAGATTTTTAGCCAGAGTTTTGCCTACCATTTTATTAATATTATTAATAGCCGTAATTTATTTCGGTGGTAAAAAGGTAGTCACTTTTGTCAACAACAATAGCGAAGCATATGAAGCCTATCGTGTCACAAAAAATGCAGAGAATGAACATGATAACGAAACATCTTACCAAGAAGAATCGTTAGCTGATGTCAGTAATTTTAAGAAGATTACACCCAAAGAAAAACAAAACAAACGTCAAAAAATCAATGATGAGGATTCTACTTCAGATGAATCAGATTTTGATGAAGACTTTGAAGATGCGGATGTAGATAGCCCTGAAGCGAGTCTTGATGCGGAATTGGAAGGCAAAAGTAGTAATCAATTAATTGCTTCAAAAACTGAAAAGAAGTCGAAAATTGAAAAAAAATCTACTTCTAAATCCACTAACACTAAAAAAAGTGTTGCGCAAAAAACAAATAAAAAACCTAGCGCGGATAAGTTGACTACTAAAGGAATTAAAAGAGATGTTCCAACATCTTATGATGTAAAAAGTACAGGAGAACAATTTATGGTGATTGCTGGGTCTTTCAAAAGTAAAGACAACGCCAATATCTTTATTGATGATTTAGAGAAAAAAGGATTGAGGAATATTGAAATTATAGAGATGAAAAACAAAAGCCTTAATCGAGTTTGTGTTTCCAGACATGCGACTTATGAAGTAGCAAAAGAAGTAACAACTCAATTGAGAAAAAAATATAACGTGGAAGCTTATGTCCACAGGAAAGCTAACTAAGGTATTTTGTATTTTTGCCAAAAAATACAATTTCTAACACTATTAATATTATAACACTATGAGTAAGTATTTAATTTATGCATTCGTTGCAGTATTCGCCTTTTTTTGGTTTAAAGTTGTTTTGGATGCAGGACAATCAAGAGATCAAGTTTTAACTGAAAGCGCAGAAGTAATCAAAGAAAAAGCGCAAAAAGCAGGAAGAATCGTCGGAGATGTAATAGGAGAGGGAGAGACTGAGAATGAGGAGGAAGACAATGATGTTGGCGATGGAGAAGATGATTTGGATGAAGCGGAATTGGATGAAGATGAAATTCTAGCTGAAGATTGGGATGAAGCAGATGACACGGAAGAAGAAGAAACAATTGCAGATGTTGAAACAACTGCAAAAGGAGCAGCGGACAATTATGAAAAGAAGCCAGAAAAGCGGGCAACAAAACCTTCGCCAAGATCAATCGTCACGACAAGCAGCAATGGTAGATTTTTAGTAATTGGTGGTTCTTTTTCATCCAAAGGAAATGCAAATACATTTGTCAAACAATTAGAAAAGATGGGATATGAAGATGCCGAAATTGTAGTGTTTGATAAAGCGAAAAAATATCATACCGTGAGTGTCGCTCGTTTTGATTCTAAGACGGATGCTTCCAAAGTAGTTGGAGCGTTGAAAAGTAAAGGTATTCCGGACGCTTATGTCCATAAGAAGAGAGGGTAATTATTTAATGTATGATTTAGGATTATTTTCTCATATTGGCAAAGCCAACATTTGAATTTATGATATGATCGTTTTTACGTGTGCAACCGTATGGAATACGTTCTAACGATCATATCATAAATCATACATCAATTTTCAAATTTAGCTTGCCAGTCAACCACTCCTCCCAACACATTCCTTACATTTTTAAAACCAGCTTCAACCATTAGTTGTTTGGCCATACCACTTCTTTGTCCTGATCTACAATGAATAATAACTTCTTTTTCTTTGTAACCGTCTAGATCACCCATTGCACTCATCAATTCGCCCAAAGGAATCAAACGTGCTCCTAAATTGAATTCATCATATTCATGTTGTTCTCTGACATCGAGAAACAAGTATTCATCGTGACTGCTTAATTTTTGTTTTAAATCTTCGACTGTTATATCGTTCATCGTTTAGTATTTTAAAATGTAATTATTAATCTATCTTTATTTTACAACAACAAATCGCTTTGTAACGGTTCCTTTAGTATCGTTGTTTAATCGTAAAAAATACATACCATTCAACAAGGTGCTAATATCAATAGTTCCATTCAAAATTCCACTTTTTACCAACTGTCCGTTCGCATTCAAAATTTGATAATCCAATACTTTTTCACTTACATTTTGAATATTTAAAATATCAGAAGCCGGATTTGGAAAAACTGAAATTTCTGTAAAATCTGTTACCTCATTGACAGGTGTATTGTAAGGTGTCATATCACCAAACACGGGTCTTATCATAATAGCGCCATCAATCAACCCACCAGGAGTAATTGGAGACCATTCAGAAGCGGTACTAAACCATCCATACTGAGTTGCATCTATATTGTTTTTATCCAAACCTACTGGTATTGCATTTGAACTGTTAGAAACTTGTTGCCATCCAACATAAAAATCCCCAGCAGGTACGAATAAAGGTGCGGGATTTCCATCAAAATCAAATAAACTATAATTCGTAAATCCTTGTAAAGAATCGTAATCAGTGTCCACATAATATGGTGTTTGAAAGATAAGGTCAAATTCAGGATCATTATCTAATTCACCAACATAAACTTGGACATTTAGCAATTGGGTTTCGGTACCATCATATATTCTTGGGAAATGAAATTGCACGGCTCTTAATGAATCAGAAACATTCGCTTTAAATTGAACAGCAACCCTTGTCGATGCATTTTGAGCAACTAAGGCAGCTTCAGCAGATCCATCATCATAAGCAAAATAATCTTGAAATTGAGTCAATCTTGTAACGGTATCATTTCTCAAAATTCCATCTGCTCCATCTTGTTCATTACCAACATTATATGCATAGGTAGTTTGAAAAGTAAGATTCGTTTCATTTCCAAAATTGTCGGTTAGTAAAACATTTTTCATTGCCTCGTATACACTTTCTGGAATGGTCTTATCAAATGAATTGGGAGTGTTTCCTGGTAAATTAAATTGACTTCCACTTAACAATACAAAGTCGGTAACTTCGACACCACTATTTATTTCAGTAATATTTAGTTTAGTATTTTGAACATCGTTTTGGTCAGAGAAATGATTGGTAATATTGACTACGTATTGATCCGTCGTTTCATTTTGAACGACCGGTACAAAATGTTTCCAAGGCATCGCAGTATAACGATCTAAAAAAGTAGAAGGTACCGTTGTAAATGCGATATCATCATAAACGCCATTTATGGTTGGAACCGTACCTATTGAAATATAATCTACGTGCCACAATTCGATTGCGCCTTGTCTTCTAGAATAATTTTTGAATCGCATTTGAAAACTACGATGAAAGAAACTCGGATTCGTATAAGTTCTGGTAATTGGCATGAAAGCATCAGGAACGGTTGTTGAACTTGTAGGTAGGAAAATTTCCAAAGTTGACCAAGTGCCATCATCCAATCGTGCTTCAACTATTAGGCTATCTCCAGGATACGGTTCAAAACCCAATCCTTTTTCCTGTACATGGTAACTCACATACACTGTGTTATTAGAAATGGTACTTAAATCAATAAAATTCGTTGTCAATTGATCTGACAATCCAAAGCCGCCACCATAAGGTGTTCCTGAATAATCGATTCCATCAAAAGTGGCAAAACCTACGGAAGGCGGATTGTTTGCCAATGTATTGTTAACAAATACATCTTTGTCTAACCATTTAGCGGCATCAGGATAGGGACCAGCGTAGGAAAAGTCATCAAAAAATGGATTGTTGCTATCCAATTCAAAAGGGATTCTCGTTTGAAAAGGGAAGATATATTTACTGCAATCTCCGTCTGTTGTACATACTTCTACACAGATCACATCTTCTACCTCGTTGTTGCCAGTACTTGAAACATAAGACAAACATAAATTATTTAAAGTGGCGGTTCCGAAATTGGCACTATTACAATTAAGGCAAGTGATGCTTTCAAAATCTCCATTTAATGAAAAAGTATCAACACAAGCGAGTGTTGTTGCTCCATCGGCAACAAAATTGACTGGCATGATTTGATCGTTTCCTCGGAAATCGATTCCCATAATTTCACTACTGTATTGTTGCAAAACTGGATTCCCTAATATGGGAACTTCTACTAATTGTGCGTTAATTGAAAAATTAAAAAAACATAAAAAGAGAAAGGTAGTAATAGGACGCATAAAGCTATTTTTGGAAATTAAATGAACGTTTTACATTGTTAGGAAAACGCTTGGCTTATTGAAATGTTGCTTGTTAACTTTGTAGTAAAGGTTACAGATTAACCGTTTTCTAGATCATTTGAATCATTAATTAATTGACCAGTATCTGATTCATCTTGTGCACTTGGCTTTTCAACGGGTGTTTCTATTTGGTCGACATCATAATCATCTCCAGTACATCCTGAAGGTCTTTTTTGAGTCAAATAAAGTTGTACTTCTTCACCGACTTGCATGGTAGCGCTTTCTGAAAAACGTGGTACTTGCCTTAAAATATAAGCAGTCCCACGATTAGTAACGCTAGGATCATCAATAACAGAACCGACATTTAAGTTGTAATTATTAATGATAAATTCAGCTTCTGTAAATTTCTTGCATCTCAAATCCGGAACAGAAACAGTGGTGCTCATTCTTTCGGAAACCACAAATTCTACCGTACTTCCTTCCTCGACTTTAACTCCGTCTTCTAATTCGCTGGTAACATCTTTCCCTTTATACCATACTTCCAAGATGGTATTTTCTGCTAATTTACTTCTGAATTTTTTACTTTTAATTTTAGTAGAAACGCCCATTCTTTTACACTTTCTTTTATATTGAAAGAAGTCATCATTACCTCCTGTTAGGTTCGGTAAAATTTTAATATTAGGGTTGCTTTTGGAAACGGTGACATATACTGTTCTATTTTCTTTGACCATTGCATTGGCAATTGGATCCTGTTCTAACACAACATTTGCTTTTTTGCCTAATAAGAAAATACTATCAACGATTGCCATGGAAAAACTACGATCTTCAGCCAATTGTTTAGCATCCTTATAATCCAGTCCGACATATTCGTGGACTTCATATTCTTCGTTGTGATTGGTGTACCATCGCATCCACATGGACAGTAAGAAAAGACATACGCCAACGAAAATTGCGATTCCAACAAAATTGCGTATAAAAATTCCACTTGTTAAAAAGCAGTAAATTTCTCTACCAACATTTCTAAGCTTTGACATTCGACTTTAGTTTTTGTCTTGTAAATCCGAACTCTAAAATTTTATCAATAAATTCATAAGGTTTGTAACCGTTGATTGCACATTGATGAAAAATGCAAGTTGCTGGTGTCATCCCTGGCAATGAATTTATTTCAATAATAATTGTTTCTGCCCGGTTGTTTTCAAAGATTCTAACAAAAGCATCAATACGAGCGTATCCTCTGATATTCAGTACTTTAGCTGCTTTGTGTAATACTTCTTTAACTTGAGATGCAATATAAGTATATTCATCCGCATTCTTGGAATACCTAGCGGGAGTAATATTTTGACCTTCTCCGGCTAAGAACTTTTCTTCAAGGCTCAAAATCTCCCCACCAGCCAAAGCTTCAGATGGTTCAAACATTTCGAAGCTAATTTTTTCATTCTCAAAATGAGTCAGTAAACCACCAGTAATCTCCATAAATCGATCCGCACCATTGGAAGTGATTAATGCTTCAATGAGCACCTGGTTTTTTTGTGGAAACTCTTCTTTAGGTTTTAATTGAAGTTGTTTTTGTAAGGATTCTGAAATTTCTTCTTCCTCTCTAAAAATCGCTTCCAAAAATGCCACCAACTCCTTTCGATCATCAATTTTTTTAACAGCAGAACTGCAGCCATCATCTACTGGTTTGGCGATAAAAGGGTAGGGGAATGATTTTTCAATTGCTTCAATTTGTTTGTTAGAATTTTCTAGAAAATCATTTTTGTAAACAAGTTGTTGATTTGTTACTATGAATCCTTGTTTTTTAAGTGTTTGAAGTGTTAGATATTTATCTATTGTAACGTTAGAACTCTCATGATTGGAGCCGTTATAAGCGATGCCAAGTGATTCTAATTTTTTCTGAACAGTCCCATCTTCTCCTGGTCTTCCATGTAATGCTATGAATGCACCATCTATCATTTCTGCCAGTTCGGTATAAGACACTTTTTGTGGTTCAAAAATTAAATTAGAGGAAGCATATTTATCGGTGATATTTTTGCATAGCAATTTGATGTCATCAATAATACGGTGCTTTTTAAAATTTAGAATTTTATCGCGGATATCATCAGCATTATCTTTTAATAATAAGTTGATTGGAATTTGATATAATTCGTGATGTTCACTATTTCCAGTCAAAAAAATCGGGATTGGTTCATACTTATCTGAACTAGCTAATTTTTCAAAAATATTACGTCCACTCTCAACAGAGATATGACGTTCAAAAGAATAACCACCTAGAATCACTGCAATTTTCTTTTTACGAGTCACTTCATTTTTTAATCCACTTATTGAATCATCCAATTGAAACAACAATTTTTCAAAACCTGTTTTATCAGGATTGGACTCAATTCGTTCCTGAATAGAAGTACGTATTATGTATGTTAGAAATTGAGATGGATTTAATCCAATTTCTGCTGCTTGATGAAAGAAGAAAGAAGAAGGCAACATACCAGAAGTAGTATTTGGATCATTCAAAAATATTTCATCTTCATCTGTAATAAATCCATCAATTCTTGCATAAGTATTGAAGCCTAAAAAATCAAACAGTTTTTCACATTCTAGTCGAATCGAATTAATGTTTGTATTGGTAACATTGATCGGTGTAATTTTTCGAGAAAGACCTGGCAAATATTTTGAGCGATAATCAAACACTTCATTCCCTTTTACAATTTCTGTTGGTGGCAACGAAATTGATTTTCCATTTTCATCTTTCAGGACAATACACGAGAATTCTTTTCCATGAATGAAAGATTCAAGAATTACCAACTGTTCACTCAAATGACTTTCCAAAGCAACCGATTCTTTACTCGTTTCAAAATGGCTATCTAAATATTTCAGTAATTCTTCAGGATGATATAAAGTTTTTTCATTGACATCCATTGGAAAACCTAAACCGTCTCTGATGTCCGTTTGTGCGCGTATTGTTTCAATTTTATTAGATTTGGAGTAGTTACTCCATTTTTCATAAGTAATTTCAGAAATGAAAAAAGCATCATTTATTTTTTTGTCAAATAATTCCAGTCCACCTTCCTCATTTATAATTGCGACGCCGATAGAAGAACCTTGATTCGCAGGACGGATCACCATAGGAAAACCAATTTTAGTTTTCGCTTCTTCATATAATTTAGTGGTATTAATTCCTTTCCAATTTCTGCGAGGAATCACGATCACTTTTGGAGAGGAAAATCCTGCCGAGCTCATAATTTTTTTCTGAAATGCTTTATCCATTCCAATAGCGCATCCACGTACGCCACTACCCGTGTATGGTATGTTGAGACTTTCTAATAATCCTTGCAATTGTCCATCTTCACCAAAGACACCATGTAGTGCTAAAAATGCGACATCCATTAGAGAACTCAATTCTGACAACTCAATTTTCCGACCCACTTTACTAATCAAATTATTCAATTCCTCGTCCGACAATTTCCCCAAACTTTCCATATAAATTTGAAACTCATTGGGAGAAGCAGGAAGATGTTGAATCGGTGGATAAAAATCACGGATGGTTCCTTTGTAAACAAATTGCCAATCTAATAAAATGAAATTCCGATTGCTATCAATAAAAATCGGAATGGGTTCAAACAATGATTTGTTTAAGTTGTCATAAACCGTACGGCCACCGGCAAAAGAGATTTCTCTTTCTCTAGAAGGACCACCGAAAAGAATTCCAATTTTTAGCATTAATAAACAGATTTTGGTTGTTGAATCTTCAAACTTATATAACGTAAAGTACTCTTCTATTATTCGTTAACTTAGCTGCAAAGTTATAAAATGAATAAAGAAATTCTTCGCTTGGCGATTCCAAATATCATTAGCAATGTATCTGTGCCATTATTAAGTACAGTTGACACCGCTTTAATGGGGAGAATGTCTGAATTACATTTGGGAGCAATCGGTTTGGGAACCATGCTTTTCAACTTTTTATACTGGAATTTCGGCTTTTTGAGAATGAGTAGTACCGGATTGACGGCACAAGCCTATGGTCGAAAAGATGAAATAGAAATCATCAACACGTTATGTCGTGCCTTGCTGGTAGCGGCTATCCTTGGTTTGTTGATGCTGATTTTTCAAAATCCAATCGGTGCAGCAGGTATGTATCTACTCAATGCTGCTGGAGCACAACATGCTTTGGTAGCGGAGTATTTTTTTATTAGAATTTGGGCAGCGCCAGCAACGATTGCTCTGTACGCCATTATGGGATGGTATTTTGGGATGCAAAATGCGATTTATCCATTGATCTTGACAGTCTTTATCAATGTTGTAAATATATTGTTGAGTTTTTATTTGGTAAAAGAAGTAGGGATGGATATCGGTGGAGTAGCGTGGGGGACGGTTGCGGCACAATATTCGGGATTGGCATTGGCGTTTGTGTTGTTCTTATCTCGATATCGCAGCTATCTATCTCAGATCAAACGATCAAGTCTTTTATCCACTCAATCCATCCTTCGTTTTTTAAATATCAATCGAGACATCTTCATTCGTACCTTGTGTTTGACATTTGTCTTTGCTTTTTTTTATAGTCGATCTGCTGCCGGCGGAGAACTCCTGTTAGCAGTCAATATTATTTTGTTGCAATTTCTGAATTGGATGTCTTATGGAATCGATGGATTTGGATATGCTGCGGAAAGTTTGGTTGGAAAATACAAAGGAGCAGACAATGAAAAAGGAATAAACAAAGCCATCCGATACAGCATGTTTTGGGGAATGATATTAGCAGGACTGTTTACCTTAATTTATTGGGTTTTTGGAGATATCATCATGCGGATATTTACGGATCAAGAATCGGTATTACAAGCAGCTCAACCATACTTCTTTTGGATATTGATTTTACCGATGGTGGGTTTTGCTTGTTATGTTTGGGATGGTATTTATATTGGATTGACTGCTTCAGTTGCGATGCGAAATAGTATGTTATTGGCATTACTTGTTTTTGGGATTGCTTATTATTTTATAACACCTTATTTCCCAATACATGGGTTGTGGTTTTCTTTGTTGCTGTTTTTGGGAGTGCGTGGATTGTTTCAGTGGTATTTATTTTTTAAAAGAGGGATGGGTTTAACATAAGTTTGTAAAACGGTTTAGTATATTGGGCATAATACATACTAAAGGATATTAATATGAGAAATCTGGTTTTAATAATAATTATTCTAATTATCCCAATCAGTTCTTTTTCTACCAATTTAAAGTCTGATAATTTGGTGCAAAAAGTTAAAGCATTGTGTGAAGATGAAAAGTTGGACAAGGCTTATTGGTTCTTACAAAAAGCTAAAGCATTAATTGGAAAGGATACAATCGAGTTTGATTTGTTTCAACTCTCATGTGCATATGGGTATTATTATTTTGCTAAAGAAGAAGATGATAATGCTTTTAATAGTTTTCAAAAAGCCGAATCATTTGTGTCTCTCAATTCAATCACAAGTGTAGAAAAAGCATATTTATGGTATGGATATGGGGGGCTTTATGAAGCAAAAGGAGAATATGAAATTGCATCAGAATATTATATTAAATCAAGTGATGAATTAAAAGCAATCTACAATAAAGCTCAAGAGTTAGAAGTGCTTTATTTAAAAAGCAAATTTATGACTTCAAGATGTTATATATATGCTGGGCAGATCGTAAAAGCTAAAGAAGGTTATCTCGCTTTGTTGCCGCTTTTTGAAGGTAGAAAACTATTTGCTCTTGAGTATAGAGCGCGCGCCAATCTTGCTTATTGTTATGATGTATTGGGTGAATTCGACAAAGCAATCTATCATTTAGAGAAATGTGAAAACATTAATGAGGAATTAAATACCAGATTGACAAATGCAACCAATAATCTTGGTATTATTTATTATTTAAGTAAAAATGATAGAATGAAAGCAAAGTATTACTTTAATAAAGTAATTAAAGTAATTGAAAATGACAATAACGCTAATAAAGAGGCGTATTCGTATGCGCTGGAAAATTTATGCAGTATTTACGTTGAGGAAAAAGATTTTGAACAAGCTTATAGATATGTTAATGTCGCATTAAAAAATGCTATTGAATTATATGGTTCCACTCACATTTTGACATGTAAAATCCTTTCAGAAAAGGGACGAGTTTTAATACAAATGGGAAAAGTGGAAGAGGCTAAGCTTTTATTTGCTAAAGTCTATCAAGGCTTATCAATAGATATTTATAATAAGAGTACCTATGAAAATATATCATACTTACTAGAATTATACAACACATTTCTATTACAAACTGTAGCATATCTAGAATTATATGAAAATTCCAATGACATTGATGCGCTAAAAATGAGTGATTTTTTATCTGATGTAAATATCACTATGATACAAAACGCTCGTTCATCTCTTGCAGATGCAGATTCAAAAACTGCTTTAATGAAATCAGCTCAAATGGTTTTTGAGGTAAAAGTCGAGGTTTCAAAATTATTATATGACATAACTAAAGAAGAGCGCTATATTAACAATGCGTTTGAAGTATTTGAAAAAACCAATAACATTATACTAACAGAAGCTGTACTTAAGGATGGTGTAGCTAACAAAATGGGGTTGCCACAAGAAATATACGATCAAGAAATTAGTTTAAAATCGAACTTGGCTGAAACTGAATCTAAATTATTTAATACAATACAAAATTCTCCAAATGATTCGATTGAAATCGATAGTAATGAAAAGTTAGTAGCAGATGCTAAATTTGCCTACAGATCTTTCATCTCGAATTTAAAAAACACTCATCCGAACTATTATAATTATAACTACAATAATGAAGTTACAAATATAGATCAATTACAACAGCAACTTTTAACTGATACTCAGTCTATAGTTCATTATTATTTATCTGAAAAAGAGATTTATTGTATTGCTATTAATAAGGACGAAGTTGGTTTCTATAAAATCCCCCATAAAGAAAAAATTGTTGAAAAGATTCAATTACTTCGATATGGAATTCTTCAGGCTCACAAACAAAGAGATTCCAGTGCAGGGTTAGAAGACGTAATTGAAGCAAGTGCAGGCTTATATGATGAGTTAATTAGGCCAATCGAAATTCAACTGAAAAAAAATTTAGCAATCATTCCGATGGGAGAATTGTCTTTTATTCCATTTGATGTTTTGTTAAAGAAAAAGCCGAATAGAATGGCTGAATTTTATGACTATAAATATATGTTAAAAGATCACGCAATTAGCTATTCCTATAGTTCGACTTTATTAAATGATGCTAAGGAAAAAATTAACATTTTAAACGTAAAAAATAATTTCGTCGGCTTTGCTCCAGTATTCGAGTCAAGAAAAATTGCTTCAAGTAGATCAGAAATGGTCTCGCTTGCTTTTAATGAATCGGAGGTAAAGAATATTAAGGAATTAATTGGGGGAGATATTTATACTGATTTAAAAGCCTCAAAAGAAAAGTTTGTAGAGGTATGTAAAGACTATAAAATACTTCATTTAGCAACTCATGGTGTTTCAAATTCGAAGGAAGGAGATAATAGTTATTTAGCTTTTTCGGAAAATTTGACTTCTGAAAATAGTTTGTTATATGCAAGAGATATCTATAACTTGAAGATTAACGCTGACTTAGTAGTCTTGAGTGCTTGTGAAACAGCAATTGGTGAGTTAAAATTAGCAGAAGGGATAATCAGTTTAGGGAGAGCTTTTACTTATGCAGGTGCACAAAGTAACATAACAACACTTTGGCAAGTGAATGATGGAGCAGCTTCTTTATTAATGCAAAATTTCTATAAAGAAATAAAACAAGGTGTATCCAAAGATGAAGCACTTAGAAATGCCAAGCTGAATTATATAGCGGAAAATTCTAATGTATTTGCACATCCATTTTATTGGTCAGCTTTTATTCCTATAGGAGATATGGCTGCTCTTGAACTAATTGAAACTACTAATAATTTAGAATATGGATTATTCGGTGGAGTAGCAATGATGTTGATTGGGATAGGGGGCTTTTTATTATTCCGAAAAAAGAGAAGAGCCAAATTGATTTAAAAAAGCTTTTATAAAACAAAAAGCGGAATGAAGACAACTCCATTCCGCTTTCTATTATTTATGATAGACCGTTTACTTATAAACCGTAATCTTATCACTAAAAGTACCACCATCCGCAGTAACTCTAACCACATAAATACCAGCAGGTAATTCTTTTCCAGCAATCTTAATCACTTCTTGACCTTGAGCAAAAGTATTTGACAAAATCACTTGCCCTTGAATGTTGATTACTTCTACATTCAATTTTCCATCAATCACCTGATCAAACAAAATACTAAAGTCATTGGTAGTAGGATTCGGGAATAAAGTAATGTTGTTGTTATTTTCTAAGTCAGTGGTGTTGACCGAAGCATTTGGATCAATTTCAATATCGAAAGTAAGGATACCTATCCAGCCACCTTCTTGATCAGATACATTGAAAGTGAAATTATCTTCTGTTACATTCGATCCATCTTGTGTGTATTGCAAACGGAAATCATTGATTGCACCTTGTGTCAACTGTGTACCTGGTACCACCGGATCATTATCATACATCAAGGTTCCATAAAGTGGCACATCAACGATTGTATATAACAAGTCATTTGCAGTATTGTTATCATCATCTACAAAAAGCAAGTTTTTAGCAATAGAGGAAGTTGCGTTAAGTGGTGTTACCAATGGATCATTGGTAACCAAAAACGGAGGACTTAGTGCAACATTTGAACAAAAGTCCAATGACCAATCCGACAATGTACCACCATTTCCGTCAGGATCGACGACATCTAATTTCAATGTCCAAGTACCCATTGTAGATTCTCCGTTGAATGCAGATAATGGATTTTGCGGTTTATGTACTTGTTGTGTAATAGGAGGACAAGGAATATCTAAAGGAGCTTCATCATCCAAACCAAAATTCCAAGTAGTCGTATTTCCACATAAATCTGAGAATAATAAAACCTCTGTTCCTGCAGGGCTTGTCAATGATACATCCAAGTGTTTAACCAAATCGTGATTCCCTATAAAAGTAGCAACGTTCAAATCATTAATGATTCCATCTGTCAAAACTGTAATTGTAGATTCGATAACAGGAGTGCCTTGAAAAGGAATATTGATCGGTACATTATCACTAGGTGTGTTATTACAGCTTAATGATTCAGTATGGAAGGCTCCGATAGCAGTCCATTCTCCTTCTCCACAAATATTGCTTGGACGAACTCTCCAGTAATGTATAGTGTTGATTTCTAACAATACTGATACATCATGAAATGAATTAGTAAATCCATATTTTTCATCAACAATATCATTTGGCCCAAAAGCTGGGCTAGTTGCAATTTGAATGTCATAAAACTGTGCATCTGGTACATCTACCCATTCGAAAGTAGGTGTTCCAGCAATTCCAGAAGCACCTGCAGCAGGTGTTGTCAATGCCAAACTACTAAAGTCATTAGAGATGGTTTCAATGGTTACAGTTCTATAAGCAGTATCGGCATCAGTGGCAGTTAACATAAATTCAAGATCAAAGCTACCTGCGCTTACAACATTGGTAAGATCAAGGTTCAGTTCAATATCTGTTCCTGGCGCAGAACCATTGTTAGTAAATGTAGTTATGGCATCCGCCGGCAATCCACTTACAATAGCAACTGTAACTGGATTGTTATATCCGTTTAGCCCAAAAGTGTTGAAGGTAAAATCAGTAGAAGTTGGTAGGCAAAGCTGTTGGTAGCTAGGACCAACACTTGCTGCGAATGTTGTATCTGTTGGAGGTGTAATATCAAAATTCTGATTAGAGATATCAAAAAAGATATTGCCTACTGCTTCAATTCTTACACGAGCCGTTGATGTGGTGACATTTGGTAAAGTAATGAAATGAGCTCCATCATTTGGCGTATTTTCTGCAAGTGTAAAAGGATACGTAAATCCACCATCTGTAGATAAAAGAATGTTGACAAATTCACAGTTCACAGGCGCAATATCAGTGTTAGCAACTGTCCAAAAAGCTTCTACATATTGACCCGCTTCAAAACTTGTTGAGTCAAGATTTGGTGTGGTTATTACAAAAGGTCCAGCATTATCTGCAACATGAAATGCTACTTCTTGCCAAGTTGCTCCACCACCGTCTACACGATTATCTCTTGCGGTTAGTCTGAAGTTTAAATCACGTCCGTATGTTGGAAGGACTTCTGTGTTGTCGTAATTATTATTGATAATTTTCCCTAATCTAGGAAAAACACGCATCGGGTTCACATTTGGAGCATAAGATCTAAAAATTGGAGAGTTGTTAGTCGGAGCACCTAATTCACTAAGCGGTCCAAGATTAAACTGCTCCCAACAATAGGTAATCACATCCCCATCAATATCTGTTGCGCTTCCTGTCAATTCAAATGGAGTGCTTTTAGGAATATAAAATCCATCTGTGTATAACCAGTCTGTAATTTCAGGATAATTATTAGTGTTAACAATATCTTCTCCACATTCATTACCTCCAGCCTCATGAGAAAAAGTATATACTTGATCCAATGACGCAACATGATAATAATCGCCGTTTCCTACAGGAGATATATTTTGGTCACCACATGATCCAGAGTAAGACATAATAGTTGTTCCACTACCAGGCTCATAAGCGTTGCTTGATGCCAATTGGTCCAAGATTCCTGGACAATTACTCCAAGTATGTGCTGCAGAGAATTGGTGTGCAATTTCATGCGCCATTACATTGGATACTATGAATGGTGTGTTCATAGTATAAAAACAAGTAACACCCGCACCTTTTCCATTGGAGCAAACCGTTCCACCTGCAACACCTCCAACATCTGAGCAGGCATTCGTAAATACGTGACCAATATCATAATTAGTAAAACCAAGTGCTTCATTCAACGCATTTACATTTTGTTGTAACAATCCTCCTCCGAGGGTTACATTACTGTAAGGGTCCGTTGTTGGATCTGTATGAACAAGTACATCGTTATTTTCAACCAATGTGAATTTGATGGCATGTTCTGTTTCAAAATAAGAATTCAAGATGTCCGTTGCTTCTACAATTTCTTCCATAGCTGATGCAACGGTTCCCCCTTGATTAGCAGTCCATTCTGCAACACATGCAACAGCAGCTCTGTATTCTCTTCGCTCTACGATTCCACTTGCACCACGCATGCGGACAGGAGGTTTGTCTGCCAAGTCCATAGTCATAGTCGCAGTCGCTGATTCCGGAAACATATTACTATGTGCTCCACAAGAGAATGTAACATCGTTGGGATCATCTTTGGCATAATAAGATATATGATGATTGATATTATTCACTGCATATGGGTAGATAAAAGCAACACCAGCACGAGTTCTGATGATAGCATATAAACCTTTACTATTAACACCAAAACGCATATTTTTTGTACCATCAATACTTCTTGCCATATAGCTTTTTGCTGTTGGAAATTTAGCAGCTAGGACTGGTGGCATTACAGGGTCATAGACAACATCAAAAATTTCGTTGGTCCCATCCGGCAATGGCATTTCCAATTGAATCGGATTTTCAACATCCAAACAATTAGAATGCGGTGCATTGATAAGATAATTTTCGACAGCTGCTTTTTCAAGATGCAGTGTACGATATTTGGTTGGTGTAATTTGTCTTTGAGAATTCGGAGCAAGATTAATGGATTGTTCATCTATATCTTGCCAAAAATTAGATTGAGAATAACCTAATTGAATCGACAATAAAAAAATTAAAAGGGGTAATACTCTGAGCATAATATTAAGTGTTTTGTCCAATTTAATTGTAACGAATATATAGACTAAAGATACATACTTGTGTCCCATCAAAAAAGGAAGGAACCATTAGTTTGTCGTTAATTTGCACCTTTAAGACGAAAAACTAGAGCGTATTTACATTTCATTTACATTTTGACCAAAGGATTTCAGAAGTACGAAAGATTTTTGCCAAGTCAGGTTTCTATTTTCCGATTAAAAAGTTGCTCTAACTTGTGCCCGGCCTACATGTATAATATCTGTGATTCCAGTTTTACGACCTTCATAGCTGATACTTAATTGTATGTTTTTGGCGATTTTTTTATCGAAGGTCAAGTTCCATAGGTAATTTCGACCGTTTTGTAGCCCTTCCAGCATAGCATATTCTACAGGTGTATTTCTTTGTCCTACAAACTGTATATCTACGTAAGATAGTTTGAATCTAAAAGACACGTTTGATTTTTGATTGTAAGTCGTTTCAATATTGAAGTCATTAATAGTAGCGATTTCTCCCTGATCAATCAATTCGTTGGTACTTTTTTGATATTTATATTTTAAAATGCTCCTGATTTTTTTAGAAAAGAAATAAGTGACTGCTGGTTCCAGTTTTTGAAAATGAATACTGTAATCTCTATTGTCGAAAAATTCTGAGTCTGCGATTCTTTTTCCAACACTGATTTTACATTCTGTACTTAATTTTTTGTTCAAATTCCATCTTCCTTTGATGAACTTTTCTTCATTATTAATGCTTTCAAACCCTGTTGTTAAAATTCTGCGATTTCTACTGTCAAAAGTTCCTACTTGAAAGTCATATTTTGGATCCGCACGATTAAAAAATAAAGTATTTCTAATGACGGAAGAAATCGTGACCAATGAAGTATCTGCAACACTCAATTGAAAAGGATTCCAAGGAACAACTTCTTCAGATTCTAAAGTTCTTCTATTGATTTGTAGAGTAGATTGGGTTGAAAATTTACTCAAAGATTTCTTAATTCCTTTTTCTTTATACCAAACAGATCTAGGATCTAACCGCAAACTTTGATTGAATTGGATGTTGTTGGTGCGAATAAATTCATTGGTGAAAATAGTAAACCGTGACAAGTTAGCTTGATCTTGAAAAACAGCTATTTCTACTTCATCTAATTGGACTGCACTATCTTCATTACGATCATTCCAAAGGTAAATACCTTCTCCATCAGGTACGGGTACATATTGGTATTCTATTTTCGGTTCTTGTCCTGAGCCTATTTCATAAACAGTACTTGACCTAACAACTCCTTTTAATAATTTTAAATGATGTTCTAATCTTCCTAGATAGGTTTCTTCTGGTTTTTGTTCTGTCAATTCATCATTGATAATTTCCAATTGTCTTACTGTAAAATTCCATCTGAGTCGTGATGCTTTTTTTGTGTTCCAAGTTCCATATATATTAATATCATCAGAAGAAGTACTTGCTGAAAACGCCTTGACAAGTGGACCATAGTCATTTCGGTGGGTGTAATTTGCTCCAAATGAAAAATGCTTTGTCACCGGACTTTCTAGATAGACCTTATATAAATCATAATTGAAACTCGTAAAATTTAAAGTATCGGTAGCAATATCATTTCTTGAATTGATTTCTTGTTGTCCCAACACACCGACGGTCCATCCTTTCAGTTTATTAAAAGATTTAGAAATGTCAATTTTGGGTCTAAAAAAAGACGTGTTTTCAATGTTGGTTTTAGTGGTTAGTAGACTTCCTTGAGCATCCAATCGATATCCATTTTTATTGATTCTTGACCGAAAGGTGTGCTTGAATCCTTCATAAATATTTTCTCTCAAAAAAGTACCAAACGAATATTCAAGATTACCGAGTTGACGTTTTGATAATTTTAAACTTATACTTCCCAATTGCTCACTTGCTTTTTCAATATCTTTATCAGAGGTGATGCCATTTTGAACGCGAGATAAATTCCAATCACGCGTAAATTCAGTAGGTCGATAGGGATTTATTCTACTAAAATTTTCATCTACATATTCATATTTGAATCTTGTTTCTAATTCCCATTTTTGATTCGCTTTTTTACTTGGAATTTTTGCTCCTTTAATAGGAATAGAATCACGACCAAATGATTTTTTATTGACTAAATTAGTATACAATGCAATACCGCTGTTATTGGTTGAATTTAAATTAGAAAAACGATTAGGATCGTCATTGCTAAAAGCCAACTCCGCACCAATGGTTGTTTTCTTATTGAAATCATAGTTCCCGCCAAATGTAAAAAGTTGTTTTTTATTTGGAGCAATCAATTTTTTGATGGGTTCGAAATTTCCTTGTAACACACCATTCACATCTGGGCCTACCCAAGCATAGACCGGACCGTTGGCCTCTGATGGCGTTCTGATATAGTTTCCCAGTCCTTGATCTACTTGTAAAAAAGTTGCGGTATATATAGCGCTATCAGGATTGGTAGAATAAATCAAAATAGGGTAGGTGAGTCCAAAAGTAGTAGTATCGACTAATTTATATTTAACTCTAAATTCGCTGAATTCATCCAACGTATCGATACCAGAAATAAAGGCTTCATCAATATCATCTCCGATATCGGCTAACAATTGTTTCTCCTCAACAGAAAGGTCTTGTGCACCTCCTGAATTTTTACTGTCTTGTTCTGAATACACATTGACATAAAAACTGCTTTTCTCTTGTTGGAAATTAGCATTGACCGCATACATTGATCGCAAATAATTTTGGTCCGCATATTCAAATTCAACGACAATACGACTGTCTTTAGAAATCAAACGTCGTGCAGTGAAAGTAATATCCCCACGATTGTAATCAACGATATAATCTTGTTCAATTCCACGAGTCATTTTGACGCCGTCGATGTATACCTTTTCGGTACCTGCCAATACGATTATAAATTGTTCACCATCCGTTCCAACCAGTTTGTATGGACCTTGATTTCCTTCAATTGTAGTAAGTATATTTCTGGCAAAACGACCTCTTGCAATAGCAACACTTGCTTTGGTATCTAACATCCCTTTTCCGATTTCCGCTTTATTTTCAAAAGTAGCACCTTGTAATTTTTTGTAGTAGTTTAGAAAGTACCCTTTCGGTTTTTTTATTTCATAGTCTCCCGCAATCAGTTTACTATTTTTTCTTTTTAGTTGAATGAAAATTTTGTCAAACTCTTGAAGTTGTTGTGTATTTCCTTCTGGTTGTAATGGGATATTATTATCCGTAATTGCTGCCAACACTTCTACATCGTCGCCAAGATTTCCTGCCATTTGCAAATTGAAACTTGAATTTAAAACTAGATTTTGATTATTTCCAAATGAAATTCCACGAGCAAAACTTCCATTATAATCCAGTCCTTTTAAATCACCTAAACTTCCAGGTTCTGAATAAGGGTTGTAATCATAACCGATATAAGTACCATCGTCTGCCTTTTTAATTTTTGTGGAATCCAAGTGGCTTCGAGCAGCAGTTAAATCATAAGGCATTACTCGATATTTTACAACTACAGAGTCACCTTCCATGATTAAGTTGTCAGGATTTAAAAACGTAAGATAATTGTCAGAAATTTGGAATTGATTTCTTTCTATTGGTTTTTGTGCAGCATCAAAGATCTTGATGGAATTGGGAATAATGGTCAGCGAATCCAAATATATTTGAGTGGTTCCAATTTTCACTTTTGTGCTCCGCAAGTTGCTCAGTTGATCTATTTGAGCGATCAATTGGGAAGCGTAGAATGAAAAAATGAATATTGTAAATAACTGCTTATGCATTTGAATTTTGGATAACAACAGCAATTATAACGGAAAAATGATGGGTTTGGGTACATTTTGGAACTAAGAAAAGTGGAATCGGTCGTTTCGGCGATTAATGTCACCAGAAGGGTAACAGAATGGACAAAAAAAGCGGGACTGACATGTGTCAATCCCGCTTCGTTTCATTTGGACCATTAGAAGTTATGGTTCTTTGTTACTAACGAGCTTCCCGCTGAATTAGTTGCCTCAATTCGAATGGAATTGGTGCCATCTTTTATTTCAAAAGTATGTTGAAGCTGCCCACTCTTCGTATCAAAGGTAAAATTACTAACATTTTGGCCATTTACTCTTAGTGTAATCGCACTCTTTTTCTTTACAAATTTTACAGTAGCCAAAATCGTACTCTTTAGCGGCCCTGGGTTGAAAGGATCTGCTGTAGGCTGACCAATTGAGTTGATAGTAATAACAGGCTTCTTGGCAGTCGAAATACTAGTGGAAGTATACTTGAGTGTTAAGTTTTTAACTGCTTTACCAGCCTCATTGGTTGCTGTAATCACGATGTTGTTTTTGCCCTCTTTTAATGTCAGACTTGTCGTCAACATTTTGGTAGAAGCTGAATAACTGAAAGCAGAGTAAGGCTTACCATTTACCGTCATTATAATATCACGCTTCGATTTTACATGCGCTACTTTTGCTTGCAAACTAACTTTAGGTTTTTTGACAGAAGTGCCTCGAGGTGCCACAATCGTAATGATTGGTTTTTGCTTTGGTGCACTGAATGTTACAATTGTTGTTTTTTCATCTGAACCAGCTACATTTGAACCTCTTACTTTTATCGTATTCTTGCCAGGTTTTAAAGTCAATGTGGCAGTTACATTTCCGTTGCTGTAGTTGAAAGATGAAATATTCTTTCCATTTAAAGTAACTCTAACATCACTTTTTGATGAAACATGCTTAACAGTAGATTTTAAACTAAAAGTATTCTTGCTGCTGGTCGAATTATTTCTTGGTGAAGTAATAGAAACAACAGGTTTCTTAACCGTCACTGTCTTCAACGTAACTTTCACTTGATCACTATCAGAACCACCATCGTTGGTTGCCACTACTTTTATAGTATTGCCACCAGATTTTAAAGTAACATTGGCAGACAATTCTCTAGTCAATCTATTGTAACTGAAGTTTGAAATATTGTTCCCATTTAAGGTTAATTTGATTTCTTCTTTACCAGATACTTCTTTGACTTTTGCTTTAACGGTCGCATTTTTATTTGTAGTCGTAGCATTATTGTTAGGTCGTGTGATATCTACATTTGGTTTCTTAGCAATGTTACCGACTTCACTTAGGCGACGAATAATCGCATCATCAGCCGCATTTCCATATCTATTTTCACCTGTAATTCTAACCGTATTCCTACCTTCTCTAAGTGGTACCGTTGCCATCACAATCTGACTTGCTCTATTGTAGGTGAAATTAAATGGACTACCATTTAGAGTAAAACGAATATCATTTTTGCTATCTACTTTTCTTACGAACGCCTTAATCGTTGCGCTAGATTCAGATGTATTGGAACTTGCAGCAGTAGGTCGTGTAATTTCAACAACTGGTTTCAATCCAGAATTATCTGGTTCATTATCTTCTTCTATAACATCATCAATTTGTTCAGTAACGTAAATGACAGTAGTTTGATCTTCTGCTTTTCCGTTATCATTTTCCACACGAATTTTAATGGTGTTTCTTCCTTCTTCAAGGTAAACCGTTGCTTCAATTTTTTCTCTAGAATTATTGAAGTTGAAATCACTAGTTGTACGACCATTGACAATAAAATCAATATCAGATTTGCGATCAACATACTTAGTAAGCGCACTTACATTCACTCTACTTCCTGTAGTTTCATAAGGATTTGCACTAGGAGATTTAATGTTGACTGTTGGGTAGTTAATGTCTTTATACTCCAAAATAATAGTACAGCTATCACTGTCTCTTCCTGTTGAATTGCGCACATTAATCTTTACTTCATTTCTTCCTTTTCTCAAATCAATTCTTGAATCAAGACGACCGGTTCTAGGATTGAAATCAAAATCTTTACGATATCCATTGACCATAAATTCGATCTCAGATTTTCTTTCAATATTCTCGATGGCAGCTTTTACATCAAAAGACGGCTCGTTGGTTTTGTAATCATCGTAACTTGGACGAGTAATTTTTACAGTAGGATCAAAAACAACAGGTGGGGGAGGTGTTGATTCTTCCTCACAATAAATGACTACGGTTTCTCTGTCGACACCTGCTTCATTTTGAGCGAAAATATCAATTACATTTTTACCAGGTCTCAATGGAAAATTTGCAGTAAAGTTCTCACCTCTAAAATCATATGCAGTTGGTTTTCCATTGACTTTGAAATCAACATCTGCTGCATTTCTGATATACTTAATCGTTGCACGTACATCACCATCACAATAATTTGACGTGTAAGGTGAAGTATTTGGTTTGATTACATCAATGATTGGTTCCTTCAATTTCTTTTGACGAGGACTCAATATCCATCTCAAGTCCAAGTTTGTATAATGATGTAAGTCATTGTTATCAGAGACACTGTTGTCGTTATTCCAAAGTTGACCATCCAAATTATCATTTCTAGGGAAGGTTACTTTATGACCTACACCAATTGAGAATCTTTTTGTCAAATTGTATTCTAAATCAAAACCGACACCTGGCATCAAACCTAATTTTCCACCATTTTTAAAATCGTGTGCATTGGTTTCATAAACACCATCAAGAATATTGTTCTTTAATTGGGTACGTATTGTTGATCTTTTTGCATCAGTATCAATTTCAGCATATGGATAGTTGCCATTACTGTTGGCTTGATCTGTTTTTACTTTGTACCAGTCCAATCCAATTCCACCATAAAGTGAAAGGTCAAAACGAGTACGTTCTCTCAAACGATTGAAATGTATAACACCTTCAGCACCTAGCTCAGCCATTCTTGTGTGAAAATTATCAAACACAAATCCTGATTCACCACTTTCAATAGTGTAATCCAATTTGCCAGTACCATTTAAAGCATCGTTATTTTCAATACCATAGGATCTTTCAAAATCGAGTCCATAACTTTCATCATATAAAAGTCTTCCTCTAACATCAAAAGCAAATGGAGCACCTGGTTGGTAGTAAATATTTTTTGCCAATGTCAAGCCAACACCATATCCATCATAAACATTTTTGACATCACTGGATAAGTAAGAAAAACCGGTATTTAGTCCAAGTGTATAATAGCCTTGTTTTCTCTCACTCGTGGATCTGATTTCTTGTGCGATTAAATTCGAAGTCGAAAAAAGCACCATTGAAAGGATCCATAAATTTCTGATCATCTTTTTCATAGCAAACTCTTTTAATTGTTTAAAAATTGATTTCAAAAAGGTGCTCGATACTTTTTGAAGTTTTTCGGTTTTATAGTGATAGCGCGCTATTACCATTAAAACGATTTATTTTCCTCAAAGTAACCACAAATTAGACCAATGCAAACTATATGATTTTCAATATGTTAAGGGATAAAATACAATTAGTGGGGTCGAATTATGAAAATATTTAATTTAATAAGTGTTAAATAAATAAATTATAAAATATTGATTATCAATTAATTATAAATTAATTATTTCTGCATAAAATATTTTTCTTAATTAAGTTAAAGTATTTACTAATATGTTAAAAAGTGATACCTTTGAGGTCAGGTTTAACGATACTTTAATGGCTTATTTGATTTTTATTAATTGAAAAGTCAGGGTTTAACTTTAGGGTATATTATTGTAATTTCTGCTTGAATAGATGCTTTTGCACACTCAATCTATTATATTTACTTGAAATTCCCTCTAACCTATTATTGCGAAGTTTGACCTGAACATATCCATCCCCTAGACGATCGTATATTTTAGTTTCTTGCATCAATGTAAATTGATAGCATGACGAAGTTTTGAACAAATTATAAACATAGTTTAAATCGCTCCCATGAACGCGAAAACAAAAACAAATTTATTTATTGTATTTGCTTTAGGACTATTGCCTTTTGTTATGAACGCTCAAAGTTCATACAGATCAATTGATGGTTCTTATAATAATGTAGGTATTCCTCAATTAGGTGCCATACATTCTCCGCTGCTTCAATTAACCACGGTTGGTTTTGAGGACGGAGTAGCACTTCCTGGAATGCCCAACAATCCCAATCCAAGAACGATTAGTAATGCGATATTTGCTCAGAATGGGCTGGTAAATGATCCATTGCAATTGAGTGATTTCACTTGGGTTTTTGGACAGTTTCTAGACCATGACATTACCTTAGTTGGAGATGATCATGCAGATCCTGTTTTTATCAATATTCCTAGTGGTGACCAATGGTTTGATCCATTTTTTCAAGGGACTGCTATTATTCCAATGTTTAGATCACTTCCTTATCCTGGAAGTGGAGAGTCGATAAATAATCCTCGTGTTTATGGAAATGAAATTACACATTGGATTGACGGTTCGAATGTTTATGGATCAGATACTCAAAGAGCTTATTGGTTGCGTACATTAAGCGATGGAAAAATGAAGACCTCAGCAGGTGATTTACTTCCTTACAATACAGTGGATGGTGAATTGAATAGTGCGATTGATCCAAATGCACCAGGAATGGATAATGCTGTAGGAATCGAAGAATACCTTTTCGTAGCTGGTGATGTACGAGCAAATGAAAATATATTGTTAGCTGCACTTCATACTTTGTTTGTACGAGAGCATAATAGACTTTGTGATGAAATAATTGCAGTAACACCAGGATTGTCTGATGAAATAATTTATCAAACAGCTAGAAAAAAAGTAGGTGCTATTTTGCAATCTATTGTTTATAATGAATGGCTGCCCGCAATGGGAATTCATTTGAGCCACTACAATGGTTACGATGAAAATGTTGATCCATCAATTACAAATGTATTCTCTGCTGCCGCTTTTAGATTGGGGCACACTTTGTTGAATAGTAATATTATGCGTATTGGAAATGACGGCAATGTTATTCCAGAAGGGAATGTTACATTACAGGAAGCATTTTTCAGACCGTCATTATTACAAGAGGGTGGTATCTCCCCATTATTTAAAGGAATGGGCGTGCAGGTTGAACAGAACATGGACGGAAAAATAGTTGATGACGTAAGAAACTTTTTATTTGGACCTCCTGGAGCAGGTGGTTTAGATTTAGCTGCAATTAACATTCAAAGAGGAAGAGAACGAGGATTATCTGATTTTAATACCATTAGAGAAGATTACTTGTTGGCTCCTTATAATAGCTTTTCCGATGTCAACTCAGATCCTAATGTATTGGGTGCATTGCAAAACCTTTATGACAGTGTTGATGATATCGATCCATGGGTTGGAATGCTAGTAGAAGAACATATGCCAGGTGCACTTGTAGGTGAAACCATAATGGAAATTTTGGTTACACAATTTCAAGCATTGCGTGACGGAGATCGATTCTTTTACAAGGATGATCCTTTATATACAATTCAGGAAATTGAAGAAATTAGCAATACCACATTAGCAGATATCATCAAACGTAATACTGATATTTCTTTAATGCAAGATAATGTTTTTGAAGCGATGCCTCATGATCAAATTTGTCCTGCTCCTGGTCCTTATGCTGATTTGCAAGTTCAGATTAAGACAGAAGACGGCGGCAATGTAAAAGGTGCACAAGTTGTTGTAAAAGAAAATGATGTGGCCATATCGACAAGCACCTCACTTACCAATGGAATGTCGACTTTTGATAATTTAGAAACATGTGTGTCATATGAAGTGACTGCTAGCAAAGATGCATTCCCTGTAAATGGTGTGACTGCGTTAGACTTAGCACTTATCCAAAGACACATTCTAAATGTAGTAGGTTTAGATTCTCCTAACAAATTAATTGCAGCTGATGCCAATAATTCTGGGACCATTACTACTACGGATTTGGTCGAATTGCAACAATTAATATTAGGGAATATTGATGAATTTATAAACAATACTTCTTGGAAGTTTTATGATTCCAATTATACTTTTATCAATCCTTTGAATCCATTGTCTGAGAATTATGCAACTCCAATGGATATTGATTTTCTAACTAACAATACCATCGTAAATTATACCGGTATCAAAATCGGAGATGTAAACGGAAGTGCTAATGTTGGAGCAATGGGGGCAGGAAGTGCTGTCAGAAATTATAATGGTGTAGTGGAAATGAAAACGGAGAATCAAAAATTTGAAAAAGGTGCAACGGTAACCATTCCAATTACTAGTGCCAATTTAAATGAAGTCATTGGATATCAATTCTCACTAAATTATGGAAATGCCTTAACACTCAATGAAATAATTCCAGGAGAATTGAACGGCATGAGCAACAATAATTATGCACACTTTGAAGAGAAAGGAATCGTTACTTCAACTTGGCATGGAACAACTGTAGATGAAAAAGAAAGTGTTTTATTTACATTGAATTTCACAGCGAATGAAGCTGGAACTTTAAGTGAAGTGATACATCTTTCTTCTGATATCACTTTATCAGAAGCCTATAATAATAAATATGAACCATTAGAAGTGCAATTGACATTTGGAGCTGGAACCAATGAATCTTTTGCTTCAGATAACATTAACTTATATCAAAATACACCGAATCCATTTGTTGATAAGACAACAATCGGATTTGAACTTCCTGCAAATGGAAAATCTACTTTGGCTATCTATGATGTCAATGGTAAAATGGTTAAAGAAATTACTGATAACTATGCCAAAGGTTATCACGAAATCGTGCTAGATCGAAAAGAATTTGGCGCAAATGGATTGTTGTATTATACGTTAAGTTCTGAATTCGGAACAGCAACTCGTAAAATGATCCTTATTGATAAGACTATTCCATAATAGTATTGTAATTATAAGCGAAGGACCATTCAATTCATTTTGAGTGGTCCTTTTTTATGTTTCAGGGAACGGTATTCTAGCGTAGAATCCACCCCGAAAGATAAATGTTTCGACCCTCCTTGAAGAAGGAAGGTTCCCGCGTGAGGACATAAGAACGTAATTACAATGTTGAATAATTTTAATATCTTAGATGATTTTCATCAATTTCAAGCGTTCAATACTGAGCTCACCTACTCACGTTCTCACGACAGACTGTGCGAAAATAGAATACAAACGCCAAGAGGTTAGAAACCTGTCAATTATCACGAATTGAATAAAAAATTCATATAATAAAAAACTATTATGTGAAAATTTCAAAAACTTCCATGATTAATTTAAGTTCTTTTAAT
>CALDGQ010000079.1 GCA_937941765.1 uncultured Saprospiraceae bacterium
ATGCATCAATTTTACGTAGAAACCCAATAAAACGGGGTAATTACGTTAAAATTAAACAACGTATTCAAATTGTTGCAAATTCAGTTAAAACAAACATATACTTGGATTTTGTTGCGGGAGGCCGATTTTATATGTTCGACATAAACGAAATCAAAAGTCCCAGAGGACATTTTATTGAAGTGAACCGTGAAACGGCTTATTCCATTAAACCTCTTTGCCAACCAAATCCAATGAAAAAAGAAAAAGAACTAGATTCCTCGAAAAATCAAATTAGAAAAAGCAGGGATATTGATGATTATTCAGAATAAATGTAAATCGTATTTAGTGCATCCAAAAATAATTCAGAAAGACGGAATTTGTTACTCCTGAATATCCCAAGTTGTTATAGCAAACAAATTTATAATTGATTCCTACAAAAGGAAACAGGCAAAATAACCAATCTCAAATCGCCTCCAAATCCCTTTTAATCTTCTCCAATCGAATCGTAGGAATGTACCTTTTAGGCGCTCGTTCCAATACAATTTCAAATTGCTTTTTAGCTTCCTCAAGTCGATTTTGTTTCATCAGAAATTCTCCATATAACTCAGGAGATGGTTTGATAATTTCTGGTGGACCGTACATATAATCAGTGGTCTCTTCCAACTCAATTGCCTCTAAAAGAATCTTTTCTGCCAACTTGTTTTTATTTTCTTTCATTGCTTTTAGCGCCTTTAATTCCAGCAACATCACTTTGGAGCGATCCACATGATTTTGAGTCGGTCTTCTGCGACTATAAGAACCACTACACATTGTTGGACTACCTACGGCAACTTCTTTTGATACTGTTTTGATTTTATCATCCAACTGATCTAGAATGAATTGAAAATCATCGTCCATATTATTTCGTAAAGCATGATTGCCCATTAAATATAAATGAGCAGCAGTCATCTGTACTGGTAAGTCCGTATAATCTAGCGTGTCCAAAATGAGTTCTTCGTTGTAGTCCTCTGTTTCTATACAATAAGCGCCACGCATGTAAATTAAATGACCCAATGATTTGTCTGAAGGTAATTCGAAAGCATATTGTTGCATTTGGTTGGTGACAACTTTGGCTGCTTTGTAATCGCCAATTTGCAAAAAGCCATAATTCATCCATTTGTAAGAATGATAACCTAATTTGTCATTGTCAAAACCGTTTGCTTCCTTCCTTTCTACACTTGCTCGGAAGGAGGCTACATTGGAGTTAATCACTTCTTCCCACATACCCATTGCAACAAAAATATGGGAAGGCATATGTAATGCATGTGCTGCATCTGCTGCGATTTTGGAATAGGAATTGGCAGCAAAAAGTGCTTTGGGAGCATTCTCTGGATCATCATAACTATGTATTAAATAATGCAATGCACCAGGATGATTCGGATTTTCGTCGATAATGCTTTGAGCGATTTTAGCTCCTTTTTGATAAATGGCGGAATCTCGTTTCCCATCATTTGAGCCTAACAATGAAAGTGCGTAAAATGCTGCAACTTCATGGTTGCTAGGATGTTTTTTGTAAAGCTTTGCCATGAAATCGGCGTAGGCTTGATCGTTTTCAACTTTATTTCCGTCACCATATAACACACAAGCTGCGTCAAAGAAATCTTTTTCGAGTGGCGTTTTAAACTTCGCTTTTTGAGTTACTTTATCTTCGCCTAGTTTTGTAAATATTTGCAAGGCTACTTCTTTTTCTTGCTTTCTCCAAAGTGGGTGATTTTTGGTAATCGCTTCACCCCAAAATGCCATTGCGCAAGTACTGTCTGCTTTTTGTGCCAATACAAATTTATCAGCAGCTCTTGAATATTCAAAATTGTGTAGTAACAACAAACCTTCTTGGAACAATGATTTAGCAGCGTCATTTCCAGAAATTTCCATTGAAATAGTGCCGAGTTTGGTGTTGTCTTTTTCTGTTGTGGTGAGGGTTGAATTTTGTTCTGAATTGGAACAAGCAAAAAAAGAAAGTGCAAGCAGTAACAGATATTGAATTTTCATAAGTAGGTGATTATTAAATCAAAGATGTAATAACCAAAATTAATAAAAAAGAGCTCAATCTGAAAATCAGATCAAGCTCTTTAAAATACGTATGAATTCTTAAAAAAATGCTTTATTAATTCTTAATGAATTTTTCAGTAATGATTGATTCACCCAGTTGTACAACACCAATGTATTGTCCATTTGAAAAGTTATGGATATCAATTGAAAAACGAGTATCCGTTACATGATGCTCCAATACTTTTTCACCTAAAATATTGTAAATGAAAAATACACCATCCAATTGAGAATCGTCTAACTGAATATTGATATTTGAATTAGAGATAGTAGGGTTGATACTGATTTTTGTTGTTGAAGCAATATCCAAACTTCTTAATTCAGAGTAACTCACATTTTCATTCAAGTCTACATTTTTCAAACGATAGTAATTCTCACCGTTCGCTAAAAGATAATGCTTGAAGCTATAGTTGTTATCTGCGTTTCGTGCAGTAGCACCTGGTACGGTTCCGATTTCTTCAAAGTTGATCGCATCTCTACTGTATTCAATTACAAAAGTATTGTTAGAATCATCTCCTTCCGTTGTCCATTCGATCTGTGCATTGTTATTTTCTTTCATTACATCAAAAGAAATTAACTCCATAGGTAGTGCGACTAAGCAACCACCATTAGTTGTTTCATCACAAGAATTCCAATCATAAACAGGAATAGAAGTAGGGCCGTCCACATAGCTAGTTCTGTTAGTAAACCCGCCTTTTGTTAAAGTACAACCTTCTCCGCCAGTGAATTCTTCTTGAGAAGTTCCACCATCAACAGCAAACTTAAAAGAATGTGCTCCACCAGGTAATGGTAAAGTAGAACACCACAAATCACCTGAAATATTGACCATTGGAATTTCCGCGGGGTTCCAACCATTAAAAGAGCCAAATATATAAATATCTCCTGCAGGAGCACCAGCAGCACAGACGCAGTAAGTTACGTCAGCAGCTTGTTCGACACTTGCACAATCACCTCCACAAGAATTCCATGCAGCACTGTAAGTTGTTCCGCCAGTTGGAACTGTTAAGTTACGATTTGTAAAATTTTCAGCAGGATCAGCAGTTATAGTACAAGGCTCTCCTCCGTTAAACTCTTCTTGAATGACCCAATTCCCAATAACATATTTAAATTCAACATCACCTGGAAGAATCTGTGCAGTAAGCGAATAAGTTCCGTCGCCATTATCCGTCATAGGAGCGCAATCACCACACCAACCATTGAAGCCACCGTTTAGGAAAACTCCCATAGCTAAATCAGCTTGGTTTGGATAGCAACTCATATCCACAGTGAAAGTAACATCTTCAGGAGGTGTTCCACAATTAGAATCACATGAATTCCAAGCTGCTGAATAGACTAAACCTTCAACTGCCATTATACTACGGTTTGTAAAACCAAAGTTAGTAACCGTACATGACTCTCCTCCAGCAAATGTTTCTTCAGCAGACCAAGGTCCAACTGTAAATTTAAATTCAGTAGGTCCAGCAGGAATATCAACCGTTACAGACCAAGTGCCATCACCATTATCCATCATTGGATTACAGTCGCCACACCAACCATTAAAGCCACCATTTAAAGTGGCACCTTGGGTTGCAAGTAAATCGGGGTCACCTGTAAAGCAATTCATATCAACTGTGAAGGTTACATTGACCGCATGAGAGCAAAAGCTCATTAAACAGAAAGCAATAATTTGAGTTATTCTTTTTATCATAATAATTATGTTTTGTTTATGTTTCACCGAATTTGGTTGCTAAATTTAAACAAATACGGAATAAAACCTTATAGAATTGCTTACATCATTTTTTTATTTTACACATAATTTACCTGCTCATGACTACATCATTGCATGTTTTTGTGTTTAGAAGGCCATCATTTATTTAATTTCTTAGGACGCAGTGATTTGTACAAATATAGGCCTCATTTGCTTATTAAACAGTAGGTTGTGCATCCACTTTTTTTCCAATAACATGGAAGATTGATTCTTTAATTCACAGAAAGGACTGAAACGAAATTATCTTTGGTCTTGATTTTTGTGAAATAGGCCAAATTGCGGGCAAATTGGTAAATTAAACACCCATTTTTTTTAATACTCGTTCTACCGTTGTTGGATTCGTTTGATATACTAAATAAGCCAAAATGACTCCTAGGGTATCTGCAATCCCATCCACCCAGTCCATATTTCTGCCCGGAACGAATTGTTGTAAATATTCGGTCAAACCTCCCAATATCACCGCTAGAAAAAGGTAGAAATAAAGTTTAGGACTTTTTTGAAATGAATAGGTGATATTAATCGCTAAAAAGAAGAAGATAAGGAAGTGTACAATTTTGTCTAAAATATTTCCCGCAATTTTTCCATTGCCTGGCATCAAGGTTACGACAAGTACTATGATTAGACTAATTGGAAGTAGTTTGTTGGGTTTCATGATTCTTTAGATGGTTTAGTAAATTGTTCAAGCTTATTACAACTCATCTCTAAACAAAACAGTCTTCTTGACCTTCTCAAACAAAGTTTTTGACTCTTGATAGTCCAATGTTTGCTGACCATCTGAAAATGCTTTTTCTGGTTCATGATGCACTTCGACAATCAGACCGTCGGCGCCTGCCATGATTCCTGCTAATGCAACAGGTTCGACAAACGAACGAATACCAATACCATGTGAAGGATCGACAATGACTGGTAGATGTGTTTTTGCTTTTAAAATCGGTATGGCATTGATATCAAAAGTATTTCTATATGCTGTCTCATAAGATCGAATACCACGTTCACATAACAAGATGCGTTCATTTCCATTGGAGAAAATATATTCAGCTGCTTGAAGTAATTCATTCAATGTTCCAGAGATTCCACGCTTCAACATGACGGGTTTGTCTACTTCTCCTAAAGCATCTAAAAGATTGAAATTCTGAGAGTTACGAGCACCAACTTGAAATATGTCGACATAATCAATCATGTCGGCAATTTGTTCTTTCATCATCACTTCCGTAATTATTTTGATGCCATTCGCTTTGCAGATTTTGTGAAAAGACTTTAGACCTTCTTGCCCCAATCCTCTAAATGAGTAGGGAGAACTACGAGGTTTGTAAACACCACCACGCATGATTTTGATGTTGTTGTCCAACAAGTGTTGCACGGTACTTTCTATTTGTGCTTCCGATTCAATGCTACATGGTCCAGCCATCGTTTGAAAATGTCCATCACCAATTAATACGCCATCCCCTAAATCAATTTGAGAATATCCAACTTTCCATTTTTTCGAAACTAATTTATAAGCATCACTTACTTTATGGACATCTGCAACTCCTTTCATGGTTCCAATAGCGCGAATATCAAATTCTTTTTTTCCGATTCCAATTAAGTAATTTCCAAACTGAGTTTTTACTTCATTGGTTTTGAGTTCCATGGATTGGAGCTGCGATTTAATGTTTGATAAATCTTGTGTGGAAACTTGAGGTGATAAATGAATAATCATAATTTAATATTTAGAAATACAATGTGTATTAATTGTTAATTTAAAATGGAACTGATAAAGTTGGAAATATTTGTATTCAAATCTTGTTGACCATTTTTAATGGCGCGAATAAAAGCACTACCAATAATAGCGCCGTTGGAATATTGACTTGCAGTTTTAAAAGATTGCGCATCTGAAATTCCAAAACCGATTAATTTTTTTGACTGCAAATTCATTGAATTAATTCGTTCAAAGTATTCAATTTGTTTCGGGCTAATTCCTTTTGAATTTCCTGTAATAGAAGAATCTGCAACTACATATATAAAACCAGTACTTAAACGATCAATTTCGCGAATACGTTCGTCGGAAGTTTGCGGCGTTATCAAAAAACAAATCTTGATGTCATTTTCTTCAAACAAATTTTTATAATCTGATTCATAAATATCCAAAGGTAGGTCCGGTAAAATCAATCCATCAACACCGGTCTCTTTACACTTCCGAATAAAATTATTTTCACCAAATTGCATGACCTGATTTAAATAGCCCATACAAATTAAAGGAGTACTTGCTTGTTTTTTGATGGAATTAATTTGATCAAACAATAAATTCAAATTCATTCCATTTTCCAAAGCAATTTGTCCACTATCTTGAATCGTCGGTCCATCCGCCATTGGGTCAGAGTAGGGCATACCGATTTCGATTAAATCAGCACCCGCTTTTTCTAATTCCAGAATTATATTTCCAGTATCATTTAAATTGGGGAAACCAGCAGTGAAATAAATATTCAATATATCACTTTGCTTTTTCTCAAAAAGTTGATCTAATTTATTTGCCATAAGTCTCGAAATGTTTTTTGTAAGTTGCTAAATCTTTGTCTCCTCTTCCTGACAAGTTGATTACTACGACGTCCTTTTCATTAAACTTCATTTTTTCCAAAGCTGCAAATGCATGAGCGGATTCCAATGCTGGAATGATTCCTTCCATTCTTGTTAAGACAAATGCAGCTTTAAGTGCTTCATCATCGGTTACACTTACTGCTTTTGCACGACCCGAATTAATTAAGTTGGCATGCATAGGACCAATCCCTGGATAGTCGAGACCAGCTGATAATGAGTAAGGTTCGATGATTTGTCCATCTTTTGTTTGCATTAATAAGGTACGGCTTCCATGAATAATTCCTTTAGTTCCTAACACTGAAGTTGCGGCACTTTCACCAGAATGAATACCCATTCCAGCAGCTTCAACTGCTATAAATCGAACGGCTTCATCACCTAAATAATGATAAAAAGCACCAGCTGCATTACTTCCACCGCCGACACAAGCTATAATTGCATCTGGGTTTTCATTTCCAGTTTGTTCTTTTAATTGAACTTTCATTTCTTCACTTATAACAGATTGAAAACGAGCAACCATATCAGGATAAGGATGCGGACCCACCACAGATCCAATAATATAATGAGTCTCTACTGGATGTTGAATCCAATCACGAATGGCTTCGTTTGTCGCATCTTTTAATGTCTGACTTCCAGAAGTTGCAGGAATTACTTTGGCTCCTAACATCTTCATTCTGGAAACATTTGGTGCTTGTCTTTCGATGTCAACGGAGCCCATATAGACAATGCATTCGATACCCATGAGTGCGCAAACAGTTGCTGTTGCAACACCGTGTTGACCAGCACCTGTTTCCGCAATGATTCTTTTCTTGCCTAATTTTTTTGCCAATAAAATCTGACCAATCGTGTTATTTATTTTGTGAGAGCCTGTGTGATTTAGATCTTCTCGTTTTAAATAAATTTGCGTTTGGTACTTTTCAGAAAGTCGTTTTGCAAAGTAAAGTGGAGAAGGACGTCCCACATAATCCTTCAACAATTGGTTCATTTCTTCCTGAAAATCAGGTTGATACATGATCTCTTTGTAGGATCGTTGCAAGTTGTCTACATTCGGATATAGCATTTCTGGAACAAAAGCTCCACCAAATTCTCCGTAATATCCTTTTGAATTAATGTCGTAGGTCATTAATAAATGTTTTTAGCTTTTCAATATTTTTTAATGCTGGCTGGTCTTCAAATTTGCTATTCAAATCCAGTGCAAATAATTTATCGTGATTTAATATTTTTATTGATTCAATTGATTGAGGACCGATACCACCGCTTAAAATAAAAGGTCTGAGTCCATCATATTTCTGAAGTATCTCCCAATTGAAAGTAATGCCATTTCCTCCTCTTTCTTTTCCTTTGGTGTCGAATAAGAAAAAATCACAATTGCGTGTGTATTTGGTTGTGATTTTGAAATCAAATTCGTCATCTACAGAAAATACTTTTATCACCTCTACATATAATGCTTTCACTTCTTTGCAAAACTCAGGTGTTTCATCTCCGTGAAGTTGTACAACATCTAATTGATGATGTATTATTTTTTCTTTAATTACTTCTATTTTTTCATTTACAAAAACGCCGACTCGTTGTATTTTATGATTTTGTGTTTGTACAATTTCTGTGATATTTCGTTTCGATTTTTCATAAAAAATGAATCCCATATAATCAATCGGTAAGTTGGCTACTTCATTTATGTTTGAAGGAGTTTTCATTCCGCATACTTTGATTTTTATGTTTTTCATTTGTTGAATGATGATAAACCCTACGGGCTGTTGTTAACAATCCCGAATAATTTTTAAATCGATTTAATAAATTCCTCACAAGCCTTTGCTGGATTCGCAGTTTTCATAAACCGTTCTCCGATTAAAAAGCCATCAAATCCTGCATCCCTTAATTTTCGAATTGCATCAGGTGTATGAATACCACTCTCTGAAATTTTCGCAACACCACTTGGTAATTGATTAATTAGATTCAATGAATTCTCGATACTTACTTCAAAAGTTTCTAGGTTTCGATTATTGACACCGATTAGATCAATGTGCTCATTTATTTTATCCAATTGTTTTTCGCTGTGTATTTCCATTAAAATTTCCAATCCTAATTCTTTTGCAAATTTGGACAAACGAATGACTTCTTCAGTTGACAAACATTCTGCAATCAATAAAATTGCATCTGCTCCAATGGATCTTGCTTCAATGATTTGATATTCATCAATGATAAAGTCTTTACGTAAGATTGGGCAAAAATTATATTTACGTGCCTCAATTAAATCTTCATTTTTTCCACCAAAGAAATGAGTGTCTGTCAATACAGATAACGCAGCGGCACCTGATTGCATATAGCCGATTGAAACTTGCTCGACTTTTGCATGCGGATTTATGTTCCCTTTCGATGGTGAGCGTCTTTTGAATTCTGCAATGATGCCACTTTTATCTGAACGCTTCACATATTTTTTCAAAGAAACTACTGGTGTTTTGAAATAGATACTATTTTCCAAAAGCTTTGTTGGAACCAAGCTCTTTTTTTCTTCAACTTCCTTTTTCTTATGATCGATTATTTTTTCTAGAATATTCATTTGGTATAATTAAGTCGGTTTAATTCAACAATTTTTTGAAACTATTTAAAGCATTTTTACTTAATAGACTTTCTTTTGCTTCTGCTATACAATCTATTAAATTGGTGGTTGGTTTAATCGTGTGAATAGCTAATCCAGCATTCGCAGTCACTGCACTTATCTGAGCTTCTGTTCCTTTTCCTTCAAGAATATTTGTAAATATTTTAGCAGCTTCAGGAATGGTATCTCCACCGAATAATTCTTCTTGTTTTAAAGTTCTCATGCCAATTTGAGCAGGGGAGAGTAGCTGGTCTTTTTCGTTACTTTTAACTTTAAAATCTCCTGTCAATGAAATTTCATCATAGCCATCCATTGCATGAACAATTGAATATTCCTGTGTTCCACTCTGGAAAATGTAGTGATAAATACGAGCCAATTCCAAACTAAAAACACCTACAAGTTGATAATGAGGTCTTGCTGGATTTACCAGAGGACCGAGCATATTGAAGAAGGTTTTGATTGCCAATTGTCGACGAATCGGTGCTACTGCTTTCATCGCTGGATGAAAAAGAGGTGCGTGTAAAAAACAAATATTTGAAGCGTCCAATTGCTTTTTGAGTCGATCATTGTCATTGCTAAATTGATATCCTAAATGTTCTAATACATTTGAAGAACCACAAGTAGAAGATACTCCGTAATTACCATGTTTGGTAACTTTGTAGCCAGCTCCTGCAACTATAAAAGCAGACAAAGTTGATATATTGAAAGTGTTTTTTCCATCACCACCAGTACCACATAAATCGATTGTTTTCTGTCCATCAAAACTTGCTGAACGACACAATTCTAACAATGCATCTAAGAAACCTGACAATTCTTCTACACTGATTGGTCGCATCAAATAAACGGTCATGAAAGCTGCAATCTGAGCTTCATTATAAACTTCGTTTGAGATGTTAACCAGAATTTCTTTTGCTTCTACTCTCGTTAATTTCTGATGATTGAATAATTGATTAAGAATTTTTTTCATTGCGGAAATCTTTACACTGGTTTACAAAATTTTGTAACATAGTTCTTCCATCTGGCGTCATTATAGATTCTGGATGGAATTGTACACCACTTACAGGGTGTGTTTTATGTTGCATGGCCATGATGACTTTGTTTTCTGCAACAGCAGTAACTTCAAGTGATTCTGGAATAACCTTATTATCAACCACCCAAGAATGATAGCGGCCGGCTTGGAAAGTATTGTTTATGTTGCTAAAAGTTGGACAATCTTTCTTAGTAACTGTTACTTCAGTTGCCATTCCATGATAGACAGTATCCAAATTTAACAAGGTGCCTCCAAATGCTTCACCAATTGCTTGTAATCCTAAACAGACTCCAAAAATGGGTTTTGTTGGACTATATTTTTTAATGAGTTGAGGCATAATACCTGCGTCTTTTGGAAGTCCAGGTCCTGGTGATAATATCACACCGTCATAGTTGTCAACTGCAGCCAAATCGATTTGATCATTTCTGTGGACTTCAATTTTGACACCTTCAATTTCTTCTAAGTATTGTACGAGGTTGTAAGTGAAGGAATCGTAATTGTCAAGGACTAGTATCTTTATATCTTTCATTTATTATTATTTCTTAGTAAAATCAAATTTTTAAGTTGAAATCGAATTTATATTGATGAGTGTAAGTGATGAGTTATGAGTGGCTTCTCCTATCATTAAACATTTGGAGAAGCCACTATAACTCTACATTCATCACTCATCACTTTTTTAGACTCATCACTTTTTCATTAAACATTTTCCGCTTCCACCAAAGCCTTCGTCAAAGCACCTAATTTATTCTTCACTTCTTGTAATTCGTGTTCTTCATTAGAAGTCACAACAATACCTGCACCTGCTTGGAATGATAATACATTGTCTTTACTCAAAAACGAACGTATCACAATTGCCTGATTCATATTTCCATTGAAGCCGATGAAGCCAATTGCACCACCATAAAAAGCTCGATTTATATTTTCGTATTTATTAATTAATTCAATTGCTTTATATTTCGGAGCACCAGATAAAGTCCCTGCTGGGAAAGTATCTCCAAAGACCTGCATTGAATTTGTATTGTTAGGTAAGTCTCCTTGAACTTTTGAAACTAAATGAATGACATGACTAAAAAATTGTAATGACTTCAACTCAGTGACGCTGACATTTTTTGCATGAATTCCAAGATCATTTCTAGCTAAATCAACTAGCATGATATGTTCTGCGTTTTCCTTTGGATCTTCTGTTAATTTTTGTGCATTAATTTGATCAGCGGTGTCATCTCCTGTTCTTTTGTAAGTCCCCGCAATTGGATTGATGGTAGCCACCTTACCTTCAATGACCAATTGTGCTTCTGGTGAAGATCCAAAAATTCGATAGGAGCCATAATCAAAATAGAATAAATAAGGAGAAGGATTAATGGAGCGTAAAATTCGATAAACATTGAAATCATCCCCGGAAAAGGATTGTTGGTATCTTCTCGAAAGGACAAGTTGAAAAACATCTCCGATTTGACAATGATGTTTAGCTTTGGTAACCATTTTCTTAAATTCAATATCTGTTAAATTACTCGAAGTTTCACCTTGCAATTGAAAACCATATTTTGGATTACCACTTCTTTGAATGAGTGTTTCCACTTTTTCAATTTGGGACTCCATGTTATCAGTTAAATTCTCAATTATAAATAATTCATCCTTGTAATGATCGATAACAATAACAAAACGGAATAGAGAATAATTAATATCTGGTAAATCGGTTTTCCTTTTCTCATTTGGGAACTCAATGGTATCGAAATATTTGACCGCATCAAAAGAAGTGTGGCCGAAAAAACCATTTATTAATTTAGAATCAGTTGTTGTTTGGAATTGATTGATAAATTTTGAAAATAGTGCCGCAACATTTTGGTCTTTTGCAATCGTAGTTGTTTCAGATTCACCATTTGGAAAAGCGGTTTTTAGCTGAAAATTAGTCAACTTAAAATTTGCAATTGGATCCATACAAATTATAGAATTACAATTTTCACGACTTTTGAAATCTGTACTTTCCAATAAACAAGTTGTTGAGAAGTGATCCCGAATTCGCAAGTAAATACTGACTGGAGTTAACGTATCTGCTAATTGCTTTTTTACTATTTGTCTAATAGCAATTTTATTTTTCATATGTGGAATGGTCGTTTCCATGTGTTTAATTTATAGGTTTTGCCAAATAAAAAACGGCTTGCTGAGTGAACAACAAGCCGTTTTTTAGTAATAAAAGTAGCATCATCTCACTCGATTCGAATAAGTTGAAAGCCACCAAAATTTATTACAGAATGAATACATAAGTTTCGTATTTAGAAGCAATATGGAGTTTTTTATTTGAATAGCAAAATTTTGACGAAAATTTTTATCAAGTTCTTAAGGTGCTAACTCATATAATATATCGTTTATCTTTAATGCCACAATACCGACACCTACTTTGAAGTAAATCATGTTGGCAGATATTTCAGAATGCAATGCATCTTGATAAGTTTCACTTGCAATTGTAATAGTTGCAACTTCGATAAATGGTTCTCGCACTTCACTATCAGCCAGTACAAAAGTAGGTTCCTCAAAATGTACAGCCGTCACATATTCTCCACGAGCTAGTTGGCCAATCTTTGACATGTTAATCATGAAGAAATCATAGAACATTAAACTTTCAGGCTGATAGTTATTGACGCCAATAGCTATGTCAATATATATAGAATCAGATTCGTTTGAAAGGACATTCCGAATTCCAGTCGTTGAATAATATTCGCAAGGAGTGGTTTCAAATGGACCCGTTGTGTTTTTACAAAGTAATTTAGTGCAAATTTCGTAGGGTTCATTGACCACAGTATTAGTAAAAGATAATTGTTGTCCAGTTGAATTTTGAAAAATAATTACTTCATCTTGCTCATAGGATAAATACATCATAGACTCCTCTTTAAGTTCGACGGAGCCAACTTTGCAATTTTCGCAAATTCGCTTTTTGCAAGCACAATTTAGTGATATAATAATTGTAAAAAAAAGGATCGAAATTCTAAATGGTAATTTCATCGTTACTTTTTTAAGCTAATATTTAGTACGTCCATTTCTTGTTGGGTTAAATCACGCCAATCTCCAAGTTTTAAATTTCCTAGTTTCAAATTCATGATACGAACCCGTTTCAGTGAAATAACATTATAATTTAAAAACTCACACATTCTTCTGATTTGTCTGTTCAAACCTTGCGTTAAAATGATTTTAAAGACAAACTTATTGATTTGCGCTACTTGACACTTATTAGTTTTGGTACCTAAGATTGGAATTCCATTTCCCATTTTTTTTATAAATGAATCAGAAATTGGACGATCAACTTTAACAATGTATTCCTTTTCGTGATTATTTTCAGCTCTTAAAATTTGGTTGACAATATCACCATCATTTGTCAATAAAATTAATCCAGTCGATGGTTTGTCTAATCGACCGATTGGAAATATTCTTTGCGGATGGCGTACAAAGTCAATAATATTATCCCTATCCTTTAAATCGGTTGTACAAGTAATCCCAGGTGGTTTGTTTAACGCAATGTATACCAACTTATTTTTGTTGACAATAGATTTTCCATCCAAAGTCACTTCATCATTTTCAAAGACACGATTTCCTTTTACAGCTAATTTGCCATTGATCTTTACACGACCAGATTCAATCCATTTGTCCGCTTCTCGTCGAGAACAAATGCCTGTTTGACTAATAAATTTATTTAAGCTGGTAGAATCTTCGTTCATTGGAAGCGCGCTAGTTTTTAAATGGAATGGCACAAAATAAAGGATAAATCTATAAAAATTTTAGCGGATTTTCGCTTGTTATACAAAGCATGGAAAGCACAAAATAAATAAGTTTATAAATCGCGATATTGATTCAGTTATATTACAAGATCACCAACATCATTAAATTAACTAGATTATGAATAATCAAAAATTGAATGCTGAAATTCAAAAGGCTTTAGGGAATTGGAAGGAACTCGTAGCACAATATCAAATTCCAAATAACTGGAAAGCATGCTTACAAGTTGCCAATACTTTTTTGCCTTTTATTGGTTTGTGGATTTTGATTTATTTTACGCTTCAATATTCAATTTTATTGAGCATACCATTTTTTCTTTTGAATGCATTTTTCTTAGTCAGGATTTTTATCATACAGCATGATTGTGGCCACCAGTCTTTTTTTAGCTCTAAAAAGGTGAATAATTTTATTGGCACCATCTGTAGTATATTTAGTTTCATTCCTTATAAATACTGGTCGAAGGTTCACAATTTTCACCATGGACATTCTGGTCAGTTAGAAGTAAGAGAAATAGGAGATATTCCAACAATCACCGTACGTGAATATCTAAATCGATCTTGGTTTGGAAAATTGAAATATCGTTTGTTTCGATTTCCAGTAGCTACATTTATGGTTGCGCCCGTATATTATTTTTTAATTCCTTGTCGATATCCAACCTTCTCTTTCAATAAATGGAGCAAGTATATGAAAATGACCATAAAGGATAATTTTTGGATTGCACTTTCATATGTTATTGTAGGAACGCTTGTTGGATGGCCCATGTTTTTAATTATACAATTGACCTTAGTTTTTCTATTTGGAATCGTTGCATTTTGGTTTTTCTATGTGCAGCATCAGCATGAATTTTCGTATAAATACTGGAAAGAAAATTGGAATTTTTTGTTGTCCTCGATACGAGGAAGTTCATATTATAAATTACCGAAATTTATGCATTGGCTTACTGGAAATATTGGTTATCATCACATTCACCACTTAAGTAGTTTAATTCCTAATTATAATTTACCAAAGTGTTTTAAGGAAAAACCAATTCTAAATAAATATGTAACTCAAATTACTTTTTGGGAAAGTTTGAAAATGATGAATTATAAATTGTGGGATGAACAACAGGAAAAGATGATTAGTTTTTCAGAGCTGAAGGCTCTTTAGGAGCGGGGAACGGGTGAACGGTGAATGGGGAGCACGCAAGGAGTACGTATGTACACGTACGCTTCACGTCCTCCCCGTTCACCGTTCACCGTCTATCGTCCACCGTTAATTTAATCGCACCCATCAATAAATGCATGAAAAATCGTACCTGCATTTACATTAAAGTCTGCGAGTAAATCAATATAGGTTCCAGAATCATAATCAACCGTGATGTTTCCAGATATGCTTTGACTAGAATGGATATATCCATCTGTTTCAAAATCTTCTGTAGTTGTTTGAGTACCTGAAAGATCAAAATCATCTGGACAATTACCTGGACAGACGGTGATATCAGCACAGCCAACAACAGTGTTACCACTACTGTTGCAAAGCGGATTTACGTTTGCATTTGCAGCGACTGCAAGGGTGATGGCTCCATTAGCTGCCCATAAATTGTATTGCGCGATTGATAAATTAAAGTTTACAGTCACACCAGCTTGATCACAATCACTTGCAGATTCTCCAGAAGTTCCTAGTACTGTAGTTCCGTCTTCTCCTAAAATATCAACATTTTCAAAACTTGAACCGAAATCTCCAACCAACGTTACGGCTATCGGCACGGTGGTTTGACAACTAGGAATCGTTGTTGGAATTCCAAGTATATTGAAAGGGGATAAAACTAGACCGTCATTTTGAAAAAGCAAATCAATTACATTTCCACATATAATGTTAGGAGTCGTGACACAAGTTGTATTGCTATAATGATCTGGATTGTCATTAGATGCTTTGACTCGGTAACAGTAAGTAGTGTTTCCAACTAAATTGTCTGTATCACTAAATGTAGAAATATTTGGACCGACACCTGCTTGCTCAAAAGCAAAAAAGCTACCTCCATTTATAGATCGCTCGATTAAATAACCTGTTTCATTATTCGCATTGTCTGTCCAACTTAGATCAATATTTGTTACTCCATTCATTACTAAACTAAGGTTGGAAGGGTTGGTAACGGTGCTAAATGGAGCTCCATCAATATCATAAGCAGTATGTCCTAATCTATCTGTAACTGCATTGTTACATCGATTGTATTGACCAGGAGTAAGGATACCACCACAACCGTCGGGGTAATAAGACATAATGTTGTCGATAGGAGGAGTGTAAGGATTGCCAAATATATCTACATCTGATCCTGAATAAACACAATTAGTAGTACTGCCTCTTGGATCTGCTTCTGTATCACAAATATAATCTCCATTGGTACTACAATTTGAATTCGTTCCTGTCCTTGGAACATGTTCTGCATTTGAAGAATTGTTGCCGTTCTCTGTTCCATTATGGGTGTGTGGAAGATTTAAGTGGTGACCAAATTCATGTGAAAAAGTACCTTGAGCAACACCTCCTGTACATTGATTGTCCATAAATATTCTTAAGCTATTATCTCCGTTATACGGATAGCTTGCAAATCCACATGCAGTTCCGCCATTTCTTAAGATACTATTTGTAAAGAATACATTGACTGCATCATCTACTAAGTGGGCATTTGTAATGTCTATTAAATTAGTTGTTCCGGTAGTGTCCACAAAATCATAATAGAGGTCGCTTGCAATATAATTAACGGATGCGATATACCATTCTAAGTTTATATCTGAATAAATAAAATTGATATTCGCTACATCTTTATTGATGTCATCCAATGAAATACCACCTGTACCATCACTTTTCGTAATAATATGCACACGCATCGGCCATTGTGTATAGCCTGCATTTAGATTTTGCTGTATCCGATTATCGTGAATGATGTCAGCTTTATTCTCGTAATGTAATTCTGGTGTACTGCAAGAATGAAGAATAGCGGAATGTGTGTTTGGTTCAATTTGTTTTTGAGAAAAACTTGAAAAATAAGCAAATAGGCATACTAACAAAATGAGGTTTTTCATTGTGCTTTTTTAGAGGTTTAGGAAATATTGAAAACAGTGTAGGTAAGGTGTAAAATCTACTGCAGGTTAAAGTAAGAAAAAAAATATGTGTTTTTATAATTTTAGGAGTTAAAAAAACGGTTGACAGGGAACGGTAGACGGTTGACAGGTGAACGGTGAACGGGGAGCACGCGAGGAGCACGTATGTACACGTACTCCCCGTTCACCGTTCACCGTCAACCGTTTTTTCTAGCGCTTTTTCTTATTCCGCTTATACTTAAATGAACTGTCTTCAGATCTAGAAGAATCACCAGGACCTTTGCGATGCTTTTTAGCTTTTCTTCTTTCTGGTCCAGATTTTTTCTCATCACTATTTCTGCTGGAAGATCTGCGGTCATTATTGCGTCCGGAAGATCTACGATCACCACCACGACCTGAAGACTTGCGATTACCGCCGCGACCACCATGTCCACCTCTTCCTCTTGAATCACGTTTGCGACCTCGACCTCGATCATATCCGCCAGAACGGTCTTCAGACTCATTTAAGTCTTTGGCAGAACCTATGTTTAAGACTTCTAGATGACGCATTAATATTTTAGCAATCAATTCCTCTTTATTGAGGCTATCGAACATTTCGTTCACTTTCCCCAATAATTGAGGATCGAGAACGCCTTTTGTTTTGGTCTCCAAAATTTGTCCAGCCCATTGTTCGATTCTAATATCAGCGATACTTTCTGAACTTGGAATTTCAACTTTTGTAAACTCAATGTTAAGACTTCTTCCTAATCTGTTGATTCTTCCGGTTTCCCGACTATTGATAAAGGCCATTGAGATACCTTTTTTACCTGCTCTTGCGGTACGTCCACTTCTGTGTGTGTAATAAGCATCGTCATCTGGTAATGCAAAATGGAATACGTGTGTCAAGTCATTGACATCAATGCCTCTTGCAGCCACATCTGTTGCAATCAACATTTGAAGTTTGTTGTCTTTGAAGCGCTTCATCACATGGTCTCTTTGTTTTTGCGACAAATCTCCGTGCAATGCATCTGCTTTGTAATTATTGTTTAATAATTTTTCAGCTAAAGTTTGAGTATCTCTTCTAGTTCTACAAAAAACAACGCCACGCATATCCAAATTCAAATCAATAAATCGCATCAACGCTTCTGTCTTGTTAGAAGCTCTCATAATTGCAAACTGATGATCGATATTGGTGTTGACCTGATTTTTTGCATCAATTTTTACTTCCTTAGGATTGTCCATGTATCTTTTGACAATCTTTTTGATGAAGGAAGGCATCGTTGCAGAAAATAACCAAGTATTTTTTTCATCAGGCGTGTAACTCAATATCGTATCCAACTCATCTTTGAAACCCATGTTCAACATCTCATCCGCCTCATCCAAAACCAACATTTTCAGATTTTCTAATTTAACCGCTTTTCTTTTGATCAAGTCAATTAATCTACCTGGTGTAGCAATAATGACATGTTGTGTTTTGCGAAGCGCTTTGATTTGATTGGTAATAGCGGCACCTCCATAAACAGGCAACACATTGACACGCTTCATATACTTGCTGTACATTTCCAATTGTCCTGCAATCTGCTGTCCCAATTCTCTAGTAGGAGCGAGGACCAACGCTTGTGTATAGTTTTCGTCCGGATCGATATGATCCAATAATGGTAAACCAAAAGCCGCTGTTTTTCCAGTTCCAGTTTGTGCCAATCCAATAAAATCTGTGTCATCTTCAAGAAGCATAGGGATTGCTTCAGACTGGATGTCCGTCGGGGTTTCAAAACCCATCATCTTAATTCCTTTCAATATCTCTAAAGAAAGTCCCAACTCTTCAAATGTTGCCAAAATTACGTGTTTAGTTAAATTAAGCTGCAAAGGTAACTTTATAACTTAAACAAAAGGTGGAAGTTGGGATAATAAAGTAGATTCTTTTGCGGAGTTACTTGAAGCGTGTCCGCTTCAGAAGTGTGTTTAGGATTTATATCTATTACTTAATGCGTCTTCGCTTCAAAAGTTTGTCGTTACATTTGTGAATTAAGCAGCTAAAGCGAAGGTGCTTTACCCGACTATAAATAAAAGAAAATCTAATGGATCTAATTCATCAAAAATATTTAGACGAATTAAAAGCAGACCTACAAGGGAGAGATTTTACTTTGGAAAATACTAGTACTTGTTTAAAATTACTTGAAGATAAATTTACAATTGGATAAAAAAATGGAGAATTTGACTCAAAGTATTTTTACAAACATTATGTAGGAATTGTAATTTTTGTCGGTGAAGTTTTTATTGAAGAATTTGGTGGGGAATGGATATTTGAAAATTATGGTAATGGTCAAACTATAGCCGGGATAAGATGTAAAAACAGTCAAATCGCAACTGATTTTCTTCATCAGTTTCATGATATTTTAATTGAGGAACTTGAGTATACTAAATTGGTAACCTTGCAAGCTCCGTATAGCTCATTATTGATAGATTGTAATTCATAGAATGACGGAATTACGTTGTTTTTGCGTCTTGCCAAAGATACCAGTTTACAAAATTGTTTTTGGAATTTAGTGAAATTATTCCAAGATTATCGAATTACAAAAGCCAAACCAGCAGGAAAAAGCAAAGCCAACAACGTAATGCCGAGAATGACTGCAAATAAAATTGGTCCTATTTTTTCATTTCTAGAAGTCATTATTTCAATCAAAAATCCAAGGAAGTAAAAAAGATTGCCTGCTAAAAATGTTATTCCCGATATAATAAAGTAAAGACGACCAGCTTCACGGAAAAGATGGATTTGAGATTCTATGAATAACATACTTAGAATTCCAACAACTAAGCAGATGAGATTGTAACGTAATCGTCGACTTTCCCACCACCTAAAGACTTCTTTATTCGTTCTTTTGGCAGTAGGTTTTTCAACCAAAAAATCATCTAGTGCTTCATCTTCCATATTAGAATCCATATTTGTCCATTAAAATAAATATAGCTGGAAAAAAGAGGACGAGTAAAGTAATTACGGTAATAATAATAAAGCAAGTAGGTCCAAATTTCTCATTTCGATTGATCATTATTTCGATCAAAAAACCAGCAAAGTAAAAGATATTCCCAATTACAAACATAATTCCAGCGGAAAGCAAATAAAATCCTGCGTCACCATGACTAAACAAGTGAATCTGAGATTCTATTATGGCAATGCTAATAATTCCACCAATTAAACAAATGAAATTGTAACGTAATCGCCTACTTTCCCACCACCTAAAAATGTCATCTTTTGATCTTTTCTTGTGCCTCGTTTCAATTAAAAACTCGTCTATCGGATTTTCTTTCATTCAATTTTGATATGATGATATGTTAATATGCAAAGTAGCTGCCAATTTGTTTAATCTTTTTTTAAAAACGTTAAACAAAATAAAGGTCTTGTGTGTTAACTCATCGATCAACCTCATTTTAAACTAAAAATAAATGCTTTATGAAAAAGAGAACACTTTTATCCATTCTAGTGATGTTAATTGCTATTTCGGGATACTCCCAAACTGCTCGTCTACAAGTTATTCATAATTCACCAACTCCGACTGTAGATGTTTATGCAAATGCAGATTTACTATTAAACGATTTTGCTTTTAGAACAGCAACCCCATTTATTGATGTGCCAGCAGGTGTTGAGATAAATTTAGGAATTGCAACGGGCAATAGTTCATCTGCATCAGATGCCATTGCTAATTTCCCAGTTATTTTAGAAGAAAATAAAACTTATGTTGTTATTGCCAATGGAATTGTTGGTGGAAATCCAGGATTTGGTCTTGATATTTTTGATATGGGGATGGAGAATTCAGATGCTGCAGAAAATGTAGGTATCTTGTTTTTTCATGGTTCTCCTGATGCACCGACTGTTGATGTATTAGCTGGTGGTGCCGTATTAATAGATGATGCTTCGTATGGAGATTTTGCGGGTTACTTAAATGTTCCTGCTGCAAGTTATGATTTAGATATTACACCTGGAAATGATAATGCCACGGTGGTTGCAAGTTATACAGCGGATCTATCTTTTTGGGGTGGAAATACCGCAGTAATTTTCGCATCCGGTTTTTTAAGTGGAGATGATCCAGCTTTTGAACCATGGGTTGCACTATCAACAGGTGGAACTTTTCCTTTACAGGCAGTTACCACGGGCCCAGGACCTGATCCATCAACAACAGCTAGATTACAAGTTATTCATAATTCACCAACACCAACTGTTGATGTTTATGCGAATGGAAGCATGTTGTTAGATGATTTTGCTTTTAGAACTGCGACCCCATTTATTGATGTTCCTGCAGGTGTGGAATTGGACTTAGGTGTTGCATTAGGAACAAGTACATCTGCTGCGGATGCATTGGTTAATTTCCCAGTTACATTAGAAGCAGGTAAGACTTATGTGGTTGTAGCGAACGGAATTGTTGGTGGAAATCCAGGATTTGGTTTAGATATTTTTGATATGGGAATGGAAACAGCTGATGCAGATGGAAACGTAGGTATCTTGTTTTTCCATGGATCTCCTGATGCCCCTACAGTGGACGTTATGACTGGAGGTAATGTGTTGATAGATGATGCTTCGTATGGAGATTTTGCGGGATACTTAAATGTTCCAGCAGCAAGTTATGATCTAGACATTACTCCTGGAAGTGATAATCAAACAATTGTTGCATCTTATGCAGCCGACTTAAGTTTTTGGGCAGGAAAAACAGCTGTTATTTTCGCAAGTGGATTTTTGAGCGGTGATGATCCTGCTTTTGAGCCATGGGTTGCTTTGTCGAATGGTGGTACCTTCCCTTTACCTGCTATAGGTCCAAGACCTGATGGTACTGATCTTTTTGCTCAATCATCCATCTCAACTAAAGGATTAGAACAGGTTTCTCTTTTTCCAAATCCAGTGTCCAATAATTTTGTGAATGTGGTGTTAGATTTTGAGACGGAAACTAATTTGGATTACCAACTGATGGATGCAAATGGAAGTGTTGTCCGTTCTCAGAATTTCGGAAAAATAGCAGAAGGATTCAATCAAATAGAATTGTCATTGTATGATGTGAAAGCGGGGATTTATTTCGCAACATTTTATACAGATGATGAAGTAATTACAAAAATGATTAGTGTTATAAAATAATCCTAATTATTCCTTTTTTTTTTGAATATGTGATTTAACGTTATCAGTGGTCGTCTGAAGAGATGGCTGCTGATTTTTTTTTGTGGTTTTTTTTGAACTCGCCATCCTTTCGTATTAACCCAATCCCTGTCTGAATGGCTTCAGCCAGACAGGCTTCCGCATTGCTGAAGCAAATTGCTTCCTCCTTTCCCTTTAAAAATCTTTAAAAATGGAAAGGAACCAGACGCGAGCCAAGGCGGGGTGCTACGTGGGGAATACGACAGACTGTGCGAAAACGAAATTGAACCGCAAAATATCGAACAAGCCTGCCTGACTGCCGTCAAAGCAGACAGGGAACCGCAGAATGTAGAAGTTGAGTACGCGAGTATACACGTATATTAACGAATTTCATGCTTAATTGT
>CALDGQ010000080.1 GCA_937941765.1 uncultured Saprospiraceae bacterium
ACGTCAGACTGTGCGAAAACGAAATTGAACCGCAAAATATCGAACAAGCCTGCCTGACTGCCGTCAAAGCAGACAGGGAACCGCAGAATGTAGAAGTTGAGTACGCGAGTATACACGTATATTAATGAATTTCATGCTTAATTGTCCACGTACTCTACTTCGACATTCGATATTCTGCGGTTGGATATTCTGCGGTTCAATTTCCGAAAGCATATTCGCACAGTCTTACGTGTACATACATACTGCCCGCGTAACACTCGTTCACCGTCTACCGTCACCCGTTATAAAAAAAGGGCCATCTCTCCCCAGATAGAAGAAATAGCCCTAAGCATATAGTTAAATGAACTGTGCTTATTTTGAACCAAACATTTGCACCCAAGTGTCTGGCATATCTGCAACTTTACCTACTTTCTTGCAGGCAACATAATTCCATTTCGGATTTAACAATGCTTTACGATGTCCTCGATTCGGAATACCGGAATCTACCAACAACATAATTACTGATTCTCTTACAGAGTCGGAACCACCAACGAGGTTTTCTGTTCCATCGGTCAGGTCAGTACCTTTTTTCACACGATCCCATGGCCAAGAGCCATCACCACCTGTATGTTCGATTACGCCCCTAGATTTCAAATCATTTCCATGTTTGGTACCGACTTGATAAAGTCCATCATGAGGTTTTAAGATACTTAAAGTAGGTGTGTTGTTAAGTTCAGAAATCAATTCTTTAGCCGTACTGATTTCTTCTCCATTGGTAGCACGATTCAATTCATCATTTTCCAACTTTTGTATATAAGCTTCGATATGCTTAATGTATGCTTTTGGATTCGAACGGATCAAATTGATTTCCTCAATCATTGCCATTTCATCAGCGCTTGCACCCTTAATAGCCGTGTCTTTTTCATCATCGTTTTCTTTTTTAGGAGTATCTTCTGATGCATTATTTTGTTTTTCGGCAGCCTTTTCCGAAGGATTAACTGGATCAACGTGAGGGGAGTTTCCTTTAGATACCAACACATCCTCTTTTGGTTGAGGTTCAGCGATATCGTCCATATTGAACATTTGGTATTCTGGTACTGCTAACATTCCATTTGCATTTGGAGCTTCTTTTGGTTGAATATCCATACCTAGTGCATTAACCGTTTCAAAATCAAGATGACCTGCTAACAATCCATTTGCTTCCTGGAATTTTCTCAAAGCAGCTTTACTTTTTGGACCAAATATGTCATCAATAGGGCCGGGATTAAATCCTTTTTCCAATAAAGCTAACTGAATTTTTTTGATCAAATTGTCTGTAATATCTTGCTCACAAATGATTCGTTTATGCGTAAATTTTGAATCATTTGTCTTTTGCTTCATATAGACTGTCTTGTATTCGGCAGGAACCGGTATGCTGCTGACAGTTTCTGGCTTGACCATTTTCTTTGTAACAATCGTCTTGTAAACAGCAGGAATCTGTTTCGTTTCAATCGTTGCAGGAGTCAAGACTACTTTTTTTCTGATCTTTTTATAAACTGCTGGTATCGTTTCCATTTTCGTCGTTGCTGGAGTAACCAAAACTTCTTTTGTTACATCTTTATACTCAGCAGGAATTTTTTCCTCTTTATAAGTAGCCGCTTTTTTTACAACAGTTTTTTCCAAAGTATTGTACACCGCTGGAATTACAGTTTCTTTAGTAGTAGCAGCATTTTTCAAAACAGTTTTTGTTACAGTAGCGTACTCGGCAGGCATCATTTCCGTTTTAAAAGTTGCGGTAGTTGCTAAAACAGTTTTATTTCGCATACCCATTTTAGCAGGTACCTGAACCGTGCGCGTACATCCGGAATTGGCGATACCAGAACCATCACATCCTTTGTTGATTTCTTTTGTTACCGTTTGATATTCAGCAGGAATTTCAATAAGACACCAAACATCACAATCTCTTGGGTCAGCTGACAAGCAATTTTGATTCGCTTCTTTTTTAATCCACTGAGAAGATGCAGGTTTAATTTCTGTTGTTTCTGTTATCACTTCGATTTCAGGTGTCAATTGTTCAACACGTTCATAAGCAGGTTCGATTTCATACATTTCCTCCACATTATTAAATGCAACTGGAATTGGATATTTGACACTGTAAGGACTTGAGACTTCTACGGGTTCGGTAATTGTTTCGTAAGTGGCTGGTGCAATGATGATATTTTTTTTCTCAGGTGCAACCAATACTTTTTCAGTTACGATTTCATATTCTGCAGGGATAGGGACGATGCGAGTGCTTTCTTCTTTTACCAATACTTTTTCAGTAACTGTTTCATAAACAGCGGGAACTTCAATTAGTTTAGTTAATTTTGGTGTTACTAAAACTTGTTCTTCAACATAATCAAAAGTTGCTGGAACTGCTACTTGCTTTTCATAAGCTGGTGTTACTAAAACTTGTTCTTCAACATCTTTATAGACAGCTGGAACAATTTTTTCGCGATTTGTTGCGGCTTTTACCAACACCTTGTTTTCTACAGTTTCAAATTGGTCAGGAAGTGCATATTTTGCATAACATGCATTATCGCTAAATTGTAATCCAGGAACATTTATTTCATCCTGAGCACACAATTCAGAAATAGGTAGGAATAACATTGCCATAAATAAATAGGCAACTACATTTGGTTTAAATTTCATGATAAGAAATTTTGATTAAGCAATAATCCATTCCATTTAGAATGAACACGTTCATTTAATTTCCCTTCTGATAAAATTTAGTTTCCCAATTAATAATGCGCTATTAATACATTAATTAATAAGCGTTATTAAAATAACTTCATAGTAAGTTATTAATAACTGAGTTATCCGTAAGGGTAATAAAAAAGGTGTGATTGCTTAAAAGTAGAAGTGTGTTTATCGGGGTCGGAGTAAATCCTTTTGTAGTAGTTTGTATTGTAAATTTATTCAAATTATTTTATTCACCAAATATTAAAGCATTTTTTTTTGCATAAAACGCTGATTGTTAGATATAAAGCGGTTTTTAAACAGGATAATTGCATTTTTTTAAAAAGAATTAAATTGAATTTTAAAATTGAAATGTTCGATAATGATGTAATTAGGAATTGAAAATGGAGTAGTGGGAAAGTGGTTTTTATTTTAGGAAGGCATTGAGGCAATACGAAAAAAACAAACAATTGAATTTTAATTTTGAGAAATTAATAATAGAGAAAAGTAATAGTCAATCCTCATTTTAAAAATGCAGAAATTGTAATTAAATACTTTATTCGTTTCATGATTTGTTTTAGAAATTCTCATTTAATTCGTAAATAAATAAAATTTTAATAAACAATTAATTTGAAATTAAATAGCATTTAGATAAAGAAATAAATAGTAATTAAATCAGCAATAAATAATTATTATACTATTTATTTACTCCAACTAATTTTGCACCAAGCCGGTAAATGATCTGAAATACTTCGAGCTATTTTTAATCGTTCGCAGGATTCTACATAATCTAAAACCCCACTTTGTATTATATTTAATTCTGAATTTTCATAAATAAAAAAATCAATTGCATGTCTTTTATAGGAGTATTTATTTGAATTTGTGCACGCTCTGTTAAGTGTTGTCTTTTTACCCATTGGTTGAATAGATAAATCGTGTTGATCTAATTGATTCCAAAACTTGTCTGTTGAATTAGTATTAAAGTCACCAGCAATTATGATTTCATCATTTGGATACAATTTTGGTAATTGGATTACTTGTTCATTTTCCCATTGTGGTTTTTTCGAATGAGGGATTGAATGATAATTGGCTAAAAGAAAAGTGAAGTCACCAAATTTAAATCTGGCCAAATAAGGTTCTCGACAAACAATTGGCGCAAGTGATTTTTCCAGCCATGCACGACCAATTAATTTTACAGAAGAAGTTTTCCAAATAAATGCATAGCGTTCTTTTTGTTGACTAGTACCAGTGGTCGGCACGCTCACTTTGTAGTCCCATTTAGCACCGCTTCGATTGAGTTGATCCGCTATTTGTGCAACCGCTTTGGCACCAGCTGGATCTATTGCAACTACTTCTTGAATCGTTATAATATCATAATCGTTCATGATTTTAGCCATGAATTTTATTTCTTCAGCATTTTTCGTTTTACCAAGATCCTGAATATTCCAAGTAAGAATTGAAAGCGATTGTCCCTGAAGAAAGCTAAAACAGAAAAGATAGAATACGCTTACGAATAGTGTTCGTGATAAATTCATTGGGCAGTTTATGTTACTAGAAATATATAAAATTAAGATAATTTGTATGGAATCAAATCTCATTTCCGATATCTAAAGACGTTTCCATTTTTTTACGAAAATATCTGCATTTGAAATACAATTATTGCGAAGTTTTTCGTCATCTTAGACCTTATTTAAAAGATATAAAACGATATGAAGCTTAATAAATTTGCTGGAATAGTATTCCTTTTACTTTCGCTTTTAGTAATTAGCTGCGGAGAGCCTGATAACAAACCCAAAAAAGGTGCTAAGGATTTGCCACCACCTAAAAAAGAAATTCGCAAATCAACCGCTGCCAATACAATTAAAGACGAGAAGCCTAAAACGGTAACAACAGGGGCAACCCCTGCACAATTGGCAAAAGCAAAGGAAATTATTGCCGGTGTAAAAAATGAAGCGATTGAAGCAGTAGACGCAAAGAAAAAATATAAAATGTTTTGTACCACATGCCACGGAATGACAGGCGATTTGAATGTGAATGGTGCTAAGGATTTGACCTTATCTAAAATCAGTTTGGAAGAAAGTGTCGCTCAGATTTATCATGGAAAAGGACTGATGACACCATTTAAAGGTATTTTGGAAAATGAAGAGATAGTGGCAGTTAGTAAGTACATTGTTAAATTAAGAAACTAGAATAAAAAAAGGCTTCAATCAGCGTTGATTGAAGCCTTTTAATTGCGTGTTCAATAAGTGTAAAATTATTTTTTCACCAATCTTCTCGTTATAGTTTCAGAAGTAGTTTCTAATGAAACAAAATAAACACCTGGAATAAATCTAAATAGATCAATTGAGGTGTTATTGATTCCTTCTACAGCTTCAATTTCATAATTTTTAACAAGTCTACCAGTTAAATCAACCAGCTTAATATTGACGGTTTCTCTTACCAATGAAGAAAAATCAATACTCAAAGTTGTAGTAGCAGGATTTGGATAGATATCTATTTCACCGGCAACGGCATCACGTTCTACAGAGATGACTTCAGAAATAGATTCTTTTTGATCAAAATCTACTGTAACTAAACGGTAGTAAGTTTTCAACATTGGATTTACGTCCATCAATTCATATCTGTTGGCACTGTTTGAATCTCCTGCAGCTCTAATGCGTCCTACTTCCATCCAATTATTAGAATTAGTTGTTGATTTTTGGATGATATGGAATTCAGTATTACTTTCTGAAGCAGTTAACCATACAATCTTATTTTCTTCTCCTTTGGCTTCAGCAGTAAATGAAGTAACCTCAACTGGAAGCGCTGTTGCTGCCAAAATTTCTTCAGAAGTGTACTCACCTGCTCCAGCGTTGCAGCCACCATCACAATTGTAACCATCTCCATTTGCTGTAATGGTAACGTCAGCTGGACAACCTGCAGGATCAGCAGCAGTTAAAGTAAAGCAAAAAGTATAAGTACCATTGCTCCATATTCCACAATCACTATCTGAGACAATCCCTGTGATAATCGTCGCAGCACCCGGAGCCAAGACTGGTCCAGTTCCAAAAGGGATTCCGCTACCACAACTACCGGTGCCATCTGTCCAATTTGGAATAGCAGTAAACCCAGCTGGAAAATCAAAGAAGAAATTATCTACATATTCCGTTGTGGTTGAAGCAACGTTTATGTCAATGCAAATAATGTCCCCAACCGCACAACCTTGGCTTGTGACAACGGCACTGACATTCAAGTCTGCAAACGCACTGACACTGAAAAGCAGCATCATTGTTAAAGAAAGAAACAACTTTGTAAATTTAGTTTTCATAATAAAACATGTTTAGTAAATAAATAAAATATTGGATTATAACATAGTTTACCCGTATTTGAAACTATGCATTTCAAAATCATGGAGTGCGTTAGATGAATTAAATGGATGAAAACTTTTAAAAAGAAATGGATATGCTATTCTCTGCTTTTATAGAAATTGTCTGTAGATGACAAATCTGTATAAGCTTGTAACAGGTATTGATTTACCTGTCATTTACTAATATAATGAAATAAAATTAGTTTAGTCGCATGATTTACAAAATAAATGATGTGGTGTTTTTTAGTTGAAAACAAAGGAAGATATGTAAGTTACTTGTTTGTAAGATGCATTATTAGTAATAGAAATATATTTACTAACTTTTTTTAATGCTTTTAAATCATAGATTGTTTAATCGTATTTCTGCCCAACTGATACATATGTACCTCATCAGGACCATCAGCTATTCGGACGGTACGACCATATAACCAAAATCCAGGAAGCGGTGTATCTTGGCAAACACCCATGCCGCCAAATGCTTGGATGGCGCGATCTACCACATTGCAAGTCATTTGAGGAACGACAATTTTAATCATGGCTACTAAATCCTTCGCTTCTTTAATTCCAAAGCGATCAATTTTGTCAGCAGTGGCTAAGGTCAACAATCTGGCTTGTTCAATTTCACATCTTGAAAGAGCAATATCTTGACGAATACTGCTGAATCCACTAATTTGTTTACCAAACGCTTTTCTAGATGCAACACGCGTGCACATCATGTCAAGTGCACGTTGTGCTCCACCGATTAAGCGCATGCAATGGTGAATGCGGCCTGGACCCAATCGGCCTTGCGCAATAGCAAATCCATCTCCTTCATTCTGAATTAAGCTAGCAGCAGGAACTCGTACATTATTTAATTCTATTTCTGCATGACCTTCAGGAGAATCGTAATTTCCAAAAACTTTAAGTGGTCGAATAATATTCACGCCGGGTGTATCTTTGGGTACGAGTATCATACTTTGTTGTACATGTCGTTCGGCGTCAGGATTGGTTTTTCCCATAACAATAAAGAAGCGGCAAGCAGGATTCATGGCACCAGAAGACCACCATTTACGACCATTGATTACATATTCATCACCATCTTTTACTATTGAAGTTTCTATATTGGTTGCATCGGAAGAAGCTACAGCTGGTTCTGTCATCAAAAATGCAGACCGTATTTCACCATTCATCAAAGGTTTTAGCCATTGTTCTTGTTGGGTTGCTGAACCATATTTAGCCAACACTTCCATATTACCAGTATCGGGTGCAGAGCAATTGAATATTTCCGAACTCCAAATAACTTTTCCCATCAATTCTGCTAAAGGTGCATATTCTAAGTTGGTCAAACCTGGACTTAAATCACCATAACCTTTTGGTAAAAACAAATTCCAAAGACCTTTTGATTTTGCCAACGATTTTAGTTTTTCCGAGTCCGGATAATGTTGCCACCTATTATTTTCTACAAATTCATCATGTGCTTTTTCGATAGGGTAGATATGTTGTTCCATAAATCTGGAAATATCCGATTGCAGTTGTTTTGATTTTTCTGTGAATTCGAAATTCATATTTTAAATTTGTCTTTTTATTGTTATAAGTATGTTTTATTCATACTGCAACAGGTAATTTTTTAAGTCAGAGATTTCAACAACGTATTCCCTGCGTCCTCCACTTTAAACTATACACGCTTCACTAACCTTCTAAGCAACCATATAGCCACCATCAGAAGTATAAACACCTCCAGTCGTATAGCTAGAATTATCGGCAGCCAAATAAACGGCCAAACCTGCCATTTCATCGGGTTGAGCCATTCTTTGCATTGGGATATGTCCGACAAATTGCTTGAGCATCTGTTCATTTTGCCATAAAGCTGCGCTAAATTTTGTTTTAATTAAGCCAGGACAAATCGCATTACTTCTTATTTTTTTAGCACCCCATTCTTTAGCTTGAGATTTGGTCAGCATGATAAGTGCAGCTTTACTAACACTATAAATACCTAATCCAAATGACGGTTTTAAACCTTCTACAGAAGCAATGTTAATAATAGATCCACCACCTCTTTTTTCCATAATTGGATGGCAGAGATTAGATAACAACATACATGCTTTAACGTTGACATCCATGATTTTATCGAAAACTTCGGCTTCCATATCTGATAAATTTCCAAAAACAGGATTGGTTGCTGCGTTATTAATTAAAATGTCAACACCACCAAATTCTTGTACTGTGAAGTCAACCAAGTTTTTCAATTGTTCTGAATCGCCGACATGACATGCCTTTGCAACGGCGGTACCTCCAGATTCATTAATACTCGTAGCAACTTCATCGACTGCCGCTTGTTTGCGACTACTAATGACGACTTTTGCGCCATGTTCAGCCAAAGCACGAGCGATACTTTCACCGATCCCTTTCGAGGAACCTGTGATAATTGCCACTTTATTGGTTAGGTCAAATTTATGTTTCATTTGAAATTTTTGATTCGATTAAATTCATCGTAAAGTAAAGAAAATGTTTAACTTAAAGCACTTTAAAGAATATTAATTACATGCTAAAATCAGTCAGAGCAGGAGAGGAATTGAATGCTGAAAATTTGAAAAAGTTTCTTGCTAAACACCAACTCATTTCCGATACGAATGCCAATCTTGACATTTCCCAATTTTCAAATGGATATTCTAATTTGACCTATTTATTGAAAATTGAAGAAAAAGAAATAGTGCTTCGTCGTCCACCCAAAGGTGCAGTGAAAAGAGGACATGATATGAGTCGAGAATTTAAGGTTTTGTCAAATTTACACAATGGATTTAAATATTCGCCTAAAGCATTGGCTTATTGTGATTCAGAAGAAGTTATCGGATCTTCGTTTTATTTAATGGAAAAAGTAAATGGAATCATTTTGACCAATAAAGAAGTGGCCAAAAGAAATGTTCCGGCGAATGATTTTGAAAAAATATCTAACAATTGGTTAACGTTGTTTGTAGAATTACACAATGTCGATGTAAAAGCAGTGGGTTTATCTGAATTGGGAAGACCAATTGGTTATGTGGAAAGACAAGTGCTGAATTGGGGTAAACAATATCACAAAGCGGCAACCATGGATATTCCGGAAGCTGATAAATTGATCAATTGGATGACCGAAAATCAACCGACAACCTATGATCATACTTTAATTCATAATGATTATAAGTACGACAATGTTGTTTTTGAAAATGATTCTTGGGAGCATATTGTTGCGATTCTGGATTGGGAGATGTGCACGTTGGGGGATCCTTTAATGGATTTAGGAACGTCCATCGCTTATTGGATGATGCCTGCTGATGGTCCTGCTGCAAAAGTAATTCCTTCACCAACTTTAGCGCTCGGTAATCCGAGTAGAACAGAAATAGTGAATTTGTATGCCAAAGAAAGTGGTAGAGATGTCAATAATATCGTTTTTTATTACGCATTTGGTTTGTTCAAAATAGCAGTAATTGTTCAACAAATATTTTACAGATATAACAAAGGGTTGACGAAAGATGAAAAATTTGCGAAACTTGACAAAGCTTGTGCCATGTTCATACAAATGGGATGGCGAGCTGTTCAGAAGAATCGGATTGAAGGGTTTTTTTAGAGCCGGTTAACGGTGAACGGTTAACGGTGAACGGGAGCACGCAAGGAGTACGTGAACACGCGTCATGCTCACGTACTCCTTGCGTACTCCCCGTTCACCATCTACCGTTCACCGTCTACCGTTCACCGTCCACCGTTTTATACAAAAAATATGAAAGATAAAATAGTAATTATAACAGGAGCTGGATCTGGAATAGGAGCAGCTACAGCCAAGTTGTTTGCCAAAAATGGAGCAATCGTCATTGTGTCAGATATCAATGAAGCCAATGCAAATCTAATTTGTGAACAAATAAAAAACGCAGGTGGAATTGCAGAAATGATTTTGACAAATGTGACGAAGTTCGAAGAAGTTGAAAAGCTAGTTGCAGAAGTAGTTGCAAAACATGGGCGACTCGATGTAATTGTCAACAATGCAGGAATCGCCAATAAACAACTGCTAAGAACAGCTGAACACACATTGGAAGACTGGGAAAATGTAGTGGCTGTTAATCAAACAGGCGTATTTTATTGTATGAAAATTGCACTGCAACAAATGATGAAGCAGGGCGGTGGAAATATTGTAAATGTTGCATCTTTAGCTGGCCTAAAAGCGAGTGGTCTTAACATTGCATACACGGCAAGTAAATTTGCAGTAGTAGGTATGACTAAATCTGCGTCATTGGAGTATGCTTCCAAAAATATCCGAATCAACGCAGTATGTCCTGGATATACAAGATCTGCACTTTTCGATGCAATGATTGAGGGAAATGAGGAATTACAAAAACGATTATTAAAATATATACCGATGAGAAGATTCGGTCAAGCTGAAGAAACTGCGGAAGCAATTTTGTGGTTAGCTTCTGACAAAACAACTTTTATTACCGGCCAAACAATTACAATTGACGGTGGAACTTCTGCATAAACTAAAATAAAAATGAACAAACAATTAATATTAAAACAACGACCTATTGGATCGCCTACTGCTGATACTTGGGAATTGCAAACCAACGAAATTCCAGAACCGAATGAAGGAGAAGTAGTTGTGCAAACGCATTACGTTTCTTTGGATCCGGCAATGAGGGGATGGATGAATGATGCTAAATCATACATACCTCCTGTAGCGCTAGATGACGTGATGCGAGCAGGGACCATCGGAGAAGTAATCAAGGTCAATAACCATCCGAAATTCAAAAAAGGAGATATATTAACCGGTTGGGGAGGAGTCCAACAATACTTTTGCACAGATGGTAAAGGTCATTTTAAAGTGGATACTTCGTTGGCTCCAATGACTAAATATATTGGTGCACTTGGAATGCCAGGAATGACGGCTTATTTCGGGATCACAGAAGTTGGCAAAATTAAAGAAGGAGACCGGGTGTTAGTTTCAGGAGCGGCAGGTGCTGTAGGTAGTGTGGTAGGTCAAATAGCTAAGATAAAAGGATGTACAGTAGTCGGGATTGCAGGTGGTCCTGAAAAATGCAAATATGTTGTTGAAAAGTTAGGGTTTGATGGCTGTATTGACTACAAAAATGAAAATATCCATGCCGGGATAAAACAACATTGTCCAAAAGGAATTGATGTGTACTTCGATAATGTGGGAGGTGAAATATTAGATGCTGCATTGGCAAGACTTCGGATGCATGCACGAGTAGTAATTTGCGGTGCCATCTCTCAATATAACAATAAAGAAGCGATTGTCGGACCTAAAAATTACCTTTCATTGTTGGTTAACCGTGCGACTATGCAAGGAATGGTGGTGATGGATTATGCAGATCGTTACAAAGAAGCAGGCATGCAAATGGGTATGTGGATGATGCAAGGAAAATTGAAAACGGAAGAAGATGTTTATGAAGGTATTGAAAATTTCCATGAAACGTATCAACGACTTTTTAATGGAAATAAGAGAGGGAAATTGGTGCTAAAGGTGATTGAAAATTAGAGATGTATAGACTTTTAGACTTTTGGATGGTTAGAATTTTAGACACTTCTCGTTCAAAATAAATATTCCATTTTGATTGATAATTACAGTTCAAAAAGAAAAATTTACTCTGAATAAGTAGCGTCTAAATATCCAAATAGACAAAATTAGAAAGGTAAAATTTACTCAATTAAGATAATAAAGCAGTATTAAAATCCTCCATCTATGAAAGCAATCGTTTGTGAAAAACACGGTCCACCATCAGACTTAGTTTACAAGGAAGTACCAGATTTGAAACCTGGACCTAAAGAAGTAGTAGTAGCCGTAAAAGCATGTTCTGTCAACTTTCCAGATACGTTAATAATTCAAGGGAAATATCAGTTCAAACCAGCACTTCCTTTTTCGCCAGGTAGTGATATTGCAGGTGTCATTAAAGAAGTTGGAGAAGCGGTGAAAAACTTAAAAGTTGGTGATGAAGTATTTGGTTTTGTGGCACATGGCGGATTTGCGGAAGAAGTAATTGTTCATTACAAACAAGTTTTTCCAAAATTACCTAACATGGATTTTCCGACTGCTGCCTCCTTTATGATGGCATACGGAACTTCTTATTATGCATTAAAAAATCGTGCGCAACTAAAAGAAGGAGAAACATTGTTAGTTTTAGGAGCATCGGGTGGGGTAGGACTTGCCGCTGTTGAGCTTGGGAAAGTGATGGGTGCTAAAGTCATTGCTGCCGCTTCCACTTTTGAAAAATTGAAACTTTGCCAACAATATGGTGCCGATGAAGTTGTCAATTATAATGAAGAAGATTTAAAAACTAGAATCAAAGAATTGACAGATGGTAAAGGCGCAGATGTTGTCTACGATCCGGTAGGTGGCAGCTACTCCGAAGCTGCATTAAGAGCAACTGCTTGGGAAGGTAGATTTTTAGTTATTGGGTTTGCTGCGGGTGATATTCCCAAAATCCCACTCAATTTAGCACTACTAAAAGGCTGTCAAATCGTTGGTGTTTTTTGGGGAAGTTTTGCGATGAGAGATCAAGCTGCCAATATGCAAAACAGTATTGAGTTGATGACGATGTTTTCGGAAGGAAAAATCAAACCACATATTCATAAAGTGTATCCTTTGGAAGAAGCTGCTGTTGCCTTGCAAGAAATGATGGATCGGAAGGTGAAGGGGAAGATTGTGGTAAGTGTTTGAGAAAAAAATTAAAGGTAGAAGCAAATTATGCAACCAATCATTTTATTAATTTGTTATGCTCGTTCGGGAGGCACTATGTTGTCAAGATGTTTAAGCTCGATGGAAAATACGTTTGTAGCTTCTGAAGTTCACCCGAAATATAATGTCCATTTAAATTTAGCACAACAGAGTAAAAAAATTGGGATAAACTTGAAAAGCGGAGACTATTTGAATCAAGTAATTGATTTGAATAAGCAACTTGAAGAACAAGGAAAGCGGTTGGTCTTGAGAGATTGGACATTTATTGATTTTACACCACATGACATTAATAATTTTGAGACGTCAAACCGGTTGTTGCAATATGAAATGTTAGTTGCTGAATTGCCACTAATTCCAGTGGTTTTTGTTAGAGATGCAATAGATATTTGGATTTCTAGATGGTGCCCACCTGCTTTTTTTAAAGTCTACAAAAACTATATTTCTGAAATTCTGGATAAAAATTTATCTATTTTCAAGTATGAAGATTTTTGTGAGCACCCTGAAATAGAGATGAAAAAATTATGTCAGATATTAGATTTACCCTATGAACCAAAATTTCTCAAAAGTTATAACAATCAATTTGTTTATGGAGATATGGATGCTAGTGGAAATTCCAGAGGATTACAACAAAAAAAAATTGAACGTTTAAAAAGGAAAAGAATTGCGCGTCCTTTAATAAAATGGTTGAACCAACAAAAGGAAATGCGAGAAATAAATAAATGGATGAATTATCCTGAATCATACGAATCAGTTTCCATTGAAATCACTCCTGGCTTTTGGAAATTAGATATACAGTTCCTTATGAAAAAAATAGTAGGTAGGGCGCATAAGTTTAAATATTAATTCGACATCATAATAAAAGTGTATCAACACGAACCAAAATTTTAATCATAACATTAAAATGGTAAAATCGGTCAAACTAAATAATATTTTATTTTGGATGCCATTGCTATTGCTATGCATTTACAATCTATATTTATCTACTTACTTTCGTGTTCATGATTTTGCAAATTATTATTTTGGCGCTAAGGCAATAATAGTAAATAATTTCGATTTGAAAATTTATAATAGCTTAATCTTTAATGAATTTATACGTAGCTATTTTGACGGGAAAGTATTTGCATCTTATTATCCTAATACACCAAGTCTTTCTATTTTATACGTTCCTTTCGCATTTCTGAAAATTGGAGTTGCTAAGTTGATTTTCAATATTATTTCAATAATCGTTTTTTTTATTACAATTTATGACTTAAAGAAAAGTTATAAATTTCAAAACTATTATCTCTTTCTAATTCCGATATTATTTTACAATGCGATTAAAAATAATATTTTGTATGGTCAATGTTATTTTATTTTATTAGCGCTAATTTGTTTTGGTCTTAAAGCAATGGATAAGGACAAAATTTCAATTCATCACTTTATGTGGCCCATTGGAGTAATTCTAAAATCTTCTCCATTGATATTGTTCGGATTTATATTTTTTTCTAGGAAACTAGGGTCCTTAATAATACAATTAGCAATACTTAGTGGATTGGTAGTCGCAACAATTTTAATTACTAATTTCGAAGTATGTCAATACTATTTGTCAAATGTATTTTTCAAAGCTAGTGGCGGAAATATTTATAATGGCTTTACGATAAAGGCAAAATCATTTGAGATGTTATTTAAACATTTATTTTATTTTGAACCGTTATTAAATCCATCGCCGTTTTATGATAGTATCACTTGTTATTTATTTTCTAAAATTCTATTAAAGTTATTTCTACTTTTTACTGCCATCTTTTTTACTCTTAAAAGTCAATCTTCAAATATTCAAAAACTGGGATTGTGGATTTTAGTACTGTTATTGATGAGTCCAAACATGAGTAGTTATTCATTAATTTTTCTATTAATTCCATATCTAGTTATTTTATCAAAAAATAATAAAAGGGGTATTGGGTTAAGTTCAATAGTGATTTTACTTATTAATTTTTATCCTTATCATTTGTTTTATAAGCAAGAAATATTGCTCTTAAATTTTGGTGCAGCAATCTTATTATTGTTATTTTTAATTGGGTATTTGTTTAACTTTAGAAAGGATATTTTGAAAGGAAATTCATTGTTCCAATTTTGTGCTTCGATCTGCCTTTGCGTTTTTATTTCGGTTGTAATAGTATTTGTTTTTGGGAAGAAAAATGATTTACAAAATAACTATGTATTAAATGAAGAAACAGATATTATGATGGTTGATTTCTTGATTGAAAATAATGTTTTGAGTGTGTTTTATAAAACCAATAACAAACCAAAAGAGAAAAAATTTCCATTGAAGTACCAAGTGTGGGAAGTAAATCAGGAATTTGTCTTGAAAACTGATTTATTCGAAAATATAAATCCGGAAAATATCTACAAGTCCATATTAATCAATGACAGTTTAATATATTACATGACGGATGTAAATCGATCACCTGGTTTTTATACTTTGAAAAAAATAGATTTGAGTGAAGCGAAATAGTCTAAATACAAAAATCAACTACTATACTTTTGCCCTCTTAAAGTATTGGGTAAATGAATTGATAATTAGATTTTCAGATGAGTTGGTGTTGGTTTATACCATGGCAAAAGTAGGGTCAACTAGTTTTTATTCCATCTATAAAAAAGGAATATTTTCGCCTGTATTTCATTTTCATTCGCTAAATATTGAAAAGCAAGCATTGAATAAATTGGAGTTAAGTAGGAAGGGTTTTTACCCTGATTCTCGAAGTAATGCAAAAAGCATATTGCAACACATTCAGCGTAAAAAAAAACACAAGTAATAAGTTTGGTCAGAGAACCAATTGATAGAAATGTGTCCGCATTCTTTGAAGTTTTGGAATTTTATACTGCGTTAGAAAAAAAGCCAAAAATTGAGAGTGAAGAATTGTTTGAAATTTTTATGAAAAAATTACCTCATGAATATCCAATCAATTGGTTCGATATGGAAATAAAAAAATACATTGGAATTGATATTTATGACTATCCCTTTGATGCTGAAAACAAATTCCAAATAATTGAAAAAGAAAATGTAAGATTATTGTTAGTTAGAACAGATGCGACTGACGAGAAAAAGATAGCATCAATTTTGAAATTTTCGAGAACAAAAATATCTGCCATCCCAAGGTTAAATGCCGCGAAGCATAAATATTATAAAGAGGATTATGACCAATTCATTAAAACAAATTCCTTCTCAAAATCCTATATCTACAAATTACTTGACACTAAATATGTGCAACACTTTTTTAGTAAACAAGAAATCGATTTATTGATTAAGAAATGGAGTTAGATAATTTAATATGAAGAAAGAATTTTTATTTTTACTAATTGTTTTAACTACTTTTTTGTTAGCCCAATGTAAGCAACAAAATGTTTCCGCAGATCCAAATCAATATAAAATAGATTTAAAATGGTTTAAAGCTTATCCGGAGGAGAATACTTACAAAGTAGAAGTAGGGCTAAAGTGGATAATGGCTTATTTAGGAGCAGAATTGTTGACAGATAATTATAGTAATTCGATTCAATGGAAAGAAGGCCAAGTATTGTCATTAAATGTTGAGCATTTAGGGTTCTCAGCTTCAGCATTAAAATCATGGAAGATTATTTTAAGGAATCTAAAAAAATCAAAAAATTATCAGAAAAATAAATGGATAGATATTGGTCAATTCATATCTTTTGTTTTTAACAATACAAATTCATATTATGCAATTACTGGTGTGTCGAAAACTTTATCTGATTTTAAAAATAAATACAATTTTGATGACACTTATGATTATGTAATCAATAAATCAGAATCTTGTGTTTCACCAGGTTTTCGATTTATCAATGTTGGAGATGCAGCTTCAGTGTCAGAGATTGCATATATTGCCAAAGAAGGGTTTGGTGATAAAGTCGAAGGTTTTCAAGTAAAGGAATTTGAAGTGATTGATTTTATGAAAAATGGCCAACCACGTTTCGCAATATATAATTTAGATGGTAAACTGCTACCTGGTGCAGATGAATTAGTAACAACTGCAGGGAAACCTGCAAAATGCATGTGGTGTCATACTTCAAAGATTGCTCGCTTGTTATTTGCCGAGACGGAAACAAAAGGTTATGGGAAGCTGAAAAATTTCTCGAAAATTATTGCAACTCAAAATAAAATGCTTCGAAATCACTGGACGCAAACCAATCAATCTTTCGTTGCGGATAGTATAAAGCAGCATTCTTATGCAGAGTTATTATATGTCACCTATGAAGATCCAACATTGTATCGGTTGAGAAATGAAGGAGTTGAAGAGGAATTGCTTAACAAAATAAAAAATGAAACACATCAAAACGTAGAGTATAAATTTTTCAATAAACTAGTTTTGGATTCGGTAATTGCTAGGAAGGCCTTATTTCCATCTTTCAATATTACAACTCGAGAAACGAATGAAAACGAAATCAATTTATTGAATTAACTTTTCTAACCATCTTTTTTTAAACATTTGAATTTCTTGTATTGTAAAAAAAGCAACTAGATACGGTGCATCAAAAACTTGGTGAATAATACTTTCAGGGATCACAATTTTATTGTAAAAATCTTGGTAATATTGATGGTAGTTTTTTTGTTGATGAGTGTTTTCTCGATGTATTTTAATAGTTGTGTTAGTAAACAATTGAAGATATTTTTCTTTTTTGGTGTCCGTCAAATCTGTTCTCATTATTAATAGGTCAAAATTGTCTTTTGTAATGATTGAATATTTTTTTTCTGTACAAAAATTTAATTCTGATAATTGAAGATTCAATCTACGTAGAAGTTCTTGATGTATCCAGTTCTCAGGTATTTCGTGTCGATATTGATGGATGAAATTATGAATGGCCTCGTCAACTGAGATTTTTTCAAAAGATTTACCATTATTATAAGCTCGAAAATTTTGAAAAAATTGAGAAATATTCCGACTCATTGGCTCCCTTATCAATGTTATAATCTTAACCTCTTTTCTATTGAATAAATTCGCGTGGATAAATTCCGCCATTTGATATCTAGGAATAGGAAGATTATTGTTAATAAAAGGAATGTTGAAGTTATTAATATTTTTAGTGTACATTCTGTGCACAAAAAGAACTTTGGCACCAAATTTTTTCTTTAAAGCAAAATAAATAGAAGTGGAACCGACTTTTCCCATTGTGTAAACGACAATTATTTCTTTTTTATTTAACAAATAAAAGCGTTCTCTGACCTCACGATAACGCCATAAAATGCGAAATGTAGATTTGGAAATTAAATTTTTATATGCATTCATTAGATTCGAGGAACATTAATAAGTAAAGTCATTAGCAGTAAAATATAATTAAAATCGCTTGAATCCACAATTGAAACAAAGATTTTTTAGAAGGTTGAAAATGCTATCTCAATTTGGCGTTCACCAATTCCTTGCTAGTGTCAGTCAATTTTTGGTGGCCTTGATAGTGATCAGATATCAATCAGAAAGTGTTTGGGGAGAAGTTGTAGTTTTCTTATTAGTCCTCAATTTGCTGAGTATGCTTTTGGCTTGGGGAAGTAATTCTTACTTATTAAGGACGATCAGTGAATCGCCAGCAACATTAGCGATGGTTTGGCAAAATAATTTAGTTACCAGAAGTACTTTATTGGGCGCTACATTAGTCGGATTATCGATTTATTATTGGCAAGAACCGATACTGATTTGGTTATTAGTTTGGTTGTTGGGATCATTTATGGTCAATTCTTTTAATGTCATAATATTGTATACACGAAAATTTTTAATCGCAATCTTGGTTGAAATAATTAGTATATCTTCAATATTGTCAATGATATTTGTTCAAAGATTTGAAATTACTGCATTGAAAGTGATACAGGTATATGCTTTTATTTCAATCCTAAAAGCTGTTTTATATCTGTTCTTTTTTCAAAAAGAGATTTTAAAAAACCACTATTGGCGATTTAACAAACAGATCTTCATAGATGCATTCCCTTATTTTATTCCAGGATTTATAGGCTTTTTACAAACTCAAATAGATCTTTACAGTGTGGCTTATTTTTTACCAAAAAAATTTTTAGGCGAGTATCAAATTTTCATAAAAGCACTTACTATGATCTTTATATTAAGTAGAATTCTCACTCGTCCATTCATTAAAAATATATATCGGTTAAAGGACAGTTCTATAAACAAGTTTCATTACTTCATTTTTAAAATTGGGTTGGCGGTATCTTTTCCAGCAATTATTGCAATTTATATCCTGATGGAATATATTTATAATATCCAGCTATCTACATCTTTTTATTTATTAGGTTATTTATTAGTAATACCTTTTTTTGGTTATATCATTAAGACGCATCAGTTATTGAAGTATCATGAACAATATAAAATTGTAAGAGTTTTTTTAATGTCGACAATTGTAAATTTGGGATTGAATATAATTTTAATTCCAAGGTATGGAATGTTAGGAGCTTTGTGTGGAACTGTAGTTATTCAATGGTTTGTTTTTGTCTTGTTCAATTATTATGCGAGTAAAACTGTAAAACGTTTAGCTCCTTAGATTTTGACATAAACTTTATGTGTTTGAAGAACCAAGTAGGAAAATATATTTTACATATAAGCCGAGTTGGTAATAATCCGTTCTGTATATTAGAGGGTAGCTTTTAATGGAAAAATTGATAAAGATATTATTGACTTAAAGCTGTAACTCCACCTGTTTCCCAAAAAGTGTTTCACTATAGTATTACTAACAAATATTTTTAATTGTAAAATTAGATCAAGAAATTGATGAAAAATAATAGCGTACTTCTATTCAATCCACGTGCAGTTTCTAATAAAAACTACCGGATTCCTAATTCAATTTTGCAAGTAGCTGCTGCGATAGAAGGGAAATTTGAATGGGCAGTTGTAGATGGAAATCGAGAACAAGATCCTTGGGAGAAAATCGAAGCTTATTTGAAAACTGGTAAGTTTAAATTTTTTGGAAGTACGGTGATGCCAGGACCTCAACTGAGGCAAGCCATTCCATTTACGAAAAAAATAAGAGCACAATTTCCAGAAGTCATTAATATATGGGGTGGTTATTTTGCTTCCAATCAATATAAGGTAGTGATGGAGAGTGATTTTGTTGACTTTGTAATTAATGGACCTGGCGATCATGCTTTTCCGGCATTATTAGAAGCGCTTTCTAACAATCAACCTTACGAGTTTATTCCTAATTTGATTTGGAAAACGGAGAAAAAAGAAATCATTAAGAACTCGAAAGAGACGCTGGTAGATCAAGACACGTTGCCGGATTACCCTTATGCTAAATTGAATGAATATTATCCAATTGAAAAATATTTGCGTCCGACTCACTTAGGTAAGAAAACAATCGCTTATCATTCAAGTTTAGGATGTCCATTCACGTGCTCATTTTGTGCAGTAGTACCAATTTATGAAGCTAGATGGAAAGGTAAATCCGCTAAAACGGTTTATAATGACATTAAGTTCATCAAAGAAAATTATGGTGGCGATGCAATTGAATTTCATGACAATAACTTCTTTGTATCTGAAAAGAGAACCGTTGAATTTTCCAACCTAATTGCGCCACATAACATGACGTGGTGGGGCGAGGGGAGAATTGATACGATCTATAAATACAAAGATGATTCGCTGAAAGCAATGCGTGATTCGGGTTGCAAAATGATCTTTCTCGGTGCAGAAAGTGGCAATGATAAAATTCTCGACAACATTGACAAGGGCGGAAAACAAACGGGTGAACAGATCAAAGAATTCGCAGCACGTCTTGGCAGTTTTGGTATCATACCTGAATATTCATTCGTCCTTGGATTTCCTGGATTGTCAGAGCAGGAAGTGACGGAGCAAATTGAAGCAGAAATAAATTTTATTAAAGAAGTTAAATCAATAAACCCAGCAACCGAAATCATCATTTATTTGTACAGTCCAGTGCCGACTGAAGGTTCTGATTTGTATCAAAAAATATTAGATGCTGGATTTTCTTTCCCCAAAAAATTGGAAGACTGGTTATCACCAAGTTGGGAGAATTTTGATCTCAGAAAAAACCCTTTAACCCCTTGGCTCACGCCGAAAATGGTGGACAGAGTCAAAGGATTTGAAACTGTTATTAACGCAAGATTTCCTACATCAACAGATGCTAAAATAACCAACTTTCAAAAAACAGTGATGAAGAATGTATCCGCCTTCAGATATAATTACAACATTTTCAAGTATCCTTATGAGTTGAAAGTTTTGCAAAAATTTTGGTTAAAATATCGCCAACCTGAAATTGAAGGTTTTGCTTCTGAGTAATGATATACACCTTACCAAAATATTTCCAACCAATTATTTATAAAATAATAAAATGGCATTATCGAAAACCTCGTCGATTTAGCAAACGAGGAATTGATATGGTTTTATATCCTTCCGTTTTTCATCCTAGCTTATATTTATCAACGGATATATTTTTAGACTTTATTTTAAATCTAAATCTTAACAATGGAAATACATTAGAATTAGGTTGTGGCAATGGTTTGATATCGCTTTATTTAGCAAAGCATACGGATATGAAAATTTATGCTTCGGATATAAATCCACAAGCAGTTGAAGGAATATCTGAAAATGCGAAAAGGAATAACGTAGTAATTAATGCGATACATTCAGATTTATTTGATAAAATTGAGTCAATGCATTTTGATTTCATCTTTATAAATCCACCTTTTTATAAAGCTCCCGTGAAAGCAGTAAATGAACATGCATTTTATGCTGGGCAAAATTTGGAGTATTTTGAGAAATTATTTTCCCAATTGAATGTTAGAAAAAAGTCGGTCGGAAAAACCTATATGATCTTGTCTGAAAATGCGGCAACAAAAGAAATTGTCAAAATTGCACAAAAATATAGGATTAAAGTTGATCAAGTACATCAACAACAAAGTAATAGAGAATGGTTTTATATTTATTTGGTCGGTTGATTTTTGTTTAGCATTCTTCGTTCTCTTTTTAGTTTTTGGAATTGACGTAGGTATCTCAATCTATTATTCCAAAACCTTTTGATTTTGGCTTTCTGTTCCACTTCAAATGCTTCTTGATTAAAATATTTAGTTTTATGAGGGATCGCATAATCTACAAAAATAGAAGCACCCAATTTGAATTCATGCCAATATTCTTTACGATTTCCAATTGCTGCAATCGCTAAGTAAGATTCAAAATGTCGCTCATTTAATTTGATTACTTTTTTGTACACTGTCAATGCTTTGTCAAATTCATTTAGTTTTTCATGATTTTTGCCTAGTTTATAGAGTGCCCACACATCACAAGGGTTTTTGGCTAAACCTTGTTGTAATAACTGCATAGAGGCATCAATATCATTTGATTCCAAAGTATTTTCTTGAAGAAAATGAATCGATCGGTTTCTGTAAAATTCATAAACATTGGGAATATAAACTTGATCAATATATTGTCTTGCAAGTGCATTGTCTGCTTTTAGGACGGCATGATACTGCGACATTTTAAGGTCAGCAAATTTTTTAAAGCACAAAAAGCATGTAGAAATGATTAATAAAGGAAAAAGTAACAATGAACTTGTGAAATATTCGCCATTCTGAACTTGTGTTATTTTCGAAATAATCAAAACCCACAAACACATGAAATAAGGAGAGAGATACGTGACACCATAAAAGGAATTAACGATGACAAATGCAATCAATGTTATCATTAAATAAAAATCGATTGAATTTTCAAATTTCTTTTTAATTAGAACAAGTATTGGGAAAAAAAGTAGTATTAAAATGTGTAAACATCCTAAAACGCCAAGCTCTGAAATGGTTTCAAAAAATAGGTTGTGTGCATGCGTGTATGCTCGAAAATTCGTAAAATCATTCACCCCATATTTCAACATCTCATTGGTCCAGTTGCCAGTGCCTGCTCCAAGAAAAGGATTTTCTTTAAACAACTCGAATGACCAATTCCAAATTTGTAGTCGATCATCTCCAGTTTCTTCGAGTACCGTTCGCAAAGGATTGTATTGCTCGAAAAAAGTCAAACTGTCCGATATAAATAGAAAAACGAATCCAGTAAAAATCGTAATAGCTGCTCCAGTATAAGCGAAACCTATCGAATTCGAATTTCTCTTGAAATGAAAAAATGAGGAACCTATAAAAATCGTCAATAACGCAGTGGTCGATGCACGACTATTAAAGAGTAATATTAAAAAGGAAATGAGACAAAGTAAAAGGATATTTAGGAGCTGATTTCCAATTTTCTTCGAGACCAAGAAAATATTAATGGGTACCCATAGGACCAGTACTGATGTCATATAATTACCATTAAGATGTCTAAAAAATATATCAGATATGTCAATTGCTTTGCTTGAAAATCGAAATCCAGCTTCTGGTGTTTGTGAAGCTAACCAGAATGAATAAATAATTAACAATATATTTGCGAATAGAACACAATAAGTAGTATTTATCCAAAACTTGTAATTCAATTGAGAAAAATTCAAAGATCGCATATTGACATAAAAAACGAAAAGCACCATCCACATAGCGGATTTTTCCCAAACTAAAGCAATGTTTTCAGCCCAAATCGAAGAAGCAAAATTCAATATGGTAAAAGAGAAAAAGACAATCGTGTAAAAATCTTTTGGAATCCGCAGTTTCTTAAAAAAATAATTTTGAAAGGTAAGTACAGCAATCAGAAATGCGACAACCGCTGTATTATAATCCCAAATGAATTGTAAAATCCCATCTGGAATAAACAATGTGCACACAAGGAACAAGATAAATAAGGTCCATTCTTGTGGTAAGAGGAATTTACTTGTTGATTGTTTTTGCACTATGATTTGTTGTCCTGTTTTATATGTTTAAAGTTAATTAATTTATATGGTATGAGAAGACAAAAAAAAATGATTGTCCAATTTAATCAGACAATCATTTTTCATTATAAATTTTACAATTATAACAACCTACAATTTAGCCGCCAAATAAGCAGCCTGCTTAATAGCTCGTTTCGCATCCAATTGTTTCGCATCCAAGGCACCACCAATTACATGCACATTTTCTTCCGGCATATTTAAGCCAGATGTGAAAGGATTGTAAGATTCTTGACCAGCACAAATGACAACATGGTCCACTTTCAAAGTCTTGGGTTCGCCACTTACTTTTATGTTCAATCCTTCATCTGAAATGCTAATATATTCGCAATTGGATAACATATTCACTTGCTTCTTTTTCAAGCTCATTCTATGAATCCAACCGGTAGTTTTTCCTAAATTCTTACCATGTTTTCCAACAGAACGTTTCAATAAATAAATTTCTCTTTCAGGTGGAGCATCTACCGGAGCAGCCGTAGCGCCTCCTTTTTGATAACTCATATCGACGCCCCATTCTTTCATATATTCGGCAGTTTCTATTGGATGATCTTCCGGGTGCGCCAAAAATTCAGCAACATCAAAACCAATTCCACCAGCACCAATAATGGCAACTTTCTGACCGACTTTCTTTCGATCCCAAAGTACCTCCTTATAATTCATAACCGAATCATGATCTGCACCTTTGATGTCCAATAGACGTGGTGTTACTCCAGTCGCAACGATAATTTCATCATACCCAACTGTATTTAAAGTATCAGCCGTAGCTTTAGTGTTTAGAAAAACTTCAGCTTTGTATTTTGTCAACATCTTGTTGTAATAACGAATAGTTTCCGCATAATCCTCCTTTCCTGGAATAATTTTGGCCATATTAAATTGACCACCTAATTTTTCCGATGCCTCATAAAGGTTGACCGTATGCCCTCGTTCTGCACATATCGCTGCTGCTGCCATTCCAGCTGGGCCACCACCGATCACTGCAATTTTTTTCTTATTTTCTGTTGGCAAATAATTCAATTCCAATTCATGACAAGCGCGAGGATTGACGATGCAAGAACAACGTTTCAAACTGAAAGTATGATCCAAACAAGCTTGATTACAAGCGATGCAAGTATTGATTTCATCAGACTTACCATCCATTGCTTTTTGAACAAATTGAGAATCTGCTAAAAATGGACGCGCCATTGACACCATATCAGAACAACCATCTTGCAATACTTTTTCTGCAATTTCAGGGGTATTAATTCGGTTGGTTGCTACCAGTGGAATCGAAACTTCACCCATCAATCTTTTTGTCACCCAAGCAAAACCACCACGAGGTACAATCGATCCAATCGTAGGAACCCGAGCTTCATGCCAACCTATTCCAGAGTTAATAATAGTCGCCCCAGCTTTTTCAATTTCTTTTGCCAATTGAACCACCTCGTCCCAGGTACTACCATCTTCCACCAAATCCAACATGGACAAACGATAAATGATGATAAAATTTTCACCAGCTTTTTCGCGAATTCCTTTTACGATTCGAAGTGCCAATTGAATTCTATTTTCATAACTGCCTCCCCATTTATCCGTGCGTTTATTGGTATGTTTTACAATAAATTGATTGATCAAATATCCTTCAGAACCCATTACTTCAACACCATCGTAACCAGCATATTGCGCTAAACTCGCACAGTTGATATAGTCTGCAATCGTTCTTTCAATATCCTCATCCGTCATTTCTCTAGGCGTAACCATATTGATCGGCGCTTTAATAGGAGAGGGCGCCACTGCATTTGCACTGTAAGCGTATCGACCTGTGTGCAAAATCTGCATACAAATTTTACCACCAGCCTCGTGCACAGCTTGTGTAATTTCTTTGTGAGGTTCAGCTTCTTCCTTGGTGGTTAATTTTCCAGCACCATCTCCAACACCACCTTCGACATTAGGAGCGATTCCACCCGTCACAATTAAGGCAACTTGACCACGAGCACGTTCTGCATAAAAAGCAGCCGCTGCTACATGACCACCTGGAATTTCTTCTAGCATCGTGTGCATGGAACCCATCAAAACTCTATTTTTCAGAGTTGTGAATCCGAGATCTAATGGTTGTAAAAGTTTATCGTACATGTATATATGTGTTTATTAAGCTACAATAATAATTATTTTCCGGCTAAAGTTCACCCAAAAAGTTCCAACGGAACGACATAGTGCCAACAAAGGGAGATATCTCTTTGTTCAAATCACTCCCCACTCCAAACAGCCTTCCGTTTCTCAGCAAAAGCTTTCAATCCTTCCTGCCCGTCCTTTGATCCAATCGCCTGCATCAACATCCCCATCAGATACTTTGTTTGATCTTCGCTAGGTGTTATATTTTTTAATGCCTCCAATCCAAGACTAATCGCTTTTGGAGAATTTTCTTTCAATTCATTAGCAATTTTAGTCACTTTATTTTCAACATATTCTTTAGTTGTCAGATGAGTAATGATTCCCCAATCTTTTGCAGTGTTAGCAGAAATAGTGTAGCCTCTTATACACCAATCAATCACTTTTCTTCGAGGCATCACCGTCAACAAAGAAGCCATTACTTGCATAGGAAAAATACCACGTTTTACTTCGGGCATCGCAAATTCCAAATGATCGGCCGCTACCACATAATGGCTGCCTGCCAAAATCAAAAAGCCACCAGCAAAGACTTTTCCTTCAACTTGCGTAATCACAGGTTTGTAAACATTATTAAATAATTCACCAATCAATATCTTATTATTTGGATCAGGAATTGTACTGTTATGTGGTTCAATCATTCCTCTCATCGCTTTCAAATCACCTCCAGCACAAAATACGTTTCCTTTAGCTTTTAGAATAACAACCCGAACTTCCTTTTCGAAAAAAGCATATTGAAAAGCAAATCCTAACTCTTCAATCATCTTAGGATGAAGGGCATTTTTTTTAGCTGCTCGATTTAAAGTGATAGTTAGTACATGATCTACTTCTTCAATTATTAGAAAAGCGAAATTTTCATGGTGAATATTGGAGACTTGTTCTTTTGTATAATGATTCATTATTTCATTTTTAATAACAATACACCTGCTTCAATATTTTCTCCTTCGACGACATAGATTTCTTCAATAATACCATCTTCATTTGCAATAATGACGTTCTCCATTTTCATAGAATTTAAAATAATCAACGGGGCATCTTTTTTGATGGACTGACCAACTTGCACTTCAACTTTTACGACCTTGGAAGGCATCGGTGTTAGATATTCATTTGTATTATTAGCAATATTTTTAACAGGGAATCGGTCTTTTAGTTGAAGTGTAATATTTCCAATTTTGTCGTTATGTAAGTATAAGTTTTTTTCTTTCTGAAACATTTGGTATTGAGCAATAACACCATTTATTTCAATAGAAATAGACGGACCTTCAATCGAATGAATTTGAGCATCAAAAGAAGTATCTTCAATCTTAATGCTAAATTTATTTTGGTCAAATTTATAACTAACTAAATATTCCTTTTCTTGAAAAACAAAATTTTCTTTTTGCATTTCGTAAAAATTACTTCTCCAGCCGGATGGCATTGATTTTAGCAAAGTTCTTTTAGAATTTCGTTGAGACCATTGAAATAGGGTAGCAGCGATTAATGATTTATTGAATGAAACCGTATCAATAGCTGGTTTTAAATCAATAGCGGATTCAATAAAATGAGTGGTGTAATTTCCTGCTATAAATTTTTCGTTGGACACAATGTCTAATAATAATTGCTGATTTGTAACAATACCTTGACAAACTAATTTTTCCAAGACATATTTCATTTTCCGTGCCGCTTCAACTCTATCACTTGCATGAATAATCAACTTCGCAATCATAGGATCATAAAACATGGAAACTTCAGCCCCACATTTCACTGCTGTTTCAATTCGCAGTCCGTCTACCTCAGGAACCTTGAAATGATGAATCGGGCCAGCTTGTGGCATAAAATTATTTCGTGGATCTTCCGCATACAATCGACATTCAATAGCATATCCAACTGACTGAATATCAGATTGTTGTAATAAAATCGGTTGTCCTTGTGCAACTTCAATTTGCATTTTTACCAAGTCCAAACCTGTGATTTCTTCCGTTACAGGATGTTCTACTTGTAATCTTGTATTTACTTCTAAAAAATAAAAATCCTTTGTTTTATCATCGAAAATAAACTCTACCGTGCCTGCATTGTTGTAATTAATAGCTTTTGCAGCTTTGATAGCTGCAGCACTCATTTTATTTCTCAGATTTTCATCTAAAGCAGGAGAAGGGCTTTCTTCAATTATCTTTTGATATCTTCTTTGGATCGAACACTCCCGTTCAAAAATGTGGATAATATTACCAAAATGATCTCCAAAAATTTGGAACTCAATATGTCGACCAGCTGCAATGTATTTTTCTAAAATAACCTCATCATTTCCAAATGCTGATTTCGATTCTCTTTTGACAGCTTCCAAAGCAGTTTGAAAATCAGACTCATTTTCTACAATTCGCATTCCTTTTCCGCCACCACCTGCTGATGCTTTTATTAAAATTGGAAACCCTATTTTTTTAGCTTCTTTTTTTAATGTTGTGGCATCTTGTTGTTCGCCGTTATATCCAGGCACCGTGGGTACATCATGTTGTTCCATTGCCTTTTTGGCTTCTGCTTTTGAGCCAAATGCACCAATGGCTTCTGGGCTTGGACCAATAAAAATGATGTTTTCTTTTTGACATCTTTTTGCAAATGAAACATTCTCAGATAAAAAGCCATATCCTGGATGGATGGCATCAACCTCATGATTTTTTGCAACTTGAATAATTTTATCTTGATCTAAATAGGAAAGTGCTGCTTCATTTTCACCAATACAAATTGCTTGATCTGCTTCAGACACAAAGAGCGAATGACGATCAGCATTTGAAAATACCACTGTACTCTTGATACCCATTTTTTTACAGGTACGTATGATGCGAGAAGCAATCTCTCCTCTGTTTGCAATTAAAATGTTATTAATCCGCTTCATATTACATTCTCCAGATTCCAAATGTATCTGCTCCTTTTATTTCTTGATTATAAATTATTGCCAATGCAAAGCCTAAATAGTTTCGAGTTTCACGAGGATCAATCACACCATCATCCCATATTTCAGAGGTAGAATGCCAAGCGTTTGCTTTTTTATCAAATTCGGCCATCAAATATTGTTTGGCCATTTCTCCTTGCTGTTCATCATATTCGATTCCTTGAGCTGCTGCTGATTTGCGTTGTACGATTTCCATGACACCAGCCAATTGTTCAGGACCCATTACGCCAATTTTCGCATTTGGGTAAGTGAATAAAAATCTAGGGTCATAGGAGCGACCGTTCATTCCATAATTTCCAGCACCATAAGAATTACTGACCATCAAAGTGATTGCCGGAACTTCACTGTTAGAAACAGCATTTATAAGCTTCGCTCCATTTTTTATTATTCCACCTTCTTCATATTTTTTACCAACCATATACCCGGTTGTATTTTGAAGAAAGAGCAGTGGAATATCATTTTTGTTGCTTAGTTGAATGAAATGTGCGGCTTTGTTGGCAGATTCAGAAAAGATAACGCCATTATTGGCAATGATACCAACAGGATAACCATGAATTTCGGCCCAGCCAGTCACCATTGTATTGCCATATTCTTTTTTAAATTCTGAAAATTTAGAGCCATCAACAATTCTAACAATCAGTTCTCTTATGTCAAATGGCTGCTTTGTGTCAATTGGTATAATTCCTAATAATTCTTCAGGACTATATTTAGGAGGTTCAATTTCCTTTTCAGGAGTAAGGTGAGGAGTAGTCACTTTGACAATTTCCATTATCTCTCGGGCAATTCGAATTCCATCCAATTCATCATCTGCCAAATAATCGGAGACACCTGAAATTTTGGAGTGCATTTCAGCACCACCTAATTCTTCATCTGTTGCGATTTCATTGGTGGCCATCTGGACAAGTGGAGGTCCGGCCAAAAATACTTTCGCGGAACCTTTTTGAAAAATGGAAAAGTCAGACATACCAGGAACATAAGCGCCGCCCGCAGTTGCATTCCCAAATACAATCGAAATTGTCGCCAATCCTAATTTTGATCTTCTAGTTATTTCTTTAAAAGTAGCGCCACCATAGTTGAAAATTTCAGCTTGATCAGCCAAATTTGCGCCTCCACTTTCTACCAAATTAATAGTGGGCAATTTATTTTCAAGCGTTATTTCTCCAATTCGAATGGCTTTTTGAACGGTTGCTTTATCTACGGAACCACCTTTTCGGGTGCCAACATTAGCATTAATCATACACAATTTACCTGATACAATTCCAATTCCACTTACATTCGTTCCGCCAGGTCCAAAACCACCTTTATGTTGCATACCTGAAAGTGGGAGTAATTCCAAGAATGGGCTGTCTTTATCGAGTACCAATTCGATTCTTTCACGTGCTAAAAATTTACCACGTTTTCGAGCGCGTTCAATATGCTTATCTTTTCCTTGGTTTCGTCCTTTTTCGAGATGACCTTGAAGTTCCTCACAAAGTGTTTCCATCTTCGCAAAATTCTCCAAATAGGATTTGCTTTTTGTATTGATATTTGATTGAATAGGTGGCATGATTAATTGAGGGCTACTGTTTTTGCTTTCAAAGAGTCTATATAAGTTCTATACGAGGATTTTCCTTTTTTGGTTAAGTAAGGATAGACCAATGCGTAAAAATTGTCTAAACCGTCAATGATATCTAATTTTTTCTTACCTCGAATATTAGCTTGTGCCAACCAAAAATGGCTATTAATCCAAATTTGGTGAGCTAATTGATCATATAATCCTGGCATATCTTCAGGTTCAGTTAGCATATAGCCTTTTCCAATGGCAAGATAATTTACATTTTTTATGATCTGAATCGATTCTTTAATTTGGGTATGCATTTCCTTTTTTATTTTAGGAAACGTCTTTAGTATGTTATGTGTATCAAGATAGAAAAAGCGAAAATCTAATTCGAATTCTAAATAAATTTTGGTTAAACTCAGCGCATGTTTATCTTTTGTCATCACTTGATTACTGGAAATTTTTTCCTCAATAACTGTTCGCATGTATCCACACACTTCATAGACTAAATCTGCTTTCGTTTTAAAATGATAATTGAAATTACTGAGACTAATTCCAGTTTCTTTTGCGATCTCGGCATTCAGAACATTGAACATCCCTTTTTTATTGTAAAGCTTCACAGCTGCAAGGATGATTTTGTTCTTTGTCTTGTTCATATTGCAATTTATTATTAATTGTATATCAATTACCATAAATTTAAAAAAAATTGCACTCCATATCAAAATTCTTACTTAAAAATTGTAGTTTGGAGATGAAAAGTAAAGATTCTATAATGGTATTAGGTGAGCAGGAATTGAGTTAGTAAATTAACTAAACTAAATCTACACAACCATGGAAGCATTTAATTTTACATTTTATGAACTGGAAAAAAGATTAGGTGACAAACCTTTTTTACTACAACCTTTCGGTGACGAATGGGAAACTTGGACCTATCAGGAAGCAGGTCAAAAAGCAAGAAAATTAGCAGCGGGATTAAAAGCATTAGGCTTACCAGAAAAAAGTCATATAGGATTGGTTTCAAAAAATTGTAGGGAATGGTTGGTGGCAGATTTGGCGATCGTAATGGCAGGGTATATATCGGTTCCTTTTTTCCCTACACTTTCTGGTGAACAAATAAGTGAAGTTTTAGAAATTGGAGATGTAAGTGCATTGTTTGTTGGAAAAATTGAGAATTGGGAAGACATGAAAACGGGTATTCCAAAAGGTCTTCCGATAATTGCATTTCCACATTATAAAGGAAATTCAAAAGTAGATCAAGGTCAAAAGTGGGAAACGGTATTGGAAAACAATAAGCCAATAGATAAAGTTGCCGATTTGTATATGGATGATATTTGGACCATCATTTTTACTTCAGGAACAACAGGTACACCCAAAGGAGTGGTTTTAGATTACCGTATTTTTGATGCTGTTAGAATTCCTACAGAAACCAATAATCCTATAGGCATTGATTTAGATGGAAATAACAGAATGTTTTCGTATTTGCCGTTAAATCATATTGCGGAACGTGTATTGGTAGAATCTGGCGTTTTTAGATATGGAGGAACCGTTGCATTTTCTGAATCTATCGAAAGTTTTGCTAAAAATTTAGCAGATGCAAAACCTACTACTTTTTTTGGAGTGCCACGAATTTATACAAAATTCCAACAAGCTATACTCGGAAAAATGCCCCAAAAGAAATTAGATCGACTTCTAAAAATTCCAATTGTATCAGGCATCGTCAAGAAGAAATTAAAAACTGCGTTGGGTTTACAGCATGCTACTAAATGTGTTTCAGGTGCGGCTGCTTTGCCAGATGCATTGAAAGAATGGTATGCAAAAATAGGCATCAATATAACAAATGCTTATGGAATGACTGAAAATTGTGCCATTTGTACATTGCTGGCCGATGATGTTTCAAAACCCGGTTCTGTTGGAAAAGCGACTGCTGGAGTGGAATTGAAAATTGACGAAGTGACCAATGAGATCATGATGACCGGACCATATGTAATGAAAGGATATTATAAAAATCCAGAAAAGACAGCAAAAGTAATTGAAGATGGTTGGTTGCGAACGGGAGATCAAGGACACATTGATAAGGATGGCTATCTTTTCATTTCAGGAAGAGTTAATGATAATTTCAAAACTGCAAAAGGAGAATTCATTGTACCAGGTCCGATTGAATGGAAATTTGCAACCAATCAAAATATTGAACAAATCTGCGTGATTGGTTTAGGATGTGAGCAACCGATTGCATTGGTCAATCTCTCTGAAGCCGCACGTGCGTTACCTGTTGATCAAATAAAAAAAAGTTTAGAAACAACCAGAATTAATGCGAATAAAGAATTAGCTAATTTTCAACGAATTGACACGGTTGTTGTGATTGACGAACCATGGACACCAGAAAATGGAATGGTGACACCGACCTTAAAAGTAAAAAGAAATGTGTTAGCTAAAATATATCACGATGATTTAAAAACTTGGGAATCCGCAAAAGAATCCGTCATCAAAGTATAAAAAATTTCTCCAGTAAAGTCACAACGTGACGATATAAACCACGAACGAAGGGAGCATTCCTTTGTTAAAATAAACCATCAACAAAGGGAGCATCCATTCGTGAAAAAAGAAAAATGAAAAAACTAATTTTATCCGCAGCATTAACAGGAGCTGCAACCAATAGAAGTCACTGTCCTGCAATCCCATATACACCAGTAGAAATTGCAGAAGAAGGAAAAAGGGCTGTAGATGCAGGAGCAAGCATTTTACATATTCATGCACGTGAAGATAATGGAATCCCAAGTTGGAGATTGGAAGTATTCGAGGAAATAAAAAGTGAAGTAAGAAAAAGATGTCCGAATGTAATTATCAATTTTTCAACAGGTGCAATTGGACTTTCTAAAGAAGAAAGAATGAACCATATTCCGCATACAAAACCCGATATGGCAGCCTTCAATATGGGGAGTATGAACTATGCAATCTTTTCCAAAAAACAAAAAAAATTCTATTTCAACGGTTTGTTTGAAAATACTTTTGATACACTTCAGTATGTTGTTAAGGTAATGAATGAAACAGGAACAGTTCCAGAAATGGAATGTTTTGATACGGGTCATATCCGAAATGTTGAACCACTTAGAAGTATGGGACTGATACCCGACAATGCAACTTACAGTCTCGTTATGGGAGTGTTAGGTGGAATTCCTGCAACTCCTGAAAATCTGATTCATCAAATCAAACAAGTCCCAGAAGGTTCCTTTTGGCAATGTATTGCTATCAGTAGAAAGCAATGGCAATTGGCAGCGATTGCGTGCACGATGGGCGGAAACTTCAGAGTAGGTTTGGAAGATAATTTTTATTTACCTAACAATGAAATGGCAAAATCGAACGGGGAATGTGTAGAGTGGGGCGTCAAGCTAGCAAATATGATGGGAAGAGAAATTGCTACAATCGGAGAAACCAGAGAAATGCTAAAAATTCCGTTAACAGATTAAGTATCCTAAAAATTTCAATGTAACTAGCACAGCACAAAAAAACATGTACCAAAAAAACCTCTTCCATAACAAAGTAGTCCTCGTAACAGGAGGACGTTCCGGCATAGGTTACGGCATCGCCAAACAATACCTACAACTAGGTGCCAAAGTAATGATCGCTTCCAGAAAAGAGGCACCACTTACCAAAGCAGCAGAAGAACTATCCGAATTCGGAATCTGCAAATCACATCCATGCGATATCAGAAAAACAGCCGAAATAAAAGTCGTTGCTGAAAAGATTAAAAGTGAATTTGGTAGACTAGATATTCTCATCAATAATGCAGGGGGACAATTTCCGACATTAGCAAAATTGGTCAGCGAAAATGGTTGGACAGCTGTCATTAATAACAATCTAAATGGGACTTTTTATATGTCGCAAATTATGGCCAATGAATTTTTTATTCCTCAAAATGATGGTATCATTGTCAATATTATCGCATCAATTTTTAGAGGCTTTCCAGGAATGGCGCATACAGGTGCTGCACGTGCGGGAGTTGATAATTTGACAAAAACTTTAAGCCAAGAATGGGCAGAGCATAATATACGTATCAATGCAATTGCTCCTGGAATTATTCAATCTTCTGGATTAGATACCTATCCAGCACCCATGAAAACTTTTTTCGAAGAGCTCACAAAAGAAAATTTATTAAACCGGCTAGGTACTGTTGAAGATGTTGCAAATGCAGTGATGTTTTTCAGCAGTCCCTTGTCTTCCTACATTACGGGAACGACACTTTATATTGATGGTGCCGATCATCTATCAGCTAAAGGTTCTAAATTATACGATATACTTAAATCATTTATGTAAAAATGGGAAATAAATACTTTACAGAAGAACACGAATTATTCAGAACAAGCTTAAGCGCTTTTCTTGAAAAAGAAGTACTTCCGAATATTTCGCAATGGGAAGAAGAGCGAAGAATTCCAAGATCCGTTTGGAAAAAGATGGGAGATATGGGCTTCCTTGGTTTGTCTTATCCAGAAGAATATGGCGGTGCTAATCTTGATTTTTTCTATGATGTGGTTTTTAATCAAGAAATAGGGAAAACCAATTCAGGTGGATTTGTGATTACTCAACAAGTAGTTCAATATATGTCAGGTCCGTATATTTTAAAATATGGATCCGATGCATTGAAGAAAAAATATTTACCAGGAATTATTTCTGGCGACCTCATTTCTAGTATTGGAATTACGGAGCCGGGCGCAGGTTCTGATGTGCAAAATATTCAAACCACTGCAATTAAAGATGGTGATTTTTATGTGGTCAATGGTTCCAAAACTTTTATTACCAATGGTGTTTATGGAGACTTTATTATCACTGTTGTTAAAACAGACCCCAAAGCTGGTGCAGGCGGCATTAGTTTGTTGGTAATTGATAGAAATGCGGCAGGAGTGTCTGCAACTAAATTAAAAAAACTAGGGTGGCATTCATCTGATACAGCAGAATTAAGTTTCGATAATGTCAAAGTCCCTGTTGAAAATTTGATTGGAGAAGAAGGACATGGCTTTTATTATTTAATGAATGGATTGCAATTAGAAAGAGTTTGTTTCATTCCGGCCACCGTTTCAGGTTGCGAATGGGCAATCGATCAAGTTTTGCAATATATGTCAGAACGCGAAGCATTTGGAAGGCCAATTAATCGCTTTCAAGTATTGAGACATCGGATTGCACAATTAGCGTCAGAAGTAGAAGCACTGAAGGCATTGAGTTACAAGTGTGCAGATATGTACAATCGTGGAATTTATGATGTCAAACTTTCTTCGATGGCAAAATTAATTGCAACAGAATTAACAGAAAAAGTGGCAACACAATGTTTACAATTTTACGGTGGCTATGGTTTTATGGAGGATTATCCGATGGCGAGAATGTATAGGGATTCGAGAGTCGGTACAATTGGAGGTGGAACTTCAGAGATTATGCGCGAGATTATCTCCAAAATGACCGTCGATGATCGAAATTATAAAAAGGCAAAAAGTAACATTGAAAAAGATTCAGAAGGAAATGCTTATTCTTATTTCACAGAAGAACACATCGCGTTTCGACAGAGTTTTAGAGAATTTCTAAACAAAGAGATTACACCGCATTTGGATCAATGGGAAAAAGCTGGAGAAATTCCAAGATCAATTTTTAAGAAATTTGGTGACATGGGATACTTTGGTTTAACAGCACCTGAAGCTTATGGCGGCTCCGGATTGGACCAAAAGTATAATGTTATTTTTGACGAAGAATTGTCTTATCTAAATTCTGGTGGATTTGGAGCATCGATTGGTGGACATCCATTGTTGGCCGTTACTCACTTAAATGCAGAAGGGACAGAAGCTCAAAAACAAAAATATTTGGTCCCAAGTATCAAAGGCGAAATGGTTGGAGCGTTGGCGATTACAGAGCCTTTCGGTGGGTCAGATGTACAAGCACTTCGAACTACCGCTATCAAAAAAGGAGATCACTATATTGTCAATGGCTCTAAAACATTTATCACAAATGGTGTCTTGAGTGACTTTATTATTACTGCTGTAAAAACAGATACGGATCCAGAATCGAAAGCAATCAGTTTGTTAATCATTGATAGAAATATGGCAGGCGTTTCAGCTACGAAATTGGAAAAATTGGGATGGCATGCATCCGATACAGCAGAGATTGCTTTTGCAGATGTCAAGGTTCCAGCTGAAAACTTGTTGGGCGCAGAAGGGGCTGGATTTTTATATATCATGGAGCATTTCGTTTCTGAAAGATTATCCATTTCAGTTGGTAGCTGTGCCAAATCAGAACAAGCTTTAGATATTACAGTAAAGTATTTACATGAGCGAGAAGCATTTGGTAAAAAGCTAAAAAGGTTTCAAGTGTTGAGACATCGCATAGCTCAATTATATGCTGAAGTTGAATATGTCAAGGAATTTACTTACAGTGTCAATGAAAGATATATGGATGGTGAATACGTTGTTAAAGAAGCATCGATGACAAAATTATTGTCAACACAATTATGCGATAAAGTGATGACTGAATGTCTTCAAATGTTCGGTGGTTACGGGTATATGGAAGATTATCCGATGGCTAGAATGTTTAGAGACAGTCGGTTAGGACAAATAGGTGGAGGAACTTCTGAAATTATGTGCGAAATTATTGCCAAAATAATGATTGGAGGAAAATCTTACAAAAAACCAAAAAAAGAAACCTCTGAAAAGACCACCGCATAAAATCAAAATATGTCTAACAAAATACAAACCGATCAAGCATATGGTACTACAATCGAACACCTTGGCGATCTAAAAAGTTGGGTGGGCAAAGAATTGGGATTGTCGAAATGGGTATCCGTAACCCAAGAAAAAATCGATTTATTTGCAAAGTTAACGGAAGATGAACAATGGATACACGTTGATGTGGATCGTTCGCAAAAGGAATCTCCATTTCAACAGACTATAGCGCATGGATTCTTTATTCTATCACTGGCATCTCGATTTTGCTATGATTGTTTGACAGTAAATGATGTTGAGATGGGCGTAAATTATGGTTTAAATAAAGTAAGATTTATCTCACCTACTTTATCAAATTCAAAAGTACGAGGTCGAATTTCTCTGTTAGAATTTGAAGAAAAAGAAAACGGTGCAAAATATATCATGAATGTAACATTCGAAATCGAAGGACAAGAAAAACCTGCTTGTGTTGCAGAATTTATCGCACAAGTATTTACAAATAAATAATAACTATGGAAGCAACAGCTGACAAAAAAGACCTAAAAAAATTCAGAAAAGAAACGCGTGAATGGTTAGATGCCAATTGTCCAGAAAGCATGCGACAACCTATCACAGGACCCGAAGATGTTTATTGGGGAGGAAGAAATGGGGAATTTAAAACACCAGATTTTAAAATTTGGTTTGAAAAAATGCATGCTAAAAAATGGATCGCACCTCATTGGGAAAAACAATATGGTGGTGGCGGACTCGATAGAATGGAATATAAAATTCTAACAGAAGAAATGTCTCGATTGGGTTGCAGAAAACCACTTTTTAGTTTCGGGCTTTCAATGTTAGGACCGGCATTATTGAAGTTTGCAACGGAAGAACAAAAAATTAAATATCTCAACGACATTGTGGATGCAAAGATAAGATGGGGGCAAGGTTATTCTGAACCTGGAGCTGGAAGTGATCTTGCCAACGTCCAAACCAAAGCAGAAGATAAAGGCGATCATTATTTGGTGAATGGTCAAAAAGTTTGGACTTCTTATGGAGAAAAAGCAGACATGATCTTTTGCCTTGTTCGTACGGATGTAGAGGTACCAAAACATCATGGCATTAGTTTCTTGTTAATCGATATGGCGACAGATGGAGCGACCACAAGGCCAATAAAATTGATAAGTGGCAAATCTCCATTTTGTGAAACATTTTATGACAATGTCAAAGTACCAAAAGAAAATCTAATCGGAACGGAAGGACAAGGTTGGGACATCGCTAAGTACTTACTTACACACGAACGACAAATGATCGGAGGGATTGGTGAAACACATGTACCAACTCCAGTTTCTGATATAGCCAAAAAATATCTAGAAATAAAAGGCGATGTAATGACGGACGCTGTGCTGCGTGCTGAAATCGCAAAATTTGAAATGGACGAAGCTATTTTTGATATGACAATCGAAAGAGTAATTGATGAAGCAAAAGCCGGAAATAATTCAGGGGCTTTATCCTCTTTCTTTAAATTTTATGGTACCGAATTAAACAAAAGAAGATACGAAATCATGGTAGCATGTCAGGGAATAGACGGTTTGGCATGGGAAGGTGAACAATATAATCACGGCGCAATCGCAAAACAATTTTTACGGACTAAAGGGAATTCAATTGAAGGCGGAACTTCAGAAATTCAACTAAATATTATTTCGAAAAGAATCTTGGGACTACCGACTAGGTGATAGGTTGATAAACGATGTATGATATGGGATGTATGATTAAGGATGTATTATGTATGATATGACGTCCAGACGTGTACACACGTGAAAACGATCATATCATACATTATAAATCATACATCATAACTCATACATCAACAAATAAAAAATAAAAAAAATGGCATTAATATTAACAGAAGAAGAGCAATTACTCAAAACATCAGCAAGTGAATTGTTTAAATCAAAAGCACAGATTGCTGCATTGAGAAAGTTGAGAGATGAAAAAGATCCATTAGGATATAGTAAATCATTGTGGAAGGAAATGTCCAACTTAGGGTTGGCTGGATTAACAATTTCTGAAGCGTATGGTGGGTTAGATTTTGGTTATGTCGGACTTGGGCAAGTATTGGAAACATGCGGACGAACTTTAGTGGCATCACCTTTAGTGTCGACGGTGTTATTAAGTGGGACAGCTATTCAATTAGGAGGAAATGAGGCTCAAAAAAAGCAATACTTACCCGGCATTGCAAGTGGCGACTCCATTTTTGCTTTTGCGATGGATGAAGGTAAACATCACAATCCGGAAAATTGTAACACAAAAATTACAAATAATTTGATTTCTGGAAATAAAACGATGGTCATTGATGGACATGTTGCGAACTATTTTATTGTGGCAGTAAAAGATGAAAAAGGAATCAGTAAACTAGTTGTTGTGAATGCTAAAAATGAAGGCATTTTAGTAGAAAAAATCGAAATGATGGACTCCCGAAATTTAGCGAATGTTCGCTTCGAAAATGTTAAAGTTGAGGATATTTTGGATAGTTATTCAAGTTCTACTAATTTGATTGAAAATGTCTTAGATGTTGCTAGAATTGGTCTTGCAGCTGAAATGTTGGGAGGGATTCAAGAGGCATTCTCAAGAACCATTGCGTACCTTAAAGAACGGAGACAATTCGGAGTGCCGATAGGAAGTTTTCAGGCATTACAGCATCGAGCAGCCGAAATGTTTGGTGAAATTGAATTGTGTAAATCTGTTGTTATTAAAAGCTTGAAAGCGATTGATAATCAATCAGATGATTTGCCAAAGATGGCAAGCCTCGCAAAAGCAAAGTTAGGCGAAACTTACAAACGTGTGAGTAATGAAGGAATTCAAATGTTTGGTGGAATAGGAATGACAGATGATGAAGAAATTGGTTTCTTTTTAAAACGAGCTCGAGTAGTTCAGCACACACTTGGAGATACCAATTTTCACCTAGATCGACTTGCTAAAATGAAAAAATATTAAGGAAAACGCATGCTTTCTTTTTAGTGTGTTGGAATCATCGAAAGGAGCGTGTTAGAAAATAAAATATACGTTTAAGTAAAAATATTTATCGGAAAATTAGATGGTTCTTCAATTTATTTTGGAGTGCCATTTTTTGTTTATCTTGTGTTTAAATTATTCGTATAACTTACTACTATGACCAAAAGAATTTTTGCAACTTACCTAACTACTTTTTGCTTATTGATTTTTAGCACAACTATTTTGCAAGCAACCGAATATTATGTTGCAACTTCAGGTAGCAATTCTAATTCTGGTTCAATTAGTAGTCCATGGCAAACGATACAATACGGCGTCAATCAATTAACTCCAGGAGACATTCTAAATATTAGAACAGGTATATACAATGAAAAAATTGATATTGATGTTTCTGGAACAAGCGGTGCCTACATCACGATAAGAGCATATCAAGATGAAAGTGTGGTGTTAGATGCAGTGAGTTTTTCAGATGCTATGCCTATTATTTGGACAGACAACGCTTATCTCAATATTGAAGGGTTGCATCTTGCAAATAATAGAGCACAATATGCAGCGGGCTTAGCATTGCAAGGTGTGGCGCATCACATCAATATTGTCGAAAATAAAATCAGCAATATTCAATTTGATGTAGATCCAAATGCCCCCGTCAATTTTAATACCAATGCAGTCCCTTTAAGTATTTGGGCGGATCAGGCGCCCGATTCGATTCATCATATTAATATTATTCGAAACGAAGTTTTCAATAACGTGACCGGATATAGTGAGAATATTTCTGCTGCTGGAAATTTCAGTCATTTTTTGATAGAAGGCAATATTGTTCATGACAATACCAATATAGGAATTGATGTGACTGGAAATTATGGAGTCGCTCCAATTGCCGCTTACGATCAAGGACGTTACGGAACTATTAGATATAACACGGTGTACAACTGCAACTCACCTTATAGCCCTGCTGCAGGAATATATGTTGATGGCGGTAGAGATATCATTGTCGAAAACAATCTTAGCTTTCACAATGGTTATGGTGGAGAAATTGGTTGTGAAGAAAATGGAAGTACATCTAATGTTATTTTTAGGAACAATGTTTTTTATGAAAATGAATTTGCAGGAATTTCATTGGGTGGCTATGATACCAATACAACTGGAATTGTTTTGGCTTCAAGCATATACAACAACACTTTTTATAATAATGATACTGGAAATAATTATCACGGTCCTTTATTGTTGAGTGAATCTGCGGATTGTAAAATTGAGAATAATATATTCTATATTTCATCTCAAAACGTTTTTCAATATGCATATCGCACACAAACCAATTTGTCATTAAATTATAACTTGGTCTATTGTGCAGCTGGAGCAAATGCAATCGAAGTAAGTGGGAATTACAACACTACAGGAATTCAAAATTATTACAATGCATCCGGATACGGAGCCAATTCCATTTTCGGTGACCCACTTTTCGTTAATCTAACAGGAGATTTCCATCTGACTGCCAATTCTCCTGCAATAGATGCGGGAAATCCATCTTATGTCGGAGATGCTGATGAAACTGATTTAGATGATGCCGCAAGAATCGTTGATGGAATCATTGATTGTGGGAATGATGAATTTGGATCGGTATTAGATGCCCACATCCTCACTTCGACAGATTGTATTGAAATTTATCCAAATCCCTTTACCGATCAAGTAGTGATTGATGGCATTTTTAATGATTATGAAATTATAATTTTCGATGTTTTAGGAAATGTAGTTGCTGATCATACTGGTTCTAACAATCCACTTGTAATTGATTTAAATACACTTGGCACAGGGACTTATTTTGTTTCTATCCAGCATGATGTGTATCCTAATTTGAGTGTTTATAAGATTATTAAGCAGTAGATTTACTTACATGAACTATCAGTGGTTAATGAAGTGTAGCTTCGGAAATTCGAATTCAAGTAAACTTGTTGTTGTAAATATTGCCTTCTGTAAATTTAAAATATAATTCTCATACAAAATGGCTAGAATAATTCTTTACTTCTTAATTTTAACAACTGTTTTTAATTGTCAATCTTCAAGTGATAGTTTGGTGGATCAACCAATTGCAATTATTCCTGAACCTGCATTCTTTTCCAATGGTTCCGGACATTTTACGATTGACAGTGAAACAAAGCTAGTTGTACCAAAAGAGAATAAGGAATTTGTTAATGTTGTAAATGCACTCAAGTCTAAATTTTCATTAAAAGGTATTCCATTAAAAGAGGTAAAGCATGCTAATCTCGACAATTCTATAGTCTTCGAACCTGCCACGGACGAAATGATTGATGAGTCTTATGAAATGTATATTTCACATAAAGGAATTCTAATTAGGGGGAATCCTAAAGGAGCATTCTATGCAGTGCAAACCTTGTTGCAATGTCTTCCCAAAGAGATTTTTAATAAGGAAACAGTTTCTGAAGTAGAATGGAAAGTACCTTCAATGACGATTAAAGATTTACCCCGTTTTAAATATCGTGGCATGCACTTAGATGTAGCTCGGCACTTTTTTACGGTCAAAGAAGTCAAAAAATACATCGACTTGTTAGCGATGCACAAAATGAATACCTTCCATTGGCACCTAACAGAAGACCAAGGATGGCGAATTGAAATCAAAAAATATCCAAAGTTAACAGAAGTTGGTGGTTACAGAAATGGAACCTTAATTGGTCACTACAATGATGAACCTCAACAATATGATGGCAAACGGTATGGCGGTTTTTATACACAACAGCAAATTAAAGAAGTCGTTCAATATGCGCATGAAAGATTCATCACTGTCATTCCAGAAATAGAATTGCCCGGTCATGCACAAGCGGCCATTGCTGCTTATCCGGAGTTAGGTTGTACGGCTGATAAGGTAGAAGTCTTACAAAAATGGGGTGTTTCAGAGAATGTCTATTGTCCAAAAGAAGAGACGTTTGTTTTTCTAGAAAATGTATTAAAAGAAGTGATGGATTTATTTCCTGGAAAATATATTCATATCGGTGGAGATGAATGTCCGAAAACACAATGGAGAGAAAGTGATTTTTGTCAAAACCTAATGAAGCAAAAAGACCTCAAAGATGAACATGAATTGCAAAGTTATTTTATCCAAAGAATTGAAAAATTTGTCAACGCAAATGGTAAGCAAATAATCGGTTGGGATGAAATTTTGGAAGGAGGATTGGCACCCAATGCATCTGTTATGTCATGGCGTGGAACAGAAGGTGGAATCGCCGCAGCCAAGCAAGGACATGATGTTATTATGACACCGACATCACATTGTTATTTAGATTATTATCAATCCGATCATCCGGATGAGCCTTTAGCGATTGGTGGTTTTTTACCCTTAAAAACAGTCTATGAATACGAGCCAATTCCAGCAGAATTATCTCCTAATGAAGCTAAACACATAATCGGTACGCAAGGCAATGTTTGGACAGAATATATGAAAACATTTGAGCAAGTGGAGTACATGGCTTTTCCAAGAGCGTGTGCCTTGGCGGAAATAGCTTGGTCTCCAAAAAGTGGAAAAGATTTCTCCAATTTTATATCAAGATTAATACCGCATATTGAAAGGCTGAAATTTCAAAATGTCAACGTAGCCAATCATTTATATGAACTGCAATCCAATATTCAACCAACGGGTAAAGGAACAGAACTTACTTTAATGACTTTGGCGAAAGATGCTGAAATTTATTTTACAAAAGATGGTTCGGAACCAACACCCTATAGTAATATATATACGAGTCCTATCGCAATCGATAAAAGTACAACAGTCAAAGCTCAAAGTTTTGCTTCAGGAAAAAAAGTAGGAAGATCATGGCAACAATCATTCAATATGCATAAAGCGGCCGGCAAAAAAATTGCTTTAAAAAACAATCCGCATACGAAATACAAAGGTGGTGGCAATGGTTCCATCATTAATGGTGTCAATGGAAGTGATGAGCGATACGGAGATGCTGAATGGTTGGGTTTTCCTGATGGTACTGATTTTGAAGCAACAATTGATTTTGAGTCTGAAACGGATTTAAATAATATCAAGTTTCGATTTTTCAAAGGAGAAGGTCAATGGATTTATTTACCAAAGTCTGTTGAGGTATTCACTTCATTGGATGGGAAAAATTTCTCAACCATTGGAAATTCTAACAATATTCAATCGGATTCCAAAGTTGCAACTGTAAATTTGGATTTAAAAAATACTAAAGGAAGATTTCTAAAAGTAATTGCCAAGAATCATGGATTAATTCCAGCAGGAGCACAAGGTGGTGGCAATCCTGCTTGGATGTTTGTGGATGAAATTGTGGTGGAGTAGGATCTTAAATTTAAATTATAAAATGGGTAGTAAACATGGGAAGAGACACAATTTTGAGGAGATTTTAATTCAAGATCATATGTAGAGGAGTTTTATCAGATTTATATTCAAGATATTGAGGAGGCAGAGTTGGAAGTTTTTAATTGAGTTTGGTATCTTGCCAGCTAATTAACAAACTTGAGGAAATGAGCAGTAATGTAAAAGATGAAAAAACTTTAGATGTATTGAATGAAAAATATTCGAAGCTAGATGTATACAAACGAGTGGAAATGCTGTATGAAGATTATGATGAAAAGGACATCATGTTGACTTCCTCTTTTGCTGCCACTTCCGCATTTTTACTAAAAGTATTTTCTGATGTCAATAAAAATCAAGTGATCTATTTTATAGACACAGGTTACCATTTCAAAGAAACATTGATCTATAAAGACTATTTGGAAAAATTGTATGAACTCAATATTGTCAATGTAAAAGCCGAACCATCAGATCATCAATTGACATTGGATACGGAGATGTGGAATAAGCAGCCCAATCGTTGTTGTCATATCAACAAAGTAGTTCCCCTAAGTCATATCAAAAAAAAATATAAAGTTTGGGTTTCTGGTTTGATGCGTTGGCAAAGTGATTATCGCTCAAGTCTAAATTATTTTGAAGACAGAGAAACGATTCGAAAATTTTATCCATTATTGGATATCGATTTTGTAGGTAGAGATGAATTTATAAAAAAACATCATCTGCCTTTTCATCCATTGAAATCCAAAGGGTATTCTTCTATCGGCTGTCAACATTGTACCATACCTGCTGATGATCGGACGGGTAGGTGGAATAATTCTCCTAAAACAGAATGTGGATTGCATTTGTAGTTTTAGTTGAGCATAATTTGTAACAATATAAATGGATATTGAAAATGTACACAAGCCAGACGCTACGAAACGTCCTTCTGGAATTTGAACCGCATAGCAAGATATTTAATGTCGATCTACTGCTTGTGGACAACCAATCATGAATTCCTCAATGAACGAATGTACTTGCGTACTCAACTTCGACATTCTGCGGTTCTCTGTTCGATATTCTGCTGTTCAATTTCCTCTTGGCAGTAGCATTATAAAGTGGTATATTAACGCATTAAAAGAATTTTAAATATATAGGCGACTATGGATAAAAAGTCAATGAAAAAAGCAGCATTAGATTACCACTCAGAAGGGAGACCAGGTAAGATAGAAGTGATTCCAACTACAGAAACATCCAACCAAAGAGATTTGTCCTTGGCATACTCGCCTGGTGTTGCTGAACCCTGTTTGGCTATTCGAGACAATGCGGAAGATGTCTACAAATATACGGCTAAAGGAAACTTGGTAGCAGTTATCAGCAACGGAACTGCAGTGTTGGGTTTAGGAGATATTGGAGCAGCGGCAGGTAAGCCGGTTATGGAAGGGAAAGGATTGTTGTTCAAAATATATGCAGATATTGATTGTTTTGATTTGGAATTGGATACAACTGATGTTGATGAATTTGTCAGAACGGTGAAGATTTTAGAACCAACATTTGGGGGCGTTAATTTAGAAGATATTTCCGCACCTGCTTGTTTTGAAATAGAAGAGCGACTAAAAAAGGAATTGAACATTCCAGTTATGCATGATGACCAACATGGAACTGCGATTATCAGCGGTGCAGCTTTGTTGAATGCATTAGAAATCGTCGGTAAGGATATTTCTGAGGTGAAAATTGTGATTAATGGAGCAGGCGCCTCTGCGATTTCTTGTACTAGAATATATGTTTCGCTTGGTGCTCAAAAAAAGAACATCTTCATGTATGACAGTAAAGGTTTGATACATGGGGATCGTGATAATTTGAATGGTAAGAAACCCGAGTTTATCAATAACACGGTGCCTGCGAGTACTACTTTGTCAGAGATTTTGGAGGGTGCACATGTTTTTGTTGGATTATCAAAGGGGAATGTCTTGAACAAAGAAATGATCAAACCAATGGCAAAAGATTGCATCATTTTCGCTATGGCCAATCCGACTCCTGAAATTAGTTATGAAGATGCCAAAGCATCAAGACCTGATTGTATCATGGCGACAGGTCGTTCTGATTATCCCAATCAAGTAAACAATGTGTTAGGTTTTCCATTTATCTTCCGAGGTGCATTGGATGTCCGTGCTTCAGAAATTAATGAAGCAATGAAATTAGCAGCCGTAAAGGCACTAGCAGATCTAGCCAAAAAACCAGTACCTGATATTGTCAACATGGCTTATGGGAATGCTAATTTGACCTTTAATAAAGATTATATCATTCCTAAACCGGTAGATCCAAGATTGATATCTACGGTTGCGCCAGCCGTTGCTAGAGCTGCCATGGATTCAGGAGTTGCCAAAACACCAATAAAAGATTGGGATGCTTATGAGACAGAACTGGATATTCGTTTAGGAAATGATAATCAACTTTCAAAAGTAATCGAAACACGCGCAAAGCAAAAAGTGATGCGTGTTGTATTTGCAGATGCAGAAAACCTATCTGTTTTAAAAGCAGCGCAAGTAGTGGTAGAAGAAAAGATTGCGAAGCCAATACTATTAGGTAATCGAAAAGTAGTTCAGGGTATTATTGAAGAATACAATTTGTCTCTAGATAACGTGCCAGTCATTGATCCTAAGAATCCAGAAACAGAAAAGGAGTTTGCAAAACTATCGGAATATGCTGCCAATTTTTATGAAAAACGAAAACGAAAAGGAGTAAACTTATCAGAAGCACATGATGCCATGACGAGTAATAGCTACTACGGCTCTATGATGGTCGAAATGGGAAATGCAGATGCGATGATTGGTGGTTTAATGAAAAAATATCCACATACGATACGGCCAGCATTGCAAGTGGTAGGCCCCAAAAAAGGAGTTAAAAAAGTAGCAGGTATTCATATTTTAATGACAAAATCTGGACCCATTTTCATTGCAGATACAACGGTTAATCACGATTTGTCCGCAACAGATATTGCAGATATTACAGAGTTGGTAGCTGCTGAAGTTAGAAGATTTAATATTGTACCTAAAATTGCATTGGTTACTTATTCAAATTTCGGATCAGTATCAATAGGGGAGTCTGCTACCTTAATGAGAAAGGCAACAAACATCTTACATGAGCGTCACCCTGACTGGATTTTGGATGGTGAAATGCAAGCGCACATGGCATTGCAACCTGAAATTCGTCAACAGTTTTATCCATTCTCAAAATTAGGCGAACATAAAGCAAATGTCTTGGTGTTCCCAAATCTTTCTTCTGCTAATATCGCCTACAATTTATTTGGTAGCGTCACAGGACATGATGTGATGGGACCAATTTTGGTTGGCTTAGATAAACCGATTCATGTTTTGCAATTAGGTGCGACTGTGCGTGAGATTGTGGAGATGGTTGGGATTGCGGCGGTGCATGCTCAGGATGGTGCTTAGGAAATAACTATATCTTTTGAATCAGTCAATATGGCATTACCAAAAAAAGGACAACGCAAAATAATAGTTAACGAACAGGTTTTCTATTGGAAAGTCAGAAAAAAGATATCTCATAATGAAGCTCACGATGATCGTTTGGGAATAGCAATTCAAGCTGATTCAGATGGACAAATACTTTGGGCAAAGTTAGATTATTCGCGATCAGGTACAGGTTACGAAACCAAGAAAGTTCTCCAAATCAAACCCAATTTGATTAGGAAATGCATATTGAAAGCAATAGACAAAGGCTGGGAATATAATTCAAAAGGGAAATTAATGGAGCTTGATTGTACAGAATTTGAACAGGAATAACTGAAATAATTTTCTCAATGCTCAGATCATTTGCAGTGGTTGTTTTGTGACGCTATTCTTTTCGAGCATTGTTCAAATAGTAAAAAAACAAAGGCATAAATATCAACAACGTACTTGCACAGGCAACTAATTCCGCATAAGCCAATCCAAAAACGCCATAAGTCTTCGTCCAATAATGAGCAGCTATCAATTCAATTGCAACAAAGCATACACTATTTATCACTAGCATAGCGGATTTGTCGACACTGATAAATCCAATTTGAGCCAGCTTTGGAGCTATAAAAATAGCAAGTATCACCGATCCTAATAAAAGTAATGAATGGATATCACCATATAATTCTGAGTCAATATTTTCAAATAAATTAATCAACTGATAAGGAAAGAAACACATTAAAACGATTCCTACCAGATGTATAATTCCGATCCAAGCAGTGGCAGCCCAGTAAATTGGAAAATATTCCTTCGTCGCTTTGTCTCTTAAAGCATTGCCTAGATAAATAATAAATCCACCGGATAATCCTCTTGTCGTCATAATGATGACTTCCATGATTTGACGGAATACCGCATAGGTAACCAATGAAGTAGCTGAAATGCCCAATGCCATTTTGTTCAACAAAATTCCAGTTATACTAAAAATTACTATCGACATAAATATCAATAAAGTCGTCAAGGTCAATTGTCCAAAAGATCTTAAAAATGCTTTATTAAAAATGGTAGGATAGGGAGTTTTAAAATAACTTTCATTTTTTAAAGGTATAATACTTAACAATACTCCAACAGTGAAAACACCCATAGTAGAATAGGCCAATCCTTCAACACCCCATGGAAAAATTTGTGTAAATAAATAATCCAGCAAAACATTAATAGCCAAAATAGTCAATACAATATAGATACCTGCTTTCTGCTTTTCAAGAATGGTCAAAAACTGAATCGTTAATGAAAACAAAATTTGGACAGGAAAAGTCCACAAGATCACGTTCCAATATTTCCTAAATTCAAAAGGAATTAAAGATCCAGATTTAAGTTCTTGCAATCCAGCAACTCTTTCAATCATATCCATCTCAAAAATCGCAGTGTACAGAAAGATAAGCATACTAATAAAAGACAACAAAAAACTTGCGGAAATCAGTCTTTTAATATTCACCAATTCTTTCTCCTTAGAAACCAAATCCGCAATAGCTGCTGCCAACCCAATCCCAATACCTGTACCAACGCCCATAATCGGGACTGTCAAAAAAACGGCTTCATAAGATTCAATAGAAACCCGAGTTGCAAAAAGACTGTCGATGAAAACGAGTAGGGTACCTGAAGCAGTTGCTAAGGTTAGTGGGAAGGAGATTTTTCCTATTTGGTAGAAGTGGGTTTTGAAGTTTTTCAAATTTTAGTGTAATACAGCAAATTTTAAGAAAAATAACAATTTAATTGCAGAAACTGCTCATTTACCTTTGTTCTTTGCTCGAAAACTATCCGTTTGACTATGACAATTTGGACAAAGCATTAAAAGGTTTTCTAATAAATGATTAGTTCTATCTCCATCTATATGATGTAATTCCATTTGTAGTTTTTTATTATTCCAATTTTTAACACCACAACTTTCACATTGGTTGATTTTAATGGATTCGCCTAACAATCTTTGTTTTAATTTGTAAGACTGATAATGAGGATATTTTCCTTTCACTATTATCTCTTCGATTGGAATTTTAGGAACGTTTTTTCGAATACTGATTCCTGCTTGATTAGGTTTATAACAACCTAATTCCAAAGCTCGCTTTTTAAAAGAATTAAAATGTAATTTCAATTTTGACGCAGCTTCTGCCATGGATTTTGATGAATTAGAAATCTCGATGAAGGTTTGATTATCAATTCTATCTTTTACAAACCACTTTTTTTTCATTTCTGATATGTTTAAAGTTATAACAACATCGTTGATTCTTAGATTTCGGTAAACGTGGCATAAATTAATGGTTTTGTAAGAATCAATCCCGTAAAAAAATTACACTAGCGTTATCTGATTAAAATAAAATTAATAAATCATAAACAAAAAAAGCCTTCCCGAATGGGAAGGCTTAACAAGTTGTACCCGAGGCGGGACTTGAACCCGCACGCTCCGAAGAGCACAGGATTTTCTTACCAGCTACAGCTTTAGCTGCTACTGTCTTCCGATAATTATCGGAAGCGAGCATTTGTGGTCTGGACTTTCTCTTTACCATGTATTGACGAATCAATATTTAGGCACTTCCCGTCAAGTCTCTACACCTTTTCCAAAAATGAATTTGGAACTTGGCTCGGGATTACCAACAGCACGATCTGTAAGGCTTCCCCGAATTTGAGAAGTTCTACTTCCCGAATTTCTTCGGGAGCACTCAATTTATTATTCTCGAAAGAATAAAACGTTTAAGTCCGGCGTGTCTACCAATTCCACCACTCGGGCATCCTGTTTTAAAGGAGGACGATTGAAGTCCTCAAAAAACAAAGCCTTCACTGCTGAAGGTTTAAATCTTATTAGGGTGGAAGACGGGATTCGATCCCTTGACCCTAATTGCGGAAGAGGAGGGATTCGCACCCCCAATATTCCACTTGAGCGAAAGACGGGATTCGAACCCGCGACCCCGACCTTGGCAAGGTCGTGCTCTACCAGCTGAGCTACTTTCGCTTAAAACTGCTTAACCTAATCTTCTTCTTCAAGACGATTATATATGCGATTTTGTGTTTCAAACACTACGCTTATCGTTAAGCACCGCAAATATATACTATTCTACGAGAAATTATCAAAAAATTTGAAGTGAATTACTAACGTTTTTTGAAATCGGTTTCGTTCCCAAATAGCTTACAATTCTATTTCCGCATCATAATCAAAATAAAAGGGCTGACCTAAGCTTACTAGGATCAATCCAGCTTTATTTTTCTTAACAATTCGGTCAATTACCTCAGTTGCGATCCGAATATTATCCAAATCTAAATGACTGAATGGCTCATCTAATAATAAGAAATCGAAAGGTTGGCACAAAGCCCGAATAATTGCTACCCGTTGTTGTTGTCCATATGACAAGATATTGCACGGCTTTTCCAAGATATCAGCGATTCCTAAGGCTTTGGCCATCTCATCAATTTCGCTTTGAGTAATGTCAGAACCCAAATCCCATTTCAATTGGATATTTTCTCTGGCTGTCAATTTTCCAAAAAGCCGTAAATCTTGAAATACAATAGAAACTTTGGTTTGTCTCAATTCCGACCAGTCATCTACATCAAATTGCTTGGCATCGGTTCCATCAAATAGCAAGTTGCCTTGATAGTCCGTACGCATACCATATAATAGGTGTATCAATGTCGTTTTACCAGTTCCAGAAGGCGCTTTAATTAAATAGTATTTGCCTTTTTTGAAAGTACATTCCTTATCCCACATCTCCGAAATCTTGACAGCTTCAGGTGCCAGTGGAGTAGGTTTTATTTTATTGAGTGTTATCATTTTTATTAGTATTTAGATCGCTTTGCTTTTAGTAGTTGGTAGTTAGACTGACCGTTTATTTGCAATCAGGAATTGAGCAGGTGATTCAATAATTACGAACTCAATTCCTGCACACGTATGAACGATAATCTAACTACTAAATACTATTTACTATCTACTAAATCGCTTTCTTAGAACGAGTCTGTCCTTTCTGTTTCAAAAAATTCTTATTCAGCATCTCCATTAACAACTTCAAACTATTTTTACTTTTATCTTCAAATTCCATATTGAATTTTGCATCATTTCTTGCTGCACTTATAATCAAATCTGTCAAAGCACCAGCATCGACATTGTCGCTATATCGCTTTGCTGTTTCTGCATCCAAATAAGCTGAAAATATATTTCCCATTATATTGTTGTTAATTTCCTTGTCGATCTTTTTAACACCAGAAAATAAACCACCTCTTACATTATCCAGCATTTCTTTATCACCAGAAATAAATAGCATATCGTCATGAATCATTAGCCAAGCAAATTTATCAATATCCATATCCATTCCTTTGAACTTGAAATTTTTAAATTCACGTGCATCAAACTGATACATTCCTTTGCTTTCCTTTTTCAAAACTTCATAATCTTCCCCTAGTGTGATGATCTTATTAAATACGGATTCATCACGAATCGGTGTTGCAAAAAGACCTTTCTGTTTTTCATCATTATCGTTGTTGTAAGCGGCAATAACCAAGTCTCCATCAAAAGCTTTGGTGATGTCATCAATCGTCAAACCATATTCTTTCATGGCAAAATTCGCCAGATTTTTATTACTAGGTCGATCTGATAATACTCGATTGACACCTGCCATATCCAATGCAGCTGACATAACAAATGCTAAATTTTCGGCAGGAATATATTTGGAAAAATTCGTCTTTACTTTGTTTTTAAAAAGCTTGTCAATATCTTTTGTCAATCCTGAATTCAAATTGAAAATAGATTCAGAAACCATCTCACCATCATTGAAATCAACATACCCGTTTAAGAAATTATCTTTTAATGCATCCGGATCTATTTTTGCAAAACTCAATGCCAATGCTGCTTCTGAACTTTCAGCAATTCCATTACTACTAATCCAAGTAGTGATATCATGATCTCCTTTCATTGATTTTTTGAAATCTTTATTTCCAGAAATGGATTTTTGTTCACCAGAATAAAGTAATGAAACATTTTCCTCGTTTTTACTTCTTTTACTGCCTCCACCGATCATACCATGTTGACCATTCCAAGAGACCACCATTCCTTTTTTTGAAACCAAACTATGTCCACCTTTGTTTTCGATATTATTTAATCCGGCAGAACTAACCATTGCTTGAAAAGCACTTTCATCTGCAATATCAAAATACATTCCACCAAAACTATTGCTGATATTTTTTCCTTCCACATCATAAGCGAAGTATATATTTTTCGTCAAATCCACACCTGACTTTGTAGGATCTTTTAGTATAGCTGCTAGTGCTGGATTTTCATCACCGACCTGCTCAACTAAGTCCTGATAAAAAGCCATATTTTTCACTTCTTCAAAATCCATTTTGTCCATTAATTGTTGTATATCTATAGAAGTGACCATAGATGCATCTTCTGGTACCAAAGCAAGACTATCTGTATCGTAAGAAACATCTTGTTTGCAAGCAGTAAATACTAACAGGAACGCGATAATTGGAAAAAAATAATTTGAACGTGTCATTAAAGTTTATTTTTGTTGATAATCTACTTAGTACACAATGTATATTACTTTGCCGATATTGTGTCATTACTTGGATAAAAACGTCTAAATATTCGACCTTCAATAGGAATGGAAAACTAGAATTATGAAATACCGCATACTCGAAAACAGTTTTTTGGGCAATCCGCCAGACAAAGATAAAACTTATATTATAATAGGTGCAGGAGTCGCTGGATTGATGACTGGTTATTTTTTCAAAAAAGCTGGTATCTCTTTTAAGATCATTGAAAAAACGGATAGGGCAGGTGGTTTATTACAATCACACCAACTCAAAAATGGAATCGCTGAACAAGCTGCCAACGGTTTTTTGTGGAATCGAGAGATAGAACAAATGGCACAAGATTTAGGCCTGGAATTGATAACCCCTAACAAAGAAGCTTCTGGTAGATTTTTAGTCAGGGATCGTGAACTTTTTAGATATCCTTTATCGATGTCAGAAACATTGAGTTTGATTGGTGGATTATTTGTTGCCCATAATAATACGTTTGAAACCATAGAAGAATTTGGGAAAAAACAATTTGGAGATGCCATTGCAAATCAAATGTTAGAACCAGCCTTTGCAGGAATTTATGGAGCATCTATTAGTCAGCTAAGTTTTCCAGGCGCCATGACCAAAGTAGCCAATGTATTGAATTCAGGGAACCGATTGCCAATGGCATTGATCCGAAGTAGAGGAGAACGCAGTCGGGAAGATAGTACTGGAAAAGGCGGATCTGGAACACACAGTTTTAAAAATGGGATTGGTGAATTGACGATTAAATTAGCAGAATATTTGAAAGAAAATATTTTGTACAATACAGATGGATTGCAATTTAATACGCCCGACAACCATTTAATCATAACAGCTCCTGCTTATGTAGCCAAAGATTTTTTCACTGGAGAAGTACATGATATTTTAAATGCTGTCCAATATTTGCCATTACATACGTCCACTTTTATTTTTAAAAAATCCGATTTTAAAACCTTCAAAGAAGGGTTCGGTTGTTTGATTCCCAGAAATGAAGATTTACCAACATTAGGCGTCCTTTTTAATTCTTGCATTTTTCCAAATAGAGTAGTGGATGAAGAAGAACATATCAGTCTTACCTGCATGTTGCGGGATGAAGAAGATGTTTTATATAGTAAAATGACAGACGAGGAAATAAAAGATATTCATTGTAGTGATTTAAATGAATTATTTGGATTGGAAGCAGCACCGATAGAGTACAAAGTTTTTAAGTGGGAAAATGCTATTCCTTTGTATTCTCCTGAATTATATAACAACTGGTTTACATTAAACTATTTTCTCAAAAATAAATATCCTAATATCAATTTGTTTGGAAATTATACTGGCGAAATTGCGATTCGTGGGATGGCGCAGTCGTTGGGGAAGTTTTTTCCACAAAAGAAAGTTGAAACAGATGTTATGGTGGTTGAAAAAGAGAATTTAATAACAAGTGTGAAGAACGAAGAAGAATAGTTTTATAAATAATGAATAGGTGATTAAACAGCTTCATTATTAGAAAATGTAGGTATCAAGAAAAAATGAAGATCAAGAAAAATTAATGTAGAAAATCCTAATTCTTTTGCAGATAAACTAATTAGATGAATATCTGTTAAATGAGAATTTGAATATTATTATTTCACCTACTAAAATCAACATAGTACCAAGATATTCAACTCTTAATCAAATCAAACAGCTATTATATTTGTATATAAATTATGCAAATGTATAATGTCCTATCATTCTATTATTTTTCCAAACATTTACATTGAATTATCCGAGGAGTTAACATTAAGATAATATTGGGTTCAAAATGAGTTAACATACCAAGCATATTTTTGGATTATATTTTAAAGCGATAAATCTAAAATTAATTATGAAAGGAATATGCTTCTATCTTGGTTCAATTATTACTGTAATGTTGCTAATTTCTAGTTGTGGAAAAGAGGATCCTTGTTTAGATCTGCTTTGTCCTGAAGGATTTTCTATATCAGAAATCAATGGTGTTTGTGATTGTATTGACAATAATTCAGTTGATAATATAATTGACAAATCTGGTTTTATTGATGCTGATGAAACTTGGTATTCAGACAAAATTTATCGGTTAAGTGGAAAAGTAGTCGTCACAAGTGGCGTGACACTTACCATTGAACCTGGAACTATTATTAAAGGTACAGAAGGTACTGGCTCCCTGGCGAGTGCTTTAATTATAGCAAGAGGTGCGGCGATCCATGCTTGTGGTACGGCTGAAGCACCCATCATAATGACCTCCGCAGAAGACAATATTGAAGTTGGCCAATTTTCAGGAACCAATCTGGATGAACGATTGAATGGATTGTGGGGCGGCTTGATTGTGTTAGGAAATGCGCCTGGTTCATTTGAAGGAGATGTCTCTGAGTTTCAAATTGAAGGAATTCCTGCTGATGATACCTATGGCTTGTATGGTGGTGACGATCCTAATGATAGTTCGGGCTCATTATGTTATATTTCAATTCGACATGGTGGTGCTTCAATTGGTGAAAATAATGAAATTAATGGTTTAACACTTGGAGGAGTTGGAAGTGCAACAATGATTGATAATATCGAAGTGGTTGCAAACTTAGATGATGGAATTGAATTTTTTGGAGGAACAGCAGTCGTTACCAATGCATTAGTTTGGTCCCAAGGTGATGATGCTTTTGATGTAGACCAAGGATATGCAGGGACGATGGATAATTTCCTTTACATAGCAGGAGAAGACTCGGATCACGGATTGGAAATAGATGGACCAGAAGGAAGTGCAACTGGTAGTTTTACTTTTACAAATGGAACCTTGAAAGGAATGAATGCTGAAATTGCAGATTTTAGAAAAGCCGCGATGGGTGTAGTAAGTGATTGCAAAGTTTTTGGTTTTTCAGATGTAGGTGATCTTGAAATTGATGATGATGAAAGTTCAACAAATTATTTTTCAGGATTATTACAAATCAAAGGATTGGAATTTGTCAGCAATAAATCGGTCAGTGAATTATGTCATGATAAGTCTCCTTCAGGCAATGATACAGCATTTGATACACAAATGGAAATGGATAATCGATCTGTAAGTAATTCCACAATCGGAGCAGATATTAGCGTATTTTCTTGGACTTATTCCTTCAGTAAAGGTGCAATCGTTTTCTAAAAATATAACGAGTAGTTTGACTACTTATTGTTGGAAAATTTGACATTCTTTTTAAACTAACATTTCAATTAAAATCAAATATGAGAAATTTTTTCTTGACTTTCTGTTCTTTGTTTATCAGTACTTTTCTAGTTGCGCAGTCTGGTACTGTCAAAGGGATCCTTACAGATGCTGCCAACAAAGAAGCGATTCCTTTTGCGAATGTATTAATCACAGGAACTGCTAGTGGTTTTACAACTGATTTGGATGGCTCCTTTTCTCATGATTTGGGAGCTGGAACTTATAGTTTTCAAGTGAGTTATCTCGGATATAGTACCAAAAACATTGAAGGAATTGAAATTAAGGCAGGAGAAACAACGGAGTTAAATATTGAAATTGAAGAAATGGGACAACAACTAGATGAGGTAGTTATTTCAGCAAAGCAATTGCGGAATACAGAAAATGCGGTGATGGCTTTGCAGCGAAAATCTACCAATTTGGTGAACGGAATTAGTTCACAGTCCTTTAGAAAAAATGGAGATAGCAACGCTGGAGCTGCTATCAAAAGAGTAACAGGTGTTTCCATTGAAGGTGGTAAATATGTGTTTATCCGTGGTCTAGGTGATCGCTACTCAAAAACGATTTTGAATGGTTTGGAAATTCCGGGACTTGATCCAGATCGAAATTCACTTCAGATAGATGTATTTCCAACCAACATCATAGACAATTTGTTAGTGTCCAAAACATCAAGAGCTGATCTCTCAGGTGATTTTACAGGTGGTGTTGTCAATATTGAAACCAAAGATTTTCCAGAAGAAAAAACGATGGCCGTCTCTCTTGGTCTTGGGTATAATCCGAATATGCATTTGAATAATAATTTTTTGAGCGCTGAAAGAAGTAATACAGATTTCTTAGGTTTTGATAATGGATTGAGAGATTTAAGCATTAATAAATATCAACAATTTCCAAGTCCAATTCATGATCCTAATTTGACAACACTAACTTCAAGATTTGAAAACAATATGTCAACGGAACGATCCAATAGTTTGGCAAATTTAAATGTAGGATTTTCAATAGGAAATCAAATTGAAAAAGGGGAGGCAACGATCGGATACAATGCCGTACTTGGTTACCGAAATAACACTACTTTCTTTCAAGATGCAGTTTTCAACAATTATATAAAGTCGAGTGATGCTGGAGAAATGGGCTTGTTACAAGATCGAGCATCCAGAGGAGATATCGGCATCAATAATACCTTATTAAGTGGGATGGTTGGTACCGCTTTGAAGTATAAAGGTCATAAAATTAGTTTGATGGCGTTGCATCTTCAAAATGGTGAATCAAAATCTGGATTATTTGAAAGAGATACTTACATCAGAGCTTCTAATAGTATATTGAGTGACAACATAGAGTACACGGAAAGAAGTATAACAAATTTTTTACTGAAAGGAAGTCATGCATTAAGCAATACTTTTGAGTTGGATTGGAAATTCTCACCAACTATTTCCAAGATTGAAGATAAAGATATCCGAGTAACACCATTCAAACTCAATGATGATGGCCAGTTATCTTTTGAACCATCAGAAGGTGCGCAGCCAAGACGTTTGTGGAGAAATCTTGATGAAATAAATTATTCAGGGAAGATAGATTTGAAAAAAACGCTAACAGTTTCAGATAAAGAAATAGCGCTTAAATTTGGTGTTAGCAATATTTATAAACAAAGAGCTTACGGCATATTAAGTTATCTTGTAAACGTCAAAGGGCAAAATGATTTAGAACTTACTGGCGATCCAAATGAACTATTGCTTCCTGAAAATCTATGGACACCTGAAACCCAAGTTGGTACTTATGTAGCTGGAAATTTTGAACCAGCGAATACCTATGATGCAACGCAAAATACACTGGGTGCCTATGTAATGACTGATTTGGAATTATTTTCAAATTTAAAAGCCAATATAGGACTTAGAGCAGAAAAATTTTTACACCAATATACTGGTCAAAACAATACAGGTTCTATCATTTATAACGATGAAAAAATTATCGATCAACTGGACATCTTGCCTTCTGTGAATTTGGTTTACAGTTTAAGTGACAAAATGAATTTAAGGACTTCTTTTTCAACAACAGTTGCACGTCCATCCTTTAAAGAAGCTTCCATTGCTCAAATATATGATGCTATTTCTGATCAAACTTTTATTGGAAATATTGAACTCCAACAAACCAACATCAAAAACTATGATGTGAGATGGGAAGCATTTTATGAAGGAGGACAAATGTTTTCTGTCAGCGGTTTTTATAAAGACTTTACCAATCCTATTGAGCTAGTTGCTTTTAGTTCAGCAGCACCAAACGATTTGCAACCAAGAAATATAGGAAATGCACAAGTGGCTGGGATTGAGGTTGAATTTAGAAAACAGCTTGGATTTATTTCTGAAAATTTGAAATCATTTTATACCGGTGCCAATCTTACTTTTGTCAAATCAAGTGTTGAAATGGATCAAAGTGAAAATGGTGAATATGATTCGAGATTAAAGAGTAGTAGAGTAGGAGAAACCATCAGTACAACTCGTCAGATGCAAGGACAATCACCTTATATCTTCAATGCTTATTTGAATTATGTCAACATTGATAAAGCATGGGAAGTTAATCTAAGTTACAATGTACAAGGACCAAGTCTAGCTATTGTTGGAATAGGATTAAATCCTGATGTTTATACTGCGCCTTATCATGATATGGGATTCAAGATTTCGAAATCGCTTGGGAAAAACAATAAATTTCGACTAAGTGCAAGTGGCAATAATTTACTCAACTCGACTAAAACAAAAGCGTACAAATCCTACGGTACAGATAATGAAATATATTCCCAATTTAGACCATTCAGAACCTTCAGCATTGGATTAAATTGCAATCTAAGTGGGAATTAAAATAAAATAGAATGGCGTAATTGTAATGTTGAGTATTTTTAAAATTGGATTTCGATGTTGCTCTCGTTGAACTTATTTTTTTTTAAAACTACTTGTGGATATTTAGAAGTAAGTTAATTGGCTGGTTATCAATTTATTATAAAGGGGTATTCAGAAGTAAGACAAAACATTGATAACCAAGCAGTTAGATTCTATTTTTTAAGGAATAATGCATCAATTTTACGTAGAAACCCAATAAAACGGGGTAATTACGTTAAAATTAAACAACGTATTCAAATTGTTGCAAATTCAGTTAAAACAAACATATACTTGGATTTTGTTGCGGGAGGCCGATTTTATATGTT
>CALDGQ010000081.1 GCA_937941765.1 uncultured Saprospiraceae bacterium
ATTAAGCATGAAATTCGTTAATATACGTGTATACTCGCGTACTCAACTTCTACATTCTGCGGTTCCCTGTCTGCTTTGACGGCAGTCAGGCAGGCTTGTTCGATATTTTGCGGTTCAATTTCGTTTTCGCACAGTCTGACGCGAGCTCCCATCGCTCACGCCCAACCCTTCCTTTTCAAGGAAGGGCCTATTCGCTTCAGCGAATTAGAGGATGCCTGTCTGTCGACGAGACAGGGATCCTAAGAAACAAGATCAAGCGCTACGCCTCCACCATCTCTTCATACATCTCCATAGGCGGGCAAGTACAAATCAATGTACGATCTCCATGCGCATTATTAACACGTCCAACATGCGGCCAAAATTTATATCCCTGTCTCAAATAAGGTAATGGGAATGCGGCCTTTTCTCTAGAATATGGCAACGTCCATTCATCATTCGAGATGACTTCCAACGTGTGCGGTGCGTTATGTAACAAGTTATTTTCAGGGTCTCCACCATTCGCAATCTCATCAATTTCTTTTTTAATTTCTAACATCGCATCACAGAAACGATCCAACTCATCCATACTTTCACTTTCTGTTGGCTCAATCATAATCGTGCCTGCTACAGGGAAAGATAAAGTCGGTGCATGAAAACCATAATCAATCAATCGCTTCGCAACATCTTCTGCACTTGCAATCGCTTTGAATGGTCGTAAATCGATAATCAATTCATGAGCGGCTCTTCCTTTGGCACCTTTATAGAGTACCGGATATTCACCCTCCAATCTTGCTTTGATATAATTAGCATTTAAAATGGCATATCTTGTTGACTCCATTACTCCTTCTTGACCAAGCATTTTGATATAAGCATATGAAATTAACAATATACTTGCGCTTCCATACGCAGCAGCAGATACTGCAGAAATATTTTGCTTCGAATTCTTTTGATGAATATGACCTGGTAGATATGGCGCCAACTTTTTGTTGACACAGATAGGTCCCATTCCTGGACCACCACCACCATGTGGAATACTGAATGTCTTGTGCAAATTCAAGTGACAAACATCGGCATCAATACTACCCGGACTTGTCAAACCTACTTGTGCATTCATATTGGCTCCATCCATATAAACCATTCCACCATTTTGATGAATGATTTTGCAGATCTCTTTTATTTTTACTTCGAATACACCATGAGTTGATGGATAGGTCACCATCAAAGCAGATAGGTTTTTCTTATGCGCTATTGCTTTTGCTTTTAAATCTGCAACATCGATATTACCATCTTCATCGCATTTGACAACGACTACTTTCATACCGACCATTACAGCACTTGCTGGATTGGTTCCGTGTGCAGATTGTGGAATTAATGCGATATTCCTATGGTGTTCTCCTCGATCTTCATGATAGGCACGTATTGTCATCAAACCAGTATATTCTCCTTGTGCACCTGAATTTGGTTGCAAAGAACACGCTGCAAATCCTGTTATCTCTGACAAATACATTTCCAATTCCTCAAAAATCTTTTGATATCCTTTGGTTTGATTGCTTGGAGCAAATGGGTGCATGTTTGCAAATTCATTCCAACTTACTGGTATCAACTGAGTCGCGGCATTAAGTTTCATCGTACAAGAACCTAATGGGATCATAGAATGCGTCAATGACAAATCACGATTTTCCAAACGCTTGATATAACGCATCATTTTGGATTCCGTGTGATGTGTGTTGAAAATCTCGTGCGTTAAATAAGGAGAAGTTCTTTTCAATGACTTTGGTAATCGAATTCCACTTGGTGCTTTTTTGAGTTGGATTTTCTTTTTACGCTTTGCTGTTGCGAAAACAGTAATGATATCCATCAAATCTGTTTTATTGACAGTCTCATCAATAGAAATTTGAACACCTGTTTTAGTATACCAGAAATTTATTTTTGAAGCCGTTGCTAATTTTTTGATCTTCTTTTTTTGATCAGTGGTCAACGTTACAGAAAGTGTATCAAAGTGATATTTGTTTTCCAGTTTATACCCCAATGCATTCAACGAATCAGCTAACAAACTAGTTGCTGAATATATTTTTTGAGCAATTTCTTGTATGCCTTGCGGACCATGATAAACCGTATACATTCCAGCCATGATTGCCAACAATGCTTGTGCCGTACAAATATTGGAAGTTGCTTTTTCACGTCGTATATGTTGCTCACGTGTCTGTAGTGCCATCCTCAATGCAGGACGATTGTTAGCATCAATAGAAACACCAATGATACGACCCGGAATTTGTCTTTTGTATGCTTCTTTGCAAGTGAAGTAAGCAGCATGTGGCCCACCATATCCCATCGGCACTCCAAATCTTTGGGTGTTACCTACTACCGCATCAGCACCCCACTCTCCCGGTGGTGTCAAAATTGCAAGAGATAATAAATCAGCTGCTACTGTTGTGTAGATTTTTTTGGCTTCTAACTTTTTTACAAATTTTCCATAATCTTCCACTTCACCATTCGCACATGGATATTGTAAGAATACACCAAATGTTTTATCACTTGGTTTGAAATTTTTCCAATCTCCTACAATTACTTTAATATCTAAAGGGGTTGCTCTTGTTTTAATTACTGCTAACGTTTGCGGAAACACATTGTCATCAACAAAGAATTCATTTTGCATTTCATCTTTGTTCCGTTTATTTTTTATACTATAAAACATCGCCATTGCTTCGGCAGCAGCCGTTCCTTCATCTAACAATGAGGCGTTGGCAATCGGCAAACCCGTCAAATCACTCAACATGGTTTGAAAATTCAATAACGCTTCCAAACGACCTTGTGCAATCTCAGCTTGATAAGGCGTATACTGTGTATACCAACCTGGATTCTGGAAAATGTTTCTAAGAATTACGGAAGGTGTAATTGTTCCATAATAACCTTGACCGATGTAGGTACGGAAAACTTTATTGAGCGAAGCAGTATCTTTTAGTTCTCTCAAATATTCATTTTCTGAAATACCTTCTGGAAGATTTAATTTCTTTTTTAATCGAATAGTAGCTGGGATCGTTTCGTCAATCAACTTATCTAATGACTTAGCATTGATCGCTTTCAACATCAATTCTAGCTCAGCTTCGTTGATGCCTATATGTCTTTTTTGGAAGTTGTCGTACGCTTTTGAATGGGCCATTTTAAACCAATTATTAAAAAATTAATGAAATTACTTTTCAACCATCTTATGCTTTTTGAAAAGATAAAATGATTGTGCTAAAATACGGTTTTTGTGGTTGTTTTTGATGTCTGCTCGCAAAGATGCTTAGACATTTTTGAGTATATACATCTAACAAAAAGGAGATTGGAGTGTTGTGATTTTAATGAAAAAAGGGAGTAATTTTTAAAATTAAAAATTACTCCCTTCATATCTTATTGATTAGCTCATCAACTAAATTGAAATTATTTCTTTTTTCTTGACGTAGCCTTCTTTTTTGTTGTTTTTTTCTTCTTAGCAATACCGTTTTTTCCGATTTTGAAAGCTTTCTTAACAGCGTTTACGTAGTCCAATTTTTCCCAAGTAAAAGTTTCTACTTTCATAGATTTCTTTTTACCAGAACCATCAACAAAAGTCACTGTCTTTTTCTTTGGAGTTCTTCCCATGTGACCGTACGCAGCAGTTTCACTATAGATTGGATTTCTTAATTTCAATCTAGTTTCGATAGCATAAGGACGCATATCAAAAATCTTATAAATTAAATCCGCAATCTTACTATCATTCATATCTACTTTGGCAGTCCCATAAGTATTGACATAAATGTTAGTTGGTTTTGCAACGCCAATTGCATAAGATACTTGAACTAAAATTTCATCACAAACACCGGCAGCAACCATATTCTTAGCGATGTGTCTAGTTGCATAAGCAGCAGATCTATCCACCTTCGAAGGATCTTTTCCTGAAAATGCTCCACCACCGTGTGCACCTTTTCCACCGTAAGTATCAACGATAATTTTTCTTCCAGTCAAACCAGTATCACCGTGTGGTCCACCGATTACAAATTTACCAGTTGGATTTACGTGGTAGGTAATCTTGTTGGTGAATAATTTTTGGATTGAAGCTTTACACTGTTTCTTAACGCGAGGTATAACAATGCTAATTACATCTTTTTTAATTTTCGCTAACATCTTAGCATCTGCCGCGAAATCATCATGTTGTGTACTTACAACAATTGAATCAATTCTCATTGGCTTACCATTGTCTGCATATTCGATGGTTACCTGAGATTTAGAATCTGGTCTCAAGTAAGTCATTTGCTTTCCACCTTTTCTGATATCAGCCAATACTTCCAAAATCTTGTGAGACAAGTCCAATGCCAATGGCATGTAGTTACCAGTTTCGTTGGTTGCATAACCGAACATCATTCCTTGATCCCCTGCACCTTGGTTTTCTTTTTTCTTTCTTTCAACACCTTGGTTGATATCAGGAGACTGTTCGTGAATAGAAGAAAATACACCACAAGAGTTGGCTTCAAACATGTACTCTGATTTTGTATATCCAATTCTGTTGATCACATCTCTCGCAATCTGTTGAACATCTAAATAGGTTTTTGTTTTTACTTCACCTGCTAATACAACTTGTCCAGTTGTAACAAGCGTTTCGCAAGCAATCTTTGAACTTTTGTCGAAAGCCAAAAAGTGATCAACTAATGCGTCCGAAATTTGATCGGCTACTTTATCCGGATGTCCTTCAGAAACAGATTCGGAGGTAAATAAATATGGCATGGTTTGCTATTTTTTTTATGAGTTTACTAATTTCAAATATTTGCACAAAATTACGGTAACTTATAGATATAATCCAACAAGTTCCTATATTAAATGTGATTTTATTTAATATCACATTTAATCATTTTTACGGAAGTTTTCTCGGGAAGGTTCGTTTCTATGTAACCTTCGAGTTTGTCGCCAATTTGAACGGGTCTAACTCCCGCAGGTGTTCCTGTATATATAATATCTCCTGTTTGAATCTTGAAAATTGTGGATAAGTATGAAATCAAATAGTCAAAACTAAAAATTAAATCTTTTGTGTTCCCTTGTTGCACCACCTCGCCATTCTTTTTCAATTGAAATTTAATGGCATTTCTATCTACTCGATCAAGTGAAATAAACTCACTTAGTCCACCAGATCCGTCAAATCCTTTTGCAATTTCCCACGGATGTCCTTTTTTCTTACATTCTGCTTGAACATCTCTGGCTGTGAAATCTATTCCGAAAGCAATTTGATCATAATATTTATGAGCGAATTTTTCCTCCACATGTTTTCCATTCTTTGTCACTTTCAAAACAATCTCAGCTTCGTATTGCAAATCTTTTGTGAATCCAGGATAATACAATGGTTTGTTATTGATCAATAATGCGCTCATGGGCTTCATGAAAACCAACGGTTTTTTCGGGATTGGATTATTTAATTCTTTGGCGTGGTCAACGTAATTTCTACCAATACAAAATATCTTCATCTGTCTTTAAAATTTTACATTTAACAATCCCACTAGATCTTTCACTTCTCTGACAGTCTCTTGTGCAGTCTTTCTGATTTCAGCAGAGGATGCTTTTATTTTTGCTTTTACCGTTTTTTTGTCAGCCAACAATTCATCCAATCTTGACTTGAATGGTTTTGTTAATTCAACTAGTGCATCTGCAACTTCGTTTTTCAATCCACTATATTGCAAACTACCGTTGTTGAAATCTAACATTAAAGAATCATATGCTTCCATTTTATTACATGCGCGCAATAGTCCAAATAAATTTTCGACTCCAGGTGACATCTCACCTGCTTTTGTTTCTCCGGTATCGGTGACTGCAGACTTTACTTGCTTTCTGATTCTAGCTTCGTCTCCAAATAAATTGACATAATGTTTTTCTCCTAAACTCTTACTCATTTTCTTCTCTGGATTTGCCAATGACAATATCTTAGGAAATTCGGTAAACAATGGCTCCGGGTGAACAAAGTATTCTTTGTTAAATTGATTGTTGAATCTTTGTGCAATATTTCTCGACAATTCTAAATGCTGCACTTGGTCTTTTCCAATTGGTACATAATCCGCATGATAAATTAATATATCCGCAGCTTGTAATACTGGATATGTAAATAACCCCGCGGATGTAAATGCATCACTAGATTTTTCTTCCAACTGCTTGGTCTTGTCTTTGAATTGTGTTTGACGAGATAATTCTCCATAAGAACAAACATTCGAAAATATCCACGACAATTCTGAATGCTCTGGAATCAAGGATTGAATAAATAAATTTTCTGGTTTGATTCCAGCCGCTAAGAGTTGAAATGCCATACTCCATGTACGTTGCCTCAATTTGATAGGATCATAAGGCATTGTTTGGGAATGATAATCCACAACACCGTATTTACAATCATATTTATCTTGTAATGCTACCCAGTTTTTGATGGCTCCAAAATAGTTTCCTAAATGTGGATCGCCTGTAGGTTGGACGCAAGAGAGTACTTTTTTCATATTCTTGATATATTTTAGAGTCTAGTATTTAGATGTTAGACTAATTCGGGTTTTGAGTTAAATAACTGAGAAGTTAGTTGGTTTTGGCTCCCGACAAATTGTACAGGACGCCAAAGCACCTCATTATATCTAAAAAACATTTACACCACTGCAATAGTAGATATCTCAATATTCACAAACTTCGGTAAATTAGCTACTTCTACCAATTCACGTGCAGGTGCTGTTGTCTCATCGAAATATTCAGCATAGACCGCATTGATTCGTGCATACAATTTCATATCAGAAACGAATACAGAACATTTCAAAACATTTTCAAAGTTACTGCCTGCTTCTGTTAGAATCGCTTTGATGTTGGACATGACTTGATGCGTTTCGTCTTCGATGTTCTCCGTTACCAATTCTCCTGTTGCTGGGTTAATCGCAATTTGCCCTGAGACATATAAGGTATCACCGAATTGAACACATTGGTTGTATGGTCCGACTGGTGCTGGGGCGTTTTTGGTGTTGATTATTTTTTTCACTTGTATTTTTTTTGATTTTTTGATGTATGATGTATGATTTTTTGATGTAAAATGTATGATGTATGATATGATCGTTAGTATTTGCTCATACGTGTACAAGTGCTCACTTCTAAACGGTCATATCATAAATCATACATCATAAAAATCATACATCAAAACAATATAAATACGAAAAGCCCCGCATACATCTATGGGAGCTATTCTTATATAAAAACTGTGTGTGTCGAATTGAAAGAACTACTATTCTACCTCTTCAGCAGCTTGAATAACAATATTACCCTTGTAATACATGCTACCTTCTAGCCAATAAGCGCGGTGGTATAAATGTGGTTCGCCTGTCGTAGGGCACTTAGCAATCGTTGGTAACGTCAATTTTTTATGCGTACGTCTCTTTCTTTTACGTTGCTTAGATATTTTACTTTTCGGATGTGCCATGTTAAATTTTTATTTTACTGTTTTCTAATTGCTAAAATTATTTTACAAAATTAGCTTTTACCAAAGTCTTTTAATGCATCCCAAATTGGACTGCTCTTTGGTTCGTCTTGTGGTGCTTCTTCAGTTCCTTCAATTTTATCGAGCATTGCATCATCACAAACTCTTGGTTCTTCCTTTTCACAATCGTAAGTTTTTACGAGTGGAATTGAAAGACCTATAAAATCGTAAATCGGCTTTTTCAATTCAAGTTCAGATTGATCTGGAACGATATAAATGACTTCATCTGTTTCAGAAGATTTTTCTGCATACTTGGCAATCAAGTCATACTTTCCTTCAACAGGTAAGTCAATTTCTGCTAAACATCGATCACAATCTGATTTCATCGTTCCAGTAATATTGAAACTCAAAAACATTGCATCGGGTTGTTTGACAACGTCTACTTGTACCTGAAACGTTCCATCCTCGATAATCGGATTTTCAAACTTCTTGAAAAAATCTTTGTCGATTTTGAATTCAAACTGATGAGCACCATCAATTAATCCCATTAAAGGAATTGAATATTGATTAAACTCTTTCATTTTAAAGAACTTTCTAAAATAGCGGTGCAAAAATACTACTATTTACACTAAAAATCTGCAAAAACAAGCTATTTATTTAAGCGAACCAATCATATTCTCTGGCTTTACCCATTGATCGAATTCTTTTGCTGTCAAATAACCCAATTCTACGGCCGTTTCTTTCAAGGTTTTATCTTCTTTATATGCCTTTTTAGCAATGGTTGCTGCCTTATCATAGCCTATTTTGGTATTCAAAGCAGTAACGAGCATCAATGAATTTTGTAAATTATTTTGAATTCGCTTCTTATTCGGCTCAATTCCTTGTGCACAATTTTTATCAAAACTAATACAAGCCTCCCCTATCAATCTTGCTGAATTCAGAAAATTGAAAATCATCATCGGCTTAAAAACGTTAAGTTCAAATTGGCCAGTCATACCACCAATGTTTATCGCCACATCATTTCCACAAACCTGGGCCATTGCCATTGTCAAAGCTTCTGATTGAGTTGGATTCACTTTTCCAGGCATAATGGAAGATCCTGGTTCGTTTGCAGGAATAATTAATTCACCAATTCCAGTACGAGGTCCTGATGCTAACATTCTAATGTCGTTTCCGATTTTCATTAAAGAGACTGCAGCCGTTTTTAGTGCGCCATGTGATTCCACAATCGCATCGTGTGCTGCTAATGCTTCGAATTTATTCGGTGCCGTTTTGAAAGGAAGCTTGGTCAACTTCGCTATTGCTTTTGCAACTTTTGGTGCATATCCTTTTGGTGTGTTCAACCCAGTTCCAACTGCGGTGCCACCTAATGCTAATTCTGCTAAATGTGGTAATGTGTTTTTGATCGCTTTAATTGCGTGATCTAGTTGTGCAACATAACCTGATAATTCTTGACCAACCGTAACTGGAGTTGCATCCATAAAATGAGTACGTCCGATCTTTACAACTTTCATGTACTTCTTGGATTTCGCCGTTAATGTTTTTTTCAACGCATTCAATCCTGGCAAAGTTGTTTCTACTAACATCTTGTACGCGGCGATGTGCATAGCCGTCGGAAATGTATCGTTAGAAGATTGGGATTTGTTGACATCATCATTTGGGTGAAGTGCCTTTTTCTTATCCGTTAATTTTCCACCTTTGATAACATGACCTCTATTAGCAATCACTTCATTGACATTCATGTTGGTTTGTGTTCCAGAACCAGTTTGCCAAACAACTAATGGAAATTGTTCATCTAATTTACCATCCAAAATTTCTTTACACACTCTTTCAATTAACTTTGCTTTTGTTTTCGGAAGTGCTCCTAAAGTAGCGTTGGTTTGAGCAGCTGCATTTTTTAAGATTGCATATGCTTGAATAATTTCGATCGGCATTTTTTCTCCACCAATTTTGAAATTTTCTTTTGAGCGTTGAGTTTGTGCTCCCCAATATTTATCAGCTGGTACGTTGACATAACCAATGCTATCTTTTTCCTTGCGGTATTTCATAATTTATTTTATTGTTGAATTTGTGGTGCGAAGATAAGTTTTTTTTGGAGTTGTTACACGGAGTTGTAAGGAGAATCACAGTGGGTCACAGCGATCTCTTGTCTTGAGAATTTAAATTCTTACGTTGTGTTATTCTACGAAACTCTGTGAAATAACATGCTTCCAAAGGATCCATAAACTCCAAAAGAAAAAACGACCAACAACATCAGAAACTTTATATCTTTGCACTTGTTAAATACACAAAAGAAATAGTGTATTAATTTGAAATAATATTTTTATAAAAACTAAATCAATAACAACATGGCTTTTAAACTTCCCAAGCTTCCATATGCATCTGATGGTTTGAAAAAATTTATCGGAAAAAGAACAATGGAAATTCATCATGGAAAACACCACAATGGATACACCAACAAGTTGAATGCAGCAATCAAAGGAACGAAATTAGAAAAGAAAAAAATTGAAGCAATCTTAGCAGTTGCAGGAAAATCTGGCGCTGGCGTTCGTAACAATGGTGGTGGTTATTACAACCATTCTTTGTTTTGGAAAGTAATGTCTCCTAAAGGTGGAAAAGCACCAACTGCAACAAGTAAATTAGGTGCAGCAATCAATAAGGATTTTGGTTCTTTTGAAAAATTTCAAGAGGCATTTACTACTGCTGCGAAAACGCAATTCGGTTCTGGCTGGGCATGGTTATGTGTTGACAAAAAAGGGAAATTGTTTGTTAGCTCTACTCCAAATCAAGACAATCCTTTGATGGATTGTGTTAGAAAAAAAGGAACGCCAATTTTAGGATTAGATGTTTGGGAACATGCTTATTATTTGAAGTACCAAAACAGACGTCCTGATTATGTTACAAATTTCTTTAAAGTGATTAACTGGAAAGAGGTAGCGAAGAGATTCACAGCTGCGACGAAATAGTAGTAGTTTAGCAGACATATTACACATAAAAAGAGGTTTAATTTGTAATTAAACCTCTTTTTTTATTGTCACAAATATATGTTAATGGACTTTTATAAAGACATGATTGTTACTAAATTAGTTGTAAATGCAGCGCAATCAGTTGGATTGTATTGCGTTTAATAGAAAAGATAAACCGAACATATCACACAATAGGTTTACTTTTTGTCAACAATTTATATTTTTTAACAAAAATTATCTCCCATGGTCATTTTTAGCATCTTATTGCTGATCGTAGGATTGTTCGGGTACGAACAATTAAACAAGGCCTAAACAGCCATTATCCGATTGATCAAATGGGTTTTTCCACGACGTGGGAAAACCCATTTTTTATTGGGTGGAGCCGAACAATGGGGTCGAACGGTTATCACCATTCTTTAATAGATTATATCGTCCCGATGGGACTTAGTTGTAAAATAATGGTGTGGTTTTTCGCGTGCACACCTTCGAAATTCAATATTCTGCAGTTCGATATTCTGCGGTTCGATTTAGAAGTTTCAATTGATAAGGGAATCATCACTTCACCGCATCATACATTGCCATCACAGATTCTTTTGAAAATTTACCAATTAAACCTGTCTGAAAGATATATTCTTTGTCTCCTTGCAATTTGACGTATTTGAACCCATAATTCACGTTAGTGGAATCGATTTGTTTTTTATAAATAAAACCATTCTCATCCTCAGAGACGATTTCAGCAAAATAGGGATTCGCTTTTACTTCTTCCATTTGATCTGATCTAATCTTTTTAAGGTCAGTCGTACTTGCATCTGATGCATATAGTTGGATAAAATAGTCATCCCCTTTCTTGATTGTTACATCATTTTGAACGATCAAATCCATTGTTTCAACTTTCGCACTATCAGGTGCCAAAACTGTTAATGGAATTCCATATTTCATTAAATCCAACGGTTTTAGATTGGAAGCAGGGTCACTTTTGCAAGCAACAAAAAGAAAGGTAATAGTAGCTGAAAGTATAATAGCGTTTCTCATTCAAATATTGTTTTTATTTATTAGCAACAAAAGTAATAGTTTTATTGTCTAATACAATAACAATATGATTTTTGAAGTTTGTGCTAATTCAATTCAATCCGCCATTAATGCCGAAAAAGGTGGCGCTCATCGTATCGAACTTTGTTCTGGGTTAGAAATCGGTGGTGTAACTCCCTCTTATGGTTTGATCTCCGAAGCTAAAGTACATGTTAACATCCCCATTCATGTTTTGATCCGTCCACGTGGTGGCAATTTTGTTTATACGCAAGCTGAAATTGATATCATGAAAATTGACATCATCTTTTGTAGACGAGCAGGTATAGCTGGTGTTGTAATTGGGGTTTTAGATAATGAAGGACAGGTCGATGAAGTAATTATGAATGAATTGATTGCTTTAGCTCGTCCTATGAAAGTTGCTTTCCACCGCGCATTTGATCGAGCTAAAGAACCAATGTCCGCATTGGATACAATTATAAGAACCGGTTGTGATATTTTGTTGACTTCTGGCCAAACACCAAAAGCAATCGATGGAATTACTTTGTTGGAAAAATTAGTTCAGAAAGCAGATGGGAATTTAGAAATCATGCCAGGAAGTGGGGTGAATGTGGAAAACGTTGTGGAAATTGTGGAAAAGACGGGTGCTACTGCTGTTCATTTTTCTGGGAAGGAAATTGTTGAAAATGAAAATGTCTTTTTGAAGGGTGGTTTTGAAGAATCTGGGAGGTATTGGGAGACTAGTGAGGATAATGTTAGGCGGGTTGTTGATTTGTTCGTTTGATCTCTGCCATCGCTGGTCGAACGGTTGCACCATTCTCTGCTGTTATATCCTCCTGTTGGGACTTGGAGATGCATGAAATTGTAACCGAGCAAAAACAAAACCACCAACACAAAATCTGTATTGGTGGTTTTTATATTTAAGGAAATACTTTTATTTAATGCTTTTTCTTCGGAGGATTTTTAACCGTCTTAATAGAACAACCAATCGCCTTCGTAACACTTGGATCAGCTGTCTCGCCTTTTTCCATTGCTAAAATTGCGTTCTCTAAATATTTTTCTTGAACTGCAGATGCTTCCTCATGATTGTCATCAATAGCACCGATATAGTTCACTTCCTTTTCTTTATTCAACAAGAAAACATGTGGCGTCTTTTTCGCTCCATATTGCGGATATACTTTTTGTCCCTCATCCAATAAATAGACAAAAGGGAATTTTTTTTCTGCTGCTCGAACTTGCATCTCTTTAAAACTATCTGCAGGAACAACTTCTGGATCATTCGGATTGACAGCCACCACTGGATATCCTTTAGAAGCGAATGTATTGTGCAACTCAATTAATCGATCTTCATACATAACTGCATAAGGACAATGATTGCATGTAAATACAATAATGTAGCCTTTTACATCTTTAAAACTACCAAGCGAAACATAACGTTCATCCACATTTTTTAGTTTAAAATCTGGTGCGATATCTCCAACTTGTAGTCCTTCGTGAACTGTTTTAGTTGATAAGGCAGTCGGTGATTTAGTAGCCGTTTGAGCCATTGTACCTTTTGCAATTTCTTGGTTAGACTCTTGTGTCGGAGCGCATGCTAGCATAAAAACCAACAATAAACACGCGACACTGGATTGTAAGATAACTTTTTTCATTTTTATTTTTTAAATTTTATTTTTTTATTACCGCCGAGAGTTAGAACCTTCGGCTCGATTTACATTTCACTAGTCTCTCTATCAAATTTTTCAACAATATTTTTTATTTGTGTAAAATCTTCAAATGCCATTTCAAGGAATAATTTACTTTTTGCATTGTGCAGAATAGTAACAGGAATTGCACCTGACCAATTTTCATCAATTTTTCCAATCCATCTATTTGAATCAGGATCGCTCAATACGACAACATCAGATCTTATTTCATTTTCATTCATGAAAGGAATTAATTTGGTTTCGAATTGTTTCTTAAAATCCAAACTCACCAATATTACTTTCATTTTTTTGTCAAGCGCATACTGATTTAACTCTTCAAAGAAAGGCAATTCTTCAACACAAGGTTTGCACCAAGTTGCCCAAAAATTGACGATATAAGTTGTATCATTTTTCTGATTTAATAACGGTTCCAATTGATCAAAATTGTACACTGGAATATCTTCCATTGAAACGGTTTTGAAAGGAATAGGTTCAATTGGTTTGGGTTCACTATCACTTTTCGTTGCATTCATATTGCAAGCGCATAAAGTGAATAACGAGAGGACTACAATGATAAGGTGACTCGGTTTCATATAGCCAAGTTAATTAATCTTGAAGGAAATACCCATTTTTTCTAAGTCATCGAATAAGTCACTAGTAGCAGCTACCTTTTTATTTTTGGAAACGAACGGCATGTGAATCCGACTTTGACGATCTAATAATTGCACTTTTAGTTTCTGCTCTCCTTTATTTTTATCCAAAATTTCTTCTATCGAATTCAGCATTTCTTTTGTTAGATGTTGTGCTTCAATTCTTAAAGTGACGGAGTTGGTCATTTTAGAACTTACACTTGCCAAGATCATCACTTTGCTGGGTTGGAATTGATAATCCGCTCCTTGCCATTTTTGAGTATAAGAACCCTCCATGTACAACACTTCATTTAATTCTAATAAGTGTTTATACTTTTGATAATCTTCACGGAATAACGAAAATTCTAACGAATCGGAAAAATCTTGTAGCGCAAAATTTCCATACTTGGTTCCTTTTTTACTAACTCGGTGATCCGCCATCGTGACAATTCCTGCAATCTTGACATTGCGATCTTTTGTTCTTTCAATGTCCGATAAAGAGGTGTCGGTGTAACTGTCCACCTCCACTTTATAATCATCCAATGGATGTCCACTGATATAAATTCCTGTTATTAATTTTTCTCGATTTAGTTTCTCAATCAACGGCCATTCTCTCCCAATCGGTACTTCAGGCTCTGGAACCATCACTTCTTCTACCGCTCCAAACAATGAGTTTTCGGATGAATCTAACTGTGATTGATATGCATTTCCATATTTCAATAAATGACCAATAAAGGATTCAAATTTTCCAGAAGGAACAAAATATTGATGTCGTTGAATATCCGTAAAGCAATCAAGACCACCACCGTAAGCCAAACTTTCCATTACTTTTTTGTTGACATTTCGCAGACTCAATCTTCGCATCATATCAAAGACACTTTTGAATGGTCCATCTTTTTTACGAGACTCAATCATGGCAGAAACAGGACCTTCCCCTACTCCTTTCAAAGCAGACATCCCAAAACGAATCGTACCATTTTCCGTCACCGTAAAATTGAGCATACTCTCATTCACATCTGGTCCCAATACTTGAATGCCCATTCGTTTTGACTCTCTTAAAAAGAAATTCAGCTTCCCAATATCCGACTTATTATGTGTCAAAACGGAAGCCATAAACTCCGCTGGATAATGGGTTTTTAAATATGCCGTTTGAAATGCTAACACAGAGTACGCGGCAGCATGCGATCTATTGAATCCATAGGAAGCAAATTTTTCCATGTCATCAAATATCTTATCTGCATTTTCTTTAGATACGCCTTTTTTCCCAGCTCCTTCTCCGAAAGTTTTACGATGTTTAATCATCTCTTTCACTTTCTTCTTCCCCATCGCTCGTCTCAACATATCCGCTTGCCCCAAAGTGTAGTCGGCCATAATCTGAGCAGCTTGCATAATCTGCTCTTGATAGACCATAATCCCATTGGTTGGTTTCAAAATATCTTCCAACCATTCATGCGGATAAGTTACTTTTTCACGACCATGCTTTCTGTTGATAAACAACGGAATATACTGCATCGGACCAGGACGATACAATGCGTTCATCGCGATCAAATCCTCTATATCTGTTGGCTTTAAATCCTTCATGTGTTTTCTCATCCCATCGGACTCAAACTGAAAGATTCCTATCATGTCACCACGTTGAAATAACTTGTAAGTTTCTTCATCATCCAATGGAATTTCATCTGGATCAATCCGCTTATCTTCTCCGTGACGAACGACAATATTTTCAATACAATCTTTGATAATGGATAAGGTTTTCAAACCCAAAAAATCCATCTTCAACATTCCCGCATCTTCCACAACACTACCGTCAAATTGGGTAATCCAAAGCGGTGAATCTTTGGTCGTACAAACTGGTACATAGTTAGTGATATCACCCGGAGCTATGATTACTCCTGCTGCATGAATTCCGGTATTTCTAACACTTCCTTCAAGTCTTTGTGCCAGTTGCAAAACTGCTGCTTTATCATCTTTTCCTGCATTAATTTCCCACAACTTTTTTATCTGTTCTGGATCATTTCCTTGAAATCCTTTTAATGCTTCATTAGGTGGTTTTCCGAAAATTTGAGGGAATTTAAAACCTGGTATAGTCGGAACTAATTTTGCAATATAATCGGCATCATTCAATGGCAAATCAGTTACTCTAGCTACATCACGGATGGAAGATTTGGCAGCCATCGTACCGAATGTAACAATCTGTGCAACTTGGTTTTGTCCATACTTATCGATTACATAGTCAATTACTCGTTGTCGACCATCATCATCAAAATCAATATCAATATCGGGCATTGATATACGTTCCGGATTCAAGAATCTTTCAAATAGTAAATTGTACTTAATTGGATCAATATTGGTAATACCTAAACAATATGCAACCGCAGAACCTGCCGCTGATCCACGACCCGGTCCTACTGCAACGGACATTTCTTTTGCTGCATTGATAAAATCTTGTACAATCAAAAAGTAACCATCAAAATTCATACTACCAATAATCCCTAACTCAAACTGCAACCGCTCTCTTAGCACTTCACTAATCACACCGTATTTTACCTTGGCACCTTCCATGACCAAGTGTGTCAAGTAATCATGTTGTTTTTTAAATCCTTTAGGTAGTGGAAAATTAGGTAATAAAACATCTCGCTTTAATTCTAGTTTCTCTATTTTACTATAAATCTCCATTGTGTTATCGATCGCATCTGGACGATCTTTAAATAACACGCTCATCTCTTCTTGAGATTTGAAATAGAAATCTGTACTTGGAAATTTAAATCGATTGGTGTCTTCTACTTTACTTCCGGTATTTACACAAAGTAAAATATCATGTGGCTGATTATCTTCCTCTTCTACATAATGGCTATCGTTTGTTGCAATAACTTTGATATCATATTTTTTTGCAAAAACTAAGAGTTGTTGATTGACATCTTCTTGACTGACACCTAATCCATCAATATTATCAAGTCCTCGATGTCGTTGCAATTCGATATAAAAATCTTCTCCGAATAAATCCTTCCACCATTTGACAAGTTCTTCTGCCTTCCCCAAATCACCTCTTAGAATTGCTTGAGGAATTTCTGCCCCGATGCAACAACTCGTAGCAATTAACCCCTCATGATACTTTTCTAACAATTCTTTGTCGATACGTGGAAATTTCCCATACAATCCTTCAATGAATCCAAGTGAACACAACTTGGTTAAGTTTTGATATCCAGTAACATTTTTTGCTAAAAGTAATTGGTGAAATCTCCGATCTTTTTCTCCTTTTGATTTACTAAATGCACGGATGTGTCGATCTTCAACTAGATAAAATTCACAACCTACAATCGGTTTGATATCTCTTTTATTGGCTTCACTTACAAATTTGAAAGCACCAAACATATTTCCATGATCGGTCAAGGCGACTCCTTTTTGACCATCTTTTACAGCTTTGTCCATCATCGTTTCGATTTTGGAAGCACCGTCTAATAATGAGTACTGGGTATGGCAATGTAGGTGGCAAAATTCAGGCATAGTATGAGCATTGATTAGTTGAAACAAATCTAATCAAAAAGACAGGATGTTACCTCAAAATACAACTCTATAATGATGAACTTGCTAAAAAATAATTTGATTTATACTAATACTTATGATTGATAATTTACATGCATTAATTACCATATATAGGGTACAATTTCACAAACCTAATATGATATATTTGATATAATCAAGAATTGTATTTAATTAACCCCGTAAATATCTACATTCCATATGATTTAAAATACGCTTTCAATCGGAAACGGTAACCACCAAAATCTTTTCGTCCCACGATATTAATTACTTACTGATTCCCTTTTCATACATTAATTTAATAACCTACATAGCTTGAATATATTCGGGTGTATACTACTACAAAATGCTTAGTTAGTAAACAATAACTGTGTTCATAAAGAATTTGTTTCTAACACCGGTTTAAGAATGCTTTAATAAATCGGTTTTTGGGACGGGTCCCTTTCTTTGATGTAAGAAAGGGACTTTTTATTGGTACTACTGGAATAGGATTTGAGCTATTTTTCATTAAAATATATTCAAAAAGTTTTAATTTGCTATATTTGTAATTCACACCTTAGTATAGTTTCGTATTATGCTTGATTAATTAAATAACACTTATCTATTTATTAAAGTAGTTCAATTGTTATTTTAACCGTAAATATTAGATATTTTTCAAATCTTAAATTATTATTATTATTTTACATATGACCTTGTGACTTCGTCCCACAAGCTAGTCGTCTAACTAATTTTAATAGTCCTTCAAACTATGTTGAATTGATTCCTCAATTTGATAACTCGTTTTTAATATTCACACCTTAGTGATGATAACAACTACTTTTTTTTGTTGCTAATTAAATAGCTTCTAAAACAAGCACATTGTTACACTACTTACTGTTCGTAATAACTTAGGATCGCCCCAAAATTACTAGACAGCAACGATTATTAATGATATTATTCATTTATTAGAACCTACTGCAATTCTGGATAACAAAATCAATTCTTAAAAAACAAAACCAAATTATGAAACAATTTTATTTGAAAAAAAATCAACTCCTTGTTTTAAAACTTTTTGCCATTACAATACTTATACTTTGTGTGCAATTAAGTTTTGCACAATGCCCAATGCCTTGTACAGACCATCAAACCACTTATCTGACAAGTGCTTTACCTATATGTGGTGGAGCAACTACCATTGACGCAAGCGGAGATGTAGATAATGGTTCCGATTGTGATGATGGTAGCCAAAATTGCTTCGAATTCATCATCATCAATGACATGATGAGCGTTACAAATATTCTAACCAGAATCGGAAAAGGAAATGGCTGCAATGGGGAAGTAGATTATTTTTATACCGAAATAGATGGGGTTTGCTCACAAATTCCCTCAACAGGATCTCAAAACGAGATTGCAATTCCTTTTGGTATGAATAATGAGATTTCAGTATTCATCTGCGATAATTCTAGTGGACAAGTTTCTATGTGCGGACTTTGTGCAGACCAACCTTGTGATTTTGATGCAACTTGTATTCCTGTTTCTACTACTTTTGTTGAAGGATGTGATGCTAGTGTAGTGCCTCCTGCTTCCACTGATTTTAATGTTATTTATGATAATGTCACTATTTGTGGAACCACATTATTTACCTTTGAAGATTTTATTGTACAAGGAATTCCTTGTGATCCCGCTAACCCCTTAGGTATTAACAGAGTGTACACATTAATGGATGATATAGATGGTGATGGGCCAAGTGCTTCCGATCCTTTTATTGAATGTGTACATCAGTTTGTCATTCAGGATACTTCAACTCCTGAAATTGTATGTCCTGTTGACATGACTGTGGAGTGTCCTTCCCTAGTAATGGCAGATGTAAATGGAACAACAGTTACAACTACATGCCCTTCCACAACAACCGTTACACCTGGACCAATTACACCTGGACCAAGTAATTCTAATTGTGGTTTTGCATCTGGAGACATATTTACAATCACTTACACGGTTATAGATGAATGTGATCGCCAAGTATCGTGCACTCAGACCTGGACTATTTCCAATAATGGTCCAAGTATTACATGCCCTGCTGATCAATTAGGTATCGAATGTCTATCTGATGTAGTCCCAGGAATTCCAATCGTAGCAGGTGCTTGTGGAGACACACCTACTTTGGAAGTTTCCGATTTAATATTGACACAGGGTACAGCAGGATGTGATGGTGCGCTTTATGATAGAATATTTGAGATTACAGATGAGTGCAATAGAACAGCATCATGTACACAACAAATTTCAATTGCGAACCAAGGACCTTCCATTACTTGCCCAGGAGATACAACTGTTGCATGTTATGGAGATATCGAACCAGGCATCCCTACAATTAATGTTCCATGTGATATTAATTACGACCTTCAAATTTCTGACGTTCAATCAACTGGAACTGGTGGTGACCCATGTTTTAGTTCTAACTTTTTCATCACTTATACCGTAACTGACGATTGCGGAAGAACAGCTTCATGCACTCAAAGTTTCCAAGTTTTAGATAGTGGTCCAACAATCACTTGCCCTCCAGATGCAACTGTTGAATGTTACTCAGATATTGAACCAGGAACTCCCACAACAAATAGCAATTGTGGTAACACCACTTTTACAGCTTCTGGTATTGTTGCAGATGATATTTATTCCGACTCACAATGTAGTGGTGATATTTATTATATTCGATATACAGCAACTGATGATTGTGGTAGAACCGCTACTTGCAATCAAAGATTTACATTGCAAAATAACGGACCAACGATTACTTGTCCTGCAGACATGACCGTCGAGTGCATATTCTTTGATAATGAGAACATTCTTCCAACTTACGAAACCTTCTGTGATTATGATGCTACATTAACCCCTGGAGATGTAATCACTACCGGTGAATTAAATTGTCCAGGATATAGCATTACTTACCCATATACCGTAGAAGATGAATGTGGGAGAACCGCTTCCTGTTCTTTCACTTGCACAATTGAAAATGATGCACCAGTTATTACTTGTCCTGCTGACCTAACTGTTGAATGCGCTGATGACGTAATTCCTGGCACGCCAACTGCAGTGTTGGCTTGTTTCGAGAATCCCATTATCGTAGTAGATGACAATGTTACTGGAATTCCTGGCTGCGATGGAACTACTTATGAATATACTTTTGGAGTTACAGATGCCTGTCAACGTTCTGCCTCTTGTGTCCAAACGATTACCATCCAAAATGATGCACCAACCATTACTTGTCCTGCAGATCAGACCATTTCTTGCCCAGCGGAAGTAGTTGGAATCACACCAACCTACGCGGTCTCTTGTGATTATGATGTTATATTATCCGTAACAACACCGGTCGTAGATGCAGCGATATTTTGTACAGGTGGAGAAATCAATTATACGCATTCTGTAGAAGATGAATGCGGTAGAACAGCTAGCTGCGTATTTACCTACATCGTTGTACCCGTTGATGAAGTTATCCCAACTCCCCCAGCGGATTTAACATTACAATGTGCTGCCGATGTGCCTCCTCCTGTGGATCTAACTGGTACATTCAATTGCATTGGCGATGTTACAGTTTCACCCAACATTGAAATTACACCTGGTGATTGCCCCAATTCATTTGTTGAAACTAGGTCATGGTTGTTTATAAATGATTGCGTTGAAGAAGTATTAGTCCAAACCATAACGGTAAATGATGATACCACTCCTGTTGCTCCTACTCCACCAGCAGATCTGAATCTGCAATGTGAAGCTGAACTAACTCTTCCTATGGATTTGACCGCAATTGATAATTGTGATGGTGAAATTACTGTAAGCCCTACCGCTGAAATAACAGATGGAGATTGCCCAAATAGTTTTATTATGGTTAGAACTTGGACTTTCACAGATGATTGTGGAAATTCTTCTTCCGTTTCACAAACTATTAACGTAAATGATGATACTGCACCTGTTGCTCCTTCCGCTCCAGCTGATGTAAACTTACAATGCGCTGCTGATGTAATCGCACCAATAGACTTAACAGCAACAGATAATTGCGATGATGACATAACAGTAAGCCCAACAATTGATGTAACTCCTGGCGACTGCCCTAATAGTTTTACAGAAGTTAGAACTTGGACATTCACAGATAATTGTGGAAATACTTCCGCAATCTCACAAACTGTTAACGTAAATGATAACACCCCGCCCGTTACTCCAGATGCTCCTGAAGATGTGAATGTGCAGTGTGCTGCAGACATTCCTGCACCTGTTGCACTCACAGCATCCGATAATTGTGATGGCGACATAACAGTGCTTCCAACAGCAGAAATTTCAAATGAAACTTGTACCAATAGATTTACAATGATCAGAACTTGGACATTCACTGATGATTGTGGAAATGCTTCTGAAGTTTCTCAAACGATAGAGGTATATGATGATACTCGACCTGTTGTAACCGTTGGCGCAATTTCAATTACAGTAGAATGTGGTCCAGATAATCAAGCTCAATTTGACCAATGGTTGGCTCTAAATGTAGCCAACATTTCAGGAACTGACAATTGTGGAACACCTGAGTTAGTATACGATGCAAGTCCAAATTTCTCTGAAGTTTGCGGCATCGCCGGATACTACATTATTCAATTCGAGTTGGTTGATGAATGTGGAAACTCAACTCCAACAGTCGGTTCTTTCACTGTAGAAGACACAACAAGTCCTTACTGGTCATACGTTCCTGATGATACAACTATTGATTGTTGTGACCAACCAAACTTTGGCACACCAGTAGCCGAAGATATCTGCAATGGGGTCGTCCTAACTTCTTCCGATGAAACAAATATGGACGGGGATTGTCCAAATGAATATTCAATTACTAGAACTTGGGTCGCTTATGATGATTGCGGAAACCCTTCTATACCAGTTTCTCAAACGGTTTATGTTGAGGACAATACGCCTCCTGTAATCGAAGCCAATCATCCACTTTTAATCGGACTCGATAGTGGCGACACTTTAGTGTTAGATTGTTCCAATACAGAAGTATTTTCACCACAAGATTTCTTTATTGGCGATTGTTGCGATCCTAACGCATCTATCATGATGATGGACGATGTGCTAATTGATGAAGGCTGCACTGATGAAGGTGTAAGAATGAGAATGTACTGTATCTGGATCGGCAAAGATGCTTGTGGCAATACAACTGAATTTGAATTATACTTGGATTATGTTGATACAACTGCACCAACATTCACCTCATTCCCTGCAGATGCAACTAGAGCTTGTGGTTCCGATACGGATACAGGAACACCTACTGGAGAAGATGATTGTGATGAATACGTTCTAATTACTTACTCAGACCAAGTGGTGAGCACAGATTGTATGGCAAATGGTGGCATCCTTACAACTAGAACTTGGACAATAGAAGATGAATGCGGAAACGCTTATGCTCAAGATCAATCCATTTTAATTACAGATCATGAAGGACCAATAATAGCTGATCTACCTAACAATATAACTACTGAATGCGTAACAGCTCCAAATTTCACACAAGCAACCGCAACAGACGAATGCAGCGAAGTGGTTTCATTAACTTTTAATGATACAACTAATGATAATGGATGCGCTGGCAGTGCTGTAAGAACTTGGACTGCTACAGATGCTTGTGGAAATGCTAGCACCGCTTCTCAAACGATTACATTCACTGATAACACGGCACCAACATTTAGTACTATTTCAAGTGATATTGAGATTCAATGTGGTGAAGGTACTGTTTTTGATATGCCAACTGCTTCTGATAATTGCGATGATGCGGTGACCGTGACTTCTGCAGATGAAACATTATTCGAAGGATGTGCTACAGGATTTGCAATTCAAAGAACCTGGACTGCTACGGATGCATGTGGAAATTCTGCAACAACTTCACAAACTGCACACTTTGTTGATAATCAAGATCCATATTTCACCTATATTCCAGAAGACATCAATGCTGGATGTGAAAATGTAGACTTTGGCGTTGCAATTGCAACAGATGATTGTGATGCTGATTTAACGCTTACACAAGAAGATACAGAAACAACTTCTGGTTGCTCGACAACTCGTACACGTACTTGGACGGTTACGGATGATTGTGGAAATTCTGCGACCGCTTCTCAAACGATTACCTCAAACAATGATGGTGCTATGCCAATCATTTCGAATGTCGGAGGCAATATGGACCTAGATTGCGGAGAAACTGCTCAATTCAGTAATCCAACAGTAACAGATGACTGTGCAGAAACTGTTTTAACTTTTGAAGATGCTACCAGCACTTCTAGTTGTTCAACAACTACCACTAGAACATGGACGGCAACTGATAATTGCGGAAATGTAGCAACTGCTTCACAGTCTATCACAACCACCAATGACAATCAAGCACCTACTTTCGGAGAACTTGCCTCTGATTTTGTTGGAGAATGTAATCAAGAACCAGCATGGGATACACCTGAAACTTTTGATGATTGTGGATTTGTTTCACTGACATTCTCTGATTCAAATAATGGCGGAAATTGTGAAAGTGGATATGATATCACTCGTACTTGGACCGCAACTGATGAATGTGGTAATTCAGCAACCATTACGCAAACCGTTTGGATTTACCCTACAGGTTCTAACAATACAATGGCTTTCTCTTACATTCCACCAGATCAAACAATCAGTTGTAATGAAGAGATGAATTTCGGTACACCAATCGGAACTTCTTCCTGTGAAGACTTCGACCTTTCGTTTGTTGACGTAACCACTGAAGGTGACTGTGGAAACTATTCCATCACTAGAAAATGGACGGCTATCAATGATTGTGAAGGGGAAGCAACTTGTGAACAAACCATCAATGTAGTTGACAATGTACCTCCATATTTTACTTACGTACCTGACGATATGGAAATCAATTGCAACCAAGAAGTAACTTTTGGAACCCCTACTTGCGAAGATGAATGTAGCCATATTTCCAACGTAACTTGGGAAGATGAAATCGTTCAAACTTGTGGTAGCTCCTACTCTATTACGCGTACTTGGACAATTTCAGATGCTTGCGGAAATATCAATTCTACTTCACAAAGATTAGATGTTAATGATACAGATGCGCCAGTTTTTGCAAACACTTTGCAAGATAAAACAGTAGGTTGTGAAGATACTTTTGAATTTGATACACCTACTGCTACAGAATCTTGTGGCGGAAATTTCGAACTTACTTTTGAAGATGAAGTATCCAATAATGATTGTGCAGTAAATTATTCAGTTACACGTACCTGGACAGCTATTGACGAATGTGGAAATATTTCTAACACTTCGCAAACGATAACGCGTCCTGCTGATTTGGAAGCGCCAATTTTCAATAACTTACCTGACAACATGGAAGTTGCTTGCAGTGCAAATGCTTCCTTCAACATGGTGAATGCATCAGACAACTGTTCAAATGCTGCAGTAACTTATGAAGACACAACGATTCCTGGAAATTGCGAAGGTACTTATACTTTGGAAAGAACTTGGACAGCAACTGATAATTGTGGAAACACAACATCCGCAACTCGCTCCATCCAATTTTCTGACAATACAGCACCTACTTTTGTTTCAACGCCTGCAGGAACTGTGATTGATTGCAACACTACACCTACATTTGGGACACCAATAGTAGAAGACAATTGCGGACAAGTTGAATTAACATATAATGATGAAACATCGCTAGGAGATTGTGCTTCAGGATATACAATTACACGTACTTGGACTGCTAGAGACGCTTGTGGAAATGAAGTGACTACTTCACAGATGATTACCGTAAGTCAAGAAACGACGGTTGCATTTAACAACATTCCTGCAAATCAAACTATTTCTTGTAATGATGAATTAACTTTTGGAACTCCTGAAGTTACTTCGAATTGTAATGAATCTGTTGAGCTGGATTTCGTTGAAGAATTTGTGGATGGAACTTGTGCGACTTCTTATAGTGTTGTCCGTACTTGGACTGCTATTGCATGTGGTGTAGAAGTTACGGCGGCTTCAACCATTACAGTTGTTGACGACCAAATTCCAACCTTTGATGCAATTCCAAATAACAAAACAATTGCTTGTGGAGATGCACTCCTATTTGATGCACCGACATTCTCTGACAATTGTTCAGAAGTAGAAATGAGCTTCACAGATGCAACAGCTACTCAAAATTGTGAAGTCAATACCACTAGAACTTGGATGATTGCAGATGCTTGCGGAAATGTTGCTTCGACTTCCCAAACCATCACTTCAATAGATAGTGAAGCACCTGTTTTCGTTTCAACTCCAGCAAACTTCACGATAGATTGTAACACCACTCCTACATTTGGAACACCTGTTATTGAAGACAATTGCGGATCAGTTGAATTAACGTTCACCGATGATACTTCAGTTGGAGATTGTACTACAGGTTACACAGTAACACGTACTTGGACTGCAATCGATGCTTGTGGAAATGAAGTAAATACAACACAGATTATTACCATCAGTGCTGAAACTACGACTATTACTGCAGCATTCAACAACATCCCTTCTGATCAAACAATTTCATGTAATGAGGAATTAAATTTTGGAACTCCAGAAATTACTTCGAATTGTTCTGAGACGATTGAACTAGCATTTGTAGATGAGATGATTGAAGGAACTTGTGCGACAGCTTATACCATGATTCGTACTTGGACAGCGAATGCTTGTGGTGTCGAAATTACAGCTTCTTCAACAATTACCGTTGAAGATGATCAAATCCCTACTTTTGATGTGATTCCAGAAAACAAGACAATTACTTGTGGAGATGCATTGCAATTTGATACACCTACTTTCTCTGACAATTGTTCTGATGTGGAATTGAGTCATACAGATGCAACTGCTAACACAAATTGTGAAGTCAATACAACTAGAACATGGACAATTGCAGATGCTTGTGGAAATGTGGCAACTACTTCTCAAACCATTACAACAATGGATGACGTTGCACCAATAATCACTCCATTTACGACAACAGCCTCTTTCAATTGTGATGCTGAAATAACAATAGATACACCAACTGCACTTGATAATTGCAGCAACGTTTCTATGAATTTCTCTGATGAAATCACGGATGAGGTTTGTGCAGGTAGTTACAAAATTTTCCGTACATGGACAGCAACAGATGGTTGTGGAAATATGTCCTCTACAATTCAAGAAATTGAAGTAAGTGACAATGAAGCACCTGTATTACTTTCAACACCTGAAGATTACACGATTACTTGTTATGAAAATCCTAATTTTGGAACGCCAACATTTGATGACAATTGCGGTGAACTTTCATTGACTTTTGATGACCAAAACTCAATTGGTGATTGTACCACAGGTTATGAAATAACACGTACTTGGTTGATAGCTGATGGTTGTGGAAATACAGTTACCACTTCACAAACCATTACGATCGTAGCGGACGAAGAAGCAATTCTTTCATTTGTTTCAGTGCCGATGGACCAAACTATCCAATGTGGTGTCGATCTTGAATTTGACACACCATCCGCAACAAGTACCTGCGGTGAATTGGCAATCACTTTTGAAGATGCAATGTTAGCAGGTTCTTGTGGAAGCAATTACAGCATGACACGTACATGGACAATAGAAGATGGCTGTGAAAATGAATTGACAACCTCTCAAACAATTTTTGTTGTGGATGAAGAAGCGCCAACATTAGCTCCTTTTACTGCTACAACATCTATCACTTGCGATGCGGAAATTCCATTGGAAACTCCAGCTGCATTTGATAATTGCGGAAATGTAACAGTAGAACACACTGATCAAATTACAAATGGACTGTGTGCAGAAAATTACAACATTACTCGTACATGGACAGCTACAGATGAGTGTGGCAACACAACATCTACGGTTCAACAAATTGAAGTAAGTGACAATAGTGCACCAACTTTACTTGATACGCCAGCAGATTATTCAATTGCTTGTAATGAAGAACCTGTATTTGGAACGCCAACTTATGAGGACAATTGTGGAACTGTTGAAATGACTTTTGATGACAATTACTCAGTTGGTGATTGTACAGTTGGATATGACATTACTAGAACTTGGACAATCGTTGATGCTTGTGGAAACGAAATCACAACTCAACAAAGAATTACCGTGATGGCCAATTCTGCTACTAGTTTAGTATTCGACAACAATCCATCAGACCTGACCGTAACCTGTGGTAGTGAATTGAATTTCGAAACACCGCTTGCAGTTACCGACCCAACTTGTGGTGAAGCAACGATAACTTTCGAAGACAATATGGTTGAAGGAACTTGTGCTAGCTCGTACGCAGTAACCCGTACGTGGACGGCATCTGATGATTGTGAAAATGTAGCGATCGTTTCTCAGACTATTTTTGTAGAAGATGAAACTGCTCCAGTCTTTACTTCAACACCTGAAAACAAAGTGTTGAATTGTCTAGATCAATTGGCATTTGATGAATTGGAAGCTTTTGATGATTGTGGAAATATTGGAGTCGAATTCACAGATGAAATAATTGCGGATCCAAACTGTGCAAATGCTTTTGTTCAAATACGTACTTGGACGGCTACAGATGCCTGTGGAAATGCGACTTCGGCTTCACAAACAATCACAGTTGAAGACAACACCATTCCATATTTCACAACTACTCCTCAGAACAAAGTGATTAGCTGTAATGAAAATGTAATCTTTGACGAAATCGAAGCAATTGATGATTGTGGAGATATCACCATTACTTATGTTGACTTCAACGAATCTAGCGACCTCTGTTCTGGGCTGAATAAAATCACTAGAACCTGGACGGTTTCTGATGGATGTGGAAATGTAAATGCTGTGTTGCAATCAATTACTATCGAAGATGACAAAGCGCCTGAATTTATATCTACACTTGATGATAAATATTTAAGTTGTAGTGAAACTGCTGACTTACAAATCCCACAAGTATTGGATGATTGTAGTGATGTAGTGATTCAGTATTTAGATGAAACAATCGAAGAAGACGACAACTGCACAAGTGGATTATCCTTTAAGAGAACTTGGATGGCAACAGATGAATGTGGCAATCAGTCAACGAAAGAACAATTCATTTACGTTGAAGATACAGAAGCACCAGTCTTTGAAAATGTCAGTGAAATTTTCTTGACAGAACAAGAATTTAGCAACTGGAGATTACCAGAAGTAACCGTTATTGACAACTGTAGTGCCGTTACAATTTCAGGTCCTGCTGAGGAAATCGAAACCGGATGTCGTGAAATCAAATACACGTATACTTGGTTTGCTTCTGATCATTGTGGCAACCGTTCTGAAATGTCTACGGAAGTTCATGTTGAACAAAATGCAAATGATGATTGCTTGTTAATTTCTCCAAATCCTATTACAGATGGTGACTTAAAAGTAATTTTTGAAGCTGCTATTGATGGCAACTCAAAAGTCAAAGTTTACGATTTGCTTGGTAGAGAAGTTTACAACATAATACACGAAGTTACAGAAGGTCAAAATAGAATTTTCCTGAATTTAAATCACTTGAGTGCATCAACATATGTTATTACTGTTGAAGCGGATAAGCGATTATATTCTCGGAAATTTGTTAAGATTCTCAACTAATATTTACTGTTAAATTTACAACAAGGTGTAGCGATGAAAATTGCTACACCTTTTTTGTTTCTATTCAAAAAAACAATAAATCAAATAATGATTTCACAATGAATTAATTACATAACTCAATACTTAACATATAAGCAGCCATCAATTGATTTTATAAAATTTAACAACTCAACCGCTGTTGCTTTAGATTTTGAGTAAAGCAATTCTCAAAAATAATTACAGCAAAAAACGAGATTAACAGGATAACCTTTATTGTATTTATTAGTTAATTGCTATATTTAATCACAATACACACCTTTTTGAATTTCTATCTAGAAATATTAATTTATTCAGTCGTCCCACACTTTTTTTGAATAGATTAAACATTCTTTTCCAAAAATCAATATTCTTAAGTTTTTACTTTTGAACGGCTTTTTTTATTGGTTTTTTTATTTATTAACCCCAAAAAAAAACAATATGTTCTCAGCATATTTAGGCATTAGTTGCAATAGATTAGTCACAAGCTAGCAATACAATATTTTTACTAATTCCAAAAAACAATACATTTGAAAACAATACAAAACCTCATTATGAATTCATTAAACTCCCCATTTAATTGTCTTAGAACGACAATTGCTCAAAATCGATTTACACACCTATTTATTCCAATTCTTATATTCTGCATTGCATTCTCGTTCAATGCAACTGCTCAATTTTGTCCTGGCAGTCCATTGCCTGCTGGACAAATCGACCATAGAGATTGTGGTGCGGGATGTACAGCGAATGATGTTGAACTACTAGGTTTAAGCCTTTCAGCAGGTGATCCCTGCCTAACTTGTGTTCCTGGTGAAATTATCACTTTGGATTTGATTGTTACCGTCAATCATGGAACCAACAGTAATAGACCTGCCCTAACTATCTCTGCGGATTTAGATGATGGATCAGGATCGACTTGCGACTTTGTTCGTTGTGATGGCCCCATCATAAGAAACGGAGATGAAATAGATGATATGCAAGACATCGGTTTCGGAACGATAGAATATACTTGCGGGTCTGTGATTACATTAAGTGATATTCTTATTTCTTGGGGAACTCCAAGTGAAAGTTGTCCGCTGGCTTGCCCAACTTCAAAATGTTCAGCAGTGGTTGGTGAATTTGTAATTAGACCTCCTTTAGTGGCACCATTTCCAATTACAGTAACCCCATCTTGTGATGATGCTGATACAGGTGCAATTGATTTCTTGATTCAAAGTGGTACACCTGATTATACAGTTACTATTTCAGGTGGTTCACTCGGAGCACCGATGACTATTACAACCATTGAACCAGTCAGCTTTACTAATCTCGGACCTGGCACCTATACAATTGACATAGATGACGCAGAAGGATGTATGGTAACTACCGATGTAATAGTAACTGCCGAAAGCTGCTGTGAATTCGATGCAATTTGTAACTTAATTACAGACACTCAATTTTTGGAAGGATGTGATGCATCTGTATTACCTGCTGTGATTACAAATGTTGATGATGTATTCGAAGATGGTGCAGGAAATGCTGCTCTTGTGTGTACTACTCCACTCTTTTCATCTGAAGACTTTAGTACGGGAACACTTTGTGATGATGTAGTCCCACTTCAAGTAACGAGAATATATACGCTTACTGATGATCTCAATGGAAATGGTGAAACGGATGGTGGAGAACCAACTGCCACTTGTCAAGAAACTTATGTAATTGATGATACGACTCCTCCAACGATAACTTGTCCTGACTCCTATGATGTAGCGTGTGAATCGGATCTTCCAGGTGGAATTGCCGTTCCTGCAGATATAGCAGATGATAATTGTTTTTTTGACATCGATGTTGACTTTGGAGATTACAATGGTGATGACTGTGGTGGAAGTCAAATAATCACTTATACTGCAATAGATGGATGCGGAAACTCAACACCATGTACACAAACGATTACTGTTACTGGTAGTCCAATCGTTATAACAAACTGCCCCGTAGCAGGTAGTGTATTTGATTGCACCGATATACTACTTGATTTTACAGAAGGTTCGCCAGATGCTGTCGGTTTTCAAAACATAGATGTCTTCCTTGCTAATGGAGGAACTGTTGCAGGATTCTGTGGTAATGTTCAAGACTTGACTGTTACATTGATTGATGAT
>CALDGQ010000082.1 GCA_937941765.1 uncultured Saprospiraceae bacterium
GTGCAATCATTATCATCACAATCAGGTGGCGAGATTGGTGTGTTAATACATTCACAAATAGTTGCATCGTAGCTATCCGCTGTATTGCAATTATTGTCATCACAATTTGGTGGCGGAATTAGCGTGTTAACACATTCGCAAGTATTTAAGTCATAAGAGTCTATTGTTCCACAATCTCCATCATCGCAAACTGGTGGGTTTGGCGTGAAGACACATTCACAAGTTGCAGGATTGTAGGAATCGTCGGTTGCACAATCGTTGTCATCGCAAACTGGAGGGTTTGGCGTGAAGACACATTCACAAGTTGTTGGATTGTAAGCATCCTCGGTTGCACAATCGTTGTCATCGCAAACTGGTGGGTTTGGCGTGAAGACACATTCACAAGTTGCAGGATTGTAGGAATCGTCGGTTGCACAATCGTTGTCATCGCAAACAGGTGGGTTTGGCGTGAAGACACATTCACAAGTTGCTGGATTGTAAGCATCATCGGTTGCACAATCGTTGTCATCGCAAACAGGTGGGTTTGGTGTGAAGACACACTCGCAAGAAATTACATCGAATGAATCGTCTGTTGCACAATCACCATCATCGCAGACTGGTGGTGGACAAGCTTCAACAGTTACAATTTGTGTATGTATTGTTATTGCTCCACAATTGGATTGTGCAGTCCATGATCTTTCTACAGTATAAGATTCCAAACAATCAGGACTGTTTACAATTTCTGAATAAACAACGGTATGATCTGGATTACAATGAACTGTTAATATTTCAACTTCAGGGAGATCTGCTCCGCATGATATTGTGGTATCTGTTGGAGGATCAATAAACTGTGGGCCGGATGTATCTTCTATCTGAAACGTTTGCTCACAAAATAAATTTGTAATTCCTCCATCTCCAAGATCGATAGTAACCGTGTAATATCTATATACTTGTAAAGGTGGGGAATCGCCAAGACATTGATCTCCTGAAACGGTTTCATACAACTCTACTATTTCGTTACAGCCGGGAGGGAAAACATCAAATATTTCTGCTCCAGTTGTAAATGCCGGAGGTACATCTTCAACACCGCAACCGTCTATAAATTGTAATCCTGATTGACAGATAGGTTCAGGGTAGTACGTGTACACACAACTACAAGTTTCGGGATCATAAGTATCAATTGTAAAGCAAATTGAATCATCACAATCTGGTGGAGGAATTGTTGTAAAGATACATTCACAAGTTACTAAATCATAAGTGTCATCTGTTCCACAATCTCCATCATCGCATAATGGTGGGTTTGATGTAAAAATACATTCGCAAGTTGCAGCATCATATGAATCATCAGTACCACAATCATTGTCATCACAAACTGGTGGGTTTGGAGTAAAGACACATTCACAAGTTGTTGGATTATATGAATCATCAGTTGCACAATCATTGTCATCGCAAACTGGTGGATTCGGTGTGAAAATACATTCGCAAGTTGAAGGATCATAAGAATCGTCCGTTGCACAATCATTGTCATTACAAACTGGTGGGTTTGGAGTAAAGACACATTCACAAGTTGTAGAATTATATGAATCAGCTGTCGCACAATCATTGTCATCGCAAACTGGTGGCTCGATTGGCGTATACACACATGCACATATCGTTGCGTCATATGTATCTGTTGTGTTACAATCATTGTCATCGCAGGCTGGTGGCTCGATTGGAGTATTCAAACACTCACATATTGATGCATCATAACTATCATCCGTTCCACAATCTCCATCGTCGCAAATTGGATTATCACATAATGGATTATTGTTTACTGAACTTGGAATTTGATACTGCATTTCTGCAGCGAATGAACTACTATTCGAAGTATTTACTGGATGTGTAAGAACAGTGTAGAACAAAATAGAAATTGGATCATTTCCTGGTCCTTGGTAAATTGTTTGACCATCTAGATTAACATCAGTGAGGCTATATCCAGTAGATACAAAATTATTTAAATTATTTACATTGTTAGGATCGTTGAGCACAGCATTTTGAATTGCCGAAACATCTGAAGCAAGTGGATTTGCTGGGTTTTCATAATTTACGATACCATCACCATTTGCATCTCCTGCCCATAGTGTCATTGTACCGTTTACATTTTTACGTTCAGCACCATCGTAATTTGCATTGTTATAAACATCAAGAGCTGATGAAGTAAAATCAACTGTTTCACAAGTTGTAGAAGAAAGTGTAACCGGATTACTTGTGGTAACACCTAGATGATTTCTGTGCAGAATAGAAACATAATAATCATCAGCAGGTACATCAAAATACAATGGACTTAAATCCGAAGCATCAACTACTGCACCATTTTCTAACAATAAAGCAGAACGAGTTGCAACTACTTCAGTTGGTGAAGTTCTTAACTCTACAAATACCCAGTCAATAACAGGAATATTTGGGTTTGCCAAAGTAACATCACTGGCGACTTCTCCTCCACCTCCGTAACCATGAACATATCCTAATCCAGTGTATGGTTCAAAATTTGGAATGAGTCCAGCAGTTGATAAGCCATTTTCCATTACCGAACCATTGTAAGGTCCATCAAGAATTACTATTGGTGAGATACATACTGGTTCTGGACAAGTAAATATATGAATCGGTATGTGCACACATTCACAGGTCAATGGATCAAAGCCATCATTAGTACCACAATCACCATCATCACAATCTAGCGCGTTTGGTGTAAATATACATGTGCAAGAAAGTGGATCATAGGAATCATCGGTTGTACAATCATTGTCATCACAAACTGGTGGACTTGGTGTAAACACACATTCACAAGTTGCAGGATCGTAGGAATCTGTCGTTGTACAATCACCATCATTACATGGTTCAACTGGTTCATAAGACACGCACGCTAATGTGGTCAAGTCTAATTCATATTGTGCGAACGCTCCTATTGCTAAGTTGTTAGCAAAGTTGATAAATGGTTGATTGAGATCATCAATTATATTTCCACATGAGCTTGTATTGGATTGATCTATTCTGTAGAAGTTTATAACCCAATCAGGTTGATTAACGCCATAAAAAACATGTGAAAAATCAATGAATAAACCATTAGCCCGAAGTGCTCCATCAGTACCCAGGCAACTACTAAAGAAGTTGATTAAGTCAGCTTGATTTGGATAATGAATATTTACATTAGTTGCACTAACTTTTTCAATTAATAGCGGCATGTTACCTGTTAATCCTGTAGGGGTAGCATTTTCTTCACATCCTTCAAAATATATACAATCGCAAGTTATCGGATCGTAACTATCTATCGTTGCACAATTTCCATCATCGCATAAAGGTGGATTTGGCGTAAATATACAGTTACATGTTGCAGGATCGTAAGTATCATCCGTACCACAATTTCCGTCATCACAAATTGGTGGACTTGGTGTAAAGATACATTCGCAAGCTACCTCATCATAAGTATCTATTGTTGCACAATCGCCATCATCACAATCAAATGTACAAGGTTCTCCAGCACAGAAACCACTGAAATTTCCATCTTCCCATAAGCAAGCATTGTTGTTGAATGCGCTCGCCATGAGTTGTGTGCACAGACTTGAATACGAAGCTGGAAAACAACCTGACAATTGGTTGTCATCTAGAAAAAGTAATTCCAAGTTGCTAAGGTTTCCTATCTCAGTTGGCAACGTCCCTGATAGTTGGTTACTAATCAGAAATAAATAGGATAAATTAGAAAGGTTGCCAATTTCAGGAGGGATAGCTCCCGACAATTGATTGAGCTCTAAGAACAGATGTGTCAGGTTAGTTAGATCTCCAATTTCTGGCGGAATAGATCCAATAAGGCCATTATCAGAAAGACTTATAATTTCCACTCTTCCTGTTGCACCACAATTAACTCCATACCAAGTACAAACATCACAATCTGTCCCCCATCCAGTATTAATATCCCAGCCCGGACCATTGGTACTATTATAGAGCGCCATCAATGCTTCGTAGTCAGGATGACATGGTGTGTTAGTACAAAGACAAGTTGTAACATCAAAGGCATCCGTCGTCCCTGGGTTTCCATCATCACATCCAAAATCACAAGGTTCACCTGCACAAAAACCTGCAAAATTTCCATCTTCCCACAAACAGGCATTATTATTAAAACCACTGCTTGTCAGCTGTGAGCATAAATTTGTAAACGTAGAAGGGAAACATCCAGCTAATTGATTACCAGATAAAATTAATCTCGTTAGGTTTGGAAGATTTCCTATTCCTGAAGGAATCGTTCCTGTTAATTGATTGTTAGCAAGATAAATTTGTATCAAGTTGGTAAGATTTCCTAATTCAGTTGGAATTGGACCTGTTAGCATATTGTTGTAAAGTAACAAGTATTCTAATGTTAGAATATTTCCTAATTCTGTCGGAATGCTTCCTGTTAGTTGATTGTTGTGTAGGTATAAGTCTCTTAAAGCAGGTAGGTTGCCAAATTCTATTGGAATTGGTCCTGACAACTGGTTGTTATCAAGATACAATCTAACCAAGCTTAACATATTCCCTATTTCAGGAGGGATTGGACCTGATAGCATATTGTTATCTGCATAGAAGCTAGTAACGTTTACGAGGTTCCCTATTTCAGAAGGAATGCTCCCTGATAACATATTGTTGTTAAGGTATAGAATCCGCAAATCCACTAAGTTGCCAATCTCGATCGGAATACTTCCTGTTAGCATATTGAAACTAAGTCGTAAATCTCTTAAATTAATAAGATTGCCAATTTCTGTAGGGATTGGACCTGATAATTGATTCCCTTCCAAATTCAAATAAGTAATATTCACGAGGTCTCCTATTTCAGGAGGAATGGTTCCTATAAGATTATTACTAGATAACACTAGACTTGTAACTTCTCCATTACCATTACAACTTACACCATGCCAACCACATGGATCACAATCAGTTCCCCATCCGGTGTTATTTGTCCAGTTGGTTCCGTCGGTACTATTATACAATGCCATCAGCGCTTCATATTCAGGTCCTGTACATGGGGTGTAGGTGCATTGGCAAGTCAATGGGTCGTAAGTATCAGTTGTTTGTGGGTTTCCATCATCACAAGCAAAAATGCATGGTTCTCCTGCACAGAAACCAGTAAAATTTCCACCTTCCCACAAACATATGTTTCCGCTAAATGAGTTGCTAATAAGTTGCGTACATAGATTAGAATAAGTAGCTGGGAAACAACCTGTTAATTCATTGTTAGATAAGAGTAGCCTTTCAAGGTTGGGCATGTTTCCAATCTCAGGTGGTAAAGTTCCATTTAGCTGATTATCTTGTAGGTATAGTCTTTGTAAGTTGGTGAGATTCCCAATGTCAGGCGGAATTGGGCCTGTCAGTTGATTATTACTTAGATATAGAAGTTCTAAACTAGAAAGGTTTCCAATGTCAGGTGGAATAGTACCACTCAATTGATTGTTATGTAAGTATAATTGTTTAAGGTTATTAAGGTTTCCTATTTCTGGAGGTATGCTACCACTCAATTGATTATTTTCTAACCGTATATTTTGTAGGCTTGTAAGGTTTCCGATTTCAGGCGGAATTGAGCCAGTCAATTGATTGTTATATGCATAAAATCGATTTAGACTAGAAAGCGTTCCAATCTCAGGTGGAATCGATCCTGTTAATTGATTGTTATATAGATACAAATAATTCATGTTGGTCAGGTTCCCTATTTCCGGAGGAATGCTTCCCGTTAACAAATTATTGTAAAGAGATAATTGTTTTAAAGCAGCAAGATTCCCTATTTCTGGAGGAATACTTCCATTAATTAAATTCCTATGTAAATTTAAGTATGCTAAACTTGAAAGATTCCCAATTTCAGGAGGAATTGGTCCAATAAGTTGATTAGTTGACAAACTTAATACCTGCAATAAAGACAAGTTTCCTATCTCAGAAGGAATTGTTCCGCTAAGTTGATTGCTGGTTATATAGATTGCTGTTAGATTGGTAAGATTACCAATTTCGGCTGGAATAGAACCTGAGAGTTCATTGTTAGATAAATGTAATGATATTAGGCTGCTGAGACCACCTATTTCTGTAGGAATCGTTCCTGTTAAATCATTTGAGTCTAGATATAATTGTTCTAAAATAGCAAGGTTGCCAATTTCACTAGGTATACTCCCAGATAATTGATTGCTCGTTACCGACAATTGAGTTAAACTTGAAAGATCTCCAATTTCTGGAGGAATCGATCCAATCAAATTATTTCCACCTCCTGAAGAGTTAGTACCACAATTGTGATTTCCGTCCATATCAATGCAGACAACTCTATCATTTAGATCGCAAGTAATCCCATACCAATTACACGGAACACAATCAGTCCCCCACCCTGTATTATCTGTCCACCCAGGTCCGCCAGTACTATTATAAAATGCCATCAAAGCATCATAATCTGGATGGCATCCAGGCGTTTGTGCTTTCAATGAATTGGTAAAAAAACCAATGCTGCCAAATAGCAAAATTGTGCAGATAATGGATTTAATATGTTTTTGAAAGAACATAATTTTGTGTTTAGGTTTTTAAAACGGATGTCGATAAAAATTACTCGCTCTTCAATTCAATAATCAGTTTTTCAGAAAAAGGAGAATTTGTACCATCTCTAAAATATGCTTTGAGATAATATTCATATCGATTTTTATTCGATACTTTTTGGTCTGTAAATGTATTTGTCTCTGTTCCAAGTTTTTTGTAAAGACTTAATCTTCCACCTTCTTTCTTTTTGTATAACCAATAAGAAAAAACTTCTGGGTGATCATACTCCCAGGAGATGTTGACTTTATTTTCGGTGCCTTCTTGATTTCCAATAAAGTTGAGAATTTCAGGACGGTTCCCATAACTAACAGATTTGGTGACGACAGGTTCGGAAGGTGGAGAGGTCAATCCATCATCATCGGTTGCGGTCAATATGTACGCGTATTTGACTTTTGGTTTTACATCAATGTCTATATATACTGTTGTCGAATCCTCTATTGGGTAACTAGCTAACAACGTCCACTCTTTCTCTGATGGAATCGCTTTTCTAAATAGTTGATGCAATACAGCATCTTCGCTTGAACTATTGAACCATTGTAAAACGATCGAATCTTTTCGGTTATCAAGTTTGAAGATATGAGGTTCGACAGGAGGATTTATATCTGGTCTTTTAAGTTTTAGGGTATCAGAAAAGATAGATTGGTTATGTCTTCTATCGATTGCAGCGATTGCATATTGTACATCTTCAATAGCTAATTTCAACGACAAAGTATCTGCAAAAAGCGTATCTAAAACTGGATGCGTTGACAATTGATAAAACTCAGAGGAATCAAAATCTCTTTTAAAAACTTCATATCCTTTTAGGTCTTGATCCGTATTGTTATTCCAAATTAACTTGACTATTCCATTGGTATCAACTACTCCTTCAAGTCCGACTGGTTTATGTGGCGGCGTTGCATCATATGCCATTACACTAATTGGGTAAGAGTGAATTGCGATCCCATCTTTCGGTATTGTTGTCAATATGAAAAAATTATTGGCGAATTCCATTTTACTGGTATAGGTCCTAGCATCAGCTGGCAGGTTGGTGATATTTTTAAATTCTGCTTTGATACTATCACCATGGCTCAATATAAAATAATCGATAAGATGAGCATCTTCAGGTTGTACTTCCCATTTTAAAACAGCGTAATTACTATCCGTTTGGATTCCATCTGTAAAGTAAGGAGAAATTTGAATCACATCAATTCCTTGACCTCGAACTACAGGAGAAGCTATACTTTCATCTCCAAAATAATCAACCCCTTTTATTCTATACCAACGAGGCTGGTAATTCATAGAAAGTGTATCTTCTAAAGTGATAATATTTTTTTCATCAATATGACTTATGGTATCAGCATGATCTTGATATGGGTATTCAAACTTGTTATAAAAATTTAGACTATCATCTGATAGTTGAAATCGGTAACTATGAAAATCCCATTTTGCATCAACGGTTGACCAATCGATATAAACTTTTTTATTTTCTCCTTTGGCTGAAATTGTTGGAGGAATTGGTGGGGTAAATTGACTTGGTTGTATTTCTATTGTTTGAATATAGCTTTTACCTTGAGCATTTAACGTGACTTGATATCGAAAATTATCTTCTGCGTTTGTATATGGTTCTTCAAATCCTAACCCTGCTAATTTAGCTACCATAAAATTGGAGTTGATGGCGATGGTTGCAAAGTTAAAACGAATTTCATTTTTTTCACTTTCCGTATATTCAGAAGATGGTAGATCCGCTTCCCTTTCTGCAAAGTCAACTCTATCATAGTAAATTAGTTTTCTAGCACCCATAAAGTATCCACTAGAATCTATATGCGGATTCCACTTGTCATGTTCTTCTGGCTTTATTTCAAAAGTGTTCAAAAGTTTTGAGGTACCATCATTATTGATTATAGATTTTTCAATCGTATAACCGTACGCATTTCCTAATTCCCATATTTGTCCATTAACGGGGCAAACTCTAAGCAAAATCTTATTGTCTTCGATTTTGTGACGCAACTTAAATGGAACTTTATTAATACTTTGGCCAAAAGCAAAATTACTTACCAGTATGCCTAATAAGAAAACTAAAATTGATATTTGTTTATAACTAATTGTCATATTTCTGTTCACTTTCCAAAATGTAATGTTAGAAATCTCCATCTCCTGCTAGTACTGTACAAGCCTGACCGATATTGAAACTAGGTTTAAATCCTAAGATATTAATCTTACAAAAGAATCGAGCTGGATTTGGTACATCTCCAACCAATAAAATTCCAATACCTCTGTTGAATCCAATACACCATTTTTTTCCTTTTGCGTGTATATCACCCCAAACATTTCCGGAGGCTCGCCATCCTTTCATTCCTACTGGTGATTGACCATTTTGAGAACAATATGCTCCCGCTCTATATTTTAACAATGCGATATTGAATCCAATCCCTCCATTAATGTTTGCATAAGCTCGTTTACAACAACATCCACTTTTATTATTATCATAATTATATCCGAAATCAAAAGCGGCTCCGAAAGCAAATCCAGATCCTCTGGCAAGCCTTCCAGCGGTACCTGAGTTGTCATAAAGATCACTTGGGTTGACATTAAATCGGTTAAGCACATCATTCGGCACATTTCCAGGGCCAGGTATATCATTTCCAACCATGAAGTATGCTCTTACTGATGCATGTAATGGTCCATCTTTAAACATTATACCTACAGGAGAAATAGTAAAGGGTTCTCCATTAAAGCCTTCTACTGTGAGACTATTATCCATATAGCCACCAATGTAAATATGCCAATCACCACTCTTGACTAAAAAGTGAGCGGCACCAACTAAGTTGTGGCTTCCAACTCCATAAACTTTTCCTTGTGCTAGTTTGGCATAGACGGCTAACATACCATTTAATTCAAAATCATTTTCAAAATCCAACACAATGTGCACAGAAGCTCTGATATCCATAGTTGGACCTTTCATGTCATTTTTATCTGAGGTTTTTGTTTCCTCTTTAGTTTGTGATAATTTTTGTTTCCGTTCATTTAGCTTTGCTGTGATAGCAGACCCAGAGTCTCCTCCACCATCTCCACCCTGGAGAAATTGAGCAGTGGCCAATAAACTTATATTTTGTAAACCACCTCCACCGAATTCTAATTGTAAAGTAGCCATTCCTTTTAAGGTGCCACTTTCTTTTGCGGAAGCAGCTTGTGCTGGATTGATTGTTATAAAACTGACCGAAGCCTTTAGACCAAAATTAGTTCCTTCATTAGGTTTGTAAACCATTCCGGAAGTAGTCACACCGGGACCTGTTGCATAAGGATCGTAAGCTGTCATTTTCATATGGTGATATAATCCACCACCAAAACCATTAATGGCTAAAGGACCAACGACAGCGATTCCTGGAGAAAAAGTAACCATCCCGTCGACATACCAATATCGATATCCATTTCCATCGTCTCCGCCAGTTAGTGTCTTTCCAAAAATTGCATTGGATTCAACTCCAAACTTCCCATCCATGATTTCTAACATAATACCTGCTTGAAAACCATTACCAAATTCTTCGTCTCCTCTGAAAAGTTTGATAAAACCATAACCTTTTACAGTAGGAAGAATAATGAATAATTCAGCACCTTCAAATTGGAATTTATCATACTTCCAACTTTGAACTCCGTCTTCAGTCGAAAGTTTTCCTATAACCGTAAATTCACCAGAAGCAGAGAAACCATGATCTTGCGCATTCATCATGTGAATGTTGATCTCGAAATTGAGACCAGCTTGATTGCCAGGAAGATTGACGAGCGCGATATCATTGATTGATACTGGAAAACCTGCAAATCCGATATCTTGATTTAATCTAAAATAACCTTCTTCTAGGATTCCGATATAGGGTCCAGTGGTCTTCAGTAAAAGTTTTTTGAATTCTATAGCAGGAGCTTCCACCAATTTTTTTGCATTCGTATTGTTTTCATCTTCACTATGCTTTATACCAATTGATAGCGACCCAGTTAATATTGCGCTTGGATAGAATTTATTATTAACAACATCAACAATGATTTTAGATCCACCTTCTATGACCACTTCTCCGGCCTTCCATAATGGAAAATCCATTGCATCTGCGATTCCTAAAGAGAAGGAATAATTATCGGAATCATCAATAAAAGCACCGTAGGTGAAATTTTGAGTTTTTTTGGAAATTGGAATGCCAATTTCACCACTAAATCCAAAACCTGTTATTTCATTAATCACAACATCAATCTGGATGGTGTCGATAGAGAAACTCCATTTATCCATTGCTCCTTCATTGATATCAAGAACAGGTGTTGCATAAAATTTTCCACTAACTCCTTTTGAATCGATTAGTAAGTGCTCCGCTCCGAAACTAATACGGCATGATGGATTGACAGCGGAGATTGTCTCATTTTCATTAACGAATTTAGGAACAACAATTGGTGCTGAAGGACCGTGCCCTACTCCATTTGTTTCATCATTCCATGCCCATCTGGAATCATCTTGTTTGGGTAAATCAATACTTCCACTACCACCGGGAGTTCCACCTCCTGGGCTTTGCTGTTGTTGCTGTTGCCCACCACTGTCAGCAACACATCCTTTCTTTTTAAAAACTTTTGGAATGGTTACTTCAATATTTTGGATATAAATACCTCTCCACAAATAAATATTTTCAGGAAGTAATTCTTGCTCTACATATTCTTCAGGAAAAACAACCGACTCATCATGTTGATAATCACTATAATCAAATACTGCGTTTTGAAGTGTAAATTGAACGTCTGGTTTTTTTGCCAACGCAAAATTTGGTAAGTTAACTGTTACAAAAATGTCATTTAAATCAGAAGCAATTGTTTGAAAATTACCTACAACTCTTTTGTTAGGTATCGGATTTCCACTAGCATCTGTTGGTAATATCCAATCTTTTGAAAAAATGATATCTGCTCCAAGTCCCATTTCTTTAAAACCATCACAATCAACTTTTACATAAGTACCTCTATGTAGGTTGGTGTCATCGGGATTCTCGGTTGCATTTACGTTCGGATTGACAGAATAAGGTTGCAATACAATTGCTGATTTTTCTCCTCCAATAGGAATCGGCACTTCAGAGTAAAGGCCAAGAATAGTTTCACCGATAATTCCTGCTTCTGATGAAAATTTCACATTAGGAGAACCAAAATATAGCACCAAGTCTTTGTCTGGTATTTCAATCCCCATATAAAGTTCTAATTCCGCCCATTGAGGTTTTAATTTGAGGCTTTTGATGACAGTCGTGTAAGTAATGTTCCCAATCTCTTGTCTGAAAAGAGTAATCGGCATCGTCAATTTCTCGTGTTCACCTGACTCCAACATCTGAATAAGAGTTCCAAATTCAGAAGCAATTGCAATAGCTTCTCTAGCTTTAACTACACCTTCATGGACTTTATAAACGTCAATTTTACTAAACACATCACCGAGATTGTCGTTTCCATCAATTGTCGTATGATTATCAAGCAATAGATTTTGTTGCTCTTTCAAATTATCATTAATGAATTCATCAACAGCTGGAAATTGAAAGGTTTGTTTTGTTGGTTTTGTGTTTAGAACTATGTCCGTTGAATTTGGCTTGAGGGTTATCGTAGAAGCAGGTATTTTTTTTACTGGTAATAACTTATCAATACTTACTGGAAGATGATTGTTGGCATTTGAAAGAAATGCGCTAAAAAATAGAATGATAAAGAGTAGTTGTTTTTGTTTCATTGGTCCCCTTCTTAAGCTCATTAATAAATTTCGGTATTCAAGGTATAGTTTGCTTTGTTCTTCATTATCCATTTTCGTACTTTGGGAAGCACTTTGTTATAGTCATCTGTTTCTAGGTCGCCATAATCGTCTACAGTGTAAGGAAAATTGTTTATGATTGGAGCTAGCCCTTCTATGATTCGGTAAGCGCAGTTGATGTTTCCAGCTGTTTCCGCATCTGCTGGTGTACATTTTTTTTCATCACTAAGTACAATGTCTAAAAGATAATCGGTAACCATTTTTTGTCTGACATAGATCAAGATGGGCAATACTTCATAATTGAATTCATCACCGATTGGGATTTTTTTGACATTCTTCATTAAGTTCAACAATTTGGCTTCATCACCAGTTCGTACCAATGCCAATTTGATTGAGCGTTTATCTTTCTTAGAGATTTTTTCTTGAGATAACAATCCAAATAATGCTTCATTCATATTTAGGAATCCTGCAAGTTTGATAAGCTTGTCTTGGTGTGGTGGATTATCTTGAAGTAATTTTTTTATTTGTTGACGTGCATTGTTATCAAAAGCTGATTTAGGAAATTGTTGCAGCTTTTGAATATTGCGTGAAATGGTCAATGCATCTAGAGATTGACAATCTTGTAAAAGTTGACTGGGAGTGGCCTTTGTTTGCCCTATACAGTCACCAATTGCAATAAAAATGCATAGGATGAAGAGGTATGTGTGATAGGAAGTTTTCATAGTACATTGTCCTAGTTTTGGCTTAAGTAGCTGCGACTATTTTTATATATGTATTTAGTTTGTTTAGTCCGTGTTGTCTAACCTTCAATTATACCACTTTTGGATGAATTTAACAAAGAAATGGGGATGTTTTGGGTTTGTTTTTTGTTTAAAATGAGGGATTGTTTCGATGTGGGATGAATGTTGGGAGGTTGGTGGGTTATTGGAAAATAAACTTGAAATTTAATGACTTTATTCACTACTTTTTGAGACTATTTTGAAAATAAAATAGTTAATCCTACTAATAGAAATAGTCGTCTAGCTTACTGAAGATTTGGTTCAATTAGTATGAAATAAAAACTTTAGCTTATGCCATATTTTTTATATTTAGAAGTTCATCATCGAGTAAAAGAATGTGCAAATTTTTCCCAAAATCTAATAAACAAAGATAATCATTAACCATTTGAACATTTGAATCGGTTCCTATTATCATCTCTTCTGTTGAAATGATATTCATGGTATCGAAATTATCGGTATTTAGAATTCGTACAACACCAGATCCTTCAATACCTTCATTTTCAGTATCGACACAGACTATCCTTTTTTTAGAAGCCCACAATTTATACATTGCGTTGAAACCAGGCATTTCAGATGAATTTTCAAAACTATAATTTCTTATTTCATTGCCAGTAGCTAAATCAATTTCAACAATGTATTTACCGTAAGTTCCATATAATTTACCATTTGCCAAACTCCAACCAGAAGCAATACTTTCATTTAGCCATTTAAATTCACCTGTCGAAATAGCCATACACAGCAATTTCTTTTCATTTGATTCAATTAGAACAAAATTTCCAGTTGTAAATATTTTGGAACCATCTGGAGTAAAGTCTTGAATGTTGAAGTCGTTAATTGAAAATTGCCATTGTTGTTTTCCACTGTAGACATCAATAGAATAGATAACATCTTTGAATGCATAAATCCATTTGTTAGTATTTGTATAACCATATATTTTCGAAGCCAAATTTGTCAGGTCTAAATTTGAATCTACTAAAATTAATTGTTGTACAGTGTCCACAGTACAGGTGATTAATAGAAATTCATTTTCATTTTGATTTTTGTGACATAAATTATAGGCACCTTCAAAACGACAAGCCTCTTTTCCATTTGATTCGAGTATGATAATATCAGAATCACTTTTTTGTTGACAAAATAAGTATCCGTTAAACAATACAAAATTACTAATGTTTGTTTTTAGCAATTCGGATGATTTTTGCTCAAAATTGTATTTTTTTAAGTCCGTGTTTGCTAGAAGAATAAAAACTTCGGTTTCGGAAACTTCAAATTTTTTTACGTTTGCTATCTTATCTAATGTTATCATTTGCTCAGATTAAAAGAATGAATTGAACATTAATTCATACCACTCATCATTATTTTGTAAGTACGCTTTAAGTGTTGCTTCTGAATTGATCATTGGGCCAGCTGGATTATTAGTGACCAATCGATATTGATTAAATAAGTTTTGAATATTAAGATCTTTCAGAAATGCTCCTCCCTCTCTATTTTCAAAAGCATTAACAACATTTTGTTTCCAAGTGGCCTTATTTGTTGTTACCAATGCTTTCGTATCTGGATGCAAGGTAACTCTAAATCTTTTAACATCATTTGATTTTAATAAACCATTAGCTATTTGCCTTATTGATTGGTCAGCTAAATTACTTGACTCAAGAAAATGTCCTGAGTTTATAGGACGGTGTGTTTTTGCTTCATTTATATAAAAATCAGTACCTTTTTTGACTCTCAAATCAGGCTCAGTTGTGAATGTTCTGTTATGTACATTATAAACCAATTGATCAGGACCGTGTAATTCAAACTTTACTTCATCAGCTGTTTTGTAAAAAGTTTTGTTGTCAATAACCCTTTGCATTAAATAATAAGCATGTCGACGTGTTGCATATCCTCCATTTCCTAGACCTTGACTTCCTAGGAATCTTTCTAAATTCTTAATCTTTGAATGATTTGGTAAGGCAGTATCAAGCATAACTTTTACTTTATCACAAATTTGTTCAAATGTAAATAAATTATCGAAGCCTTCAATTTTTGCTAAAGCATTTATATCTACGTTAATTGCGGAGATTTTTGGATGTGCTTTTAAATCGGCTAGTATTTCCAAACGACTTAAGTTCATTTTATTAGCAGGCTTTGAAGCCTTATCAAAAGCTATCCATGCCTCGACCCAAGATGGATTTGCGTCTAGATCATCTAGGTCGCTTTGTGGTCTGTTTGCCCAATCTTCTGCAAATTTATTTTTAAGTTCTGTTGTGTTAAGTTTGTCCTTTATGTTTGGATAGGTTATTCCGTCGTTTATACTTGCTAATAACTGTTTTGGTGGGGGCATATTAGAAAGCTCTACAAAATTTCTCAAATGAGAAAGTTCCGTAGATGTAGGCGGTTTCGGCTTGAGGCCAGCTGATAAAGTTACAGGATTAGAATTAGGTGTAAGCTGATACCATTCGGTGGAGCCGTTTGTTTGCCTTGGCACTGTTGTAATCCCGCCATTACCATGGATTCTAACTAAACCATCTGTGGCATGAACTTTATATCCCGAACCAAGTGCGTCTACTAGGTTTTGAGATCCTTGGATATCAGCACAAGACAATAGTCTGAGATTTTTGTTATTTGGATAAGTAGAACTAAGATAAATTGCTAGGTTTTCAATTGGAATACTTTCTCCTCCATTAATTATAAATTTACTATCACTCCCATGTACGACAATGTCGATAAAACCATCTGTATTATTTAAAGTTTCTAATTTAGTTAAAGAAGGTTTTATATCTTCTGCTGTTTTCAACAATACAATCACATGATTTGCAATATTGAAATCAGCTGATTGATTAGCCAGGTTTTTAGCAATTTGTAATTTATCAATTGCATTATTTATTTTAGTAGTGGTAGCAGCATCTGGAGAATTCTGCAATCCTTTCTTAAGGACGTAGGAAAGTCTTACAAAAATATTGTCATCCGATACTAAGGTTGCCAATTCTTCAGGTGTGAGATTTGCAGTATTGTTGACTTCATCTGCAATTGATTTAGGATTTGGAGGTGTAGCTAAATTCGGGTCATTAAAAACATTTTTAACTTTTTTACCTGCAGCAGCAGTTATAGAGGTAAGTCCAGTTATAGCAGATACAGTATTTAGTATTGAAGTAATTTGGGGGTTTGCAAAATCACTTGATGCTGTGGCACCCAAACTTGCGATGTCGGATACCATGTCAACATAATTTAATGCTTTGCCTAGCTTACCAACGGTGGCCAATGCTCCTGGTCCTAATGCAAGACTAGCTACATCAATAACTGTATAGACAGTTTGGCTAACTGTCTCGGTTGATGCAGCATCTTCTGCATACATTAACACAATTGCTGGTACTGGGAGATCTTTTATATCAGGATTATTTGTATCAAAACTCTTTAATAAATTTAAGTTAGTTTTGTTTACAAAATATACTAAATCAAATGGGCTTAAGTCTTCAGCTGTAAATAAGTCTTCCTCCGTAAATAATCCTTGTTGTAATTGCTGTGTTACATCAAAAACTCCTTCCTGCTGTTGATACTCAACTTCTAAATCATAATCTTTTGTCCATTCTTCAAAATAATCATTACCTAACATTTGGTAAGAAACACTTTCAACAACGAGACTTTCTAAGGTCCTCAAAATGATATTCTGGTACTCAAGGATAAACTGTCTGGTATCCAATTTTGTTACAAGGTCATTTAGTCTCTCACTGTAGATTGTTTGACTTTGAAGACAAATTTTCGCACAAGCAGAAATAACTTTTAATCTATTGTTATCTCCAAAAAAGCCAAGGACTTTATCGTTAGTTCGTTTAAATATTTGCCTATATAAAAATTGTGAAGTGTTATATTGATTTTGGGCTTCCAATCCAATTATAACGGCATCACTAACTTCTTTTGAAACATTTTCCATTAAAGCTACAACAGCTCCTTCCCCATCCTGATTTGGATTTGCATTATCAAATAGACCTTGATTGGCAAGTTTGCTCAAAATTTTAATTATCGTATTAGCATTCAAGCTTTTCAAGTCATTTGGTGCTGCAATATTTACAGGCATACAAAGCTCTGACATGTCTGTAATAGGATCAATTAGTGTTGGATCGGCATTCCATTGTTGTAAGGTCGCTACATTGCTAATTGATATTTGTAATGCATTACTTTTGAACCAATTGAAATACTCGGTCAAGAATTCCAATTTTGAACTAGGACGTGGTGTAAATGAGTTAGCATTGCAAGTGGTAGTCGACGTGCTGTAATTACTTCCTGAACCTGGATTTACTGTACAATCACAATAACTGGTGGATAAATAAAATTCAAAAGAATAGTTTGGTTTCGAAAAATGATCAGGGTCACATAATTGCCAGCGATCATAATCTTTAGTTACATAATCAATTAAAGTAGGGTAAGCTTGTTTTAATTCGGCAATTTTATTTCTCAGTAAGAAGGTTTCTTCAGATGCTTGCCAACCTGTGCCAAAAGCCCAGTCTACATTTTCCTTGGTAAGAGAATGCTGAGAGTCTCCAAAAAGGTTGTTGTATTGAGTGTAAGATAAAGTATATTTATCAACACTGCTTCCGGTATATTGAACAGGGAAATTTAAAACATCTACAAAAACAGCTGGGGCTTGAAACACTGTTACATTAGATGCGAGTAAATGATAAAAATTATAGCTAGATTGTTCAGAACCCCATAAAATTACATTTCCATTGAAGGACGTAGCTGAATTAATATTATAATCACTTGCTTTGTACTCTTCTGTATCATTGTAGTAGCCATTTAACATTGGAAGTACGTTAGCTGCTCCAAAGTTCACTGAGGCAGAAAATTTCTTTGTTCCAAGTGTAAAACTTTTAAGTGTACCAGGCGTGAAGTATAAAAAATCGGTTATTTCACCTTGGGTTGATTCTCCATAATAACCAAAATAAACTGTAACATCCCGCACGGTATCAGGCAATACAATGTATTGCCCAGAAGGAGTCATGAAAGTAAAAGTTTGATCATTGTTAAATCCAAAATCTTTATTTTTGAAGTAACCTGCCAACGTTAAGTTCTCCGCATCCTCATCATCATCAAACAACAACCAAGTCCGAATAGGATCATGAATCAAGTCCCACTGATACTTATGCAAATGTGTACCATCAGAATAATCCATCAAATTATCAGTCGCTCCTTCTTGCAAATCGTGTGTATCAAAAATATGCTCCAAAACGAATGCTCCGTGACCAAGCTCATGAGCAACCGTATTGATATATTGATCTTCTGTCGAATGAGAACCATTATAAATAAAAGCGGATGACTTACCTCTTGGCATGTATCCTAACTTTGATGCATTTGAATTGTTAGCAACCATGAAAAAATAATACTTGCCATCTTCCATTTGATTTTTGAAGACATTGGCAATGTCTTTCATTTGGCTAGTATAATTTGAAAGCGGGCCAGAGCCGACGTCATTTAAAGTGCCAGTGAATCCATTTACTTGGATACCAGGGTGAAAAGTAACATTTGTTTTGACGACAGCTGGGTCATATATTTCTTGTAATTTGGTTTTGAAAGTTGCTTCATTGTATGGGTAAGTAGCACCATTAACAGGAATCATTACGATGTCAATAAGTTCCTCATCATAAGAAATAACATTCAACTTACCAGCCAGATGAATTTCTTCTTCATTTTCAGCATTGGTTGTTCTTTCAACAGCATAGATTTGTTTTACATCATTGTTAATGCCTCCTGGGATTGTAAGTGTATTACCAGATCTTGGAATTACAGCTTTGACATTGTCTTCAAATGTAATGTTATTCGGAATGGTTCCTTTTACATCAACTTTATCAGAGTTTACGCTTTTAATTGATTTCCAGCCGACGTAATAATCTTCTCCGGCAATTGTTACTTTATTGTAAAGTGTGTTTAAACCATCGTTTCTTGTTGAACTCCAGAAATCAGAACCGTACAATTGTTCTTCATGCTTTTCAAAAACAACTTGCACATTGGCATCATAAAGTTCATTGAGTGCATCTACTATTTCAGATACTGCTGTTTGCAGTCCTTCTTGACATTCTTCTGGAGTTCCTTCTAGATAACAAAGTAAAGCCGGCATTAAATTATCTGCAGTACCTTCTGGTAAATACGGGTATTCTTCATAAATAGCACCCGGAATATTTAAACCCATCCCAGTCCAGCCATCCGAAAAATAACCACTTGTTCCTTCTATTTCATCCAAGATAGCAATGATAGTCGTCAAAACTTCTTCTGCTACTGCTAATGCTTGGTCAATTGTTTCCAATGCAGATAAAACGCCACCCAATAATTCTTCCATCTCATCAGACAAAAGATCTGTTGCAATTCCTGTGACGTTGAAATCACCACCATATAAATAATATTCATTATTGATGCTAATGGATGAAAATTCAACATTCACTTTGGCCATCTGAAACATCGGAACGAAGATGTGACCTTTACCAGAAAATATACCGCTTCCTCCACCTGTTACTTCATCGATTTTCACTTCGAAATCTCCTGCATAAATGATATCATCTTCTGCTAATATTGGAAGTGGTGTCATGTTTTCAATATCGAGTGCCACAAAATTTCCGCCACATTCATATAGACTTTCACCTACCAATTCTACTGTGACAACATCTGAAAACATTAAGGAATCAGGACAAGCTCCACCAACTTTTAATTCATATTCACTTCTTCGTTTCAAATCTGATAAAACTATACTTTGTTCTGTTGATTCAACTGAAATCCAACTCGCTTCCGCGTTACCAGTCAATCTGTAATCTATTTGATAAGTTTCGTGAACAAGTCCACCCTCCCATTCAATTGTAATTTCCGTTTCTGAGGTGGCTTCAGCCGATACAATAGTTGGACTATAACAAGCATCATTACAATTAAAAGGTAATAAAGCGCTTAAACCATTGTTGTCAAATTCAACATATGGATTGGGTCCAGCAGTAGATTCTCCTGCTTTGATGATACGCACTTGTATATAATATTCTTCTCCGCATACGATTCTTGGCAACTCAGCACCATAGATGAAACTTGGATCTAGTGTCGTAGTTTCATAAACTAAAAAGAGGTCATTTACATTTGGTAGTAGTGGTGATTGCGACGTAGTAGCATTACCTCTTACGGAATCAGAAGTATTGAATGGAGATTGCGAATTACTATTTGTAGTAGTTTTACCCGAATTCGCAGTATTTTCTTGTGTATTATTTGGGGAGTTTGTATTCGAATTTGAGTTTGTGGTAGTTCTTTGATTTCTTCCATCGCCTCCCAAATCTCCAGCTGGAGTTTCTGTTGAATTTTTGGCCGGAACTTGTGAAGTTGAACTGGTACCGGGCGGAATGGGACTACTTGGATTCAGGTTTGTCGTACTATAAATTGAAAGTTCATATTGTACTGGCAATACTTCTTGATGTGTTGGATGCCAAGCAATATTTAATAATTGTGGTGCGTCACAGTCAATAGTACCAAAAGGCCCGTCCACAACAGGTGGAGATAACAATCTGTTTCCATAAATAAATCGACCTGTCTGGCTATATCCATCATTTTTAAACAATTCATTTGATAATACAGAAGTGGTTTTAATTCGCCACATATACTCTTTGTTACGTTCCAGCATCGGGGCAGTAGGTCCGTAGAAGTAATTATTAGCGTTGGTCACTGTCGTATAAAGTGGAGCTGTAAAGCTTATAATTTGATCATCTGAAAAATTATCGGTTACTTCATATAATGTAAGTTCATTTTCAGAGAGAAAGCCAGGAAAGTGCATCGGCTGCCAAGTAAATAGTACACTTTGAGGAAACGTAATGTTATTATAAAACCCGATAGGTTCAATCAATACAGCAGGACTATGTTCTTCCAAGTTAACAATCTGGCAATTGGTATTGGAAATACTTACTTCATCTCTAAAGTAGTCATATACTTCAAAGCAAATAGAATAGATCCCTTCTGGTAGTACACCTCCATTGTTGATGAACACAGACTTATCAAAACCTTGAAAGTCCAGATTGTCTGGATTGAAATATTCTTGGAAGTGGGAACCCGAAAGAATTCTTGGAATACCGTAGTCTAAATACGTTGGAGCAGGTAAAAAGTTAGGTTTAGTTCGAATGCTAATTCCTTGCCCTTCGATTATAAGTTTAAATTTTACAGGATAGTTAGTTTCGTTTGCATCATTCAATAAAACAGTAAGTGAAAGCTTAGGAGGGATATTTAAATCACTAATAAGGCTATATATTGCTGGAGTATTAGGCGGGGTTATTTGAATAGTTGCTGTAACCGGGTTGTTTTGTCCCCATGCATGATTAATCGATAATACGAATAGAATGAGGATAAAAGTAGTCCTAGCAATGTTTCTCATGGTAATTGAAATGTTATTAAACATTAATTTAATGTTATAACGTTTGTTTAGATGCGGGGTAAAGTATGTATCAAACAAATCTAATAAATTGCTTTAACAATACAAACTTATATCAAAACAAAAATCTTAGAGAATGTGTCTTTTTTAAATTGTAATTGCATATATTTAATCCGAGATACAACCTGAAAGAATTGTGAAGTATTTCCATGACTAAATTAACTATGAATTTCAAATCTCCATCTTTTTTAAAGTACTTGATTTTGAGTTGTTTTCTTGTTGCAACATTACAATTGCAAAGCCAAGATGTTGAAGGCTTTTTTTCTGAAATAACAGATCGTATAAATAATGATCCTATCAAAGTATCAGGAGGGCTTTCTGCGCTAAGTAATTTTAGTCAGACTACTGGTATTCCAGATAGATATGCACCTTTCAATTGGAGTTTTAATGCCAATCTAAATTTTGATATTCTCGGAATTAAAGCGCCTTTTTCATTCAATTATTCTAATGGAAATTCAGTTTATAAATTGCCTAGTTATAGATTTGTAGGAGTGAGTCCTTCTTATAAGTGGATAACTTTACATTTTGGGGATCGAAGTATGAATTTTTCTCCTTATTCCCTTTCAGGACATAACTTTTTCGGAACTGGTATTGAATTAAAACCTGGAAAATTTAGATTTAGTGCCATGTATGGTCGGCTAAAAAGAGCAACTTCAAACGATTTAAATAATATATCTAACATTGATCCTTCGTATAAAAGAATGGGTTGGGGATTTAAGGCTGGCTATGTGAATGATAAAGATGAGATACATGTTACTTTATTTGCTGCCGAAGATGATTCAACAACTTTTACACCAACACCTGAAATTGATATTAAAGCAAAAGAAAACGTAGTGTTAGAAATAAATGGTAAAAAGAGCCTTGGGAGTAAATTGTATTTTGTTTTTGATGTTGCTAGAAGTGCTTTTACAAGTGATATTTCGGCACCCAATATAGCATCCGCTTCTGGTGGTTTTAAAAATGTTGGCGGACTGATTGATTCAAAAGTAACTACTGGTTATTTTGTGGCTGGAAAAGGAGGAATTGGTTTCAATGTGAGTAAACAAACTAGTTTTCAATTTAATTATGAGCGTATTGATCCTGGTTATCGAACATTAGGCGCTTTGTTTTTTAATGATGATTTAGAAAACTTTACGGTTTCTTCTACTACTTCTTTGTTTAATAGTAAAATAAATTTATCTGGAAGTTTCGGTGTGCAACGAGACAATTTATCAGGCTTTGAAAGCAATACAAATAATAGACTGATTGGAAATATAAACGCAACTTATTCCTCCGGGAATAGAATGTTGGTCAATGGAAGTTATTCTAATTTTAGGAATAGTAGTAAGGTGAGTTTTAAGACAGACCCTTTCAATCCAGTTGATTCTATTACCCTAGCACTGATCAATCAAAATGCTAATGTTTCCGTTAGTTATTCTTTAGGGAAACAAAAACAAGCAATGCTAACTACTATGCTTTCATATCAAAAAGCAACAAGTATCATCAATGAGGAGCTTCAAAATGATGCGAAAAGTGACTTTGTAACAGGTAGTTTGATGTATGCATATACTTTTTCAGAATCTAAACTGAGTCTTGCTGCAGGTTTGATGGCTAATTATAACGTGTTGACCAATCTGGAAACTTTTTTCTATGCACCAAACATTTCAGTTAGTAAAAGCTTTTTGCAAGATAAACTAAGAAGTAGCCTTAGTGTAGCCTACTCTACTATTTATTTAGATAGTGCTATAAGTAATAAAGTATTCAATTTAAGAGCACAAAGCAGTTACAATTTTTTAAAAAACCATTCGATTGCTTTAGGTTTTGGCCTTTCTAAGAACAATTCAAATAATGCTAGCAACATCAATTCTTTTTCAGAATTCACTGGAAATCTAAGGTATAACTACAAGTTTAAAGCTAAAAAATAAAGCTTGATTTAATTTAAATAGAATTTGTCTATATATTGTTGTAATTCAAAAACTAAAAAAGGCGAAGAATAACTTACGTTACGCTTCGCCTTTGTAATTTCAACTTTTTTGTTTACTTATTGAACTCCCATTTAGTCACACAACCATCATCATCATCATCATCATCATAGGTAATATGAAACTTATTATTCGAATCTATAGTACAGACCATTATTTCATCCATCGAGAATTCAGCATCTCCTGTTTTGTCAAGGAAATCTAATGTAATAATTTCATCTACAACCGTATAAGTTCCATCTTGTTCCAATGAAATGGTTCCATTTTCAATAAAGACAAATTTTGCAGTCATGTTGTCATTTAAGATAATGCCCATACAACCATCATCTGAATCACAACTTGGAGTTTCTATTCCGTTTTCAGTTACATCATTACAGTTGGTTGTTTCCCAGGTAAGATGATATTCACCCATTTCCAACACGGGTCCTACTTCTACTTCATTCTTGTCTTTGTTACATCCTACTAATGCAATACTAGATAATAATGCAAAGCAAGCCATTAATTTGATTAGTCTCATAATAATATTTGGTTTGTTTAAAATTAAAAGGTTTAGATTTTTGATTTATTGATTTAATACTAGTTTGTATTTTGTTAGAAATCGAATAAACACAACGGGACCTAGTTCAAAGAATACGCCAAATTTTCAACATCCTTAGATTTTTTAATCAGCTATGTGTAATCAGCTTAAATGGTGGGAACTACATAGGAGGATTGATAGTTTTTTATTTTCAAATATGAAAGGAAGTTGTTATATCAAGTTAAATGTTCTTTTGAAATACAGTCGTGCAAAACGCTGTTAACGTAATTCAACAATGTAATTGGATTTATTTTTGCATGTTCTTGATTTTGAATTTGTCTAAACCAAATTAAACAATGAGAATTTTCAACCCAAGAATAAGTAGCTGTGTTTTTGCAGCAATGATGTTATTAGTTTTTTCATGTGGAAAAGATAATGACACCAATCCAGAACCAACTACGCCTACTACCCCAACTATTCCAACAACACCTATTGAGCCAACAAGCATGTCTGCTAAAGTAGATGGCGAATTATGGACGATTGGGTCTTTTGGCGCATCCGCCATTATTTACAATGATTTCATCACTATATTCGGAATGTCTTCAGATAATTACGAAATGAATATGACGCTTTATGGAAATGCAGAAGGTACTTATAGTTTAAATCCTGAAATGGGAAGTCATCTATATTACGGAACAGTTGCGAGTTCAACTTATGACTCCAAATTAAACAATGTAAATACGAATCATGGAATGGTAGAAATAACAAAACTCGATATGGAAAATCTAACTATGTCTGGTACTTTTGAATCTGAACCATTTTATTTTTTCAATGAACTTAGCACAGGCGGTATCGTTATTTCTGAAGGTGAATTTACCAATATTGAAGTTTTGGATTATAGAGATCCGGATGCGGAATCACTTTCAGCAGAGATTGATGGACGTCCATTGAAAGCACTTTATACATCTGCTTATATTTCTCAAAGCAGATTAATAGTTAGTGGAGAAGATGGTGCTCAGACGGAAAAAATCCAGATGTCTATGCCCATGGATATTGCTCCTGGAACTTATGATATAGGTAATTCTTCTGTACCAAATTTGGAAGGTCAATACAATCCACTTTTTTCAAATGTCATGCATAGTGCAACTTCTGGAACACTTACAATTACAACAAACGATATGGTCAATAAAATGATTATCGGAACTTTTAATTTTGAAACACCAGGTCTTGATGGCAATGGTGTATTTAGTATTAATAGTGGAAGTTTTAGGGCTAGCTACGATTAAATAACAATATATATGTAATTGAATCTGGCGCATTAACTTTGGTTGGTGCGCCATATTTATTTGTTTTATAAAGCGGAAATTTTTTAATTTACGTGGTCAAATAATTTTTTATCATTCAACATAAATTCCAGAATAGGTCTACATTTATTCTTACAGGCAGGATAGAAAACTTTGTGGATTCTTTCATTGCTTCTTGAAGTCATTCCCCACCAAAATTCGGTCATTGCGATAGGTTTGAGATTATTTTCAAATGCAAATTGTAATAACTTAGGAGCTGCACATTCACCTGCTGCGGACGGAGGTGCTCCATGCGCACTTTCTTTAAAAATTTGCAATACATTTTTCTGCTGCCCCAAAATATTAGAAAATTGAGAATTTTCAAAAAGTCGTTTTTGTAAACTGTGGGATTTTAACTTCCTTCTTTTAGTTAAGTCTGAAATTTCAAGTTGATTGTTAGAAGATTTAATTTGTTGGCTAAATTCTGTCAATTGAAGCATCCCTTTTCTAAAGAAAAAATCATCAGTAGAAACATCAAAAACAGAGGGAACAAATTGTTGACAGATATCATTTCCATCTAATTTTCCAGAAATCGTTCCTAGAAAAGCAAAAGACTTATCTTCTTTTTGTATAACCAGTACCCCAAACATTTTTCCTCTTTCCGTCAAAAAGTCATGCTCCCACGCTACTGATGCTTCAGAAATGAAATCTTGAAATTCCTTAACCGCTATTTTGACAATTTCAGAAACGCTATTTCCAAATGGATTGTTTAATTTTTTCGGGATAGGTATTTTTGAGATATCTGTTTTGAAATGGAAGATATGATGGTTGTTCATTTAGGTTGTTGCTGGTTGTGAGTATGTTGGATTCATGACTTTCTAATAAAATTTGATTGAATTATATTTCTCAAATCGCTATTACATTTGATTTTGCCAAGCAAAGATCATCTTTCAATATCAATAAGCCACGACGATACATCGCTAAGTATCTATTCCCACCAAAATCTCTCTCGTCAATTTTTTGGTTAAGCAAATCTTTTTTTAATTCGTCTAATTGTTGTTGTGCAAAAGTACCTTCTTCATTAACCCATTCCTCTATCGTTAGTGGATTCTCAGACTTTTGTGCAATTTCTATGAGTTTTTTTCTATGAAATAATTCAAGGATTAAATCATATATATTCAGTTTTTATTTTTAGGTTAATCGAATTGAGGTCGTCAACATTGTATGAAATATTAGTTCCATATTTATCCGATTCCCAAATCTTGTGTGATTAATTTTATTCTTCAATATTATCATGTTCTTATTGTACTCAATTTCATGATTGAATATTTCAGATAATATTCGAATATTCTTTTTTAACTCGTGGTTCATTTTGTTATAAACTGGAAATTATTTTTCAGACCACTAAAACAAAGTCTCCTGCTGCTCGCCTGCTTCTCCAGTTTCAATTTCTATAACAGAATATTGCAATGTTTCATGATCCGAAATGAATCGTTTGATAACTCTTAGTTGGTGGGTATAAGCGCCAATCTCTTTGTTATGGATACCGACATGATCGATGTCATCAAATCGAACACGTCCAGAAGCATGGAGTATTTTTCTGTCAGGAAACAAGATGCCGACGTGTGTGATGTTTCCTTTTTTATTTTCGAAAAATGCGAGATCACCAGGTTGTGCTTCGTTTATGATGTTGATGGTCTTTCCTCCATTTACTTGATCACTAGAATCTCTTGGAAGTTTAATTCCAGACAACTTATACACGACTTGAGTTAAGCCACTACAATCAATTCCAAATGGAGAACGACCGCCCCATAAATAAGGTGCGTACAAGAATTTACGACCAATTTTGCAAATCAAATCCGGACTTGCTTCCAATGAAAAAGGATTGATCGCCTGACCACTAAAAGTATATTTTTTTCGATTCAATCGGAAATTGATGCCATCGAAATCCGGTAAAGCAGCTCCAATTGTAATCGGTAGATAGTGATTGTGTCCAGCAGCAGGTTGAATTAATTCCAAAGAATAGAAAGAATTGGACTTGTAATTTTCATACACTTTTGTCAGAATCGGTTCGATTTGTTTAATATCCATCCATCCTTCATAATCATCCCAAAGGCAAATGACTTTAATCCAATTGCCTTCTTTTTCAATAATCTCAACCAATTCACCAAATAACAATTGCGATACCATCTCGCTGCTGTCAGCTGGTTTGGCTCGTAAAGGAGCGACACTCAATGGACAAATACCGTATTGCATCTAGAATTGCTTGATGTTGACTTGATATAAGGTTTGAAATATAAGTTGTAAACCGTTCAATTTCAACTAATTTGATGCTAAAATACAAAAGCTACGTTAAGTTTTATTTATGTGCAGATGTTATTAGTTTGGAAGTCATACTAAAGGATGAGTTGCAACCGTTTTGTCAGTTGTTTTAACTTTCATAATACCGCATATTCTGTTACCTTTGGTGCCTGAAAAATCCCTTATGAAGAATTTAATCTTTACTTTATTATTTGTGTCAATGACTACCATGGTTTGGAGTCAGGATCAACATTTTACTCAATTTATTGCTTCACCATTGGTGACCAATCCTGCTATGACAGGTTTATTTGGTGGTAAATACCGATTGTCGACTATTTATCGGAATCAATGGAAAGGAGCATTGCAAGAACCATATGTAACATTTGCTGCTGCATTGGATGTTCGTTTTGAATTAGAATTGAATTCCCAATACAAGGATGCGGCTGCTGTTGGATTGCTTTTTTCTTCTGACAAGGTTAGTAACATCGACTTTTCGACCAATACGATTGCTATTTCTGGTGCTTTTCATAAAGGATTGGATTATGACCACAAGCAATATTTAACAGCTGGATTTCAAGGTGGTGTGAGTCAGCGAAATGTCAGTTACGAAGCGCTTTATTTTGATGACCAATTCAATGGTACAGATGCTTTTGACATGACTACTCAAGAAGATTTACCGGCTAATAACTTTTCTTATGGAGATTTTGCTGCTGGATTAAATTACATCTTCCGACCAAAAGAAAGGTCTTATATTAATGCTGGTTTGTCAATGCATCACATCTTGCAACCGCAAGTTACTTTTTATGATTTTGAAGATGAAAATTTGCCTTATGAAGGGTCTAAATTATTTTCAAAATATTCGGCTCAAGTAGCTGCTGAATTGCCAATTAATGATAATCTATCTTTCATGCCACGTGCTTTATATGCGTTGCAAGGTCCACATCAAGAATTGGTAGCTGGTGCAAATTTGAGAATGATCATCAGTAAGTATATGAATAACTCTTTGATGTTTGGTGGTTGGGTACGTCCTGTTTCAAATGCAGATAAATCATTTAAAGTTGAGTCAGTTGCATTGATGGTGGGGTTAGAATATTACAGTTGGTTGTTTGGTTTCAGTTTCGAATCCAATTTAGTAGATTTGACAAAATACCACCAAGGACAAAACGCTTTTGAAATATCTGTTACTTATTTAGGAGAGTATGAAAATGATAGTATTCTGTGTCCTTCGTTTTAGAAAAATAACTGAAATAAAAAAGCCCAATTCTATTGTTATAGCATTGGGCTTTTTTTGTAAAGTTTTATTTATTTAACCTGGGTATTAAATAGCTGATTATTTCATTAAAAGTCTCAACATGATTCTTTAATCTTTGATAAGCAAATTTTATATCATGACACCACTCCTTTCCGTCCAGCCATCAACCGATCTAATGAAAAACTGGTAACACCACCAATTAAAATGGCAACACCCATCACTAAGTAAGTAAAACTCATCTGAGCTTGAAAGTCTTCAAATATGTCTCCTCTCATAGCTAAAAATGTAGCTACTGTCATGTTTATTATAACAATCAACGCCCCAAATCGAGTAAAAATCCCAAACAATAATAATAAACCTGCGAGTAATTCTCCTCCTTTGGAAAGGTACGCCATAATTCCTGGCGCAGGGATATTGTAGTACTCCATCATCCCGACATGACCTGCCATAAAATCCGCATTAAAAATTCCTGGAAGGCCATGCATAATAAAAGCAATTCCTAACCAAATCCTTAAAATAGTTAAAGGGAGTTCGTAGTTGTTTTTTTGAATAGCTGTTTCCATTTGTTCGATATTTGGTTTTCGCAAAATGGCTTGCATTAGAAAAATACCAAAAAGAAAACGAAAAATGAAATGAATAAAAAAAGGACCAACAATAAATTGTTAGTCCTTTTAAACAACCAAATTATAAGGATAGGCCATCCATCGAAATAATTGACTGATTATTTTGATAAAAGTTTAGTTAGCTCTCTGTATTGATGACAAGCTAAGGTGTGATTAAAAGTAGTTTGAGGAAATACAGAGTGCAGGCCTGTTATACAGTTGCAAGTTCGCCTTATAAACCTGTTTTTATACTACTTAAATTCATTGAAACACAGCCTCTATTATTATAAGATTTGCATCTTAAATTCACTTAACTAATTGAATATCATTTAAATAGGACTATGCTTTTTTGTAAAAAATGTATATATTTGTATTCTAAATTAAAAGGCCTCGTAGTCATCACCAATCACTGCGTGGATTTGAACTTCATTGTCACTAATTACTTGTGTGTTTGCTTCTTCTGGGCTAGATATTAGGCCCAACGCCATTAATACTGCAATAATTAAAGTCATTCTATAATTGTTTTTAAGGTTAATAATTAATTAAGTCCCAAACTTAATACCATCCGAAACCTGTTGTGTTATTCAAATACGGAGATTTGTAAAGTCAATTTTGATTGATTTTTTACCTAAAAAAAATACATAGATTTGATTTTCATATTTTTATAAATACCGAAAACGTCCCATTTTGTATAATTTTAAAAGCTGCTTAAAATGGACAAATTAAAAGAATTGGTTTATGCTGCCTCTAAGCACAAAATCAAGAAGATAGATATCGTTGGGGAGCATCGGTATGACAGTCTAGTGCAAAAATTTTATCATGGAATTCATTCAGACCAATTCAAAACAGATGCAGATGCTGCTTTAGCGTTGTACAATAGTTCTCCTGAAAACATTAACTACAAGCACTTAAAATATAAACTGGAAAGCCGATTAATCAACACCCTATTTTTTGTTGATATATCCGGTCCTAAATTCAATGAAATTCAAAAGGCGTATTACACTTGTTATAAAAACCTAGGAGCTGTTGCTATATTGAAAGGAAGATCACTTCGAAAAAGCGCTGTTTCGTTGGCTACAAAAACAATCCGTAAAAGTATCAAGTATGAGTTCACAGATATTACGTTGAGTCTTGCTCGAACTTTAAAACGCCATTATTCCTATTTGGAAAAGGACAAAACGAAGTTTGAATACTATACTAACTTGGCAAAAGAGATGCATAAGTTGTCAGACGTTGAAATGATGACAGAAGGCTATTTTGAATTTATCATGTTTCACGTATCTGGAAATAAAAGAAGTGCGGTCCCTGAGATTTTAGAAGAAGTTATTCAATACGATGAGATCATCAAACAACAACTAAAAAAATATGATTCTTACAATTTAAGGATTTATGCATATGCGGTATCCTGCTTGCGATACGAAATTGTCGAAGATTTTGAGAATTTAATTACTGCAAGCAAAGCTGCGATTACTTATTTTCGGAACCGACCAATCAAAGTAAGTCCTGTAAGTTTGGCTCCTTACTTTACAAAAATAATTTTCGCTTACATCTCTTTAAGAAAATATGATGAAGCAACTAAATGGAACACGAATTATCTAAAAAATTTAGAGCATGTTGAATACTCCAGAAATTGGTTTATAGCAAATGAAATTCAGATCGTTCTTTACTTTCACCAGAAAAACTACCAAGCTGCAGTTGATGTTTACATTACCGCCAAACAACATAAACTCTTTAATGGAATGCAACGAGATGTGAAAGAGATTTGGCAAATCTATGCAGCGTATATTCAGTATTTTATAATGATGGAAAAAGTGGAATTGTCTGAAAAACAATTAAAAGGACTCGATAAATTCCGCTTAAATAAGTTTCTCAATAACGTACCTATTTATTCAAAAGATAAAGAAGGGATTAATATTTCAATTCTTATTCTTCAAATTCTATTTTTGCTCCAAAAAGGGAAATACGATGTTATAATTGATAGAATGGAAGCTTTGGAAAGGTATTGTTATAAATATTTAAAAAAGGACTCTTCTTATCGCAGTAAATGTTTTCTCAAAATGTTGATTATCTTAATAAAAAGTAGTTTCCATAAAGAAGCTACGATTCGAAAGACGAAAAATTATTTTGATAAACTCAAAAATGAATCAGCACTTATTACTCCAACTTCCAGTCAGATAGAAGTTGTTCCTTATGAAGATCTTTGGAAAGATGTGATCAATAGTATTGATAATAAATTCGTGATCATTCGTAAACGTAGAAAAAGGAAAAGCAAACCCACTTCTTAGAATTTGTAAATAATTAGCGTTCACAATTTCCTATGTAAGAACGATGTTTTATTTATTTTTAAAACCAACCATTTTTGTCTGAAATCATAATGTATAATATCGACATATCTTGTATTTTTGCACCATGAAATCTTTCCTACTGAATGTATCCTTTTTTGGTCTAGTACTTTGTGTGTCGAGTTGTACTTTTATGAAAATGGTATATCTAAACAATCCATCCATTTACGATCAAAAACATTTTCCTAATGAAGTTATTTTAGCAACTAATCCAACAAATATCTCAGCTACTACCTGCGATGATATTTCCCTTCCGCCAGTAAAAGATTGGACGAAATTTGAAGATACTCAGTATGACTTGCCACTTGACCAGTTTCTGAAAGAGACCAATACAACGACTTTTATTGTGATGCGAAATGATTCTATTTTATACGAAAATTATTTTAATGGAAATACGATTGATAAACAAAATATCGTGTTTTCAATCACCAAAGCTTTCATCACTTCCTTGTTGGCCATCACAATTGATGAAGGGCATATTAAAAGTCTAGAACAATATGTTGGAGAATTTGTAGATGCTTACAAGGTTGGCAGAAAGAGATTAATCAAGATAAAGGATGTGTTGCAGATGACCTCTGGAATTGATCATGGAGACTATCGGAGTCCAATGAAAATCGGACAGGCATATTACAATGGTAATTTGGATAATTATATTTCAAAAGTAAAAGTGGAAACAAGAGCTGGGATCAAATTTGAATACAAGTCGGTCGATACACAAGTTTTAGGAATGGTCATTGAAGCTGCAACAGGTAAGCAAATTTCGGAATTGCTTTTTGAAAAAATCTGGAAACCGATGGGAATGGAATATGATGCCTATTTTACAAAAGATAGAACCGATGGTAATGAAAGAATGTACGGAGGAATGGCAATAACCAGTCGGGATATTCTAAAACTAGGAATGCTTTATTTGAAAAATGGAAATTGGAATGGGAAACAAATTATTCCTGAAGATTGGGTCAATTCACTTTCTAGTAGAACGCAAGTGGATGGCAAATGGTGGGGCTATAATAAAGGCTGGTGGTTAGAAACATTTATTGATGGGAACTATTTAGAAGGGAAGGATTATTATGCATCCGGATATCAAGGTCAATATCTTTACATCAATCCGCTTCAAAATTTGATTATTCTCCGCCAAGGAATCAATCCAGGAGGTATTCGTTGGTATAGCGCTATCGGACATTTAGCCAAAATACTGGCAAATGAGCAATCTGATTCTATTTCCAACAACATAAATGTGATTGATCATCCACATCAATTCGAAGGAACATATCGAGCCAAAAATGGTAAGCAATTATTTATAAAAAAGGAAAAAGGAAATCGTTGGCAAGTCTCCATAGTTGCAAACCACAGAAAAGAGAAATTTGAAGTGACTTCTCATAGTACGCTTGCATTGACAAATGAAAGAAAGCTGAAACTTGTTTTATTTGATTTTAAGGATGGAGTAGTAAAAGGACTTCATTTTGATCGATCGGTAAAGAAGCCAACCTATTTTGAAAAAGTAAACCAGACCATTTTGTCGAGTTTAAAATAGGTATTATCTATTAATTCGTACAACTTCCAATTACTTCAGTTACATTTACCATCTCAAATAAACTGAATTATTTTGCTCAAAAGTCTCCTAAAATTAAGGTTTAATCAAATTGCTCGACTTATTCAACAAACAGGAGTAGGTGTTGTGTTAGTGTTGTTATTTGTTTCGATTGGTTTTACATTGAGTGTATTACAATATTTGACTTCAATTGCTGCCCTACCCTTTTTTCTTTGCGTCCTTTTATTGTTGTTAATAATACATTTTAAGAGAACGGACCTTCATTTTTTGCAAAGTATAGCCAAATCAAATGTTGAATATAGATTGGCCTTATTTGTTGAATATTTCTTGATATTAATTCCGTTTACATTCTTCTTTATTTATTTTAAACGATGGGAATTAATTATACCAAACTTCGTCGCTCCATTGTTGGCTGCCATGCTTCCATCCATTATTCTAATTAAGAAATCGGATACTAAAATTTCATTACCCATTTTACCAGCAGATTGTTTTGAAATAAAAACTCATATAGAAAAAAACATTATCGGCTATTGTTTAATTGGCGTGATCGGATTGTGTTCAGCTTTTCATATTTCGCTTTTCATTTTGTTCTCTTTATTATTTGGGGCAAGTATCTTTTCTGCTTATCAAAAATTGGAGCCCAAAGAATTGATCGTAACGACTAAATCTTTTTTATTTGAGAAAATTAAAAGAAATATCAGATTGGTATTGATAATTACTTTTCCAATATTTTCAATAGCATTGTTATTTCAATTTGAATTGTTTTACATCGTTCTTTATTTTTATCTAACGATATTTTTGGCAATTACTTTTGGGGTACTTTACAAATATGCTTATGCGAATCCTATTTATCCAAAATATCAAACTACAACTGCACAATCCCTATTTTTTATACTACCTTATTTGCCTGGATTAATTATTGCAAACATTGGCTATCAATTTTATCTTTGGACCAAAGCAACTAAAAATTTGAAGAAGTATTATGCTTGAGATTAAGAATTTAAATTTTGGGTTTGGAGAGAAAATCTTGTATCAAGACTTTAATTTGTCGCTAGATAATGATAAGGTCTATGGAATACTAGGTCAAAATGGTGCAGGTAAAACAACACTCTTCCGGATTTTGTACGGTTGGTTCAAAAGCAAAGGAGCAGCAATAAATTGGAAAGGCTCCAAATTAAAAAGAGAAGATATTACTTTTTTAGAAACTGATCCTTATTTCTATTCCTATATGACTGGAACGGAGTATTTAAATTTAATCAGTCCTGAAAACCAAGATCAAACTGAATATTTAGCAACATTACTCAACTTGCCTTTAGATAAAATTGTAGATAGTTATTCAACCGGGATGAAAAAGAAGTTGGCTTTTCTAGGCATTCAACTTCAAAATAAACCGATTCAATTACTGGATGAACCTTTCAATGGTGTTGACTTAGAAAGTAATGAAATTCTTAAAAAGTTGATTGTAGAAACTGGAAAAGGAAAACTGACCATTCTATCTTCACACATTATGAACACGTTGCTGGATACTTGCGATGAAATTATTTATTTAAATGGCACTCACTTTCATATTTACAAAAAAGATGATTTTAGTAAGTTGGAACGGGTTGTAAAGGATGTTATTGATGTGAAATTTAAACAAGGAATGTAAAAATATTGACGTAGATACGCTGGACTGTGCGAAAATACTCGTTCGAGATGAGAGGTTAGAAACCTTCATCTCGTAACACACACGGTATTCGAGCAAAAGGTTTCTAACCTCTTTGCTTTGGGAATTTTCGCACAGTCTGAC
>CALDGQ010000083.1 GCA_937941765.1 uncultured Saprospiraceae bacterium
ATCGAATGTCGAAGTAGAGTACGTGGACAATTAAGCATGAAATTCGTTAATATACGTGTATACTCGCGTACTCAACTTCTACATTCTGCGGTTCCTTGTTCGATATTTTGCGGTTCAATTTCGTTTTCGCACAGTCTGACGCCATAACGGTCATATCATACATCATAAATCATACATTCAAAAGAGCTTTAGCGATTGCGAAAACATTATTTCTTCCTTCCACCATCCAGCTCATCCTGCAATTTCTTCAAAGCATACCACTTTCCTTTGGCAGCGAGTTTTGATTGCTTTGGCCAGGTAGCAGGGTTGTGCATTTTGTATCTTGGACCTGCGGCATCTAGCAATAGTTGTATTTCTTTTGTCTTCGCAGCACCTAGATCAACCCAAGTTTTGATGCCTCCTTTGTTTAGTATTTGTTCGATTTTAGGACCAATTCCTTCAATCTTTTTTAAGTCATCTTTAGTACTTTTTGAAACTACCTTTTTAGCAACTGCTTTTTTAACTTCTTTTTTCTTAGCAACTTTTTTGATTGGAGTTTTCTTAACAACTCTTCTTGCATTATTATTTACCTTTTCTTCTTTTTCTACTTTAGGAATTTTTTGAAGAAGTGGGGTAGCAACTCGCTTTTCTACGATGACTTCTTTGATGACTGGTTTTTCAACCTCCACTATTTTTTCGACTTCTACGATTCGTTCAAAAGGAACTTCTTTGATGACTTCTACAGGGACTTCCTTAATTACCTCTACGATTTTTTCTACTTCAACAATTTTTTCAACTTCTACAATTCGATCAACAGGAACTTCTTTGATCACTTCTACTTCTTTGATGACTTCCACTATTTTTTCAAAAGGAACTTCCTTTACGATTTGTACCGGTACTTCTTTAATCACTTCATATGGTTTTTCAACTACTCGCTCGACTTCTTTTATTACTTCGAATGGAACTTCAATCCGTTTCTCTACAATACGATCGACCGGGACTTCCTTAATCACCTCAACTTCCTTGATTACCTCTACTTCTTTAATGACTTCTATCACTTGGGGTTCACCTTGAGGAACTACTCCTGTAGCTTGCAATGCTTCCATATCCATTTGCAAAGCACTATATTGGGTATTTAAATTGTTGTATGCGTCACCATTACGTTCATTGTCAGAAGCCAAATTTTTCACTTGACCTTCCATTTCGATGACCCGCTTTTTGTAGACCGCTAAGTTATTTTCCAACTCTCTTATTCTTCTATTTTTCTTCGCTCCAGTAAAGAAGTGCCAAAACAACCATCCCAACAACCATGCTCCTAATAACATCAACAAAATCTCCATCGTATGATCTCCGTAAGATCTTAGGCCAGGCCCTTTTGTGATTCCTTGATAAAATAAATTGATACCACTCATATTATATAGTATAGTTATAGTTTACGTTTTTATTTAATTACTAATTACCTGTACAACGACTCGACGGTTTTCAATACGACCCAATTCAGTTTCATTAGTTGCAATTGGATTTTTCTCTCCTTCTGTTCTTGTAATAATCTTGTTAGCTTTGATTCCTTTTTCTTTTAATAAATCACGAATCATTTTTGCTCTTCTCAATCCTAATTTTTCATTACCTGAAGCAGCACCAGAACTATCTGTATGTCCTGTTAAAACAACTTTTTCTTTTGATCTTTTGAGTCGTTTTGCTAATTCGGTGAGATATTCATCAATTCTTTCAGATTCAGATTTTTCGACAGAGTTGTAAGGGAAATAAATAAGCGCTTTATCATCCAACTCAACGACTTTCCCCGTATCATTATTTACGGAAGCTTCGGCTACTTGCTTTCCTTTTTTCCATTTGAAATCAGCACCAGCCCAAGTTCCACGACGCATTTGTTTTTTCTCTGTTATTTTGGTGCTACTTAATTTGATTCTATCTTTAGGAACATCCTCTATAAACAACTCCTTGATCATATTTGCTCTTGCCAGTCCCATATTTTTGAATGTACTGGTGTTGTCTTCACTGTTGGTATAAGGACCATAAATCACTAAAATATTATCATCCGTCATGTCTGCTAAAACATCAGATTTTAATTTTGGAAACTTATTATTTGTAATCGGTGTTGCATCTTCCCAAGCGAATAGCAATGGTCCAGCACTAGTTGGCTTTTTTACAACTGGCTTCACAACTTCTCTTTTGCAACTATATCCAACTTCTTTAATAGGGCAGGTGTACCAATATTGACAAGCCCAAAACCAGAGTCCAGTCAATCCAAGTATCATCCACGTACGTGAGTTCATAATTCAAAAATTTAAGCTTCGAATCTTTAAGAATAAATATTATGGTAGGGGAGATTTGTGTCCCCATAGTCTGTTAGTTAGGGGCTAATATAATAAAAGTCAATAAGATACGTATTGCAATTGAAGAATAACTTTAAGAATTGAACTATTTGGTGAGTCCTTCAAACAGCCAATCCGCCAATGCTTGTCGATTTGACTCCAGAATAAAACGTTTTTGATCATTTGGGTTTCTGATATTCCCCAATTCTATGTACACAGAGGTAGGTTTTGTTTCTCTTAATAAGTGTAAATCTCTCGGTGTGACGGTTCCACTGTAAGAACCATCTGCCCGATGTTTTTTATACTTTTGTTTCATGACTTGATGCATCTTCAACGCTCTGTTTTTCCCTTTGCGACTTTCTGGCAAATAATAGAAAAATACATCAGCACTTTGACGAACACTTCTGGAATCAATATGAACGGAGATAACTGTTTGGTCTTTAAGTCCCTGTTGATCATGTCTATAAAACAAGGCATTGACGGCATCGGATCGTTGAAATAATCTTTTCTTTTGATTTCGAGGCAATTTTTTTCCACCCCAACATCTTTCATCACGATCACATGACAAGTATTTTCCTGAACGTAAACCATCATTTTCATCACGAGTGATCATGTACGCAATCGCACCATGTTCTAACAAATTGCGCACAATACGAAGGGAAACATCATAAGCATATTCATCTTCACACAATTGGTGCCCACCTCTTTCTCCTACTGCGCCAGAATCTGGACCTCCATGTCCGCTAACAACATAGTAAACTTTATTTTTGAGTCTATTACTCTTCAAAGGAATGTGACCATGTTTTTCACCAAATATCGAAAAGAAACGATGTCCACTTTTGGTTGGAGGAGGAGGTGGAGCGACTTCTTCTTCTTCTTCTTCTTCTTCTTCTTCTTCTTCTTCTTCTTCTTCTTCTTCTTCTTCAATTTCAGGTGCTGGTTTATCTTTCTTAGGTTGGACTTTTTTCGTTTTCGAACTTGACGGCTTTACTTTGTTATCAACGATATCGTCTGCAACAGTTTCATCTATTTTGATAGTTGGTTTTTGATTTTCTTTGCAATTGATCAGGTGATGCGGGACCCACATTATTTTACTATCTGCAATCGTTTGCTGACGGAATCCTTTTTTGCGTATCATCTCATTATATTCCTTGATAGCAATAGCAGTTGACCAATCATTACCCAAACCCAATGAAGAACGAATCGTTTTCCCATTAAATTCATGGATACTGACAGGTAGTTTATATGATTTACCTGCTCTCAATTCTGATTTTGCGTCTAAATTGTTGAGTTGATAAAACTTTTTGAAATTGCAATTATGACCAGTTAAACCATATCTTTTTAAAAGTTTGGAGGAATAATCGCCAATCATTGCGTCAACAGAATGATAGTAGGCAGTTTGTGCAGTCAAGAAATTGCTGCAAATGAAGAATAATAGCATTACATTTAAAAACCGTCTCATAGTGCTTGTTAGTAATCTTAAACGAAATCAAAACTAAATTTATAACTTCATTATTATAAATAGACAAGGTGTGATTAAATCGTTATTACAATATTAACAGTATCAACTCAATTATTATAAAAAGTCTTTAAGTTAATTAGCTATTAGCTTTTTCATGATCCGCTAAAAATTTAGCTAAACCAATATCTGTCAATGGATGTTTTAGAAGACCCATTATTGGCGCTAAAGGACAAGTTACAATGTCAGCTCCTGCTTGTGCTGCATCGATAATGTGTTTAGAATTACGAATACTCGCTGCTAATATTTCCGTTTCATACTGCTGTACTGCATAAATTTCGGCAATTTGCTCAATCAGTGAAATACCATTCCAACCAGTGTCATCAATTCTTCCCAAAAATGGAGAAATATAAGTCGCACCTGCTTTTGCTGCTAAAATGGCTTGACCTGCCGAAAAAATTAGAGTACAATTTGTTCGGATTCCATTGTCTGTAAACCATCTGATTGCTTTCACTCCATCTTTAATCATCGGAACTTTCACCACAATGTTAGGAGCTATTTGAGTCAATACTTTCCCTTCATCAATAATGCCTTTAAAATCAGTAGAAATAACTTCTGCACTTACATCTCCGTCGACAATTTCACAAATTTTTGCATAGTGCTTCCATATATTTTCTTTACCTGAAATTCCTTCCTTTGCCATCAAAGAAGGATTCGTAGTGCAACCATCCAAAATACCAAATTCTTTGGCTTCTTTAATTTGACCTAGATTCGCTGTATCGATAAAAAATTTCATGAAGATGTGTTTTAAGTGTAGCGGAAATTGGTGAATAAAATACAGGGCTATATAAAAATAAAAAGGCAAGGAATCATATCGCACCGCTACAACTTTTTACCCTTGCTGCATTTCTGCCCTGGGGGAATTCAAAAGGAGCTAGTCGTATGACCCTCACCAGCCGCAAATATAGATTTTTTTTACAATCTTGTATCAAAATATCTACTTCTTCCCATAATTTTTCTGTTATATATTTTCTCATCTTATATATGTTCAGCATAAATTATATTATCTTTAAAGCTATTCGAAACCAAATAATATAACATGAAATTTTTACTTTCCTTCCTTTCAACAATTTTTCTTGTTGTTACATCTACATATGGACAACAATTAATCTCAGCTGAGCTACTCCAAAGCTATACAATAGAGGAGCTCATTCAATTAGGAGATGACAATGGAGTTCCAAGTTTTATTTTGACACCTGAATTTGAAATTGACTATTATCGAGTAACTTATGAAACAACTCATCCATTAAATGGGCCTGTTATTGCAACAGGAGGAATGGCTGTTCCAAAAAATATTTCATGTGCAGTACCTTTGGCTAGTTATCAGCATGGGACCTCGTCCAATGATTTTGGTGTACCTGGATATCAATCTTCAGAATCATTGATAGGGATTTTATTCGGATCGACTGGATACGTCGTTATTTTACCTGATTATATTGGACTGGGTGGTTCTCCTGGAATGCATCCATACGTTCATGCTGATACAGAAGCCCTTGCTGTAATTGATATGATACGTGCTACGAGAGAATTTGTCGAAACAGATCCAGTAAGAATGAATGAACAAATATTTTTGTTCGGATATTCACAAGGTGGACACGCAACGATGGCTGCTCATAAAACAATTCAAGAAGAACATGCGGACGAAATGTTGGTGACTGCATCCAACCCAATGTCTGGGCCTTATGATGTTTCTGGTGTTCAAACTGATGCTTTATTAAGCGGAGAACCTTATGCAACTCCTAGCTACTTGCCATATGTTATGATTGGTTATAATGATGTCTATGGTACTTTGTACACGGATCCTTCTGAAGTTTTTGCTTCTCCATATGATGAGACGCTTCCTCCATTATTTGATGGAACACATGGAACTGGTTTTATTAATTCACAATGTGATCCTATAGTTGGCAACATGATTAAACCTGCGCTGCTAGATAGTTTCATTAACTACCCAGAAACCCATTTTTTTAGAGTTGCTCTAAAAGACAATGATGTGTATGAATGGTTACCAGAATCTCCAGTAAGAATGGTTTACTGCACAAATGATGAACAAGTAATCTATACCAATGCCTTGGTTGCACAAGCGTATTTCGAAGATCAAGGAATAACCATAACGGAAGCAATTCAATTAGGAGAGGGAGATCATGCCGATTGCGTAACACCTGCATTGTTGACCGGAATTCAATATTTTAATGGTTTCAGAACTGCTGATAATGGATATGTAGTGACCGCAGATATTACACAAGCTAACAACCTAGATGGAAGTATTTCAATCTCCATAGCGAATGATCCTGGCAATTTAGATATTGTATGGAGCAATGGAGAAACTGGTGTATATGAAATTGCGAATCTTGCTGCTGGCGAATATACTTTAGAAGTTACGGATGATTTTGGTTGCACTCAAATTCTTACCTACGATTTGACAACGCCGCTTAATACAAATGATTTAACTATAAACACGCTTAAAATTTTCCCTAATCCATCCACAGGTCTATTTAATATTGAAACACCAACTAATGAGGCTGGAGGAATCATCACTGCTTATAACATTGAAGGAAGAGGAGTGGCAATGGAGATTGCAGAAGCTTCAGGAAATACATTGTTTGATTTATCAGATTTTCCTTCTGGAACCTATTTTATTGAATACAAGGGTAATGACACTTACAAAAGTAGAGTAGTAGTTGCTCAGTAATTTATTAATGTTTATTTTTTGGAACGATAGCATATTAAAACCAATCCTGCATAATACGGGGTTGGTTTTTTTTATTATCTAACAACTACTTATGAAAATACGCGAAACAATCCTCCTCATTTCTTTGTTATTTTTCACCACTTATCTTTGTTTTAACAAATCAAATCCATTACAATATCTGGCCATTTCTATCAATTTTAGTTAAAATTACACTAACCCAAATATTTAACAAAAAGAAGAGAATTATTTTCAAAATAGCTAAATCTCAAATAATCAGTTAATTGAGACATTTAAATTAACATATATACATAATTCAGTTATTTCCAACTGCTTGATTGTTTTTTTATACTTCAGAATTATTCTAATTTCGCACTAACAAATTATAGTCGAACGTAGATTTCCCTACCAATCGATTTATTGCTAAACATAGATAACCAAAATTTTAAACTATAAATTTTTGTAGATCACGCTATTTAAAAGTGATTTATTCCGAGATTATTTTTCGGACACGATAGGCATTAGCCTAGACTTTGACTTAAGGGTCTACCTTTATTAGGCAACCATTTTAAAACAATACCATGAAATTACTATACAATTTCTCCAAAATGAGATATGCAGTTGTAGTACTGTTTGTCTTTTGTATTTGCAATGTTATTTCTGCTGATCCAATTGATCCTCCTTACAATACTAATCAAATTTCTATTTCACAAACAAGCTGCTTTTCGGGCCCTACTTGTGTCAATGGAATGGTTACTGATGGATGTGGGATATGTGCAGGTAGTGCAATTGCTAACAATCCAGTAGCAAATGCATTTGATTTTTCACCAGAAACTTATTGGCAATCAGAACCGATTACGATCGATACAGATTGTGCTGCTTCAAAGAATGATCAAATTATTATTGATTTAGGAGCTCAGAAATGGGTAGAAGCGATTCAACTATATTATTGGCAAAATGAATGTAATTGCAATACTACGAATATCAAAACTAGATTGTATGCATCTAATGATCAAGTTAATTGGGGAGCGCCGATCGCTGATTTCGATTACGAAACAACGCTAAAATCAAGGACTTATCAATCTGCAAATCCAATCAGTACTAGATTCATCAAAGTAGTAATCGATGGATGTCCTACAGCTTGGGAAAGTGTGCGATTGAATGATGTGAAGGTATTCGGAATAACAGGTGATTGTTCTGGTGAATATTTTGACAACTATCAGATTTCAAAATATGTTAATCCTGACAACTTACTAACGGAAGAAATAGGCCCAAGTCCATATTCTTATAGCGGTATGATCGGTATCAATGCTGGTCCAGAATGGGATTGTTTTTATAGTCCAAATTCATGGTGTGGTGCCAATCCGTTTAAATATATGTTTTCACATGTCCGTAGTTTCCACCTAATGGAAAAGGATTATCAAAATCACAATTCACCTTGGCAAGGCGGGTGTACACCTTGCGAAGAAGCAAATGCTTCTCAATGTACACCTGCACAAAGAGGCGACTTAGGACCTTTGCGAATTGGCTTAAATGGTGGAGTCGGTCTTTATAAGTTGAGATATGAACACTGGAAATCAGACGGATTCGATCAAATCCAAGCTTCCCTAGAAGCAATTAATATGTATTGCGAGCCAGGTGCAAGACAATTTCCCCAAAAATGGTGGGACGAAGAAGAGTGGGGCGGAATGGGCAATGTATATAACAATGCAAAAGCGTATGGTCGTGTTTTCGCTGAAGAATTTTGTCCAAATGATTGGGACTGCTTAGTTCGTCATCTAGAGGTAGGAAATGAACCATGGCAATATGCAGATCCTTGTTTTTATCAGGAATTAATTAAGGGGGTAATTGATGGTGTAAAAGAACATTATGAAGCACAAGGTATTTACGATCCTAATAATTGGCCAATGAAAATCTTGCCTGGTGCATTCCAAGCATTTAGAGATGATATTGTTCAAGTTGATTTTGAAACCTGTGATAAATTCACTTACTGCCCTAATAGATATGATTTCATTGGAGATCGTATTCCAAAAAGCTATTTACCTTACTTGGCTGGTGTCAGTGTTCACCCTTATGCATTTGGTACGGATAATAAATTAGATGTCAGACCTGAAGCTCCTTCTCATCAATCAGAGTTACCACGTTTCAAAAGTATGATTCATTGGATGAATGAAAATATGCCTGGGAAGAAAGTGTTTGTTTCTGAGATTGGATATGATAGTTATACGGTTGGACAAATTGCACAAGGTGTTTACATGCTTCGTTCCATATTGTTAATGGGTAAACACCATGTTTTCAGAACATCGATGTATACCTCAAGAGACCAAGTCGGAAATCCGGGAAGCACAGATTGTTTTGCAGATGGTCTTTATAACACTTCTGGTTTATTGACAGATTTTGAAGGTTCGGATGATCCGGTTTGTTCACCAGCACCGAATTCACCAAAAGTAATTTATCATGTGATTAAAGAATCGTTGTCATTATTAAACAATAAACACTTCTTTTCTTCACTTTCTGAAACAGACGATGCCTATGCCTACTTAATTGGTGATGGTGGAGTAGATAAGGCGACACATATCGTTGCATGGAAACCAATTGATTTAAACACAAGTGATGACTATGATGATACGAATATGTATGATCTATCCGCTTCAGTTTCCATTCACTTACCTGAAGGGTACATATTGTCAGGAGAACCAGTACAATGGATAGATGGAATTGATGGAAATATTTATGAAGAGTCAATCCCTAACACGTTTGGTGGAATTAATATAAAATTAGGCGGATGTCCAATTTTGATTCCTGTTACCTATGATCCAAATGCAACCGGTCCAAGTTCTAATCCACTATGTATGGATGGTATTCAAAATGGTGATGAACAAGGAGTTGATTGTGGTAGTGCAGATTGTAATTTGGCAATTGGACAATATGCGATTCAATCTTGTACTGAGCAAGGAGGTTTTGCCAACCGTGCGGTAGATGGAAATACTAATGGACAGTTTTATCAAGAATACTCTGTTTCACAAACTTGCTGGCAAGATTCACCTTGGTGGCAAATTGATATTGGTGGAAATAAAGGTATTAGCTCAATTAACGTTTGGAATAGAACAGATGGAAATATGGAACATCTATCCAACTATTGGGTCATTTTATCAAGTGAGCCCATTCCTAATCTTCCAGTACACGAAATTGTTAATTTACCAAATGTTACTTCCTACTATCAAACTGCAGTTGCAAGTACGCCTACATCGATTCCAGTGGAAATTTCTGCAAGATATATCAGAATTCAGAAAACCAATCCTGGCTTTTTAGGAATTGCAGAAGTTCAGGTTATAAGTTCATGTTCAATTGGACCGTGTGCTCCTGCGGGTACACCTTGTAATGACAACGATTTACTTACTGAATATGATACTTGGGATGGCAACTGTAATTGTATAGGAGAAATCATTGATTGTACTGCTAACTATGCTCAAAACAAAGAAACAGATCAATCATGTACTATCGAAGGGGCTGACTCCAATCGTGCTGTTGATGGCAATACCAATGGTAGTTTTTATGAAGACTTTTCCGTAAGTCAGACTTGTTGGCAAGATATGGCATGGTGGGAAGTTGATTTAGGTCAAATTAGGGATATTGGGCAAATTCAGATTTTCAATAGAACTGACGGAAATGATCAACAATTGAAAAATTATCATGTCCTGGTTTCTAACAATCCATTTTTGTCAGATAATTTATGGACAGTGATTTCACAATGGGGCGTTTCTGATTATTTCCAAACCGAATTAGCTGGAACACCTTCAACCATTCCAATTAATCGAGCAGCAAGATATGTACGAATTCAATTACAAAATCCAGGTTTTATTTCTTTAGCCGAAGTTGTAGTGTTGAGAGATTGCGGTGACTTAGGTTGTCCAAATGCGGGAACCCCTTGTGATGATTTTGACTATCAAACAGAAAATGATGTTGAAGACGGTTTTTGTAATTGCGTAGGGACGGACATAGAATGTGATATCAACATAGCAGGATTCAAACCTGCAACTCAATCTTGCATTTTTGAGAGCAACAGTGCCAATCAAGCAGTTGATTTCAATACAACTCCAGGAAACGGATCGCAAACATGTAATCAACAATTGAATCCTTTTTGGCAATTAGACTTAGGTGCTAATTATAATATCGATCATGTCAACATCTATCAAAAGGATGTAAACGCACTAGGCAATCTAAATAATTATCATGTTGTCATATCTGACAACCCGTTTGCTAGTTTAAATCTTAACAATACAATTACTCAATGGGGTGTCACTGATTTCTATCATAAAGGAACGGCAGGATTCCCAACGAAGATTCCAGTTTCAAGAACAGGAAGATATATCAGAGTGCAGAATCATGCAGGAGGATATTTATCAATTGGAGAATTTGAAGTAATAACAGCATGTCAAAACACAAGTTGCGAACCAGCTGGAACCGCTTGTGATGATTTTAATCCAAACTCCATCAATGATCGATGGGATGGATTCTGCAATTGTGTAGGTTCTCAATCTGAGTGTAATGAAAATGTAGCATTGAACAAACCAGTGCTCCAATCATGTGTTGATAATAATGGAAATAGTTACAAAGCCGTTGATGGAAATACAAATGGAAGTTTTAATGGCAACACGATCGTTGAAACTTGCTGGATGAAATCTCCTTTTGTTGAAATTGATTTAGGTGCTGTCTATGCGATTGAAGATATTAAAATACATAACAGAACAGACGATGGAGCTGTATTGTTATCTAATTTCCATGTTTTCGTTTCTGACAATCGTTACTTAAGTAACTTGTTAAATTCTACTCAAAATCAATGGGGTGTTTCCGATTATTATCAAAATTGGCAAGCTGGAACACCATCCGTTTTTGAAGTAAATAGGAGTGGAAGATATGTAAGAGTACAGTTGCATGAAATCGGTAAAGTTTCGTTTGCAGAAATAGAAGTAATTGCATGTATTATAGAAGAACTTCCTGGCAATCCAACAATTCAATCTTATCAAAGTGATAATAGAGATCAATCAACTGATGAAAATCTGGATAAAGCATTGTTGGAAAATAAATTAGAAAATAGCATCAATATATTTCCGAATCCTACTACAGACAACTTATTTGTTCAATTAAATGAATTTACAGGATCAGAAGCAGCCATTAAAGTATTGAATAATTTTGGACAGGAATTATTTAGAACTACCGTTGCGGAATTATCAAAAACACCACTCGAAATAAACACCAGCCAATTTGCAAATGGTGCGTATTTCGTAAATATTATTATTGATGAAGACACTTCTTATAACAAGAAGTTTGTGATTCATCGATAAGTCTATTTTTTTTAGAAATTAGATACTAGCATTCAAGGTACACATTCAAACTGTGTACCTTTTTTTTATACTTTTTGATCTAATATATCTGCCATTTGTCTAGATTTCATCTCAAGATCGGTATTTGATCGAGTAGGCATTGCTAGATTTTTGAGATTTGAATACCGGTATTTTTTTGAGAACAATGGCATAGCAGCATAAGCAAAAATAACGATCAAACCGCCAAGAACCGCATCTAAGAAAAAGTGATTGGCCGTAGCTACAATGACGAGCAAAACAAAAGTAGGATAGATAAAAATACCCAATCGCACTAAAATATTTTTACTCAAAAGAAAAACAACAACTCCTAATAACAAAGAAGTTCCATAATGCATTGAAGGCATTGCCGCATACTGATTAAATAGATAAGATAATTTTCCTTGGTAAATATTTACATTTGAAATCGTCAATAAGGTATCAATAAATCCTACTTCATTTAACATACGAGGTGGTGCACAAGGAAACCCAATAAAGAAAAATATGGTAATCACATTGGCAAAAATAAATCCATTACGGATGTAGAAATAGAATTCTTTATAATTCCGATACAACCAAATAAAAAAGATAACCATCGAAGGGACATGCACTCGAATATAAATTTGATTCAAGAATTGGATGAGTGCCGTCTTATCTAAGAAGTATTTTTGGATCTCAATTTCATAAAAAATACCCAATGTTTTTTCCCACTCAATTACGCGATACGCATTTGCGAATGCAGTACTCGCATCACCAATTGCCACGAACCTTGAAATTTTATAAAAAACAAGAAAAGCGACGAAAATGACAAATTCCTTAAAACCGGATTGTTTTGTCCAGCTAAATTTGATGTTATCTTTTAATATTTTTTTGAAATTTATTCTTGCCGTTTCATTTCGCATATGATAGGCCAAGTAGAAAATTCCTAAAATGATGGGTATCGTAATTTCCATTCCGCTATTTCCTTAGATAGTTGTTTTCTCAAAAATAAGTACGCAAAGGTAGTAAAGATTGGGTATATGTACAACGTGGATGCTAAAGTGCTTAAAAAGCTTTCGTAATAGGGAAGAAACCATGATTTTTATCGCTCGTATTTGCTCAAACGTATTGATCCAATCCTACGTCAAAATGGCTTTAACTAGTCAATTGATCAGTTATCCTCTCCGTAGAAAGATCTGGAGCACCCCAAAGGATGCACAAACATTACTTGAAGTAATCGAAAAAGAAGGATGTAATGTGAAATAATTTAAAATAAAAATAGGTTTGAGTTTTGCAACAGATGCAAAACTCAAACCTATTTTATTCAATATTCTCATTCTAATTTGCTATTTCAGCTTAACAATTCGTCTAACATCAGATCGGCTACCTTCCTTAAGGGTGAGAAAATAAATACCGTCACTATATTGTTGCAAATCAATTTTGTGAACTAAATTTTGGCCATATAAATCTTTCAAATAGAAGGTTTGCAATTGCTGTCCTATTTGATTGGTCAATTGAATTTCAACATCTCCAAAGTAATTTTCCAACTCTACACTAAACAACCCTTTGGTTGGATTTGGGTAAACACTTAGAAAGTGCTTGTCCATTATTTCATGATTCGAAAGGGGAGACCCTGCTGTAAATTCATACCGAATAAATTTTCCAAAATCAGGTTCCAAAGTAGTATAGACGCCGTTTGCATCTTTAATTTGAATGCTTCCATCACCATCATTATTGGCCCACCAACTCAAACCATCTTCACCACTATCATTTACTTGCAAGCGATAACAACCATTTAAGTTGTGAATGGTGTCACGATACACGGTATTACCATTTAAATTAGTTCCGTCTTTCGAAAATATGGTATTGCCATTTATATCTTCAACATTGTATGAAGTTTCAAAAGGGACGCCATTGGTAAACAATCGAATCACTACATCTTCTCCGTATTGCGGTACCACTTGGATGTTCGTCTCCATTTGATTATTTCCATCATATTCATCAGCCACACCATTTGGTTCTTTTAATCTAACATTGAAAACACTAAATTCATTTAATAGATTACCTATATTCATGGCAGTTAAAAATAGCTTTTTCTTTTCAAGAGGCGCTAGAGATACATCCCAAGTTCTTGAATAAGAATAGTCGCCGTCCATTCCAAATTCTGCTGTTACTTCTGTTAATGTATTTGATCCAGTATTTTGGATTTCTATTTGAGGAACGCCACACATGGCATTAAAACGAGTATGTTCTACTTTCCTAGAGGGACGTAATATATCTGTTATGGCTACATCATTTTGACGATGAAAATCTCCGTAACTAACCATTTGCACATTCACAATATATCTTGAATCTCCACTGGCTTCAAACATTCCATAATCAATTTCTATCGGTTGACCTGGTAACACTACATCATCAAGTGCTGCCTCTTGTACATCCGTTGGCTCACCTGGACACCAACCTGCACGATCATAAACCCAAGTTCCTCCTTGTGGAAAAACAGGGTTGTGGGCACAGGCCTTCCACACCAACCAATTCAATTCAGCAATTCCTTCATTTATATTAACAAAGTGCGACCGAGGAATAAATTCGCCTTCTTGACCATGTCCTGTAATTGCAGCCTTAATTTTAAATTGAGTCGCTTCTGGTAATGGAGTGATGACTCGATTTTCAAATCTTTCATCAGAAACAATTCTTGTATAAGATTCTGAAGTAACGGGCCAAACTTGATTGATGTTTAAAACATCTCGCGGTGGTGTACCTGGAACAAAAACAAACTTGATATCAATATCCTCTTGCCATTGACCACCTCTTGACATGTGAATTCGCTTTGAACCATTTAAGATCGGGCCAAAATCGGTTACGTCAAATGTCCAAGTTTTTCCTTCCATTCCAAAATCCAAATCAATACCATAGGGTGTAACGAATGACATGATTTCAAATTTTGCAGGCGATTTTGAATAATAAGTTAGATCATCAATTTGGATAATTCCATCCGCAGCTAAATCGATCAAATCTACGACATTAAATGCTTCATCATAAACGGGTACTGTTCCTGCTAAATAAGAAAATGTAGTGTTATTAAGCACTAAGTCATTATTAACCACAATATATTCGTCAATTTGATTGGGCGCATTTGGCAAAGAGTCCAAAACTGTCACTTCCGTAATTTCCGTGTTATATTCTCCTTGTACGAAAGTCATTTTAGGAACTGATGACAAAGGGGTGAAATTTCTAGTAAGCTCTTTATTTTTCCATAGTCTAAACTGCGAAATTCCATCCATTGAAAAATGATTTTCTAAAGGGGATTGGTCAAAGACTGATGCATTTCCTGGAGATTCAAATTGATAATAGCCAACTAAGTTAGGATAATTTGGATGTGTATTATCTACATCGCGATGCATCCAATCACGGATAGAAGATTCGCTAAGTTCAATATCCCAAATTTCAAATTCATCGACTAAGCCAAAGTATTTATTGTTATCAAAAGCATCACCTCCTAATACAAAACGCTCCACATCAATGGGCCTAAACATATTGGTACCAGAATGAAAAACAGTTCCATTTAGATATATTTTCATTTCACCACTAATTGCATTTTTTGTGAACGCCCAATGATTCCACTTATTTTTATAAATGGACGCGTCTACATCTTGATTAATTCTATCATAACCTGTTCCATCATTTCCGCAATCCCAATAAACTTGTCCATTACTCCAAGGCAAATGAACATTTAATTGTCGCTCTTCCAATGCATCAATTCCTTCAAAAATAGTTGTGTTGACTGGTAAAACATTATTCCCTTTTGCCCAAAAAGAAATCGTCACTTCATTTGAAAGTGAGGTAAGTGGATTGTTTAATTCCAAAGTGGATGCACCAGAAAATTCGATTGCCTGATCATTTGCTGATGCAGATAACATAAGGGTTGTGTCTACGGACTCACCATATAAATCACTTAAAACCAATCCTCCTTTGGAAAAAGAAATATCCATTAAAAGATTAGAGCTACCATCCCATTCAAAAGGTTGATGGAATTTTAGGAAATTAATTCCAAAACCAAAATTGGTATTCAAATAGTACACTTCATCAAAACCATCCAAATCAACATTATTAGGATCTAATGCTGATTGAGTAGAATTTTTAAGTCGAACACGCAAATGCTGAAATAATGGATCTGCTCCAAAGGTTTCAAATTTAATTCCAGTAATTAGGTTACTGTTTACACCAGCACTTAACAATTCACTTGCAGAATAAAGAACTTGATGTCTCTCTTCTGAAGCGGCATTGAATGGAATGTCAATTGGTGTTGTTCCGTCATAAAGTGTGGATTCATGTTCAGATAAAGTTCCAATATATTCCGTATTGAATTGAGTGGATTGAAAATAACTATATGTTGGATCATTTGAATATTCATAATCATCCCCTTCAAAATTTGAAATAAGATGACTCGGATGAATCCTACGAATTGAATCTACTCTTGTCGAATCTGTAATGTAGGTATTGCAACTATAATCCCATTCTCCACATCCTTTATTTCGCTCTGCCTGGGTAGATACCAATCCATCCTTGCATCTCATGCTATATAACATCAAAATTTTCTCGTATTGATTGTTATCAGTAGTAGGAAAATCAACAACGGTATCACGCGTTTCTGAGGTGTAAATAAATGCCTGAACTTCTGTTTGTGCGAATACCTTTATTTGTACGAAAGCGAACACAAAGATTAGTAAGAGTTGGTTTTTCATTTTGGTAAATTTTGTGTGTCCTAAGATTCAAATTCCAAAGTCATTTTAATTAAATAAAAAATTCGCACGCTATATAAATAGAAAAAGAGATTAAAAATCGTAGGACTAGGCAGCGAATTTTTTTTTGTTAAATTTTTTGGTATTAGAAATAATCTTCATATCATTGCAACGTAGGGGAACATATCACCTCACTCATCCTACAAATCTTACTACTGTTATTGTTTTAGAAATTGATATACTCACTGTCCGAGTTATATCCTTTTTTGTGTATAAAAAAAAACGACAAACTATTTAGTAATGATGTCCTGTAAAGGAAGTCCCTAAAACTATACCCATGAATCGATCTTTACCAAAAGGCGGCCAATGGCTGCTGCTCACTGCTTTCCTAATTTCATCTTTACCACTCCTTGCAGCTCAACAAGAGCCCGATTATAATGATCAAAGAATTCAGATTTCTGGCAACATTTGTGATTCCAATTATCCATGTATCGCTAGTTCTATTCAGTCTGGATGTAACGCCTGTTCAAGTACTGGACTCTACAGCAACCCGGTACAAAATGCTTTTGATAACAATCCAAGTACATTTTGGATGTCCAATTCCGTAACTACTCAGAGTGGATGTGATCAAATAATTATCAATCCTGAAGTAATAATTGACCTCGGTAGTTCCCAAAGTATTGAAGCTATTCAATTGTATTATTGGCAAAATTTCTGCGGTTGTAGCGGCGATTTTCTAACAACAAAAATTTATATATCCAATAATCAGTATGATTGGGGAACAGCTGTTGCTGAATTCCCATTTTCTTCTGCTTTAGAAACTAGAGAATTCTCCAGTTATGCACCAATCGATGGTCAATATATTAGAATTGAATTCAAAGGTTGTCCTGAAGCTTGGTCAAAAGTTTCTTTAAATGATGTCAAAATATTTGGTCCTGCAACAATAATACCTCCCAATCCTTCAGAGTTGAGTTGTACGCCTCCAGACAATTATTTAATCTCAAAATATGTAGATCCAGATGAGTTGTTGGTAGGTGTAGACGAACCAAGTGAATACCCATTTGGAGAAATCATTGGAATCAATGCAGGGACGGAATGGGATTGTTTTTATGGGAGCCCAAGTAACAATTGTGGACCCAATCCATTTAAAGATTTGATTGGGCATGTCCGTAGTTTTCACTTACAAGAGAAGGATTATCAAAACCATAATTTTGATGGAGAGCCTGGTTGCTCAGATTGTCCAGGTCCTACAACACAATGTACACCTGCTCAGCGAGGCGCTCTAGGCCCGCTCAAAGTAGGCTGGAATGGAGGAATTGATTTGTACAAATTGAGATATCAACAATGGGCCAATGACGGCTTTAGAAATATACAAGCAAGTTTAGAGGCGATTCATATGTACTGTGAAAATGGTGCTAGAGCCTTTCCGCAAAAATGGTGGACTGAAGAAGAATGGGGAGGAAATGAACACGCTTATGACAATGCTCGTGCTTACGGTCGCGTGTTTGCTGAAGAACTTTGCCCCACGGACAATGATTGTTTAATCAGACATTTGGAAATAGGAAATGAACCTTGGCAATATCGCGACCCTTGTTTTTATCAAGAAATTTTAAAAGGAGTCATTGATGGCGTCAAAGAATATTACGAATCACAAGGTAATTACGATTCAGCGAATTGGCCTATGAAGTTATTGCCTGGCGCATTTCAAGCATATAGAGATGATATTGAAGTTGTAGATTTCAATACTTGCAATCTATTCGAATATTGTCCCAACCGCTACGATTTTGTTGGTTCAAGAATTCCAAAAGACTACTTACCATATTTGGATGGTTTGAGTGTGCATCCTTATGCTTTCAATACTTCACATTATGCGATGAATGAATTTCCAGAGGCACCTGCTTCGCAATCTGAAATGCCACGTTTTAAAAGTATGATCCATTGGATGAATAACAATATGCCTGGAAAAAAATTATTTGTTTCCGAATTTGGTTGGGATAGTAAATTAGTAGGAAATGTCGCACAAGGTATTTACATGCTTCGTTCTACTTTTATTTTTGGTCGACATAATGTATATCGTGCCACTATGTACACGACTCGAGACAATGTAGGGGATCCAGGAAGTTCCAATTGCTATGACGAAGGTCTTTACAATACTTCTGGTTTATTGACAGATAATTCACCGCCTGCTGGAGGAGTTTGTGTACCAAATCCAAATTCTAAAAAAATCGCTTTTTATGTGATGGAAGAAATGGTGGAGGAAATGGGTAATAAAAGATTTATGGGTTTAGTATCTGAAGATGATAAAGCTTATGCATATTTAGTTGGTGACAAAAATGCTACGAAACCATCTCATTTATTAGCTTGGAATCCTGTTAGATTGAATACAGGAACTGATTACAACACTTCAGATTTATACAATTTGGACGAACCTGTCACTTTGCAGATGCCAAACGGATTAAGTTATACTGGTGGAAATGTAGAATGGATAGACGGTGTTATAGATAATCAATATGAAGCGTGGAGAATTACTGCAGGAGGTGGAAATATTGAATTGCCGTTATCCGGCTGTCCTATTTTTATTCCTTTAAATGATGTGAATCCTGTTGAAATTGAAACAACTGAAACCGAAGATTTATGTGGTGATGGTATTCAAAATGGCGACGAGACTGGAATTGATTGTGGAGGATTAGGATGTAATTTAGCTAAAGGAAAAGCAGCATCACAATCTTGTGAGCAAAATAGTGGATCAGCTTCTAGAGCAGTTGACGGGGATGCAAATGGCAATTTCTATGAATCCTTTTCTGTCGCTCATACGTGCTGGCAACATCAGCCGTGGTGGCAAGTCGATTTAGGACAAGTAGAAGATATCGACCGTATCCGTTTATTTAATCGAACAGATGCAAATGCTGATTACCTAAAAAATTACTATTTATTACTATCTAACAATCCAATTCCTAATGGTTCATTGGATGAACTTCTGGACAATCCGGATATTGAAGCATTTTTTGAAACCACTTTAGTTGGAAGTCCTAGTACCGTAAATATTAATTATCAAGCAAGATATGTGCGTTTACAATTGGAAGGGCAAGGATTTATTTGTTTAGCAGAAATGGAAGTGATAAAAGGTTGCAATACAACCACTCAATGTGACCCTGCCGGCACTAGCTGTGATGATGGCGATGCTACTACTACCAATGATGTTTGGGATGGATATTGCACATGTACGGGTACTCCTGAAACTCAATGCGAAGCCGCGGGTACAACTTGTGATGATGGCAATTCAAATACCACCAACGATATATGGGATGGAAATTGTAATTGTATTGGCACACCGACAACTACAGATTGTTACACAAATGTAGCTCTTAACAAAGCAACCAATCAGTCTTCGATCAACCAAAACGGATCTTCTGATAAAGCTGTTGACGGCAACACAAGTGGTAATTTTTATCAAGACTATTCAATCTCATTAACCAATTGGGAAAACAATGCATGGTGGGAAATTGATCTAGGAGAAGTATACGACATTCAAGATATTAAAATCTACAACCGTACAGATGCCAATATGGATCAATTAAAAAATTACCATGTCTTTGTTTCTGATGTGGCTTTTGTAGATCATGATTTGTATGCGACTAAAATTCAATTCGAGGTGGATGATTATTTTGAAACCAATCAAGCTCAATCTCCAACAGCTATTGCAGTTAATAGATCAGGAAGATACGTGCGAGTACAGTTAGAAAATGATGGATTTATTGGACTTGCAGAAGTTGAAGTCATAGCTTGTACGGATGCTCCACCTGCGGGAAGAGTAGTGGAGGACACAAATGAGGCGGAAGGAGATGATTTAAAATCATGGCAAGCCCCAGAAAAATCTCGAGAAATTACCTTGTTTCCAAATCCAACCAATAGTATTTTATATATCGACTTAACAAAATTGGCTGGATTCAATGCTAAAATGGACTTGTATATGAACAGCGGACAATTAATTGAATCATTTAATTACGAACCTATACCCAATGATCTGGTTCACATAAATATTTTGGACTATCCAAATGGAACTTATTTTTTAAAGATCCATCTCACCTTGGATATTGTCATAACTAAACAGTTTGTTATAATGAAGTAATCATCAATACTTTTAAATGTTTGGAGCCTCGGTTGGTATAGCCGGGGCTTTTTTTATGTTTTTTTGATTAGGCTCGCTTTGCTCGGAGGTTGATCCCTGTCTGCTTATTGCAAACAGGTAGGCATCCCTGTACCAGCAAAGCTGGATGTCCCTTGCCTTTTTTAAAAAGGTAAAGCCTCTAAGCTTCAGATGTTTTCTAACAAACTGTTTTCAAACATCAAGAATATCACTATTATCAACAAACGTTCCTCTAAAAAATATTGGAATAACGAAAGACAGGAAAAGACCTATGATGAAAAATCCGATAAAGTATACAATCAAACTTGGCAAGAATTGAAAAAAACTTTCTACAATATTTGCCACGCTAAATTCTTCATCAACAGAGTGAAATATTATTCTTTTTAAAATCATTAAAAAGAGATGGACAAAGCTCGAAAAAATGCAAACCACTAAACAGTGTCCCAATCTTTTAGAATAAGGTTCATTCTTTTTTTGAAGACTGGCAAATATAATTATAGCCACTAAAATGATGCACATGGTCCACCACAGTCAATACCTGTCTCTCCTTGGTTTTGAATGCCATCATTACAAGAATTCAATAACAGCTAAAACATTATTTAATAATAGTTGTGAGAGGAAAATTGCAGTTCCTCCTAACAATATTAAATGTCTCTTTCGAATATCCATTATTTAGGAATAATTTCAGTCTCTTTTCCAAAATGATCCACAAACGCTTGCATCTGTTCTGCTAATTCCTTGTTAGAAGTTGCTTTATAATAGGTATCTGCAATTGCACGTAGTGATTGAAAAATGAAACGATCCATTTCTACCACTTGCATTTCTGTGGTCCAAAGATCTATCTTCATCGTATCTTTAGTTTCCTTATCGAAAAGAGAAAGAAGCATTGCTTTACAAGGTTGCAACTTTTGCTGATTAGGATTATCTGTTGCTTGCCAATGCATTTCCACTGGAACACCTTCTTTATTTAATCCAACTTGAACATTGATGTTTGTTTTTTTCTCTACCGTATTATCCATTTTTCTTTTTTTGATATTTTATCAAAGATGTTTCTTTTTTAGCCAATTCGTGCAAATAGTGTGAGGGATAAATATAAATTCCCTTTTCAATCCCTTGAGCTGCTAACAACATTGACTTCGCAACACTTTTTGCTTCTACAGGTCTATATTTGTGTAATGCTCCATCCGTCAAGTAGTCAATTTTTTTTCCAACAAATTTAGCAATTTCTTCTCCTAATCTAAATTCTTTGCGCTGCCCCAAAAGTAATGATGGCTGAAATATATGAAGCGCCCAAAAATCCAATCGGCGCAAAGCGTTTTCAACTTCTCCTTTTACTTTATTATAGAAAAAATGAGAAGTAGCATCTGCATTTACAGCCGACACCATCAAAAATTGACCGACTTTATTAGCGGATGCCATTCTTGCTATTTCAGTAGAATAAATCAAGTCAATTTCTATAAATTTCTTCTTACTACCTGCCTTTTTTATCGTGGAACCAATGCAGTAAAATAAATCATCACCAACGACTAGTTCAATGTGCGCTCGCAAGTTAGAAAAATCAATAATATGTTGTGTAATTTTCTTGGAACGGTATTGCTTCGAATGTCGATTGAAAACATGGATTTGATCATATACTGGAGAGTCTATCAATTCTCTCAAAAGATGACTCCCTACTAAACCAGAAGCACCGAAAAGAAGTGCTGTTTTATTATGTTTAACAATTTCCATTTAAGCTGTAAATATAAGACTTCAATTAAGATTTATCCTATTAGATTTAAAAGGATTAGATGTTTAAATTTTTGATTACCTACTTCTTTGTGTATTTAAGTGAGATTCGTATAAACACAATGGGAAGATGTGTCATTTAAAACTAAATATTAAATTAAAACTCAAATTATAAGCAAATCATTTTGAGGAAGAAAATCTATTAGCCGTTCACATAATTCAATTCACACTGGAAAAATCCTGTCACATAATTAAGCTCAATATTTGCTCCTTTTGAATAAATGGAGCGTAAGTTGAATGTTTTATTTTAAGAATAACATTCCTATCCAAACTCCCTTCTTTACCTCTTCCTCCACAACTTTAAATAGTATAACAAAAAACAGCCAGGAGACTAATAATTGAGCTCTTGTTATCTTATAAATCATACACTATGTTTTTTCACAACTTAATTTCTAAGAAAGTAAAGATACGATCTTTTGCATTTCATTGCTTAAACACCAATCAGAGAGCAGGACTATTATTTGTAATCCTGTTAAGCTATTCTTCAATCTTAAGTGCAAATTCTAATAACTATAACAATGTGAGCACATCGACTACGATGGTTGATTGCGGTACTATTGACACAGATAACGATGGCATATTTGATGGATGTGATTGGGATGATGATAATGATGGGATACTAGACATTAATGAAGGATTTATTTGTGCTAAAACTGGCGTTTGGATGGACATCAGTACAGGTAATGATTATATTTTTGAAAGTCAAATTGGAACCAATCTAAAAGTTAGAATAACAATGAAAGATGGAGCTACTTATTGGGATAGCGGTTCCTTTCCTTATTCTGGAACATTTGATGCAACTTGTAGCAATTTTGATACAGATTATGGTCCATTGCCAGGTGAAGATGGATTGCAACTGTTGGTTGGATTTCAACCTTCGCCAATGCCAAACAATATAGCTGAGTTTTATGTTGACTATTTAGATTCTTCTAACAATCCAATAGCGCTTAATGATCCACGAATGCATTGGGCAGGAATTGGAGGAAGTGCAGGTGTTTATGGTACAAGTTCAAATTGGACATTAAAAGGTTCAGGAACCCTAACAGAACTATCTAGTCAAAATGAATTTACAGTGAATTCAAACAATTCAGTATTATTTGATCTAATTGGAATAGATGTAGGCGCCCTAAATGACTGTAATGATGGTGAAGGTTCAGGAAGTATCAAAATTGATGGAGCTATTGCTTCATTTGGTTTTGATGTTACAATGATTGATGATTGGGGAAATGTTGATTTCACACTAGGAGACGGAATTGATTTTATTTTTGAGGGCTGTAGCGAAATCGACACTGATAATGATGGAGTAGCCGATCACCTGGATAACGATAGTGATGGAGATGGATGTCCAGATGCAGTTGAAGGATCCGATAACTTTTTTATTCCTCATTTAGATAACAATAATAGGCTATCAGGAAACGTGGATGAAAATGGTGTACCGACAATTGCAGGTACATATGGCCAAGATGTTGGAACCGCTAATGACATTTTAATATCTTCAGAAGAATGTGATTATTGCAACAGCATGAGTAGTGAATTTGTCGACTCAGATAATGATGGTGTAGGAGACTTATGTGATTTGGATGATGACAACGACGGAATCCTAGATGAAAATGAATTGGGTTGCCTGTATAGTGGTGAGCTTACTTGGGATCATAATGAGGATGGTGGAACTTCATACGGAGGTGTGGCAGATAATAATATAAATTCGATATTTGCTTGGATTGATAACATTACATTTGGAAACGGATTCAACTGGCCAATTAGTGTAAATGAGTTCATCTTGTTCGGCGCAGAAAGTTATACTTTCCCACAGGCTAAAACTGGTAATGATTTCGTACAAGTTGGATTCACCTTAAATGAAGATGCTTATTTAACACTACTTTTTCATGGTTTGGTAAATGTTGCTGCTGGTGGTGCTGCTGCAGGAGATTATCAAATTACTGCTACTATTTCTGATGACGACTTTGAAACTTTTGATATTCTTTATCAGGACAAGATAATTTATTCACCAATTACAACAAGCTACGAAATTAGCTACAACGTATTGCGTCAACCACGATATTTAGAACCCTGGAAACATTATGTTATAAGACTTTATTTGTATAATGAACAAAACGGCTATGTAACGGATCAAACAGTTGCATTTGATGATTTAAAATTAGTTTTATCAACAGGGTGTGAAGTTGACATAGATAGAGATGGCTTGCCCAATCAGGTTGATTTAGACTCAGATAATGATGGAATTCCAGATATTGTAGAAGCCAAAGGTGTCGATATTGATGGCAATGGGATTGTAGATGGCATTATTGACAGTGATGGAGATAAAATCCCTGATTACGCAGATGCAGATTTTGTAGGTTGTACAAGTGGTGATGCGACGATTCCGCAAGATGGTATTTGTGACGACGTACAAGGTCCACTAGATGAGGACAATGATGGTATTCAAGATGCAGATGATAAAGATAAAAATGGAAATGGAGTAGTCGATTTTTACGAACCCTATGTTGGTATTACAACCTTACCTCAACCTGATTCAGATGGAGACAATGTGTTAGATTACTATGATTTAGATGCTGACAATGATGGTATTCCGGATGTAGTCGAAGCAGGTGGGACAGATGCCAATGGAGATGGAATTGCAGATGGTTTTGTTGATGTTGACAACGACGGTTTTAATGATATAGTAGATGGATATTTAGAAAATAGTTTTGTTGATAATTCTTCAAATTCATTAATATTGACTGGGCCAGACACAGATGGAAATGGTTTCCCTAATACTTATCCAAACAAAGATTTTGATCAAGATGGATTTTTAAATCACCTCGATTTAGATGCGGATAATGATGGAATTCCGGATGTGGTTGAAGCACATGGAACTGATTCAGATGGTGATGGGCGAGCAGAAAACTTTATAGATACGGACCATGATGGGTTAGCTGATCATATTGATGGCGACTCCCTAAATATTTTAGTCAGCGGTTCTGATATCATGGCTGACAATTCTTCAAACGCATTACAATTGACAGGAGTTGATTTGGACTTAGACGGTGCCCCAGATGATTATCCTGAAGGCGATAGAGATGAAGATGGCCAATTAGATGGACTTGATTTGGATGCTGATAATGATGGAATTCCAGATATTGTTGAGGCGCTAGGAGCTGACATAAATGGTGATGGTTATGTTGATAATTTTGATCCTACTTCTAATAGCTTCCTACTTAATACGGAATTAGATGCGGATGGATTTTCCAATTTTTATGACTCAGATATTGATAACAATGGAGTTGCAGGCGATGTTGGTGTCTTTCCATTAATTACAACTTCTTCAGATGCAGACTATAATGGTGCTCCTGATAATGGGATGATTGGAGCTGACTTGGATGGCGATACTTTTGCAAATCATTTAGATTTAGATGCAGATAATGACGGAATTCTAGACATTATAGAAGCAGGTATGGAAGATTCTGATTCAAATGGGATTGCAGATGATGCTTTAACTAATGATGTTGACAAGAACGGGTGGAGCAACTCTTTTGATGGAAACCAAGGTGGCAAATCAACCATTGAAATGACAGATACAGACAACAACGGTATTCCAGATGCATACATAACTTTCAATACTGATAACAATACAAACCCAAATTTCATAGATATCGATGCTGATGATGATGGTATCGTTGACAATACGGAAGCACAATTAACAGACTATTATTTCACAACTTCCAATTTAGATACAGATAAGGATGGTATTGATGATCAATATGATTTTATCGTTGGATTTGGTGGAGAAGGAATTACACCTGCAAATACAGATGGTTTTGATGAACCAGATTATTTAGATTTAGATGCTGACAATGATGGGGAACTAGATGCCTTAGAAGGACATGATACAAATGGAGACAATATCATTGATGCAAATGATACACCAGTTGCATTTTCAGGAATGGCAAATAGCACAATGGATGCAGATGGAGATGGATTGTTAGACGGTTTTGACAATAACAATTCTTCTTATGACCCAACCAACAACTCCTTAAAACCTGAATCGCACAATGATATTGATGACCCAGGAGGTGATAGAGACTGGCGAGAAGGAAATTGTCAACTTTGCAAAGTAAATTATGCTATTCAAGATGGTTCAAACAATCTAACTACGTCAATCAAAACAGACCCACAAACTGGTGAGAATATTTTAAATTCTGACACATACGGGAAAGTGCGTTTGACAAAATATTGCTTAATCAATGGGTGGCGATATTATTACAATGCAGCTGCACCACAAGAAGCAATGTTTGCAATTACAGGTACAGATTCAGATATGGACTTCATACAATACATCGAAATTAGAATCGGTGAAAATCAGATGGATCGTGAAGCTGGAAATGCAACTGCTTATACAAAATTAATGAATAGAGATTGGTTTGTAAAAATGAAAAACACCCAAGCAAACCCAATGAGCATTCGTTTTTACTTTCCAGAAAGTGATTTTGGAATCAATGGGTACCAAACAGCGCTTACGAGTGCAGCTGGTTATGGACTTAGTGGTTCTCCTGAAATCAGATGGTGGAAAACGACAGATTGGGATCAATTTGAACCTTCCAATATCAGTGCTGATGCAGCTAATTTAGTAAATCAAAATGGGTATGTAGAATTAACACCTTCAACTACAGCGGATAGATATACAGGTACGGCAGCAACAGATGGATCTATTGCAGATGTCGGAAATGGCAAAAATTATATGCAATTTGATGGACTTATGAATTTCTCAGGAGGAACGGCGGGATTTGGAGTCTTAGGAAGTGCACTTCCTGTTGAATTAACCGAATTTAGAGGATTAGTCGATGATTGTAAAATCCACTTAACTTGGACTTCTGTTCAATCAGATTTGAATGGATATTATCAAGTGGAGTGGAGTGCTGATGGTGAAAATTTTGAATCTATTGAAGTACTTCCTCGAGCGCATAGCTTTACGTCAACACAAAGTTATTTATTTTCGCATCAAACTACTTTTTTGAGAAATTATTATCGACTAAAGATGGTAAATCACAACGGAAATTATACTTATTCAGATGCTATTTTCTTAAGAACTTCATGCAACAAGCAATATGAGATGATGGTCTATCCAAATCCAATTGGCAATGAAAGACCTGAAGTACAAATTGAGTATTATTCAGAAAGTAAAGAGGCCAAGTTCACCGTAATTAATTTAATGGGACAAATAGTCGATGAAATTATTTTCGAATCTGAAAAACAAGAATGGAACGTAAAGACTATTGATGTGAAAGGTTTGCCATCTGGAACTTACTATATTTTCCATGAAAATAATGAGCAGGTTACTCCGTTTACGATTCAAGAATAAATTAAAGCTTTGAATATTTAAAAGCGTGTTTCAGAAATGGGACACGCTTTTTTGTGTTTGTCAAAACATTTGAAGCTTAGTAAATGTATTGTTGCAACAATCCTTCAAATTTGTTAAACTTAATAAGTGTAGTAACCATGAATCACTCTTCCACAATTCCTGTCAAATAAGAAACGGAATAACCACCCCAAATTCCAAGGCCTCCTTCAATATTCGATTCGATTCTTGTGTAGTTTGAAAACGGCCCTTGATTCAACGCATTAAATTCAAGTGTATTCCAAAATTTGAAATGGACTTCATCTAAATTAGCCCATTTGATAGTTGCGGTATCACCTTCTGTGAACAGTCCAAAAGTAATTGGATCAAATTCTGCATCTCTTGGTTCAGCTTTCGCTAACGGGAACTCAAATGCCAACCCGTCAAAAAATCGATCATCTGTCACCGAAGAAATATTCGCCAAAAAAGGTTCCTCATTTATAGCAGTCCAATATCGATAAAAATTCGCCTCATTTGGCAGATCATTAAAGAAGCAACGTAACTCTAACAAACTATCAACTCCTAAGTTGGGTAATCTAACAAAATTAATACTGTCCAAAGGGGCATGTGAAGGTATTGTTGTGGTAGCCGTCAGTATTTTATCTCCAGTATCAATTCTCAAATCATAAGTGCGTCCGATTTCACCCATCATCTGAAAAGACAAATCAATATAAACACAAAAATCAATTTGAATACTGTCAATTTCTAACCCAAAAAATTCTACTACCAACTCCTTTTGTTCATCTGTCAAATCATTGAGACAAACTTCTTCTAATGTTGTTCCAATAGTCCCATTATCAACGGTGACAATCGCATCGTGCACGTAAAGTTCGTTCACTGCATCTAAGCTTATCTCATCATTAAAACCGAAGCTCTTTGTCAAGATCAGATAGGGTGGTGATGGTTGATCACCACCTTCAATATATCCTTCCACTACATATTGTTCTAAATCAGTTGTCACGACATCTGGCTCAAATTCTGTCTCACACGAAACAAAAAAAGTAGCAAAGAATAGATATAGAAATAATTTGAATTTTGTCATTTTTGATTCCATTTAAAATTCCAAGTAACAGAAGGGATTACTGGAAATAGTGATACTTTAAAAGCTTTCGCACTACCAGTCCCAGCTTCCAAATCAGTTTCAAAAGCATTGTAAACGAAAGATGGATTTCTTCGATTGTAGACATTATAAACCGAAAAAGTCCAATGCGATTTGAAATTTTTGGTGGACATTGGTTTTGGAGTAAAGGTGGCAGATAAATCCAATCGATGATAAGCATCTAGTCGCTGACTGTTCCGATTGCCATATTCGATATTGATATTTTGTTCAATAAAATATAGGCTCTTTACTGGTGTAAAAGTGTTACCGGTACCATAAATAAAAGCGCCTCCAAAATCCCATTTTTTATTTAGCGTATAGTTAGCAACAACCGACAAATCATGGGTTCTGTCAAATTTTGCAGGATATATTTCACCGTTTTGAATGTCAGGAAATTCACGTTCCGTTTTAGAAAGGGTATAACCTATCCATCCATTTAATTTTCCAGTTCTCTTTTTGAGAAAAAATTCGACACCATATGCACGTCCGGTTCCATAAACGAATTCATCTTCAACATCAAGCGTTGGATCATCTACGAAATTTTCTCGATAATCAATTTGATTGTCCAGATCTTTGTAGTAAACCTCAATTGAAGTCTCATACACATCATTTTTTAGATTTTGAAAATAGCCCAATGCATATTGAATTCCTTTTTGTGGTGCAATGATTTCACTACTAGCGACCCATAAATCTGTAGGCAATGAACTAGTGGAGTTGGACACCAAATGAATATATTGATTGGTAAAAGTCAGTCCAGCTTTTATTGAAGTACGATCATTTAACTTTACTCTGGTACTCAATCTTGGTTCCAATCCAGTATATGTTTTGACCTTTTCAAAGTTACCATATTCCGTTCCGTCCAATTTAGAAGTATAGGGGCCAACTTGAGAAAACAAGGAGCCACGCAATCCGACATTCAGACTAAATTTATCTGAGATTTTAATGTCATCTAAAATATAAATTGCAGTTTCATTGGCAAATTTGGAAGGTGGATCAATTTTAAATTCTACCTCTCCTGAAGTTGCATTTAAGATGTTAGGAGTCAGTTTATGATACGTATAATTTACACCAAATTTTAAAGAATGACGTGGAGAAGGATAATAATCAAAGTCAATTTTTCCATTATAATCTCTTACACCTGAAAACAAACTAAAAGAAAATTCATTTTGGCTACCATCAAATCCAAAATCATAATCATTATAAATAGCGGAAACATTCATAAATAATTTAGATGAAAACAAGTGATTCCAACGCAAAGTAGCTGTTGAATTTCCATAAGGCATTTTGAAACCAAATCCTCTTGCTTCAGAATTATAATTCAATACATCTCTCCCAAAATAACCACTTAAGTAAATCCGATCTTTATCAGAAAATCGATAATTTATTTTTGCATTTAAATCATAAAAATAATAATTCGTTCCCTCAAAATTGGTTCCTTTCAATGCTGGTTGAGCAAGGTCAAAGGCATATGTACGACGACCCGAAATGATAAACGAACTTTTCTCTGGGACAATAGGGCCTTCAATTGTCAACCTAGAAGCAATCAAGCCAACACCTCCTGTAACACTATATTTTTTATCATTCCCTTCTTTCATTTGAATATCCACAACAGAAGATAGCCGTCCACCATAATTCGCAGGCATTCCTCCTTTTATCAAGGTTGTATTTTTTATAGCATCAGCATTGAATACAGAAAAGAAGCCCAGCATGTGTCCAGAATTATAAACTACCGCTTCATCTAATAAAACCAAATTTTGATCAGGACCTCCACCTCTTACATAAAAGCCAGAATTACCTTCACCAGCAGATAAAACACCAGGAAGTAATTGTATTGTTTTCAAAATATCAACTTCTCCCAACAAAGCTGGCAAACGTTTCACATTGTCCATACCAAGTTCAACAGTTCCCATATCTGTCGATTCCACATTTTGATCTTTTTCTTCTGCCGTGACAACCACTTCTTCAATCATAATACCTTCGGACAACTCGACATTTTTTAAAACATCTTCTTTTAGATCAATTTCCAACAATTCATCTGCATATCCGAGATATGAATATTTCAATTGGTATTTCCCATGAGGAAGAGAAAGGGAATAAAAACCGTACGCGTTGGTTGTGGTACCCAAACTTGGGTTATTGACATCAAAGATATTCGCACCGATTAATGTTTCACCAGTTCTGATGTCTTTTACATATCCGTTGAGCGTGGATTTCTCCTGAGCAAATAATGAATTTGTAAAAATCCATATGAAAAGGATGCTCAAGAATGATTTGATCTTCATGCTTTCTTAGTGTGTGTTATGAACTGCTATTATAATACAACATAATTGCGCTTAAAATTGTTTGATAGACCGATTTTAAAGGCTACTATTTAAAATGTAACGCTAAAAGCAAACTTATAAAAAGTTATAAGGTTTCTACTTAACAAATGTTAATTTGTAATAATAACTATTGTTGCGGTATTTTGTATTTCAGTTGTTGAATTAAATGGGTTATTTCATTTTGATAGGGGAGATTACAACACCTTTTTCTTTCAACAATTTCAACACTCCTTTTTTACCAAATAAGTGTCCACCTCCAATCGCTGAAAAAATGGAACGATCTTTTGCAAAAGCATCAATACGTTCTGCCATAATTTCATTACGATCATACAGAAGTACTTTTCGCATTCCTCCAATTCCTTTCTTGGCAACTTTGTGCAATCGATTGGTTTCAAAATTTTCATACAACTCCATCATTTTCAGAATTGATTTTCGATAGCTACTGATGTTTGTTGCTGCTTTCACCAATGCCTGCACTTGTGTTTCAATTGAAAGTTTATTTAGAACAGCTACTTGTTCTTGAGCCGTTTCGATTCCTTCGATTGTTTTTTCTTGTTCCTTCGCAAAGGTAAATAATGCCATATCCAATGACTCCGGCATATCTTTGGACAAAATGATTTCAGAAATGGCGTTGATAGCAATAATCGGATACGTTCTTTCAAACCAATGCATTTGCAAACCTAATTTTTGAGTCATCTGCTTCTCAATTCTTGCATATTTTTTCTTCCCCATCAAATCCCTCAAGGTCAAACCATCCGGTAAAATTAATTGATCCGGTGATTGAAGTTCATTCGATTTTTCAAGATTAAATTCGTTGGCAAAAACTTCGCAATTCATGATACATGCTTTGACAACATCTAGGTATTGAAACACTCGCTTGTCTTTGGTGTGCATAGTTCCAAATACATAGGAAGGAGCCGTGTAGTTGTCATGCTCAATTTTCCATAGCCATGTTTTCTTTTTGTTTTTCATTGAACTTATATTTTGCTTTCGCAAATTTCTGAGAATGTATGATGTATGATTTATGATATGACCGTTTTCATGTGAGCTCGCGAAAAAACGGTCATATCATACATTATAAATCATACATCAATAATCATACATTTTAAAAATAAAAAAAAGCCGCCACTAAAATCTTTAGCAGCGGCTCTAATATTTCTTTTAATCAAAAAAACTATTGATACTTAAAAGGAAGAATTTTAGCATCCTTCACAGTAGATAAAGTCATCAATGTTTTAAGTCTTTCTATTTCTTCAATTTGTTGAAGCGTTTTGAATAATAATTGCTCATAAGTAGGTATATCTTTACAAACAATTTTGATCAAACAATCAGCTTCACCAGTAATGATATAGCATTCAGTAATTTCCTCGATTTCTTTTACCTTTTCAAGGAAATTATTCAATGCATTTTCTTTTTGCCAAGCCAATGAAACCAAAACAAATGTTTTTACATTTAATCCAATTGTTTGAGGATTTACTTGTGCATGGTAACTTTCAACGATTCCTGTTTGCTCCAATTTCTTTACACGTTCCAATGTTGGGGCAGGAGATAAGCCTATATTTTTGGATAGTTCAAGATTTGTAATTTTACTGTTTTCCTGAAGGATCCTTAAAATCTTAAGGTCAATTTTGTCTAATTTCTGTTGCGCCATTTCTTCTAGAGTGTTTAATAATATAATTTGCTGCAAGATATGGCTTAAAGAATAAAAGTCAAAAAAAAACGCGATTTTCCTTTGTTAATTTTATATTAACAAAATATTAGGCCTTTTATACAATAAAATTTTGTGGAAAACGTGTGTGAAGTGCTTCAGATAATTAAAAAGTCCATTTGATAAAATTATCAAATGGACTTTTTTTAAGGAAAGTATCTTGTATTTGTAATGCACTAAGGGAAAATACCTAGTGCTAAGTAATCACTACTGATTTTGTCTAAAGCATTAATAAATGCGGCGCTTCGTAGATCTTTGACATTTTTACGACGTTTGTGAATGTCTCTGATTTGATTAAAGGAAGTAACCATCGTTTCTTCCAAACCTGATCGTACCAAATCAACTTCATCTGCACCTCTAACAATCAAGTTTTTTTCTTTTTTGGTTACTTTCTTACCTGTCATTTTTTCAACCAAATTCACAATATTGTTATAAGCATTTTGGTCAAATCGTTTTTCCATTCTACCAAAACGCATGTGAGAGAGATTTTTCAACCATTCAAAATAGGAAACTGTCACACCACCTGCATTGATATACATATCTGGAATGACAACAATACCATTCTTTAACAATACATCTTCAGCAGCAGAAGTAACAGGTCCGTTTGCCGCTTCAGCAACGATTTTCGCTTTCACTTTGTGCGCGTTCCGCATATTGATTTGATTTTCCAATGCTGCAGGAACGAGGATATCACACTTAACGGTCAACACATCTTTTCTTGACTTCAATGTTTTAGATCCTGGATATTTTAAGATAGTGCCTTTTTGTTTTCTGTATTTCAACAGCTTTGCCATATCAATCCCTTTCTCATCATAGATTGCACCTTCATATTCTGCAACGCATATAATTTTGACATCTCCCTCATTTTGAGAAATCAGACCCGTATGAGATCCCACATTTCCAAGACCTTGAATTGCCATTGTTTTACCAGCCATTCCTGGTGTCAAACCTAGCTTTTTCATGTCATCTGCATTGCTGCAAAATTCTCTTATACCATAATATACACCGCGACCAGTTGCTTCTGTTCTTCCTCTAATACCGTGTTGGGCAACTGGCTTACCAGTAACACAACCGGCAGCATTCAATCCACCTTTGATAGTAGAGTAGGTATCAAGAATCCAAGCCATCTCACGTCCGCCTGTTCCATAATCAGGAGCAGGAACATCAATCCCAGGACCAATAAAGTTTTTACGGATCAACTCCATTGTATATCTACGCGTGATTCTTTCTAGTTGTTCTTCTGTATATTCTCTAGGAGAAATTTTCACTCCACCTTTTGCGCCACCAAACGGTACATCTACAATGGCACATTTGTAAGTCATCAAAGTTGCCAAAGCGACTACCTCATCTTGATTTACTTTTTGGCTGAATCGAATTCCACCTTTAGTTGGATTACGGTGTTGACTGTGTTGTGCACGATAAGCTTCAATCACTTGATATTCATTTCCAATTTTTACTGGAAAACGCATTTGGTAAACAGAGTTGCATACTTTTATTTGCGCTAAAAGTCCTTTGGGATATTTTGTAAGAGCAGCTGCTTTATCAAAGTTTCTGCTTACACTTTCCAGAAAGTCCGGTTCGGCATGAGCTGCCGCTTTTTTCGTTGTTGCTTTTTTCTTAGCCATTTTCGTTTAATTCTTTTTCAAGTTTTTTTAATCGTCTTTCCATGATTACCATGAATAAAACTAAGCCTATAAAAATCGAAATGAGGACGCCAATTACTACATAAATTTTGCCATTGCTTCTCATAAAGGCATCATGAGCAGTTTGTGCAAAAAGCGAATTTTGTGTCAATAAAAATAGGAAAGTAAATATGTAAGAAATGGTCTCTTTCATTAGAATTTGTGATGTAATCTATGAATTACGTTACTACGCAAAAGTCAACTAATTAATTAAAATAATCAAGCGTTTATCGACTTTCTTTTGATAGTTTTAAGCACTATGAAAAGCCTTGTCTAACAACCTCTGTTGAACAGCTTTAAGTCTATATAGAATATTGGCCATCCAAGCACCAAATAAAGTAAATCCAATAATTGCTGGGTAAAATACCATCCGCATATTATTATCTAAGTCTTCTCCTCCAAAACCAGGATTGCCACCATTTCCAGGATGCAAACTATCTGTCAATCTTGGAATTACAAATAACAACATCGGTAAAGTAACGAAAGCAAAAATATTGTAAACAGCGCCAATTCGCGCAGACTGTTCGGATTCTTCAAACGAATTCCTCAAAACAAAATAAGCCAAATAAACAAGCATCGCAATCGCGGACATATTTTGCTTAATATCCCAACTCCAATAAGCACCCCAAGTGTGTTTTGCCCAAATAGCTCCGGTGACCAATCCTAATATTCCAAACAACGTACCTACGCTTGCATAGGAAGCTGCTTTATGGTCAAATTTTGAATTCTTTGTTTTCAAAAAACGTCCACTATTAATCGCAGAAATTAAAAAGATAATCATCATCCCAAACCAAAGTGGGACATGATAAAAAAGATTGCGAATGGTTTCTTGTAAAATATTTCTGTAAGGAAAAGACATGCCTTGATGTTGGGTCATATTTGAAATGGCGTTTGTCCAACCAGCTGCCGAATTTGTTCCAACTGTATTTTTTATAAAAACAGCACTAGGAAAAATGGAGTACCCGTTTTTTTTGCTATCAATAATTAAAGCGGCATCAACTGTTTTATCAGCTGAAGGTAAATTGTTAGGAATATCAAATGATACTTTCAATCTACTTTCACTTTCTACCTTGATGGCAGTCGATGCGATCGCATGCTCATTGTCCACTTTTAACCAAGCCCGTAGGTCATCTTTTGTGTTGTCAAATTTGGTCAAATATCCAACTGCAACAATATCAATGGGAGCGCCAGTGATTGCTTTGGAAGCAGTAATCGCATCATAAATCCCAGGCTTCAAAGGAATGGCTAATCCAGCAACGATCGAGTAGATCATCAAAAGTACACCTAATATTTTCCACCAATGTTTCATCTAGTAAAGTCAGTTGTTATATTGCGCCAAAGGTAATCATTGCACCTACTTTTCCAAGCATCATTTTGATTAATCTCTCCACAAAAACGGAAACAGTATTAATGCCATTCCAACGAGTATCAAATCAATCGCAATAAGAATCAAAATGTCATTGGTATAAGCCGTGTCTTTAATCATTCCCAATGCATTTGCCGATAAATTAATTAACGTCATAAGTATCGGAAGAATTATAGGAAAACTCAAAATCGCCATTAAAGTTGCATTGTTTTTTGATTTGGCAGCAATTGCAGAAATGAATGTAAAAGTGATCGAAAAACCCGTTCCACCTAAAAATAAAATGAGATAAAACAACTGCACATTCTGAACTGGATTGCCTGCAATAAAACTAAAAGCTGCATAACATAATAAGCAAAGTATCAGTAACAATAGGGTGTTGTATATCATCTTCGACAAGATGACCGCATATGGATTCATGAGGGAATAATAATACAGCGTTCGATTCCCACTTTCTCCAATAAAACTTTTAGCAATCGCATTGACAGAAGCAAATACGATGATGATCCAAAAAGTAGAATTCCATGCGGTATCTGGTACTCTTATGAATGATGAGTAAACAATAAACACGGTGGCTAAGACATACAATAAGATGCCACTCAACGCATATCGTTGACGCCATTCTAAGACAAACTCTTTTTTGATTAGGTGGAATATTTGGGAAGTGAAACTCATGGGGAGCGAAGATAATAATAAAATGGTTTTGGACGATTTTATTGGGTTGTTTAGATTATTGGTTTTTCATTTTGAAATTTAGCTTTTCATCCCCCAAATATTGCTTGTCATCCTGCGCTTTGGCTTTAACCAAAATGTCGATTATTGCTTGTCATCCTGAGCTTTGGTTTTAGCCAAGATGTCGAAGGATCAAGCAATAATTCATCGTTCGGATTACATCTCTTGATTCTTCGACTCTTTTGCCTAAAGGTAATGTCGCTCATAATGACAAGAGATTAATTTGCCCATACTCAAAACATGCTAGTAAAAAAATAACGAGTGAGCATATTCATTTCACTCGTTATTAAATCATTCATAAGTCAACTTAATTCACTAATAAACCACAACCATTTCCGATTGAAATAACTTTTCATTCCGAATACTAACAGCATATGCACCTTTTGACAAATGACTTATATCAAGACTTGAGGTGCTACCTCCAGAAGTCAAATTAGTTTCATGAATGGTTCGACCACTTAAATCGTAAATAGTTAATAATGCATCTTCACGGAGGTCATAATATTCAATATTCAGGGATTCATTCGAATAAAATACTTTTATTTTGGATTCGTCTTCAACAATTGGTTCAGTAGAAGTAGGAGGAGAGAAGGTTGTTTTCGTAATGTTATTGCAAGTGAAATTATTACCCCATGAGCCAGAACCAACTTCATAAAAATCACCCGCAAAGTAAATCTCATCTTTATAAATAGCTGATGCATTTACACCGCCACCTCGAAATACAGTAACACCTTCCGCATAAGTTTGTGTCACATCAATCAAACCCATTCCAAAAGTTCCAACAAAAGGATAATATCTGAAGCCACCGTACATTAAAACTTGATCTTCCCACTCAATACATCCGCCTATATTATAGTACGCACCTAAAGTATCCATTGAACAGTTATTTTCATCCAAATGTGTCCAAAGTCCAGCTTCTAAAACAGAGTAATAACTTCCATCGTCAATGGCTCCACCAATGTATAATTTGCCATTGATATGATCGATTGTTTGCACGATTCCAACTTCCTCTTCTTCAAATCCTCCAACCCAATTCCAATAATCCCAATAGACTAAATTGTTAACTGAAAGTTGATTATAATCTGGAGCACCGATAGGATTGGTCATCGTAAAATCACCACCAAATAATAAATTATTGGCAATATTTTCAATTGCATAAACAGGACCATCTAAAGTTAACTTGCCATCATCATCATCCCAATCGATATGCTCATCTGCATTTCTGGCAATATATGCCACCGGTTGATTATTAATCATTGTAAAGTCACCACCGACAATGACATTATTTGGATGAGTCGCATAAACAGTATGCACACTTCCATTCATATTTCCTTCTTGACGCCACTTCCAAGTTGTTCCATCCCAAACCGCTATATTTTGACGATTTGGATTATTGGGATTTGAAAAATTTCCAACAACATATAAATTTCCGATTCCATCAATGGTCATGTCCAATATTTCACCATTTACACCGTCGCCTAATTGCAACCATTCATTACCATTCCAAGCGGCGATGCTATTGTAACCTGCTTCACCATCTACAACATCAAAATTTCCAGCCATGTAAAGTAATTCATCATCATGACTCGTAAGTAGTTTGTTTATTTTACCATCAATTCCTAGATTATTTCCAATTGGGTAGTAGTCTCTAGGTGCAGGACCATAACCAGGTTGAATCAATGCTAATTCTGTTTTCGTAAAACCATTTTCTTTTGCCCAACTATTAAGTGCTGAGTAATCCATATCCATAACATAGGCGTAGTTATTATCAGCAACAATTTTTTGAACAAATTCGTCTTGCCCATCTTCCAACAATAAATAACCGACCGCACAAGCAATTCCAAATTTATCTACAAAGTAAGGTTGTCTGGAATCGTGATAGGAATTGATTGGAAATTGTTTTTCCGCATAATAATTGGCCAAAACAGTTAAATGATGTCGCCTTTTCACCAATTGATTTTTTGACAGATGAGCAACCTTCTTCAGATTTAAAATCTGCTGCACCAAAATGAGGTGATGCTGGATTCTGTCTGTGTCGTTTTCAAAAGTAATACATTGGTCTAGTTCTAAATTATCAATGTCAGGAATTTCAAATCCATGCCACAATGAATTGACTTCGACTAAATGTTCATAAACAGATGCATTTTCATTAGGCGCAAGTGGTGCACCGAAAATAGCGTTGAAAGAAAAGCTAGATAGAAGAAAGATAAAGATTAAATTCTTCATAAGATTGGAGTTTTGATTCATACTAAAGAACGAGATTTTTTTTCATTTGGTTGGAATGTATGATCTATATTTTTTGACAGCTTTTTTTCAAAGTTTGATTTTGTATCCATAATTACTGTTTAGTCTATTAAAAATTATATGTTTGCCCTTTAAATACATGAGAAAATGAAAAAAATATATCACTTAGCAAATTGCAATACTTGTCAACGCATTATCAAGGAACTTAATGATGGTGAAGGTTTTACATTGCAAAACATCAAGGAAAAAAACATCACGAAAAAAGAATTAGCTGACATCAAGGGAAAAGTTGGAAGTTACGAATCACTATTCAGCAAGCGCGCCATGAAATATCGTTCTATGGGGTTGAATGAAATGGAATTAACCGAAAAGGATTTTGAAAAATATATGCTAGAAGAGTATACTTTTCTGAAACGTCCATTTATTATAATCGATGATGAAGTCTTTATTGGAAATAGCAAGAAAGTAGTGGCTGCTGCAATAGAAAAATTAGGAATTTGATTATCGGATTAATTCAAGATGACAATATGCTTACAAAAGAAAAAATAACAGATTGGTTCAAAAGCTTACAAGACGATATTTGTCAACAACTAACAGAAGCTGATGGAGGCGGAACCTTCAGAGAAGACCTTTGGGAAAGAGATGGAGGTGGCGGCGGTCGCTCTAGAATTTTTCATGGAAAAGTAATCGAAAAAGGAGGTGTCAATTTCAGCGCAGTACATGGTTCTTTACCAGATAAAATTCGAGACTCTTTGAAAGTAGACGCCGGTTTGTTTTATGCTACGGGTGTTTCAATTGTCTTACATACACACAATCCATTTGTCCCAATTATTCATATGAATGTCCGCTATTTTGAAATGCCTGATAAGTGGTGGTTTGGTGGAGGAATTGATTTGACACCGCACTATATCAATCCTGATGAAGCAACGGTCTTTCATCAAAAATTAAAAACAAGTTGTGACAAACATCACCCAAGTCATTATCCCATTTTTAAAAACTGGGCCGATGATTATTTTTATATCAAACATCGTCAAGAAACAAGAGGAGTTGGTGGCATTTTCTTTGACCATTTAAATGATAAAGATGGAACCACTAAAGAACAACGTTTTGATTTTGTCAAAGAAATAGGAAATACTTTTTGTCCCATTTATTTACCATTAATGGCGGAAAACAAAAACAAAGCATTTACAGATACTCATAAAAAATGGCAATTGCTCCGTCGAAGCAGATATGTCGAGTTTAATTTAGTTTGGGATCGCGGTACTCGTTTTGGATTAGACACCAATGGTCGGACGGAATCTATTTTGATGAGTATGCCTCCGGATGCGAAGTGGGTTTATGACTTTCAAGTGGAAAAGGGGAGTGAAGAGGAGAAAACGCAGGAGTTATTGAAAAAAGGAGTGGATTGGGTTTAGGTCGTGAAAACGTTGTTTCTTCTGCGTTTCTCAAAGCGATTTTCACGTATTCTTTCTGCGAAATTCAGCGACTTCTGCATGAGGAAATTTCACGAAACAAGAGCTTTGTGATCTCTGTTTCTTTGTGGGCTTTGTGGTAAATTGCGTGCGCTGATTTTTTGCGACTTGTCGCCATAGGAACTATGTATTAAAAATGAAGTCCTAATTACAAAGCAAATAAATAGGCTCTGTAACAACCGAATTACTTACCTTCCCGGAACGATCCATCATATGCAATGTGTACGTCAACGTATCTGTTGGAAATTGAGTGGAAGGAGTACAAGGTTCTTGACCAGTTGGATAAAAGCAACAGAAATGACCAAGTGCAGTATTAATTCTTAAAGTGATTTCACCAGAGATTCCATTACCTGTTCCTTGTTCTGGAACAAAAGGGATACTTCTTGTAAATTGAAAATTGTCTCGCGAATCAACCAAAAAGAAATTAGCCTGATTGTTTTCATCACCAATATCTCCATCTCCATCTGTAAATGAAACTACGATTTCTAATTGAGGACTGTTTGGTTGGATACCTTGAACAAAAGTATTGGTATTAATTCCAATATATTCAATCACTGGCTCGTCTGGATAATCTGGAGGATTGGTGCAACCAAAAGCCAATAAAAAGGTAACTAATAATATCGTATATTTGAAAGCGTTCATCTTTAGGATTTATAGTATTTAAACGTCAAGATATTAAATTTATTCTAAGCTTTAATACTGAAACTATGATTGCTCAAGTCCGACATCTGCTGGAACGCCAACTTTGGCACATTCAACCCAATACTTTTGACGAATTGGCATTGAAAATATTCCGTTATCAAGCTTCAAACAATCTTTTTTACGCAAAATATTTGTCATTGTTGTCAGCTGAGATTGATCAAATCACCACCATACAAGATATCCCATTCTTACCGATTCAATTCTTCAAAGAAAATCAGATTAAAACTGGAAATTGGGTATCGGAAACTCAATTTCAAAGTAGTGGGACCACCGGACAAGTTCCAAGCATTCATCATATTAGAGATCTAGGCTTGTATCGTATGAATTGTATTCTTGGATTTGAAACTCAATATGGTCCAATTGCTGACTTTTGCGTTTTGGCTTTATTGCCTTCTTATTTAGAACGCGATAATTCATCATTGGTTTACATGGCCAATGAATTTATCAAATTATCAGGTGATGATAAAAGTGGATTCTTTCTTGACAATCGAGCTGATCTAATTCAACAAATTGAAAAGTGTAAAAAAGAAAAAAGAAAAGTATTGTTAATTGGTGTCAGCTTTGCTTTGTTAGATTTGGCAGAAACGTTCCCAATTGATTTGAGCGACATCATCATTATGGAAACTGGTGGAATGAAAGGAAGACGAAAAGAATTGACCCGACAAGAATTACATCACCAACTTACAACTGCTTTTAAAACTTCCACCATTCATTCTGAATATGGGATGACCGAATTATTATCACAAGCCTACTCAAAAGGAAATGGAATTTTCACTCCCAATCCAACAATAAAAATTCTAACAAGACAAATTGAAGATCCTTTGTCATTACAACGTTTTGGAAAAACAGGTGTAATCAATGTTATTGACTTAGCAAATCTAGATTCTTGCAGTTTCATTGCGACCGATGATTTAGGAAAATTGTATGAAGATGGTTCGTTTGAGGTGATAGGCCGATTAGATACTAGTGATATTCGAGGTTGTAATTTAATGGTTTTATGACCAGAAAGTTTTCTACCACATCAATTCTCTACCCTAAATAGGTGATTTTTTGGTCCAATTTCACCTTTAAAAACCAGCTTTGAAGCATATAAAGCATACATTCTGTACCTTTAGGGTTAGCTTAATTTCGCTGAAACATTTACAAAAACATACACATGATCAATTCACGGTTTTTCCGCGTTTTGCCCCTTTGCTTATTAACAACACTTTTAGCTTTTACAGTATTTGCGCAACCACCATCTGCTCGCGATCGGTCTGTACAAGTAAGTGCCACTGTTCAACAATCTCCACCTCAAATCAATTTTTCATGGCCTGCTGATAATGCAGCTACTGAATATAAGGTTTATCGAAAAACAATCAATGCACCGAATTGGGGTACTGAAATTGCAACCCTTCCTGGAAATGCTACGTCATTTTCAGATGCCAATGTTGCTTTAAGTCAAGGTTACGAATATGGTTTTTTCAAACATGGTTTTGACAATGTAACAACTACAGCTTGTGTACCAAGTGGTGCCAATTTGAAATTTGACATCAATGACATGTACGGAATCGGCTTGTGCTGTAGCTTCGGGCATGGGTATTATACGGTTTCTGGTTGTGGACAAACGTTTGCAACTGGAGGAGATTTTGGCTCAACTGCTTCTCATAACTTCACCGCTTGCACCAGTGGTACTTGTACAGATATTACAATCGACATCGCCCCAGACATGTTTCCTAACAGTACGTGGTGGACCTTAAGCGATGCAGATACAGGCGTAGAATATGCCAATTCAGGCGGACAAGGAGCTTATATTGCAGCTAGACCTGCTTACGGATACATCTATGCAGGTATTAAAGTTCCAGCAATTGAAAATCTTGGAACCATCTTACTAGTTGTAGAATCTGGAATAAATGCAGCTTTACCAAATGAGATTTTGCAATTGAGAGAAGATCACATTATGGATGGTTGGAAATTCAAAAAATTAGTAGTCAACTCAACGGATGCTGTTACTGCGGTCAAAAACAGCATTAAAAATATATATTTAAGCACAAATGATTTGAAAGCAGTTATGTTGTTAGGAAATGTACCGGTACCTTATTCAGGAGATATATATCCGGACACGCATTCTGAACATAGAGGTGCTTGGTCAGCGGATGCTTATTATGCTGAAATGAATGGCACTTGGACAGACAATACTGTCAATAGAACAACCGCTTTTTTTGCAGATAATCACAATGTTCCTGGTGATGGAAAATTTGATCAATCTGCTATTCCAACACCAGTTGAATTGCAAATTGGTCGAGTAGATTTAAGCGACTTACCTTTATTCTCTCAAAGCGAAACAACTTTAATTAAAAACTATCTGGATAAATCAACACTTTTCAAAAATGCGGAAACGCCTGTAATCAGAAGAGGATTAGTGGATGATAATTTCCAAGCACAATTTGCAGCACCTGCAGCAAGTGGTTATAGAAATTTTGCGCCGATGTTTGGAGCTGCTAATATTGATGAAGTAGATTATGAAACTACATTGTCTGGTCAAAATTACTTGTGGTCTTACGGTTGTGGTGGTGGATCACATGTGTCTGTGAATGGAGTGACGACAACCACTGCATTAGCAAATGCAAACAACCAAACCGTATTTACCATGTTATTTGGAAGTCAATTTGCAGACTGGAATCATGAAAACAATATTTTACGGGCACCACTTGCACAAGGTTTGACATTAACCAATGCATGGGCAGGAAATCCAGCTTGGCAATTTCATCAAATGGCAATGGGATACAATATCGGGTACTCAGCGATGCGAACGATGAATTCCAATGGCGATGTTTATTTAAATGGACCACAACTTGTTCATGTTGCTTTGATGGGTGATCCAACTTTACGTATGCACCCTGTGAAACCAGCTTTGAATATATCTGTAACTACCGCAAATAATGCCAACACAATAACATGGAATGCACCGAATGGTGAAACAGTTTTAGGATATAATGTTTATCGATCTAACACTTTAAATTCGAATTATGTCAAAATAAATACTCAATTAATAACAAGTACTTCTTTTGTAGATGGTACGCCACTTACAGGAAATAATGTGTACATGGTTAGAACCGTAAAATTGGAAGAGACAGGAAGTGGAACCTATTGCAATATGGCATTAGGCCGTGTTGATTCCATCTTCTTTTTGGACAACCCTTTAAGTGTTTATTTGAACGAATTTGAAGTGCTCCAAAATGATTGCAACAATCAAGTGATTTGGAAATTACAAGAAACAAGCGAAATTGACTTTTTTGAATTAGAAAAAAGTGAAGATGGAATTAACTTTCAACTTACAAAAATGGTTGAAGCAAATGGCACTCAGCAATATGAATTCTCGGATCGCAATACCAACGACAACTTATATTACCGACTTAAAACCTACAATAAAGATGGCAGTTTTGAATATTCAGAAATCGTTTCTATTGAAAATGATTGTCATAGTTCCAAATATTTTATTGATGCATATCCGAATCCTGCTTCTATCAATCAAGATAAATTAACCATTCAATTTGCATCCAAAAGCAGTGAAGTTCAAATCAGTGTAATGGATGTTAATGGTAAATTGCACTTTGACCAAAAAGTATTTTGCGAACCAGGTACAAATAATTTAGTTGTTGATATTGCGAAATTACCAAACGGTATTTACTTCATTTATCTACAAGATGCACAATTGATGAATCGATCTATGAAATTTATTAGATCTGATATTAAATAGTATTGTTAATGATAATAGCCAATTCAATAGCAATAGCAATGGAGTGCGTGGACTCAGCGAGCTCACTTACTCCATTGACAACTATTGCCATTGCCATCGAGTTTGCTATTCCAAGACACCATTCTATTAATACAGACCAATAATTGCCACAAACTCCAATTTATCCTACCTTTGCTTTCCCAAAGACTTCACATCCAAACCATACATCATGAAAGGAAAATACCTTTTATTTCTTGTGTTAAACTTTTCATTTTTAATACAAAATTTGACTGCTCAGACTGCTCGTCAAAGATCCGTTCAAGTAAGTGCAATTGTCCAAGAGTCACCAGCACGAATTCTATTCAGCTGGCCTGCTGATGATACTGCCACTGGTTACACTGTTTACAAAAAAGCTTTAACCGATAATAACTGGGGAAATCCAATTGCAACTTTGGCAGGTAATGCTGTTTCATTTACAGATTCAAATGTAAATGTCGGACAAGGATATGAATATGCTTTTTATAAAAAGGAATTTGACAATGTAGTTACAAATGTCTGTGTCCCTTCTGGATCAACTTTACGATTTGACATCACCGACATGTACGATATTGGACTTTGTTGTAGTTTTGGATATGGTGGATATACTGTTGAAGGTTGCGGTCAAGCCTTTGCTTCGGGAGCTGATTTTGGTTCATTTGACACGCATACTTTTACCGTTTGCAATGAAACACCTTGTACGGACTTAACCATTACTTTAACCCCTGACATGTTTCCTAACAGTACTTCTTGGACCTTAACAGATACTTCAACTGGAATGGAATTGGCTAACTCAGGCGGAGTAGGTACCTTTATTTCTGAGCGTCCAAAATATGGATACATCTATGCGGGCATCAAAGTACCAGCACTTGAAAACCGCGGAACTATTTTGTTGGTTTCAGAGGCTAGCTTAAGCAATTCTTTAAGTGCTGAAATCAGTCAGCTTTGGAATGATTGTATCCAGGATGGTTGGAAAGTAAAACGGTTGACAGTCAATAGTACTGATCCAGTTACCTCTGTCAGAAGTTCAATTCAACAGATTTGGCAAAACACACCTGATTTAACATCCGTCTATTTACTCGGTCATGTCCCGGTTCCATATTCTGGAGATATTTTTCCAGATACACATGCAGAGTTTCGAGGAGCGTGGGCTGCGGACACTTATTATGGAGAAATGAATGGAACTTGGACCGACAATATTGCAAATAGAGCAACTGCTTTTTTTGAGCATAACCATAATGTTCCTGGGGATGGCAAATTTGATCAAGGAGGTATACCAACCAAAATGGAATTGCAAGTTGGACGAGTTGATTTATCGAATTTACCAGCATTTACTTTAAACGAAACAGAATTGACAAGAAATTATTTAATTAAATCGCACAACTTTAAAGTAGGTGCATTCAATGTTGAAAGAAGAGGATTGGTAGATGATAATTTTATGCAACAATTTGCAGCTCCAGCAGCCAGTGCTTATAGAAATTTTGCCCCAATGTTTGGTGCTAGCAACATTGATGAGGTAGATTTTTTAACCAATCTTAATAATACAAGCTATCTCTGGGCTTATGGTTGCGGAAGTGGATCTCATATCAGTTGTGAAGGTGTTGCAACAACAGAAGAAATCGCTAATAGTAATTTACAAAATGTATTCACCATGTTATTTGGAAGTCAGTTTGGGGATTGGTACTACGAGAATAATTTATTGCGAGCACCACTAGCACAAGGTTCGACTTTGACGAATTGTTGGGCAGGAAGTCCAGCGTGGACCTTCCATCATATGGCGATGGGCTATCCAATTGGTTACAGCGCACTCCGCACAATGAATGCAGATATTGATGACTATTTACCTGGTCCGCAACTGGTACATCTAGGATTGATGGGTGATCCAACATTAAGATTACATTCCGTCAAATCTGCAATAGTCTATAGTGTTGACACAGAGAATAATCAAAATACGATTTCATGGAATCCTCCAATTGGAGAAGATTACGAAGGCTTTTATGTTTATAGAAGTGAAACTTTAAATGGTGATTACATCCGAATTTCGAATGATATTGTTACGGAAAATTCATTTACTGATACCAATCCAACTGTTGGCAATAATGTCTATATGGTTCGGACTGTCAAATTGGAAACCAGTGGGAGTGGGACGTATTACAATTTAGGGTTGGGAAGTGTAGATTCCATTGATTTTGTTGTTAGTACAGAAGCAATTGAAGCAAATAACTTATCCATTTTCCCAAATCCGAATCATGGTCAATTTAATGTTGAGATTTTAAGCAATCAACAAAAGGATGCAGTGTTGAAAATTCATGATTTGACTGGGAAATTGTTTTATGAAACTAAATTGGATACCAATCGAGAAACGATAACACTTACTGATTTCCCTGCTGGAATTTATATGCTTTCGATTGATGGTGAAAATTTAAAGTATCGAGAGAAATTAGTAGTTGAGTAATTTCTGCCTTGAAAGGGCTTCGCAAGATGGAAAAGATCGGTAAGGTTCAAATTTAGTAATTCGCTAATTAGTTGTAATTGCCCTTTTAAGGATTTTCATAATTATGTATCCTTAAAAGGGCATTTTTCTATTTAATAAAATCTATTAAACAGCTAATTTCATTCAATTCATTAAACCCAAAGAAGCCCTTGCAAGGATTGCCTCATCTTTTTAAACTTTCCAACAACCTTTTCTTATTTTGTGCCGCTCAAAGACGTACATCCTATGATTTTAATAGACGGAAAGAAACTAGCTAATGACATCAAATCTGAAATTGCTGAAGAGGTTAAAGCTTTAGTTGAAACCACCGGAAATACACCTCATCTTGCCGCAGTATTGGTCGGCGATAATCCAGCCAGTCAATCTTATATTCGCAACAAAGTTAGATCCTGTGAAAAAGTTGGTTTCAATTCTACCCTAATTGAAAGACCAGATACCATAACTCAAAGTGAATTATTAGAAGTAATTGAAAAATTAAACGAAGATGAAGATATTGATGGATTTATTGTTCAATTACCACTTCCAAAACATATTGATGAAGTTGCAGTAACGTTGGCAATCGATCCCAAAAAAGATGTTGACGGTTTTCATCCAACGAATTTTGGTCGGATGGCGCAAGGTTTATCTGCGTATTTACCAGCGACTCCTTTTGGAATTTTAAAGATATTAGAAAGATATAAAATTGAAGTTGAAGGAAAAGAGTGCGTAGTGTTAGGTAGATCTAATATTGTTGGTTCACCTATCAGTATTTTATTGTCTCGAAAAGCAACTCCTGGAAATGCTACGGTTTCATTATGTCATAGCAGAACGAAAGATTTAAAATTCCATACGCAAAATGCAGACATCTTAATTGTTGCTTTAGGAAAAACTGAATTTGTTACTGCTGATATGGTAAAAGAAGGAGCTGTTGTCATTGACGTTGGAATCAATCGAGTCGATGATGAGACCGCTAAACGTGGCTATCGATTACGAGGCGATGTGAAATTTGATGAAGTAGCTCCAAAATGTAGCTATATAACCCCAGTTCCTGGCGGAGTAGGGCCGATGACCGTTACTGCCTTATTAATGAACACCCTGAAAGCTTGCCGAAATGAAATCTACAAGTGATTATTATCAAATAGATTTTCCAATTGACGACAAACAAAACGAGCTTTTGTTTGCAAAATTATCTATATTGTCTATAGAATCTTTTGTAGTTGAAGACCAAAAAATCTCGGGCTACTTACCTGTTGACAACTTCAATTCCGATATAGAAAAAGAACTCAATACATTAGCAACTGAGTTTAAAACTGTTTGGATAAAAGAACTACTCCCCGGCAAAAATTGGAACCAAGTTTGGGAATCCAATTTCAACCCAATCCGAATCGATGACTTCTGTCATATTATTGCAGAGTTCCATACCTCTATTCCGATAATTCAACATGAGATAAAAATCCATCCAGAAATGGCTTTTGGTACAGGTCATCATGAAACAACCTATATGATGATCAAATCAATGAAAACTATTGATTTTACCAATAAATCTGTCTTTGACTTTGGTTGTGGTACTGGAATACTGGCCATTTTAGCAGAAATGTTGGATGCAAAAGAAATTGAAGCAATAGATTATGATGAAACTGCAACTGAAAATACATTGGTAAACATCAAAAAAAACGATTGCCAACGAATTGAAGTAAAGACAGGAACCTTAGAAGTATCGAAAAACAAAAAATTTGACATTATTTTAGCAAATATCAATAGAACGATAATTTTACAAAGCCTTGAGTCGTTGTATGGTATGTTAAATAGCGGAGGAATCATCCTTTTTTCAGGTATCCTTAATACTGATAAAGATATGGTTATCGAAGCAGCAACAAAATGTGGATTTATCCAAAAGAAAAAATATCATTTGAATGAATGGATTTGCCTACATTTAATTAAAAACTAAGGAATAAACACTAACCGAATATGCAAAAGCATACACTACTAACACTAATTGCACTTATCTTTGCAACCAGTCTTTCTGCCCAAAGAATGACTACCTTTCTCAATACCAAAGATGGTTTTTTGACTCAGTTGGAAAATTTCATGACCACTAGTAAAACAGAGGCTATGCAACAATCTTACAAAGACTTTGAAGAATCTTTCAATTCAGGATTATTTACGGATAGCGAATTTCAACAAATTCTAAAAACCGGAAATAATATGTTGGGGCAAAAGATGACTGCGTCTCCTTATTTCAAAGATTATTTAAAAGCATTGGTGATTGTCAAAAATCATGAATTGGGAGAAACCCGATTTAAAGATTGGCACAATGTATTGGACCAAATGATTGCGAACATTGAGAATCGTAAGTTGAAACCTTACAAGGAATTTCTAAAATTTTCCATTCCTTTTTATGATACACAGACGATGCGTTTTTCTAAGGGTGGTGTCAATTGGATCGCAGATGCTTCCCGATATGAAGCTGTATTTGAAGACCAAAAACCTATTATCAAATTCAATGAAGTCAACGTAATCGCTGCTCGAAAAAAAGATACCATTAGTATCAATAATACACAAGGTCAATTTTTCCCATTAGAAAAGAAATGGGTTGGCAAATCTGGAAAAGTGGATTGGGATCGTTTTAGTACAATGGATGAATCGACTTATGCAGAATTTGGAGCGTACGAAATCGATATGACGAAAACGTTATATAAGGTTAGCAATGTCAAATTCTATTTTGATGATTTATTCCCTGGTAAAGCTATTGTTGGAAATTTCCAAGACAAAATCATGACTACTTCTAATGATGATGGCGGTTCTTATCCTCGTTTTGAATCAATTGACACGGCTTTGGTCATTACTAATTTAGGAGAAGGATTGAGATATACAGGTGGTTTCAAAATGAATGGAAATACCATCTATGGTCAAGGAACTGATTATGTAAAAGCCAACATTAAATTTGAAGGTGCAGGAAATGTAAAGTACAATTGTACGGCGGATTTATTCGTAATGAAAAAGGAAGAGAAAATAGTTGGTGAAAGGGTAGAGACGGTTCTTTATTTTGACCAAGATTCAATCTATCACCCGTCAGCCAACATCAAATATGATATTCCCAATCAATTGTTAAGTTTGAACAGAGGAAAAAGAGGAAGTGATAGAAATCCATTTTTTAGTTCCTACCACAAAGTAAATGTAGATGTTGATAAATTAGATTGGGTAGTAAACACGGATTCAATTTTGTTTGGAAAGAAAACCTTGTCACTAGGAAATGATAGAAATGAATTAATGCTAGAGTCATTCGATTATTTTGAAGAAGGAGATTATAGAAGACTTCAAAATATATCTACTACAAATCCACTGGCGACCTTAAAAAGAGTAGCCGATGAAGAAGGAATGACAAAAATTGATGCAAATGTGATTGCAAAAAAAATGAATCCTAAATTTGATCATACCAGTATTCAAAGTCTGTTGTATGATTTAGTTGCGCAAGGATTTGTCAATTACGATAGTGAAAAACAAGTGGTTGAATTGAGAAAAAAAGTTTTCCATTATGCAGACGCCAGTCAAAAGAAAGTGGATTATGATCGATTAAAAATTCTATCTAAATCGAAAGAAACCAATGCAATTATCAACTTGTCAAACAAAGGCATCATTTCAAATGGTGTTAAAAGATTGGAATTCAGTCCTGCTCAAAAAGTAGCTTTGATTCCAAATGGGGAGCAAATTGTTATGCTGAAGAATAGAAATATGGATTTTGATGGCAAATTATATGCTGGACTTTCTGTGATGCAAGGAAAAGATTATCATTTTGATTATGATGAATTTAAAATTACCATGGATTCTATTCGTTATTTTGACTTATTTGTTCCAGATGGCACAGAAGATGAGAAAGGAAATCCTAACGCTTTTTCTATTTCAAGTCGACTAGAACATGTAAGTGGTGTGTTATTAATTGATGCGCCTCAAAACAAATCTGGATCTGAAGATTTAGCAACTTTCCCATCTTTCAATACTTCTGGTCCTTCCTATGTTTATTATGACAAGCAGGAAAATCATAATGGAGCTTACAAACGAGACTCTTTCTATTATCAATTAGACAAATTCAACTTCAATAGTATTGATAAATTTACCAAAGAAGATGTTGAATTTAAAGGAAATTTAATCTCTGCAGACATCTTTCCAAAGTTTAAAGAAAAATTAGTTTTAAGAGAAGAAGATCAGTCATTGGGTTTTGTACACACAACTCCTGACAAAGGTCGTGCACTATATACTGGAAAAGGGAATTATATTGGTGAAATTGATTTAAGTAATGCAGGATTATTTGGAAAAGGAAATGTGGAATATCTGTATTCTAATTTTGACTCAGAAGATATTTTATTCCGTCCAAAAAAATTGACAGCTTCTGCTGAAAAATTTGACCTAAAAGAAATCAGAACAGCTGCTTTGGAAGTTCCACAAGTATCAGGTGTCGACGTGAATATCAATTGGAAACCTTACACAGACTCTATGTATGTGAATACTAAAGAGTTGCCATTCGATTTTTTCAAAGAAAATGATCACCAACTAGATGGCACGATGGTAATAACGCCAGGTGGTGTATTTGGTGATGGAAAATTTGAATGGTCCAAAGGAATCTTCTCTTCTGACTTATTTGATTTCGGTGCGTATCTTGTTTTATCAGATACTGCCAATTTAAAAATTAAAGCAGTAGGTGATGATTTTGCATTTGATACTAGAAACGTAAATGGAAAGTTAGATTTCGATAAAAAAGTTGGAAAATTTAAAGGAAATTCTGATGCAATTGCAACTAGTTTGCCCGTAAACAAATACGAGACTTCTATGAACGAGTTTGATTGGGATATGGCGAATGAGACGATTAAGTTTAAAGCATTGGATGGTTTATCAACTTTCTTGTCGGTTCACCCAGAACAAGATTCAATGACTTTTCAGGGAGCAACTGCTTTTTATGATCTGAAAACAAACCTATTGAGTGTTGGAGGTGTACCTCATATTGTTACTGCCGATGCCTTTGTATATGCTGATAATGGGGATGTTGAAATTCAGCCAGGAGGAATGATGACTAGACTTGAAAATGCTAAGATTGTTTGTGATACAACCAACAAACATCACGTCATCAATCGAGCAACAGTTGATGTTTTGGGAAGAAAATTATATAAAGCAAAAGGTTTTTACGAGTACAATGTTGGAACACACAAGCAGGAAATTGAATTTACAGATATCATCGGTACTCGTATCGGGAAAGGAGCAAGACATGAGAAAGCAACAGAAACTAGAGCTACGGGAACTGTAACAGAAGCAGATAATTTCTTCATCGATGATAAGTTAGAATTTAGAGGAGACATCGCTTTAGCCGCCAACTCTAAAGAATTGCAGTTTGAAGGATTTGCTAAATTGGATGCCCCTAATTTATCCACTTCTGATTGGTTCTCTACTAAATTTGAAGGAGACAAAGACAACTTGATATTGAATTTTGATGAACCAAAAACTTATAAAGGTTATCCTGTACGTTGTGGATTATTTATCAATGGAGAAAGAGGAAATGCGTACACTAGTATCATGGCTACATTGCCTGCAAGAAAAGACCGAGCTATTTTGGATGCAAGAGGGATGATGAAATTTGACGAAGCCAATAACAACTTTATATTCGGTGACTCTTTAAAAGTGATTTCTGATTTCAAACAAGGGAGATCATTAAAGTACAATGTTATCAACAACGATGTTCTTTTCGAAGGGCCATTAAATATTGGGAGTGGACTAAAACATGTGGATCTAAAGACAGCTGGATATGGTCGTACCTCAATCAAAATGGCCAAAGACACTGCTAGTGTTTCCAATAATGTATTAGAAGTGGATGCAATGGCATCTGTAGATTTTTACTTTCCAGAAAAAGTAATGAAGATCATGATCAATGATTTGAAGCAATCTACTTTCGATGCAAGTACGCCAAACTACCAGAAAAATATTGTTCAATTTGGAAGAACACTTTCCGAATTTATTCCAGATTCCAAAAAACTATTTGGAACAATGGCGGAAGTGCAAGCGAAAAACTATCTTGATTTTCCTAAAAAAGATAACAACTTTAAATTTTTGTTATCAGAATTGAATTTGAAATGGGATGCGGATTATCGTTCATTCGTTACTAGAAAATCTAAGAATGGTTTGTATAGTGTCAATGGCGAATACATCGATAAACTGGTTGAAATGTATTTGGAAGTGAGAATGCCACCAAATGAAGATGATCGTTTTTACATTTACATCAAGTCGCCAAGTGATTATTTCTATTTCTTCGGTTACAAAGAAGGTATCATGAATGTATCTTCTAACAATCAGAAATTTGTCGATGCATTGATGGGTTTAAAAACCAAAGAATTAATTAGAACCACTAAGATAAAAGGTGAAGATGATGACGTCTATGAAATTGCTCCTGTTGATGCTGCCACTGCTAATCGGTTTTTGATGAGAGCTAAGGCGGTGCAGGGGAAGTAATTGAGATTATTTTATGTAGTTTTATTGTTATTTATTCTTGTAGTTTTTGAAATGCTTTGTTGAAATTGAACCGCAGAATATCGAACCGTAGAATATCGAATGTCGAAGTGGAGCTCGTGGACAAAAGTAAGCGAGTTAGTTAGTTTTACGTCATCCTCGCGTATCAATGTCATGGAAATAGGCAATATATTGTTACAAAAATGTCAGTATTTCGCCAAAAATTGAATACTAACTTGCTTGTCATCCTGAGCTTTGGCTTTGCCAAGATGTCGAAGGATCAAGCAAGTATTCCGGTTTTAAATTTCGACCTTAGTGGAGAAATCTAACTCAAATCGGAGCTGAAATTATTAATTACAAGCATCTGCTGAGATAGATTTCTCCACAAGGTCGAAATTTGTACAGCTTTAATCTTTCCTTGAT
>CALDGQ010000084.1 GCA_937941765.1 uncultured Saprospiraceae bacterium
TTGATAAATAGGAGCCGGTTAAAATTTCAGGATTGGCATTATACAGTTTAGTGGAGAAAGTTTTAAAATCCGTTAAGAAATGAAAACTGTTAGAGCAAAACGAATATCAAAATTGAAACTCGCCTGTACACATAGCAAAGCGGTTAAACCTGAAAAAGTAATGTTAGGCGAGTTTTTTCATTTTAGCCTGTCTGTTCTGACGAACAGTCAGACAGGGATTTTAAAACTTTTGGAGCGTTAAAAACTGTATAAAGCCAGGATTTTTTGAATACTTTTTCATCGGGAAAAAGTATTGCCAGTCCGGCGAGGACAAAATAAAATTAATGAAATATGACTAAGCACGTTCCAGGAAATTTAATAAATTCTCATTACTTCTGAATACCCCTAAGAAAACAAAAGACTCCCAATCCGTACCATCGTAGTCCCTTCATTCAAAGCAATTTTATAATCACTGGACATACCCATAGAGATTTCGGTGAAGTTTTCATTTTCGTAAAAATAATCTCTTTTCAATTTTTCAAAAATTTTCTTGAGATCTCTAAATTCACTTCTGATTAAAATATCATCTTCAGTATAAGTGGCCATTCCCATCACACCACAGATATTGACATTAGTAGCAGTTTTAAATTTTTTATCTTCTAACAATTCTCTACATTTACGATAATTCATACCATACTTACTATCTTCAGAAGCGATATGAAATTGCAAAAGGATATCAATTTTTCGATTGTTTTTTGCTGCTTCTTTATCGATTTCCAATAATAATCGGAGCGAGTCAACTGAATGAATCATTGCTACAAACGGCGCAATTGATTTTACTTTGTTTGTTTGCAAATGTCCTATTTGATGCCATTCAATATCTTTTGGAAGTGCTTCGTGTTTGGGGATCATTTCTTGAACCCGGTTTTCGCCAAAAATTCTTTGACCAGAATTGTAGAGTGCTGTAATAGCTTCGTTTGATTGTGTTTTTGAAACAGCGACTAGTTTTGCGCCAGCTGCTTTCAATTCATCGGTTAGTTCTGAAAACATATTTTTGTTTAATTAAAAAAGGGTTTATAGCGACACTGAATATCTCATCGTGCCTTAACAAATGTAACGAACAGATGAGAAATTCCAAAATATATGTTAATAAGATAAAATTAAGAAGTGAAATAAAATAAATGAGATTTAGCACCCGTTTGATACACATCTAAACAACAAAATTATGCGTTACGACATCAAATCAGGTCCTTCTAAGTATAAGAAATTAGCTTTAATGCTGACTGTAGCAGTACATCTGGGCTTTTTTGGAGCCATGGCCTTATCAAGTTCTACCGACAAAGATGACCAAATCATTCAGCAAGTGAAAGATTGGTTTAAAAATGACGAAGTAAAAGATAAGAAAACTAAAAAGTCGAAATTAAAGCATGCTTAAGAAGCTTGTGTAAACCCGAACAATCCATTTAATTCTCCCGATACTTTAGAAATAATAGATCCTAAATCTTCAGGGTTATTTTTGAAGTCGATATTATTGGCATCGATAATCAACAAATTCCCTTCGTTGTAATTACTGATCCAATCTTCATATCTTTTATTCAAACCAGTTAAATATTCGATAGAAATATCTTTTTCATAATCTCTTCCACGCATAACAATGTGATCTACAAGTGTAGAAACATCCGCTTTCAAATAGATTAATAAATCAGGTGCTTTGACTTGAGAAACCATCAATTTAAATAAGTCTAAATAATTATTAAAATCTCTGGTAGGCATCAATCCCATATCGTGGAGATTGTGGGCGAAAATAAATGCATCTTCATAAATGGTCCTGTCCTGTATAACAGTACGATCCCCACCTTGAATATTTAAAATTTGACGGTAACGGTTATTTAAAAAATAAACTTGTAAGTTGAAAGACCAGCGTGGCATGTCACCATAGAAATCATCGAGATATGGATTGTTGTCCGTAGATTCATAATGAACATCCCATCCAAAATGTTTTCCTAATTGGCTACAAAGAGTTGTTTTACCTGCACCAATATTTCCTGCTATCGCTACATGCTTAATGAGGGGAGTACGCTGATTTCCTTCCATTTATTTTATCGTTTTCAAGATGAGTTTTTAATGTCAGGCGAAAATACAATTCCTCAATCAATATCTAAAAAATGTCAACATTATTTTTCAATCATCTTCATTATTATTGAGCTACAATTATTCTTTAACTTGATTGCAATATTTAATTGGTATTTAAACGATAAAAACCTATAACATATCTAATTTATAGTGGTATTCTTAGGGGAAAATATATTTTTGTAATTTAATGAAAGGTTACTTCATATTTACAAATTCTTAAATATCATATTTAATAACATCAAATGAGAAAAGTAATATCGGTCGACAGTTTGAGAAAAACCTATGTGATGGGAACTACCAAAGTTCATGCTTTGCAATCCATTACCTTAGATATTTTGGAAAATGAGTATGTCGCCTTAATGGGGCCTTCTGGTTCTGGGAAATCTACTTTGATGAATTTACTCGGATGTCTGGATACACCTACCAAAGGCAATTATATCTTAAATGACAATGAAGTCAGTAAAATGTCCGATGGCGATTTAGCGTCCATCAGAAATAAAGAAATCGGATTTGTATTTCAGACATTTAATTTATTACCTAGATTGACTTCTTTGGAAAATGTCGCTTTGCCATTGATCTATGGTGGTGTTAGTAAAAAAGCACGTTTAGAAAAAGCACAATACGTGTTGGATATTGTTGGGCTAGGCGATCGAGTTCATCACCGTCCCAATGAATTGTCAGGTGGTCAACGTCAAAGAGTTGCAATCGCACGTGCATTGGTCAATGACCCATCCATTATTCTCGCCGATGAACCTACCGGTAATCTAGATACCAAAACTTCTGTCGAAATTATGGGTATTCTTGAACGTATTCATTCTGAGGGCAATACCATTATTTTGGTGACGCATGAACCTGATATTGCGGAACATGCACATCGTATTATCAGATTACGTGATGGTTTGGTGGAAACGGATATTAAAAACCAAGATATTATGCGAGTGTCTGAGCGTCTAGATTGATGTTTATCAAAACTTACTGAAGAATAAAGAAGAATAAAGAAGAATGAAATTAGAATGAAAAATCAGTATCTAAAATTCAACATACTAATTACATGCTTCAGTCTCTGCCTACTAATCTTATTTCTCAATGACCATTTTTGGAAATACAGTTATTCAAATGAATTGACTGGTAAAATATCTGATTTTGTTGGTTTACTGATCTTCCCAATTTTTGTTGGATTATTAATACCTAAACTTAAAAGTAGCATTTCAATAATTGTTGGGTTTGGTTTTATAATTTGGAAAACACCTTTAGTAAATTCATTTATCGAATTTTGGAGTACCCATTTTTTTTCAATTGCTAGAACCATTGATTATACAGACTATTGGGCAATGTCGGTATTACCAGTTGCGCATTTAATTTTACGTAGTATTGATAGCCACAAGTTTAATAAGCAACTGCAAGCCAATTTCCATCCTATTTTTAAAAATGCAATTGTAGTGTTGTCAATAGGAGTTTTTTGCGCTACCTCTATGCCTCCGCCAAACTATTATCCGAAAGGAGATATTCTATTGAAGCATAAATTCAAAGTTGATCTTTCAAATGATAGTGTCCTTTTGAAATTAAGAGATGCCGGATATAATGCGACTGAAAATTGGGAAGTTTATAATTCAAGAGAAAAGAAAATAGAAAAAAACTATAGATCTCATTATCAAATTGAAGAAATGGTGCTAGGGAATCAAGATACCATTAAGTATGTAAATTTCTACGTTTATTATTTTGAAAATAAGAATTCGATTGAGTTAATAAATATAAGTGTTCAAGAAACAGCAGAATTACAAGATTGGAAAGTACTTAAATCAAATGCTAAGAAATATCGAAAATTAATCGAAGAAATTTTTAAGCAAGTTTTAGATGAATAAAGTAAACAAATAATCAGTATATTTCAACATGAAAATTTACACAAAAACTGGAGACAAGGGAACTACTGGATTATTTGGTGGTGCTCGTTTACCCAAAGACCATGTTCGGATAGAAGCATACGGTACAGTCGATGAATTAAATTCAATAATCGGAATTGTTCATGACCACTTGGAAAACAAAGATTTAAAAGAAGTATTGACCTTAATACAAAACAGACTGTTTACAATTGGTAGTAATTTAGCAAGTGATCCGACCAAAGAAATGATTACCCCAGATGTATTAGAAACGGATATTACTTTTTTGGAAAATGAAATGGATAATATGGAAAATGGATTGGAACCATTAAAACATTTTATATTGCCAGGTGGTCATCCGGCAGTTTCATTTTGTCATTTAGCAAGAACCGTTTGCAGAAGAGCAGAGCGAAGAGTCATCGGTTTATTCCATTCAGAACCAGGTGAAGAGATAATAATTAAATATTTAAATAGATTATCAGATTATTTCTTTATTTTAGGTCGTAAAATAGCTGCAGATTTTAATGTTGAAGAAATTAAATGGCAACCTAGAAAGAAATAATGTTTTGATAAAATAAAATATAGAACATCAAAAAGATGTAATTAAATTTAAAACCATTTCCGTGATTATATTGTTAAGTATTAACTTAAATTAAAACATTGGAAGGATTTTGAAGCGGGTGGCAGATTTTAAATGTTTGAGGGACGAGCCTGCCTGCCGGCATAGGCAGGTTTTTAAAATCTAGAATTTTGGTTACTTTTTTTCAATTGAAAAAGTAACAATTACAGATTCCTTGGAAATCAAAAATGAAACAGAAAGTAAATGATGATTATTTAGTTTAAGACAGGCTAAATTTGATGTATTAAAAAATCTGCCAATCTTGAATAAACATAACAACCTCCCTACTAATTCGATTTAATCACACACTTTATTATTTTTTTATTAATTAAAATACATTTAATTAATTCATTTTTTCGCTTTAAATCACTGATAATGTGGGTTTAAGCACAAAATAAATGATCATATAATTGAATTATATAATATTAATAATAAATTTGTATAAATAAATCATTTAAAAATGGGAAAATCAAAACTTTCTAAAAAAGAATTAGCGCTGATTCTTGTCAAATACGAAATGGAAGCCAAGGTTTTAAAATACCAGTTGGCCGGAATCAAAAAAGTGATTAAACAATTAAAGGCAAAAAAAGCTAAAAAGAAAAATAAAATCAATTCGACGGAAGCTCCAGTGGAAATTTCCATAACAGGAAAAAAACGTGGTCGTCCTGCGAAACCAAAACCAACGGTTGTAAAAACTGCTGGTAAAAGAGGTAGGCCTCGTAAAATACAAACTGAAGTTGATGTAATGTCCCCACCAAGGAAACGAGGGCGTCCAGCAAAACCAAAAACAGAAGTAGTAAAGAAGAAAGGAAAACGGGGCAGACCAAGAAAGACTGAAATTGCTGCTGTATCTCCACCAAAGAAGCGAGGACGTCCAGCGAAACCAAAGTCTGATGTGATCAAAAAGAAAGGAAAACGTGGAAGACCTAGAAAGCTGGAAGGAGAATTAAAAGTAATTGCTGCACCTAAAAAGCGAGGACGCCCAGCCAAGCCGAAAACAGCAGTAGTAAAAAAGAAAGGTAAGAGAGGAAGACCTAGAAAAACGCCAGTAGTAGTTCAATCCGCACCAAAGAAAAGAGGTCGACCTGCAAATCCAAATAAGGTAGTCAAGAAATCGACTGGTAAAAGAGGTAGACCTCGTAAAATAGATTTAGATGCTTTGGTTAGAGAAATGCAGCAGAAAAGGTAGTTGTTTGAAGCCTGTCTGCGCTGTCGATCATCTCAAGGTGTACACCTTTTGATTGCTCGTTAGCGCAAACAAGCTTGAAGCAAAATTGATATTGAAATTCTAAACTTAAATCATTGATTCGAACTAGCGAGAAAACTATTATATTTGCGTAAATGAGTAAGTTTAGAAAGACATTCCAAAACATCCCGACAATCGCAAAGTACTTACTGGTATTTCTTGTGATTTTCTTCATAAGTTTTCTTTTCCCTAATAATGTAAGGTTTAAATATCAATTCGATCGGGGTCAAACATGGCAATACGAGGATTTAATTGCGCCTTTCGATTATCCGATTTTAAAACCTAAAGCAGAGGTTGAAGCAGCAAAAACAGAAATAAAAGAGAAGTTCTCTCCTTATTATTATTTCGACAATTCTATTGTAAAAAATACTAAGAAATTATTTATCTCCAATTTTGATAAGCAAATTCAGAATGTTGGAGAAGGGGATCAATTTGTAGATGTACTAACAGCAACTAGACGTTATAAGCGTTATGGAATTCGATTAATAGATAATTTTTATCGAGAAGGAGTGTATGCACTAGATAGTGACCATCAAACTAAAGGAAAAGATTTTGTAATCACCGTGTTAAAAGGTAACACTGAGTATCCTAAAACAATTCAGGCAATTCCAAATAGTGCGGTCATTAATGATCGATTAGCAGACTCTCTTTTTTCATCTGGACTGAAGGAAGCGGATTTTTTACTGCCGTTGTTACAAAACTCATTTCAACCAAATATCGTTTATAATGATACTTTGACTCAAAACTTCTTAACAAAAGCAATTACTCAAGTATCTACTTCCAATGGTTTGGTCAAGAAAGGCAATTTGGTTATTAAGAAAAATGGGGTGGTCACTGACGATATCTATAAAAAATTGGTCTCCTACAAATCTCAATACGAAAAAGAAGTAACAGATAAACAATCACATTTAGGAGTGTTTATCGGATATTTGTTATTGACTAGTATTATTGTAATTGTGTTTTTGTGGTTCCTACAATTTAATGAACCAAAAATATTTGGGCATTTCAGCAATCTCGTTTTTTTATTGTTATGGTTGGTTATCTATAGTTACTTGGTTTACATTGTCGAAGTAACTTCAGCAGTAAGTGTATATATGATTCCATTTTGTATTGTACCGATTGTTGTAAGAAATTTCTATAATGATCGATTGGCATTGTTTACACACATTATTATTGTGTTGATTGCAAGTTTCCTTTCATCTCTAGGTTATGAATTTACGTTTATCACAATTTTAGCCGGAATTGTAGCAGTATTGGCAAGTGGATCGACAAGATATTTTACTCAATTTTTTAGATCCATCGGACTCATTTTTGCTGCCTATGCTATTTCGTTTTTAGGATTGTCTTTAATTCGAGAAGGAACAATAGCAGGAGTAGATTGGGGCAATTATACTTGGTTGTTTTTAAATGCATTTTTGACATTACTTGCATTCCCGTTGATACCATTGTTAGAAAAAATATTTGGATTTGTTTCTTCAGTTACTTTGGATGAATTATCAGATATGGGTCGACCGCTTTTGAAAGATTTGTCTATCAAAGCACCTGGAACTTTACAGCATTCATTACAAGTTGCCAATTTATCAGAAGCCGCAGCAAATAAAATCGGAGCTAATGCTCAAATGGTAAAAGTAGCAGCGCTCTATCACGATATCGGTAAAATGGCGCAACCGGAATTCTACATAGAAAATCAATCTGGTTACAATCCACATTCAGAATGTACGCCATTAGAAAGTGCAAAGAAGATCATTGAACACATCACAAAAGGGGTAGAAATGGCAAAAAAGAATAGATTGCCTTCAGCGATTACCAATTTCATTAGTTCCCATCATGGAACAACTCGGGTTGAATATTTCTATCGACAACATATTGATCAAAATCCTGGAAAAGAAGTTGATGCTTCAGTTTTTACGTATCCTGGTCCACGTCCTATCACTAAAGAAGAAACGATTTTAATGATCGCAGATTCATTGGAGGCCGCTTGTAAAAGTTTGAAAACACCAACAGGTCAAGACATCGACAAAATGGTAAAAAATGTCATCGCAGGGAAAATTGCAAATAAACAACTGGAAGAATCTGAATTAACTTTTCAGGAATTAGAAATTTGTAAAGCAGAGTGGAAAAAATTATTGAGAAGTATTCATCATGTTAGAGTGGAGTATCCAAAAGAGAAAACAGCAACGCCTGCACCTACAATTGAAAATAAGGATAACAAACCGCTTCCACCTCCAACTGATAAAAAGCCAGATGATATTGAACGGAAAGTGGATTGATGAAACTACTGCCTAATTTAAATCAAGTAACACCCATTTTTCATGTACATGCACATAATGACAATGAGCAACCGAATCCACTGGTCCGTGCGCTCTCACATGGTGTCACCTACATTGAAGCAGATATTTGGTTGAAAAAAGGCAAACTCTTCGCACAACATGGTCGACCATATTTGACTAATTCCAACAAACTGTTTGTAAATAATTATCTAGCTCCATTATTCGATTGTTTCCAAAGAACAGGCGCTATTTTCAAAAACACATCAGCCCCTCTAACTTTAGTGCTAGATATTAAATCAGATGCTGTTGAAACTTACCACGCAATTCTCCAAGAATTAAAACCATACCAATCCATGCTGACACGATGGGTTGATAACAAAAAAATTACAAATTCAGTCTCCATTCTTTTAAGTGGTCATCGATCTTTTGAAACAGTGACAGCGGACAAGAACAGATGGGTTCAGTTAGATGGCAGAATGTCCGATATTGGTAAAAATTATCATCCTGAATTGGTACCTATGATAAGTGACAAGTATAGCAAGGTTGCTGGATGGCGTCCTTTTGCAAAAACTCCGAACGAAAAGCAGCTGCGTTTATTGAAAGAAGTGGCTGATAAAATTCATTCAGAGGGCAAATTGTTTAGGCTTTGGAAAATTCCGGAGAATCGGGAAGCAATTCAGTTATTTAGAGCAAGTGGGGTAGATGTTGTTAGTTTAGATGATTTGTCTTTAGCGGTTAACGATCGACCTTTAGCGGTTAACGATCGACGGTGAACGGTAAACGGGGAGCTTGCAAGGAGTACGTATGTAGGCGTATTCCTCGCGAGCTCCCCGTCAACCGTTGACGGCAGGGCTGTTAAGTTCTGTCGAGCTCCAACGGAGCATAAACAATAAAATATGGGCAACGCCCGTATTATTGTAATGATGAAATGGAAGCTCCAACGGAGCGCTAGCAATTTTAAAACTGATAAAATACTTTTTGAATAAATAGGATTCCTTTAGTGCGCTTGTTCAAACGGTCTATATCGAATTACCCTTAAATTTGAAATGCTTTCGCACCTTTGGTGCTAATGTGAAGAACGTGTTTAATAAATGGGCGTTGCCGACGTTGCCCATTTTTAGAGCTTCAACTCCGTTGGAGTTTTTTAGAACTTAACAGCCCTGGCGTTTACCGTTCACCGTTGATCGCACCATAAGGACAATGCCGACACCCATTTCCACAACAATATCCACGCTTATTCAAATAATATGCTGTCAAAACAAACAACCCGTCTTCCATATAAAAATCTTGACCTTCTACCAATGGGGTGGCTAATGAAAAAGAAACATTTTCATTTTTATTCTTTTTTTGAGAACTCGACTTATTATTATTGTTTTGTTCTTCCGACAAGATGGTACTTACTTAAATAAGTTTGCTCAGGATTTGAAGCTAAAAATTTGAACATATAATATACATGCTCCTTCTGCGATTTCTCTACGAAATATTTCACGTCCGTCCTCTTTCTGCTAATATCTACGCTTTCTGCGCGAGGCCACTTTACGAAGCAAGGTCCTTTGTGAACTTTGTTGCTAATGTGATTTTTGTGCCTGCCTGCCGGCAAAGGCAGGTTAAAATACTTCCCTTGCGACTTGTCGCTTTATGATCTCTATGGTAAAATAGAAAGATTACGCAGCAGTAGTTTTGAAAAATCTTTGTTGGATTGCATAGTAACCACCAAAAAGAAGGCCACCATAAAATAAATTACCCAAAATTGAATTTAGAAGAAAAGGAATTCCAGCAGCGAAACAAGCACCTAGTCCAGCAGCATTCATTGGATACATCATGCCAGATGACCAAAGACCGAAATTGGTCAAAAGGAAGAAAATCAAAGCAGAAATCAGAGAACCTGCAATAACACTTAAATGATTTACTTTCTTAAAAAGGAAAAATCCGGCAAAAATGGTCAAAATAATCGCCCCATAAATCCATGATGAACCACCAGTAAACCACATAAATCCTTGACCTTCAGGTATATATTGAGCATATATGACATTGTTTAGAAACAAATCCGTCAAAAACATAGCGACCAATGGAATAAGGAATGCAAAAACTTTTCTATTAAAAAATGCAGCTCCAAACAAACCCATTGCTCCAACTGCCGTAAAATTAGGAGGATGCGGTAGCAATCTACTGATTGCAGCTAATAATATCATTAATGTGATGACACCAAATTGTAAGTTTACCTTGTTACTCATTTTCAATAATTTATTTAGCGCAAAAATACAGTAAAAAAGACTAAATGTAATCCCAAAAACCATTAATATTATGCTCAATTTCACCCAAAAATGAATGAAATCCCTATAGTGTTTGGAACAGCGGCCGATCTTTCGGGCATAATGGACTTGTATAAACAATGTACGCGTTACTTAATTAGCCAAGGAATTGATCAATGGGACTTCAATTATCCTGATTTAGAAACCGCCAAGCATGATATTGCCAATCGTGATTTATATGTCATGAAAATGCGTAAAAATGTACTTGGTTCTATTGTAATCAATGAACATCAAGACGAACAATATGAAGATATCCGATGGGAATTTCCAGCTGAAAAAGCATTGGTCATTCATCGACTTTGTATCAATCCTAATTTACAATTCCGTGGAAGTGGAAAACGGCTTTGTCTTTTTGCAGAAGAATTAGGGAGAATAAATGGCAATGATGTGATTCGATTAGATACTTATTCTGGCAATCCATCAGCTATGAATTTGTATCGAAAATTAGGATACACACAAGCTTCAGGTCATTGTTTCTATCACGGTTGCAGTCAAGCTTTTATCTGCATGGAAAAACGGTTGTAACCTTCCATCATTCCATTCATTTCTAAGTCGCACATATATTAGGAAAAGCCCATCTGTAATGTTATTTTTGATGCTTCATAAAACATTCTTACCATGTTTTTCAAAGTAGCTCAACAAGGTCAAAATAAAATCTGGCAGTATATAGTAGGAGTCGTAGCAGTTGCGCTCGGTGCCATGGTTGGACAAATTCCTTTAGGAGTAGTTTTGCTTTCTGGAAGAGAAGATTCACCTTTGAACCAAGAAAATTGGGAAAATGCAGTCAACTCAGCTGATTTTGAAACCTTAGGAATTAATTCAAATGTTGGATTAGTGCTCATGTTGTTATCATTTGTTGGCGCATTGATAGCGATGTTGTTGATTATGAAGCCGCTTCATAAGCGTTCAGCAAAAACAGTAATCACTTCTAGGAGTAGTATTGATTGGTCACGTGTGTTCTTTGCTTTTTTTGCTTGGTTTGGATTGAACTTAGCAACCGAAGCAGTTATGTTTGCACTAGATCCTGGAAATTATACTTGGCAATTTGACCTAAATATGTTCCTGCCATTGTTAGCGATTTCACTTTTCATTTTACCGTTGCAAACTTCAATTGAAGAAATTTTTACGAGAGGATATTTGATGCAAGGAATTGGTTTAGGAACCAAATCAAGAATTATCCCACTAGTTATCACCTCCGTTTTATTTGGTGTATTACATCTGTCCAATCCTGAAGTCAGAGCATTTGGTACTGGTATTATGATGAGTTATTATATCGGTGTTGGTTTGATGCTAGGAATATTGACAATAATGGATGACGGGTTGGAATTGGCACTTGGAATTCATGCCGCAACCAATATTTATGGTGCTACACTCGTTACTTTCAAGAGTTCTGCCCTTCAAACAGCTGCCATGTGGTCCGTCGGATATGTTAATATAAACGTAATGGTATTCGGTCTATTAGTAGCAGCCACCCTTTTTATATTACTTTGTAAATGGAAATATGGATGGGGATCTTTTTCAAAATTGGTATCACCTATTGAGAATTGGTATGGCAATGATGAGGTAGTATTGGAAGAGAATTTAATAGATAAGATTGAATAATTAGTTGGATTATAATTGACACAATATATATTTAAAGAGATTAAAAACTTTAGACAAGATGAATAAATTCTTATTGCTTTTAATGATGGTATGTGGATTGAATGTAACTTCAATTGCACAACCAGACCGTTGGCAACAACATGCTGTTTACGATATGGATATTGATTTCGATGTCGAGACTCATCGTTTTACTGGAACTCAAAAATTGACGTTAACCAACAATTCTCCTGATGAATTGGACAAAGTGTTTTATCACCTTTACTTCAATGCTTTTCAGCCAGGATCAATGATGGATGAGCGAAATAAATTTCTTTCGGATTCTGATGAAAGAGTACAAAATCGGATTACCAAATTATCAGAAACAGAAATTGGTTATCAAAAAATCAAGTCTTTGAAAATGGACGGTCAAGCAGTCGATTTCGAAGTGGTTGGAACTATCCTAGAAGTGAGTTTGAAAAATCCAATTCAACCAAATTCTAAAGTAACTTTTGATATGGAATTTGAAGCACAAGTACCACTTCAAATCCGTCGTTCGGGAAGAATGAGCACGGAAGGTATTGATTACTCGATGACGCAGTGGTATCCTAAAATGTGTGAATACGATTATCAAGGTTGGCATGCAAATCCATATGTTGGACGTGAATTTTACGGAATTTGGGGAGACTTCAATGTAAGTATAACAATAGATAGTCGATATAAAATCGGTGGTACTGGTTACTTACAAAATGTAGAACAAATCGGTTACGGTTACGGAGGTAGTGCGAATAAACCAGCGAAATCTGGTAAATTGACATGGGAATTTGATGCACCAAATGTACACGATTTTGCATGGGCAGCAGATCCAGATTATGATCACATTGAATTCGAAAGAAAAGATGGGATTATGATGCACTTCTTTTACCAGCCGGGTGAAAATACAACTGATAAGTGGAAAAAATTGCCAGAAGTAATGGATGATGCTTTCAATTACATCAACAAACATTACGGACAATATCCTTACAAACAATACACTTTCATACAAGGTGGTGATGGTGGTATGGAATATCCAATGGCGACTTTGATTACTGGTGAAAGAAATTTTGGAAGCCTTGTCGGTGTTTCTGTTCACGAATTGATGCACTCTTGGTACCAAATGATTATGGGAACCAACGAAGCATTGTATGCATGGATGGATGAAGGTTTCACAAGTTACGCAAGTGATGAAGTGATGAATTATTTACGTTCAAAAGGACATTTTGGAAACGAAGAAGCAGTTGCAAATCCACATATTAGAGGTTATGCTGGTTTTATAGGGTTCGCAACTAGTGGAGCAGATGAGCCTTTAAGTGTACACGCAGATCACTTTATGACCAATAGTGCTTACGGTGTCGGTGCTTATGTCAAAGGAAATATTTTCTTAGAACAGTTGAAGTATATTATCGGAGAAGAAGCATTTGCAAAAGGAATGTTAGATTATTATGACACGTGGAAATTTAAGCATCCAAATCCAAATGATTTTATTCGTGTCATGGAAAAAGCTTCTGGTCTTGAATTGGATTGGTATAGAGAATATTGGGTCAATACCACTCACTTACCAGATTATGGAATTGAAAAAGTTGCTAAAGACGGTAAAAAGAACACCAAAATTACAATGAAGAAAATCGGTGTGATGCCTATGCCTGTTGACGTAATGGTCACTTACAAAGATGGAAAAAAAGAGTTAATCAATATTCCATTACGGATTATGCGCGGCGAAAAAAAGTACAATAAGAAAGATGTCAAATATACGGTCGCTGAAGACTGGCCTTGGACGCATCAAACTTATGAATTGGTACTTCCTGTAAAATTCAAAAAGATCCAATCAGTCGAAATTGATGAAGCGGGGAGAATGGTAGATATCGACCGGGAGAATAATAAGAAGGAATTGGGTAAGAAGAAGAAGAAATAATTAGTCAAAGTATAAAATAATTAGTAAAAAGACTTCGCCTGGTATGTGTGCATTTTTGTGCAGACATATTGGGCGATTTTTTTTATCGTTCTTTCGTAGGATCCATCCTCTAATCCTGCGGATAGGCCCTTGCCTTTTCAAAAAAGGAAGGGGAGCGCGTGGATTCTCGAGCTCAGGTTTTTCACCTTCGGTTTTTTTGGAGCTGCAGTTGGTTTGGCACTGATATAAAATTACACTGCTAATATTATGAAGTGACAAAACACTTATTGAAGGTTAAATTTTAACAAGTATAGAAGAAAGTGTTAATCTTTGTAAGATTATTGTTTTATTATCCTCTCTAGCTTCACTTATTACTTTGAATCCATTCGTATATTTTCTGAAAGTCGAAATTATCGTCTCTATAAACACTAATTACATTTGATTGATCATCAAATATTCTTTTTAAATTATAATCGCTTTATTATCGTTCTTTCGTAGATCGATCCATCCTCTAATCCTGCGGATAGGCCCTTCCTTTTCAAAAAAAGGAAGGGGAGCGCGTGGACTCTCGAGCTCACGTCGTAGCCCTTCCTTTTTTTGAAAAGGAAGGGGAATTACTCGACTTTTAAGTCGAGTAATAGGGATGGATCCTTCCAAGCTCACGTAAAATCTTCTTTTTACTATATACTTAATACTTTGTACTAACTTCCTACCAAAACATCCCAACAACAATAGCAGTAACAATCAACAAGATAACCGACAGATACCGATAATTCTGGTACCAAGGCAGTCCAGCCAATTCTAAAGTTTCTTCCTTAATCAATGCAGGTGACCAAACCATGCCATTTGTTTTTTCAGCTGGAGGAGGAGGTGCACTTAAACTGGCAATGATGTGTACAATAAGACAGAGTACAAATAATACTGTAGTTCTCAAAAGGAAGTGCATTTGGAAAAACCAATGATCCACACTATTGACGATTCCGATTACCCAAACCGCAGACATCACAAACCCAAAGGCTAAACTAACAATACTTCCGCGACTATTTGCTCTTTTCCAAAATAGTCCCAATATGAATGTAGAAGCGACAGGAGGAGCAATATACCCTAGGATATCTTGTAAGTATCGGAATAAGTCTCCATATTTTCCAATCTGTGGTGCCCATAAAGAGGCAAATAAAACTAGTATCAATGTTGAGATTTGACCTGATCTCACCAATTGCTTACTTGTCATATCAGGTCTAAATTTATTAACAAAATCCATCGTTATCAAAGTAGAAGCAGAGTTGAAAGTAGCGGAAATACTACTCATCATTGCAGCCAACAATCCAGCAACAACCAAACCTAACAACCCAGTTGGAAGCAATTCAAAAATCAAGGTAGGATAGGTGAAATCAGTACAATCTGCTAAGTTGGTACACAATCCATTTGATGTTTGAAACGCAACTTCTTTTTCTCTAAACAACAAAAATGCAATGGCGCCCGGAATAACCATAATGAAAATAACTGGTAGTTTTAATAGTCCAGCAAACAGGGCGCCCCATCTTCCATGATTAATATCTTTGGAACTCAATATTCTTTGAACCATAAACTGGTTATTCGCCCAAAAATAAAATCCTAGCAAAGGAACTCCTGTGAATAAACCCCACCATGGAACAATCGGACTATCGTATTGTCGCCACCAATCACCTTGATTATCTCGGACAATACTCATCGCTTCTTGTGCATTTTTATCGGTGACACCACTCGCTTTCAATTCATCTAATTGTGCAACCATTCCATCCCATCCACCAACAGCACTCAATCCATAATAGGTAAGAATAATAGAACCGAAAATCAAAACGATTGCTTGAATCACTTCTGTTCTTACCACCGAATTTAAACCTCCAGGAACAGTATAGGCTGCAGCAGAAAAAGCTAACATTGCAATAATAGTCCAAGGAGGAAGTGTCGGAAAAATCAATCCTAAAACAATAGTTCCAACATACAACGCAGCTCCAGTATCAATTAAAATATTTCCAATGATTGTAATAAAGGAAAAATAATATCTTGAACTAACACTATATCGACGTTCCAAAAATTCAGGCATCGTATAAACACCACTTTTGAGATAAAAGGGTAAAAAGAAAATTGCAAAAAATACCAAGACCAGCACGGCATACCATTCGTAGTTATAAACGGTCATATCTAATAGATAGGCGGAACCTGCTAAACCAATTAATGTTGAACTAGAAATATTCGCAGCAAATAATGAAATACCAACAACTGGCCAAGTTAGACTTCGACCACCTAAAAAATATTCTTCTGAGCTACTTTGTTTGGAATGATAAATACCGTATCCGATAATAAAAACCGCGTATGCGATCATGATACCTATATCAATAGTCGATAGTACGAAGCCATTCATTGTTTTCTGCTTTGGTTTGTCAAAAACCTCAATGTAAGCAAAATTGGCCTAAAAATAAAAGAGCGAAAATCTATTCGATTTTCACTCTTTTGAAATCACCCGACTTTTATTGTCTGTACATCTAAAAAAGACTTATTAACCATTTAACCAGTGATACCGAAGTATCAACTTCTTCAAATGTACAATGTAAATGTAGTGTATTTTATACAATAACTAACAATTTTAATCTAAATATTTTTATTTATTTCCAATTATCGATGTCACGAATATTGTTTCTGAAATGGATATGGTATGGTAGTTTCAGGAACTTATTGATCGTAATCTTGAATAAAGCAGGAACTTATACATATGTTTTATAATGTTTTTTACGATATGAAGCTTCAATTATTTGGCTATGGGTCGTCACAATAAAATTATAAAATTGAGATGCAAATTAAGGTTGAAAGCCAAATTATATCCAATTTTTTCAATTTATCAATAAAAGCCTGTTACATCAGAAAAGTTGTTGATAGGTGTAATTCTGACATTATCTTTATAAATCACGTCTTTTGATAATGAAGAATAAAAGAAAAATGAAGATGGCTATGTAAATAGTTGAGAAGATTACAGCCTCAGTAGAAGTTAGAAAAAACGACAACTCTTCCATACCATCAACCTGACCTTTGATCATGTCTGTTTTATCCTGAATCGGCAATGGAACTAAGTCTGATATTGAGTTTAGTGGGTAGTAATTCATGCTGCCTCTATGTATTTGAGAATGCAATCCTAAACGGATTCCTCGTTCTACAAACATGGTGTACGCAAAATATAAAAATAGTCCCAATCCTGTTTTTTTGACCAACATTCCAATTAACAATCCAAAAACACAATAACCAAAACACATCAAATAAAATCTGCCGAAAATAGGAATAGACTCCGCAAAATCAGATGGATAGATTTTAGCTGTGTTAAAAAATCCGAAAGCAGATCCAATTAATATATAATAAAGAGTGACAACACCACAAACGACGGCAATAAACAAAAGTTTACTTAATATAAATTCTTTACGGGAAAGACCTGTTATTATATTTTGCCTTAAAGTTCGATTAGCATAATCATTCGTAACGGATAACAACGCCATAAATCCCAAAAAGAAAAATGCCAACCAATTACCTACATAACCTAGAATTTCAAATACTGTTGGGAAAGAATAAAAAGAATCAATAAATGTTTGTGCTTGATCCCCAGCTTCGATTCTTTTTCCAGCAATCAATAGCAATGGAAAAGTTATTGCAAACAAAAAAGACAAAACACGAAAAGCCGTGTAATTCTTCATCTTCAACCATTCCAGCTTTATTAAGTGTCCCATGCTTATTTGTTTTTGGTAATTTCAAGAAATTCTTGTTCAAGACTCGTTTTCTTTGTCAACATATGGCTGATTGTTACACCATTTTCGAAAGCCAATTTATTCAATTCGCCTGATGAAAAATTTGCATCAATCTTAAATAATATTTTGTCTCCACTTTTTTGGAGCTCAGATATTTTGTATTTTTTGTCCAATAATTCTAACAACTTTGCATTGTTATCAGAAATTAATTCTACTTGTATTTGATCACTTAAAATAGATCCAACTTCACCGGTAGCCAAGAGTTTCCCTTTTTTAATAATCGCAACATGTGTACATACTTTTTCAACTTCATCCAAAATATGACTAGCCATTAAAATCGTTTTTCCAGAATCCGCGATTTTTTTAATTATTTCTCTCACTTCAGAAATTCCTTGTGGGTCCAATCCATTTGTTGGTTCATCTAATATCAGAAATTCCGGATCACCAATTAACGCACCAGCCAATGCAAGTCGTTGTTTCATGCCTAATGAATAAGTGTTGAAACGAGAATTTTTTCGGTGCGCTAAATCAACCAATTCTAATATAGCATCGATATTTTCAGTGCCTACTTTTTTGATATGAGCAATGAGTTGCAAATTCTCCATTGCAGTCATATAAGGATAGAAATTCGGCGTTTCCAAAATCGTCCCAACCTTTGTGTTTAGATTGTTACCATTTTCATTTTCAAACCAACTATAGGTGCCACTATCTGCTTTTATAAGTCCAAGGACCACCCCGAGTGTTGTTGTTTTACCACTTCCATTAGGACCCAGGAGACCAAAGATTTCTCCTTTATTGATGTTTAAATGTAAATCGTTGACTGCAGTGATACGGCCGTATCGTTTTGTAATTCCATTGATTTGTAATGCGGGCATAGTATTTCTGGATTTGCACTAAAGATAGTTGGCAATCAATCAAATACAAGAATATTTAAGACGAAAAGGGAGAAAAAATCTATTAGTCTAATTGTTTGTATAATCTCTCAACGGGCAATCCAATTAATAAACAACGAATAGACAATTAAATTACTTTGAATAATTTACAGATGGAACTCACTGAGCGATATAAAAAAAACCCGCTGTCCGGAGGTTTATTCCTGACAACGGGTTTAAAAAGCAAAAGCTTTTTGGGTGTTATTGGTTGGAGAGGTTATTATTTTTCTTTGCAGCTGCCGTTTGATCATAGATGTGTATCAGCTTTTCAATTTCATGTTTCTCAACAACAACAAGCGGTACCCATATTTTTAAATCCGGTTCAATTGTTTCTGTAGTAGCGATAGCATCTGCTTGAATTTGCAAACTATCAATCATAACAATTGCATCTGCATCAGCTAATAATTCTTCTGGATTTTCAAATGAAGTTATTTCTTCTACAGTTGTTAATTCCCGATTATCTATGGCAATCGTCTCTTCAATCAGTGGGAGACGAACTGGTGGTGATAATATTTCTAATTTGGTGTCTTCATCCATTACATCTGCAAATTCTTCATCATCTTCCATCAATAATTTCCAAAGTGCATCAACGTCTACATCTTGTTCTTTGGTTGCTTTCTTTTTGCGTTTTTTTCTTTTTTTCTTTTTAATTTCATAAACAAAATCTTCCTTAATTTCCGTTTCGATTACTTTGTCTATTACTACCAAATTTTCTGTTGGTTCCTCTATTGGATTTACCGTGTCAGGAATAGCCACCGATTTTTTAGTTGAATGTTTATCGACGGAGAAATAAAGTGTAACGGACATAAAACAGAGTAGGAGAGCAGCAATTTTCATTAAATTTTCTAAATGTTTTTTGACATATAAATTTAATGGAATACCTGCTTTTACGCCGTCCCAAACTTCAGGTGCTGGCGATTGTTCAATACTTGTAAGTTTATTGTTGAAAATTTCATCAAATCCTTCAATATCCATACCTGCCTCAATGTTTTCCCAGACATTGTGATTAGGTGTGGCTTCAAAATTTTCAAAGTTTTCTTTGAAATGTATGTCTAGCCTTTCTTCTTTATTGTTCAAATGCTTTTTCATTGGTTTCGACTTCTTTAATCATTTTTTGTAAAGTATATCTTGCTTTGGCTAGTTGCGATTTCGAGGTTCCTTCTTTTATGTTTAAGATTTTGGCAATTTCCTTGTGTGAGTATCCTTCAATTGCATACAAATTAAATACTGTACGATAGCCCGGAGGTAATTGTTGTAATAATTTCAACAATTCATTTGCAGCCAGATTTTGGAAAATATTATTATCCAATGCAATGTCGTATGCTTGATCGATTTCAACATGCATCATCATATATTTTTCCTTGCGCACATGTTCGATTGCAGTGTTGACGATGATCCGTCGAATCCATCCTTCAAAGGATCCTTCGTTTCTGAATTTATGCAGGTTATTGAAAATTTTGATAAAACCTTCTTGAAGAATATCCTGCGCCCTTGATCGATCTGTTGCATAACGCAAACAAACACCCATCATTTTTCCGGCGTAAGTATCATAAAGTGTCTTCTGAGCATGTCGATTTCCTGAAATACATTCTCTGATTAGGAACCGATCATCAACACTATCAAATGGAATTGAAATGTGATTCATCCTTATTGATTGTTAATTAAATAGTATCTTTTAAATTCAGTGCTCAATGGGGTATTAAATAATTTAATTGGATAAAAAATCAACAAATTTTTTCATGGCTTTTCCTCGATGACTAATCTTTGATTTTTCATGCATATCCATTTGTGCAAAAGTTACATCATAATCATTTGGTATAAATATAGGGTCGTATCCAAATCCGTTTGTACCTTGTTTTTTTACTGCAACATGTCCATTGCAAATTCCTTCAAAGCATTTTATTTCTCCATCAATAATCAACGCGATGACAGTTATAAATCTAGCTTTTCTGTTATCATTTTCTTTTAATCCATCCAAAACCTTCTTCATATTTGCATCTGCATCTCTTTTCGGACCAGCATACCTTGCTGCTAAAACACCTGGTTCTCCATTAATTCCCGCAACTTCAAATCCTGTGTCCTCTGAAAAACAATTATAACCCAAATTATCAAATACAAATTTTGCTTTTTGGATGGCATTGCCTTCAATTGTTGGTGATGTTTCTGGGATGTCATCAAAAAATGAAATGTCTTTCAAGCTTTTGATTAAAAATTTATTAGCAAGATAAGCATTTACCTCTTTGACTTTGTTCGCATTACTTGTCGCAAAGATTAAAGTTGAAATATCTGTATTGGCTGTTTTCATGTAAGTGAACTACTTTTAATGCATTTCCAAAGTGTTTTTTTCAAATTTTGTTCAGCAGCTATTTCTTCTAAACTATTTGAAAAGATGTACTCAATATCATGAAAATTAATGAGTTGATTATATTGAAAATCAAAATTTAAACTTAGTGCTCTAGGATTGATGCCAAAGCAAAGAACATTTGTTATTTTGTAAGTGTTCACTATTTGAAACCATTTTAATTTGCTCCCACTTTTGAGAGATACTTTAAGTACATCTTTGTCTGGATCACATTCAATTGCTTTTACTATTATGGTATGAAGCAACTCTAATTCAGATTTAGACGTAGACAATGGATAGACGATGGCAATTCCCTTTTGGTTGTCCCCAGAAACTTGAATATGTGAAGAATTATCGTCCGTGACATTATATTTAGTTAGCTCAATCATTAGTTTAACAGAATTTAATTTCTCTTACAAAGCAATTCTCAAAAGTAAACAGTAAATAATTTGGTAATTCATTGATTATTAGAATATTAATTTAAAACACTGTATTTTTGTGGCACCCTAAAATTTAATGAAGTATGAATAACATCATAAAAATAACTAAATCAACTCGATCTAACGTTTCGAATATTGATTTTGACAACATTCCTTTTGGTCGCACTTTTTCAGACCACATGTTCGAAGCGGATTACATCGATGGCAAATGGACGAATTTTGAAATAAAACCATTTGGTCGACTATCTATTCATCCAGCCAACTTAGCATTACATTACGGTCAATCGATTTTTGAAGGGATGAAAGCCTCTTTATCAGTAAATGGAGATCCTTTATTCTTTAGACCAGAAGAACATTCGAAGCGAATCAATGCCTCTGCTCGTAGAATGTGTATGCCCGAATTTCCTGAAGATGTTTTTCAAGATGCGATTCATAAGTTAGTTGCTATTGAAAAAGAGTGGATTCCTAAGAAAAGTGGAAGCGCACTTTATATTCGACCATTTATGTTTGCAAATGGAGAATTTATTGGTGTCAAAGAATCTGATACCTATAAATTTATCATTTTCACTGGACCAGTTGGACCTTACTACGCAAAACCAGTTTCGCTATTAGCAGAAGAGTTTTATGTAAGAGCAGCAGTTGGTGGTGTTGGTGAAGCAAAAGCAGCTGGAAATTATGCAGCCTCATTATTACCTGCAAGATTGGCAAAAGAAAAAGGATATGATCAAGTTTTGTGGTTAGATGCAGTTGAGCACAAATATGTTCAAGAAGTTGGAACCATGAATATTTTCTTTGTAATTGATGGCAAAGTACTGACTCCAAAAACGGATGGTGCTATTCTAAAAGGAATCACTAGAAATACCGTATTGCAAATCTTAGCAGACAAAGGAATCGAAACAATCGAGGAATTGATTGATATTAATGATGTCGTCAAAGCCCACAAAGCTGGATTATTGCAAGAAGTATTTGGAACTGGAACAGCTGCAGTTGTTAGCCATGTTTCAAAAATCAAATACAAAGAGGAATTAATCGAATTACCCCCAGTTGAAGATCGTAAAATCGGTCCAATGATCAAAAGTGTAATAAATGGGTTGAGAGCCGGTACAATTGAAGATCAACATAATTGGATTGTTCCTGTCAAACAATTGGTAAACGTATAAAAGAAACTTAAAAAAAATTCTAACAATACGCCTTCATTTATTAAAATGGAGGCGTTTTTTTGTGAATTTCATGCGGAAGAAATGTACTAATTAAAACTCCAACGGAGTGAAAGCGATAGATGAGAGCATCGGCCTCATTTTATTATGCTTAATCGTCTAGCTCTATAGAATTAATTTTTGGAAAGAAATTTGCTCCATTATAACCTATCCTTCCTAATTCAACTCCCTTCGAATTAAATTCCTCCAACTTTTAATAATCTAAACATATCTAATGACAAAGTTAGTTAGCTCTTCCTTTGGAGCAATCAGTGTATTAATGATGGCATTTATTTTTAATGCAATGTCAATTGAAACTGTAAAAAGTGGAGATCCCTTAAAAGCTATTATGAAACAAGGCTGGTCTGATATTAATAATTATCGCAATGATTTACAAAAATCAGACTTATCTCAAAAAAAATTACAAGCAAAAGCTAAAAAAGATTTAGTTGGAAAAACGGTTCGATTTAATGGTTATATAAAACTACTAAAACCTCATTTTGCAAAGGATTTCGATTATTATCTAACAAAAGAATTGGAAATTGATTGCTTGCCAATTATTAAATCTGAAGAATATTGTGGAAAAGACAATCCAGATTATTTTAGAGTCATATTCAATGGATCGGGGGCTTCCAAAAGAGACATGGATATCATGTTGAAACCCAATAAAAATAAATATATCAAGCAGAAAGGTGATATGGAAGTAAATACATTGGATGATGGAAATTATGAAGTGAATACTTTTAATAAATCATACAATTTGCAAGCTAAAATTAAAAACGTTCATTTCAATTGTCTGACAAAAGATTGCAATGAAAACGCATTAACTATTCATATTGATGAATGGAAATTCACAAAACTTCCATAATTCAATGTTTAGATAGATAATGAATAAGTTGTAATTTATTTTTACTCAGACGAAATAATCTTAGATATAATTTCAGATTGAAAACCAGTGCTTAACGTATACACAAGGGTTAAAAAGCTTATCAAATTGCTTTTTAACCCTTTTGTACCTGTAATTCGCTTGAGTCGGCACCGAATTTGCATCGTTCATATATCAGATAAGTTTAATCTGAAGTTTCCGTTTATTTATAATTCCAATCTTATGCTATTTAGAAATTTTTTAATCCTTTTATTGACAGTTAATTGTTTGACTGTATTTGCTAAAAATGGCGAACCGAATGCATTATTGAAAGCATTAGAATCCCAATCTGGTGAGGAAAGGGTAGGTACGCTAAATGCAATTTCTAAAGAGTATATCAAGTCGAATAATGTAAAAAGTGCGCTTAGACATGTTGAGGAATCGATGACGCTTGCCAAAGCAATTCAATTTAAATCAGGATATGCCGATGCTTTAGATAATAAAGGAAAAATCTTTGAATCTAGATTTGATTACACAAATGCAATGTCTCATTATGTTGCTTCACTTAAAATTCAACAAGTAGCCAATAACCAAATCGGAATTGCCACTTCAAAAAATAATATTGGAAATCTTTTCTTTTTGCAAGAGGATTATACCAGTGCGTTAGATAATTTGAAACAAGCATTATCTATCGTGAAACCTACCGCAGCGTCTCAATTAAAATCTGATGTTTATTTCAATATCGGAAATGTTTATTTGGCAAAAAAGACTTTTGGAGATGCAACAACCAACTTTCGCGCTGCAATGGGATTGATGATAAAAAATAAACAATATGCAGACGCTTCTAAGTTGTCCAACATGTTGGGAGATATTGAAAAAGAATTAGGTAGATATGATGAAGCACTGGTTTATTATCAAAAAGCTTATGATATTGATTCATCAGTAAATAATGTGGAAGCACTAGCTCGGGATCAATCGAATATTGCTATGATATATCTTGCACAATCTGCGTATGAAGAAGCGATTGAAGCGAATCAAATGGTTTTCAGAATGTGTGCTGCGACAAATGATGAAGTTTGTAAAGCAAAAGCATATTTGAATGAAGGTAAAATATATGCAGCCGGTGGCAAAAAAGCAGAAGCGAATAAAGCGTTGACAAATTGTTCAAATTTGATGAAAGATCAAAAAATTGGACCCGAAACAAAGGAAATATATGAGTCACTCTCAACGACTTATGCAAAATTAGGAGATTATAAAAATGCATATAGTTTTAATCAACTGTATTTGAAAAATAAGGAAATTCTATTCAATGAAGATAAATCAAGAGCATTGTTAGAATTGACAACGAAGTATGAATCAGAATTCGAAGCGGAGACTCAAAAACAAACAATTTACACACTCGAAAAAGAACAAGCGCACAGTAAAAATATCCGATATTTCTTAATGGCTATTATTGGTTTAATAGGTATGTTATCAATGGTGCTTTTGAAAAGTTATAAAAATAAAAAGAGAGATAACGCTTTGTTGCAGGAGAAAAACCACAAGATTGGATATCAAAAAGAAGAGATCAAAAAGAAAAATAGTCAATTAGAAGAAACCAACTCAAAGCTTGATTTATTAAATGGAAAGTTGGTAGGAGAAATGGCTGAACGGGAAAGTATCGAACAGGTAAGTTTCGCTCGAGATACCTTCTTAGCAGCGATGAGCCAAGAAATGAGAACACCTATTAACATGATTACAGGTACTTCTCATTTATTGATGAAAGAAGAGCCGCGTACTGATCAAGTAGAACACCTAAGAACATTGCAGTTTGCAGCCAACGATTTGGTTGTATTCATTAATGATATTCTTGATTTCTCAAAAATTGAGGCTGGTAAACTAAATATTTCAAGCAGACCTTTTAATCCTCGTAATACATTTACTGAAATCGAAGATCGCTTCAAAGTATTGACCAATGATAAAAATGTCAATTTCTCAATGGAATTGCACGAGAATGTACCGGAAAATATCGTCGGTGATCCAATCCGATTAAATCAAGTAATGACCAATTTGATTGGAAATTCATTTGACAACACAGAAGAAGGAACCATCGACGTTAAAGTTGAAGTCCTTCATGAAACAAGCACAGAATCTACTTTCAAAATCGTGATTGAAGACACTGGAGAAGGTATGTCTAAAGAACAGATCGACCGAATTTTCAAACAAATGAAAGCCGGTGAAACGACAGAAGAAAATTTTGAAGGTTATGATACGGCAACAATGGGATTGTTTATTGCAAAACGTTTGGTTGAATTGCAGAATGGAAAGTTAGAAATGAATTCTTACAAAGGAAAGCAAACAGTTGTAACCGTCTACTTACCATTTAAGAATGTGAATTCGAAGTCTCCGAAAAAAGTAATCACGCCTGAAATGCTTTCTTCAAGTGGCCACCGTATTTTGGTTGTTGAAGACAATAAAATCAATCAAATTGTTGTAGCAAAAATGCTGACCAAGATCGGTATGCATGTAGTAACAGCCAACAATGGTTTGGAAGCATTGGATGAAATAAAAGCACAAGATTTTGACCTTATACTAATGGATATTCAAATGCCGAAAATGGATGGATATCGCGCTACTGCTGAAATCCGGAAGATGTCAGATCCTGTCAAAAGAGACGTGCCGATTATCGCCTTAACTGCATCTGCATTTTTAACTGAAAAGGAAAAAGCTAAATTGTTTGGAATGAATGATCATGTTGGAAAACCTTTTAGCCCAGAAGACTTGATGGAGAAGATAAAGATGTGTTTAGCGATTTATCATAAGTAGTAGAAGAATGTAAAATGTATAATTAAAAATGAAAAATAGATCTAGTTTCGTGTGCACACGTACTCACGAAACAAGGTCTTATTTGATTTTTATTTTTACATTTTTAATTCTTCATTAAACCCCAATGCATCCAGCATTTCAAAAACACCTTGTTATATGTGCACACCTACTCACGAAACAAGGTCTTATTTTTAATTTTACATTTTTAATTCTTCATTGAACCCCAATACATCGCGCATTTCAAAAACACCTGTTCGACCTGACAACCACTTAGCAGCCATCAACGCACCTTTTGCAAAACCTTCTCGAGAATGAGCTGTATGCTTTAATTTTATAGTGTCAATATCTGATGTGTAAGTAATGTTATGCGTTCCTGGTACTTTGTCAATTCTTTTAGATATTATAGGAACTTCTTCATTAGATATTTTTTCGTCATTTCGCCATCCTGTTTTGCGGTCCAACAGCTCTATTGCATCATTAGCTAGCGTAATGGCCGTACCACTTGGCTGATCTTTTTTCTGTGTGTGATGGATTTCTTCAATTCCGATGGTATAGTCTGTATGACCATTCATTTTATTGGCCAAAAATTTATTTACTTCAAAAAAGATATTAACGCCAATACTAAAATTTGAGGCATATAATAAAGCTCCATCATTGCGTTTACATAACTTCTTTGCTTCCTCATATGCCTCCAACCAACCAGTTGTACCAGATACTACAGGAATCTTATTTTCTAAGCATGTAACAATATTTTTAAATGCAGCATCAGGTTTACTGAATTCAATCGCTACATCAACAGATTTAAGCAAATCCAGATTCTTTTCAAGCTCCATGCTAGATTTGGTCTTCAAAAGAACCGTATCACCTTGTTTAAGCGCAATTTTTTCGATGGTTTTACCCATTTTACCATATCCGATTAGGGCAATCTTCATAATTTTAAAATTTTTTTGTGACTTTTAGCATTTACCACGTCACAAATGTGTAATTTTAGAGCCTTTTGGGTCACTATCCAAATGAATCACACAAATAAACATCAATCCTTTTATGATTTTATATCCATAAAGGGATTTTTTTTGTGCCTTCAAGAAAGATAGGATATTAGGTTTCATTCGTAAAGTCGTAAAAATAAAGGAGTTATAACAATTGAATATGACAATTGTTTTATATTTGGATTTTAAGAACGTCTAAAACAATAACCGATTAGACAAACTAACTAACGAAAACTGAGCTATTAACCAGTTCATTTTTCACATTTTAATTAATCAAAACAAGCGAAATTATGAACAAGTACATCGTTGAATTTATCGGGACTTTTTTCCTGATTCTAACTATTGTATGTGTTGTTAACGGAAACCCGGCAAACAACTTTTTACCGCCATTGGCAATTGGATCTATCTTGATGGTAATGATCTATGCAGGTGGACACATTTCAGGTGCACATTACAATCCTGCAGTAACAGTTGCAGTGGCAATGAGAGGAGCATGTTCTTGGGCTGAGGCACCTATGTATATGGTAGCGCAAATTCTTGGAGGCGCCGCAGCTGCAGCTGTTGGTTCTTTCTTATTTGGAAAATTTGGTGCAGGTGCAACCGATCTAGGAGCTACCATGGCCAATGGTGCAGTCAACAGTTCGGTATTAAAAGGTTTTATGGCTGAATTATTAGGAACATTTGCACTTTGCTATGTTGTACTAAATACTGCCACTACAAAATCTAATAGTGGAAACTCTCACTATGGATTGGCAATTGGTTTCACCGTATTGGCTTGTGCTTATGCATTAGGAGGATTTGGAACTGGTGGATGTTTTAATCCTGCTGTTGCAGTTGGAACATTAATAAATGGTCTTAACACTGGAATGAATGTAGGAATTATCGTTGTTGCAAATCTAATTGCTGGTGCATTAGCTGCATTAGTTTTCAAAGCAACTTATCACTTAGATGATTAATTGATTCAATTCAATTTTTTATATAGCCGCTTTCTGTCCAGGGAGGCGGTTTTTTTTTGCCCATCCTTGTACCAGCAAAGCTAGAGTTCCCTTCCTGTAAAAATCTACCATTAAAACACATTTTTAAAGGAACAGCAGAACAGGGAACTGCAGAATTTTGAAGTTGAGCTCGTAAATGAGTACGTATACACACGTTTGGTTGTACACAAGCTCCCCGCGAGTCAATGTCATGGAAATATGGATTTTCCTTGTCATTCTGAGCTTTTGCCATAGCGAAGATGTCGAAGAATCAAGGAAAGGTTAAAGCTGTACAAATTTCGACCTTGTGGAGAAATCTATCTCAATATTTGCCAAGAATAAATAATTTTAGCTCTGATCCAAACGATACGCGAGGAGGACGTGAAGATAAATTACGATGAACTGGGGTAAATAATTAGTAAAATTCATTAACATCTCAAAATTTTTAATTGCAGTTCGATTGTTTTGTCTAAGAAAGTAAAAAAATTAAAAGTAGGATT
>CALDGQ010000085.1 GCA_937941765.1 uncultured Saprospiraceae bacterium
GTGAGCCTTCTTCAACTACTGTAGATGCTTCTGCTGGAAGTGTTGCTGATGTTGACTTTGGTTACTACATCGATCCAGCTGCAGTTGGAAACTATGTTTGGGAAGATACAAACGGTGATGGTATCCAAGATGCTGGTGAGCTAGGTATTGCAGGTGTAGCTGTTACTTTAGAAATTGATTATGATGGTGACGGTGCTGCTGAAGTAACTTTGGTAACAACTACAGATGCAAATGGTCACTACAGTTTCGACAACTTATTGTTAGACGAAGATTATGCAGCAAGTGGAAATGGGCCAATTTACACCATCAGTGCTGCTGCGCCTACAGGTTATATCGCTACCATGATTGATGTAAACAGCAATGGCAATGGCAATGACATGGAAGATTCAGAAGACCCTACTGGAACCGTTGCAATGGTAGCACAAGGAGCGGAGAATACGACTGCCAATGCAGATCCAACCATGGAAGCAATGGAAGCATCTTATGACTTTGGATTTGTTGGAACCAACACAACTGAAGCAGTTTGTGATTTCAATAATACACCATACGAAACACCAGTAAGTGGAGATGTAACGACCAATGATTTTGATGCAGAAGACGATACGCAAGTGTCATTTACCCCAGTTGGAACGAATGGTGGAATGGATCCTCTTGAAGGAACAGTTGTTCTTAACAATGATGGTACGTACACTTATACACCACCTACTGGCTTTAGTGGAGAGACTTCATTTGATTACATAGCATGTGATGATGGTACGCCGGTAGCATGTGATACTGCAACAGTATTTATCGAAGTATTACCACCAGTAAGTGTGGAAGGAAGTCCAATCATTGCAAATATTGATGCAACCGAAGGAGACTGTACATTGCCAACTGAAGGTAACTTGTTAGCAAATGATTTTGATCCAGACGGAAGAGTACTGTCAGTTTCAACCACGATGAGCGCAGCTACCGTGTCAGGTGTTGATCAAGCAGGAAATACTATAGCGAATGCAGGTACATTGACCATTAATTCAGATGGTACATATGTATTTACACCAACTGGCTCCTTTGTAGGTGTGGTGATGCAATCTTACACTATTACGACAGCAAATTTACCAGCGGAAACGGATGATGCGATTTTAGAAATCACCGTTGCATGCCACATTGATAACACAACATTTGCAACTGATGATGCAAATGTGACAGATGTAGGTGTTCCAGTAAGTGATGATATCATGACAAACGATGCGGATATTGAAACGGATAATACAACGATTACAGGATTTGATTTTGATACAGATGGGGATGGAGCTTCAGATAGTCCAGCGACAATTAGCACGCCTACTGCAATTGGTGGTTTCGATGACACTGGAGCTTTTGTTCCGAATGCAGGTGATTTGACGATCAACCCTGATGGAACTTATACCTTCGAACCTAATCCAACTTTTGTAGGAAACGTGGTGGTTACTTATACCAAATGTGATGATGGTTCGCCACAAGCATGTGATGATGCGACCTTAGTGATTACGATCTTGGATGTGAGAAGAGATTATGGGGATGCACCAGTTGCTTACCCAGAAGCTTGGCATAGAGCAATGACGGATACAGACAGTGATGGCGCTTTAGATGGTGCGACTGATGTTTGGCTTGGAACCAATACAAGTTTCGAATTCACGCAACCATACAGTGGAACTGCAACAGGAGATACAAATGATGATGCGATTTCTTTTGGTCCAAATGCGGGACAATTCCCAATGACAGCAACACCAGGAGAAACTTTCAACTTAGACATCACTGTGAATTCTACCAGTCCTGATCTTGTTTTCTGGGGACTTTGGATTGACTGGAATGATGATGGAACTTACGATGATTTCTTTAATGGTTCAGCAGTGACAGCAAGTCCAGCTACTTCAACAATCGCTATTACAACTCCGGGGACGGCAGGTTCTACAGATGTAAATGTAAGACTTCGTGCAGACGATGACCCATTTGTTGAGGCAGATTCAATTGGTGGAAAAACCAATGGAGAAATCGAAGACTACCAAGCATTCGTTGTATTGCCGATTGAGTTGAGCACTTTCAGAGCCATCAAAGAGGACTGTGATGTACGTTTGATTTGGGCTACTGAATCTGAAAAGAACTTCAAGCATTTCGAAATTGAAAGATCAGAAGATGGAAGAGTTTATAAAACAATTGAAATCATTGAAGGAAGAGGTACTGAAACTACTACAACATCGTATAGCTACTTTGATACTGATGCAGCAACAAATAATTATTACCGTTTGAAAACAGTTGATGAAGATGGTTCATTTGCCTACTCAAAAGTTGTTCAGATGCATACAGATTGTGAGGATACTGTTACTGAAATTCTGGTTTATCCGAATCCAATTAGCGACAGCCAATCAACACTGAATGTAGAATTAACGACTGCTTTAGAGACTGTCGGACAAGTAAAAGTTTACGATGAAATTGGTAGAGAATTATTGAATTTCCCAGTTGATTTATTGCAAGGGAAAAACTCAGTTGGATTAGATATCTCTAATTTACCTGCAGGTATTTATTCTTTGAATATTTCATTACAGAGAGGAAAGTCAGTTACTAAGCAATTTGTAATTGTTGCCAAATAAAATTTAAAAGAGACTTTTTCTTAATCGAGGAAGTCTCTTTTTTAACCAAAAGTTTATATACTGAACTACACCTCTAAATGTGAGGTAGTTAAAAGATGTTTATCATAACTTTGCTTTAGCACCCTATTTGAGGCTTCTCAAATAGGGTCTTTTTTATGTAATGAAGTCGATAATTAAGCCTCATATTCCACTTTCTCATTTTTAAACAATAACACAAAAAGTACCATCACCACTACCGCAAATATCGCTGGCCAAATCCAAATGGCATTCCAATTATGAACACCTTCTGAAACTAAGTTTTGATCGGTTATCATTCCTGCTACTTTGAAACCAATCAACATCCCTACTCCATAAGTTGCTAAAGTAATCAAACCTTGTGCTGCACTTTTGACATGTTCTCCCGCTTTTGAATCGGTATAAATTTGCCCTGAAACAAAAAAGAAATCATAGCAAATTCCATGCAATGCAATTCCTAAAATCAACATGAAGGATAGTTCTCCTGCATTTCCATAAGCGAATAAAATGTATCGTAAAGTCCATGCAAGCATCCCAACTGCCAATGTCCATTTGATACCAAAACGTTTGAAAAATATTGGAAGTAATAGCATAAATAGCACTTCTGATCCTTGTCCGATCGTCATTTTACCCGTTGCATTGGCCATCCCAGATTCTACTAGAAATGGATTCGCTTGAGAATAATAAAATGCCAATGGAATACAAATCAAAATTGAAGAAAGGAAGAAAACTAAAAAATTACGATCTTTTAACAATGCTAATGCGTCCAGTCCTAAGATATCGCTAATCTTGACATCCCCTCCTTTTGCAGATGGCGGTGTTGCTGGTAAAAAGAAACTCATAATTCCTAAAATAGCAGAAGAAATCGCTACCATTAAAAATGTATTTTTCAACATTCCATTTGCAACTCCATCAGGACTGTCCCATGCAAATGCGAAACTGATTAACAATCCAGCTACGATCCAACCGACGGTTCCCCACAATCTGACATGTGCAAATTCTTTTGCTGGATCTTTCATCTGTCTAAATGAAACTGAGTTCACCAAAGCCAATGTTGGCATATAGATAATCATATACATTAAAACGAATGGATAAAAACTGTCAAAAGCATCCGCAGTATATAGGAGATACATCAACCCTGCACCTAACAAATGCAGCACGCCCAATATTTTTTCTGCATTGAAATATCTATCCGCAATTAGACCAATAATAAAAGGGGCTATGATCGCTCCCCAAGATTGTGTTGAATAAGCTTGTCCGATTTGACCACCATTTGCTTTTAAAGCAGTTCCTAAATAAGTACCCATCGTTACAAACCAACCTCCCCAAATGAAAAATTCGAGAAACATCATTATGGAGAGTTGAACTTTTAAACCTGTTTTCATACTATTTGATTTATGATTTTATGATGTATGATGTAAGATATGACGACCAATACTTATGCACACGTGAGCAATGCGAATCGACGGTCATATCATAAATCATACATCATACATTTGAAAGAGCTTTAGCGATTGAAAAAATTATCATCAATCAATTAAGTTCCTTAATTTTTATATTCCGATACCAAACCTTATCTCCATGATCTTGCAATGAAATATGCCCTTCTTTTCCAATTCCAAATGCTTTCATTTCGTGGAATTTAGAATTCTTCACCATGGTATCCCATTTATCTGTCCACAATTCATATGCAACGACTTTATGTCCATTCAGCCAATGTTCTACTTTTCCATTGTTGATAATTAGTCGGACTTTGTTCCATTCACCAGCAGGTTTGACTGTTGCATATTTGCATTCGATCATATCATATAAATCACCTGCCCGATGTGTTTTGATGGTAGCATCTGGATGACAAGTATTGTCCAGCACTTGCATCTCCGGACCAGTTTGCCATACGAATTCATACTCATCTGATTCGATTACATTGTAGATGATTCCACTATTTCCGCAATTGCTGATTTTCCATTCTAGATTTAGTTCATAATTTTTGTAAGACTTGTCGGTGATGATATCTCCACCATCTTTCACTTGCCAGGTTCCATCATTTCTTGGTGTTGCATTTAACATTAAATTTCCGTTTTGCACTTGCCAACTAGCGCCTATTGATTGTTTGTTAAAATTTCTCCAACCAGTGGTTGTTTTTCCATCGAATAGTAATTTCCAGCCATTTGCTTTTTCACTATCTGACAAAGTGTTGGCAGCTAATAATGCAGTCGTTACTTCATTTGCAAAACCTTTTTGATTTGTTGGAATTGAATTCATTGTATACCAAGCTTCAGTTGACCATAAACCATTTCCTTTTTCACTAATCATGTGATCTTTCAAATGCACATAAATGACATGATCTGGTTTCATTCCTCCTAATTCCAAAAAGACTCGTTTTCTATCTTTAGATAAATTGACAGAGCGGATTGGCAGTGGTTTTTCATCAACTTTAGGACCACCATAAGCAGCAGTTGGGACGTATTTCCATTGTTTGATTTCGTAAATACTTTTGTCCATCCCATCACCTGCTCGCAATGGCTCTGTGAATTCAATTTCAATTCCATTTGATTTTGCTTTTACTGCTAACATTTCAAACGCGGATTTTCCATTGTACTTTAATCGTTGTAGACCGTACCACAAAGTTCCATCGTGACGCCAGTTACCAGTTGAACCGATACCTCCTACATACAATGCACCATCAGGTCCCCAACGCAATCTATTGACACCAGATTCTAATCCTTGAATAAAACGGAAAACAGCACCTTGATATTCGCCATTTACTTTTTCCACAAAAACTCTTTTGACACCACCATTTGTTACCTCCCCATGAATCATTTGTCCTTCATACGGGCCGTCATTAATATAAGTAGGTGAGCTTGGAGAATTTCCGATTTCATCTTGTGGCAACCACACTACTGGTTTTTTCTCTTTCAAATTCGCAGTTCCCTCAAAATCAACGGCTCTAGAGCCAAACCAAGCTCCCTTTGAAACATGGACAATTTTAGAAGCGGGTAACCAATCTCCTTGATTATCAGCAATAAAAACTTCGTTATCAACTCCAATCCCTACGCCATTAGGTGTTCTTAATCCATTGGCAATAAATTCAATCTCACCAGTTGCTTTCGATATCCTAACAGCGCTTCCACGACCTTCTTGAATATTTTCCCCACTTGCACCTCCAGGCTGGATTGGAATCGCCAACGCCGCATAGAAATAGCCATCTTTATATTCTAATCCAAATGCAAATTCGTGGAAATTCGCAGACACATTCCACGCATTGCAAACGGTATGATAGGCATCAATAATGTCATCACCGTTGGTATCGACCAATCTCGTTAATTCCTGTTTTTGTAAGACATATATTTCTCCATCCACTACTTTTAAACCAAGTGGTTCTGCCAATCCATGAGCAATTTTCATGTAACTCATTTTAGAAGGATCACCAGAATCAGCATTATTAACAACATGAACTGCACCTTCAGCATCCCAGGTGCTAACAACCAATCTACCATCATTTAAAAAATCCAATCCGCCAACTTTTGGGAGAAAATCATCTGGTCGGGCTTGAGATAAATCATAGGCTGGGTGAACCGCATTTAATGCAAATCCATCACCCGGAATTTTAATTGCCGAAGCCATTGGCAAGGTATTTTTACCAGTTGGTGCATCTTTGCTTCCATGCTTTATCATTGTTGGTGGGACAGTCACAAAATTCTCTCCTTCCTTCATTTGAAAAGCAATTCCTTTTCCACCTTTTCCTTGGAAAAAATCGATTCGAAATGGGTAATGTCCTTTTTTCAAATCAATTCTCATATCTTTTGCATCGTATCCATGTAAGCCGCCATTATCAATCACTAATTGATTGTCGATATACAACCAAGAACCATCATCACTAACAATTCTAAAAGTGTATTCTTTGTCTTCTTTAATTTCCAAATAACCATCAAAAACAATTGCAAAATCTTCTTGAAGCACAGAGAAATCTCCACCTTGCACTGATAAATTTGCCATAATTCCTTTATGCGTAGGTTTTCTTCCCTTTACATTTGGCATATCTAAAATAGCATTTTTATACTGATAAGTTCTGGTCGCAGCACCCGGACGCAATCCTAAATTTTTAATATCCAGTATTGGTTTTACGTCTCCTGAAAATTTTTCCAATTGCGACTCCCCGGTTGCTTTCGCTTTTGCTTCTTCCTCTTTATCCAAGTCCATGATATATTCGACCATCACGGTTATATCTTCTTTAGGAACTTCTGGGTGCGCATTCATAACAGTACTTCCCCAAACACCTGATCCACCTTCGTAAACTTTATTTACCAACATTTTTCTGTTGGACTCGATGTTCTCATACTTACGGGCAACATCCATATAGGAAGGACCGATTGTCGTTTGGTTGATATTGTGACAAGTTTTACAATCATTTCTATAGATCAATTTGTAACCTTGCGGAATACTAGAATCTTCCTCTTCTTGATCGACCGCATTAGGATTACTTAACAATGCTTTGTCAGAAAAATAACTAACTAATTTTGTTGACCCATTTGACTTTAAATTTAGCAAACCATCTACCTCGAGTACTTGGACATTGCTTTCTTGACGTGGCGATTTATTTATAATTTTGTAAGCACCTTCAGACTCAATCATATTTTCCATTGGGATAGAATTCAGATTGCATTTTAGACTTACGGTCACTCCATCTGGAATATTTGCAGTTGTAAATGTTCTTTCAAAACCATGTTGTCCGGTTTCGTTGGATACGTATTCAGGTTGTTCGGTAATCTGAATTGTTTTCCCATTTTCCAAAACAAGATCGTACATCAATTGTGCATGGCTATTGACAATTTGATGACCTCGATATTGTGTTTTGAAATTTACGGCCGTGCCTCCCTTTTTGACTTCCCAAGGTTGTGCATATTTGTTGACCATATAGTCTTTACCAATTGTTGTTGGTTGCGGTCCGTGAACCGTGGTATAAACAGCTCCATCAAAATTGACATTTCCTTTCCACACCTTATATAACGAACAATCACTTGCACTATAGGCCGCCCACATATTGTCATCCAATGCCATGGTTACCATTCTTGGTTTCGCGTCAAGAACCGACCGAAAAATGAAGGGTTCGTATGGACGAATTATTTTATTTAAATCGGAAGTAGTCGTCGAATCTTGTTGACATCCGAATGACAGGCATACTATAGAAAATAGTACCAACCAGTTAAGTTGTTTTCTCATTTTGGCTTTTCGTTAGTTTAGGCGAACAAAATAGAATAATATATTGGGAGATTAGTGGAATGCGATAGGAAAAAAGTAGTAAGCATAATTATTTTTAATGATATCCAGTAATTTCTTAGATTTGAAGAAAATGATATAATCGATTTTATCACTAAAACGCTTATAAAAATTGATCAAAGAAAAAATAATACACGAATTTATTGACCAAATTTGGAATAATCAACGGAAAGATTTAGTTGAAAAATTTGTTGCCAATGAATACCAAATCCATCTGGATACGGGAGATAATTGGGAAGGAAAAAAGTTAAATCATATAGCCTTCAAAGAAAGATTGGACTTCTCTTTCAATTCCTTTCCGGATATGAATTTCGAAATCACATCAGCAATTGAAGAAGAAAATCATGTTGCCATTACTTGGATTTTAACCGGAACGAATCTCGGTAAAATCGGTGACTTCCAACCGACCAATCAAAAAATTAATACCAATGGAATGACCATTTATTACTTTAAAGATAATATCATAACAGGACCACACAGGTCTTTGATCGAAACAAAGTGATGAAACAACTAGGATTTATTTAAATTTTATTGAAAAATAGTTGATTTTATATTTGTAAAAAACCTTATATCAAACAAGATAAATGAAAAATTTCCATCTCCAATTCGGAGGAAAAATAACAAAAGAACTACAAGATCGTTATGAGCAATCAGATCACTGGATAAAAGGTAAATTCAGAAATTTAGAAAGAACAAAGATGGATATGACTATTGGAAAAATCCCAGGCATGATCTATAAACAGTTTACCAAAGAAGGCCAGGTTCCTAATTCACCGTTACCTATTATTCCTTTTGACAAAAGTGCATTTTTAGCACCTGCAGACAAATCGAAATTTATTTGGTACGGACATGCCGTCGTATTAATGCAGTTGAATGGCAAGACGATTTTGATTGATCCGATGTTGGGGCCAAATACGACTCCGATTGCTCCTATAGCTAACAAACGTTTTTCGGAAAACACTTTATCCCTCATTGATGACTTTCCTGAAATCGATTTAATTCTATTGACACACGACCATTATGACCACTTGGATTACGATAGTATACAAAAGTTAAAACAAAAGACGAAAAAATATTTCGTTGCCTTAGGTGTAAAACGACATTTAGTTCGTTGGGGTGTTGATCCTGCCTTAATTACTGAATTCGATTGGTGGGATGATCAAAAACTTGGCAATATCAACATTACATTTACACCTACTCGTCATTTTTCAGGACGAGGCTTGACAGATAGAGCCAAGTGTCTTTGGGGAGGCTGGGCTTTTAAAACAACAACTGAAAATATCTGGTTTAGTGGAGATGGTGGTTATGGCGAACATTTTAAAACAATTGGCACACGACTAGGGCCTTTTGATTTTGCTTTTATGGAATGTGGTCAATATAATGATGATTGGCATCCTGTACATATGTTTCCAGCAGAAGCTGTGGAAGCTGCTTTAGAAGCGAACGTCAAAAAAGCGATGCCTTTTCATTGGGCAGGCTTTTCTTTATCTTATCAACATACTTGGAGTGAGCCTGCCGCTGATTTTGTAAAATTTTCAAAAGAGAAAGGATTGGATTACATGGTTCCGCCATTGGGGAAGTTGTTTGGGTATGAGGATAAGATTCAGAAGAGATGGTGGGAGGAGAAGTAGGAAGAGAAGTAACTACAAATTTCATTTATAGTTACTTCTCGACTTCAACCACTATCGTGGTTTTGCTTGACTTACAAACTTATCGCTTCAAATTTTTCGCCTGTTCCATCAATTTTATCATTTCCGTACGATACCCATTTTTATCGGCTCCTTTACTAAAATTTGCAAATTCAATCGCAGTTTTCCAAGTTGCATTCCCTTTATATTTCGAGTCTCGCAACAACATTCCAAATTCTGCAACTGCAATTGAAAAGTTGAAATTGTTGGTTGTTTGCTGAATTACAACAGGTTCATTTTTGATAACTTTTTCAACTAAAATACTTTTCAATCCTTTAGGTTTTTTGTAGCGCAATTTTAAAGTGACCAAATCATTGCTTACGGTTGCTTTTGTTGTGAGAACAGATTTTTGGTATTTCAATCGATTAACACGTTTTGATTGCTTCGCTAGCTTGATTTCAAACAATGCAGTGACGTTGTGTCCTGCTCCGATATCACCTGCATCTTTTTTGTCATTTTTAAAATCTTCTTCTTGCAACAATCTATTGGTATAGCCAATCAAACGATATTCTGAAACAGCTGCAGGATTGAATTCCAACTGAAATTTGACATCTTTTGCAATGGTATGCATGGTCCCTCCAAATTCTTTTACAAATACTTTTTCAGCTTCCAAAATATTGTCGATATAAGCATAATTACCGTTTCCATTATCGGCAATGGTTTCCATTTTTGAATCTTTGTAATTACCCATTCCAAAACCTAGAACTGAAATGAACACTCCATTTTCTCTATTCTTTTCAATCAATCTTTTCATTTCACCATCACTACTTGGACCGACATTAAAATCTCCATCCGTCGCCAAGACAATCCGATTGTTTCCATTTTCGATGAAATTTTCTTTTGCTATCTGATAAGCCAATTCCAGTCCAGCTTTACCAGCAGTTGAACCACCCGCAGTCAGCCGATTCAACGATTCCAAAATTGTTGTGTGTTGATTACCCGGAGTTGATTTCAAAACTAAACCAGAGCTTCCTGCATATACCACTATCGCAACTTTATCAACTTTACGTAATTGTTTTATCAATAATTTCAATGAAGATTTTAACAATGGCAATTTATTTGGACTAGACATTGATCCAGAAACATCCAACAAAAACACAATGTTAGAAGGTGGGACATCCGCTTCAGGAATTTCCTTTCCTTGCAAACCAACATGCAATAACAAATGCTCATTTTTCCAAGGACATTGTCCTAATTCAGCATGCACACTGAAAGGTGTATTGTCTTTTGGCAGAGGATAATCATAATTAAAATAATTGATCATTTCTTCAATCCGAACAGCATCTTTCGGAGGCAATTGACCATTATTTATAAATCGTCGTATATTGCTATAAGATGCCGCATCTACATCTATAGAGAAAGTTACCAATGGATTTTTATCCACTTTTTTAAATATATTTTCATTTTTGGAAACATATTGTTCAGTATTAAGTGCTCGCTTTACAGGTTTTTGAGACTTATTTATAACACTTCTTCTACGTCTATATGCATTAGGTCTACTACCACCTCTTGACCGACGATTCAGGTTGACTACTCCTCCTGAAGATGTATAGTCTTTTTGGATGAGCGGCACCTTGTATTCCATGACCACCACTTCGTCAAGATTAATTCCAGCATCACCACTATCTAGTTGTACATCTAATTTATTGTTTCGTCCTTGATAAACTAGAACATCAGTGACCAAATTTGGTGGAAAACCGATATAAGAGACTTCGACATCGTAGGTTCCTGGATCTAACGTAATACTGTACTTTCCGTCAAAATCTGTACTTGCTCCAAATTTATAAGCACCATTTTGCATCACAACTATGTTGGCACCAATTAGGTCCTCAGCTGTTTCTAAGTCCGTTATGTGTCCAGACAGTGTAGTTTGACCTGTTAGAAAAGTTGTTAAAAATAAAAAGCTAAAAGTAAAGTAAATGTTTCGTGTCATGATTGTTATGTTATAATTATAAAAAGAAGCAACAATGCCATAATTGACAAAGTTGAAGAAGACACGGTGAGCAAAACGACGACTGTTTTTAAAAAGATGTGTAGGGCAAACACTTTGGTGTACTGTAGAAATTTATTTAAGAGGTGATTGATTAAATGCAGTTCAAGAGTTGATGAGTAGTGTGTCTTGACTATTTAAAAGTTTAAAAAATTATTACAATAGGATCAAAACAAAAGCGCCTCTACACAATCGTAAAGACGCTTTTTCATAGAGAGATTTAAAAAAAAGTATCAAATAACCTCGTACTCTATGGAATCAGTTGCTCCATCGTCGCCATCGATTTTCACATCAACTCTGTACATCGCTTTTGGCCAATCGTTGGCAGCAGGTTTTGTGAAATGTACATTCATTCTAAAAGTCGTTACATCATCATCAAAAGTTCCTTGTTCTGAAGGACGAGTCGATGTTTCAAAAATATTGATCCAATTCCCATTAGAATCTTCGCCATACAATGTGTAAAGAATTACTCTGTTTTTATCGATGTTTGAAAAAAGCGAGGAAATGTAAATCTTTGGTGTGTCTTCATCAAAAGTGCTAACATTAGAACTACAAAGTGCATTGTCAACTGCGCTTTCTGTACATGTTTTCAGCTGACTAATAGATGGTGGTAATGGCTCATCTTCCTTACAAGAAGTAAAACAAAGTGCAACTAATACAATTGCCAGCATAGTTAGTTTTGAGAATTGACTAGTGGATAATTTCATAATTAAATTCATGTCTTTTCATTTTTTATAGACGTATTCAAAGTCTACGGTTATTTGATAAATTAATCTTACAACCTGATAAGACGGAGTTGTTTTGAAAACGTGAACCAGATTTTGAAAGTTTTTTTTTTGGTATGTGTGAAACGACATCTTTAAAAGGCGAAATGAAAAGCAAAACTTGAAATGGCAGCTAAATTATTGGATTACTTTTTAATGAATTTAAACCCAAAAAGCAATATAAAACCTAAAAAAGCGGCTAAAATCCAGCTACTGAAGTTCCTAGCTGAAGTCATCTCCATTGGTTGTTCTTGACCGTGAAATGAAAAAGCAGCCCAATAAGAAGGATGTGCATATAATTCATTACTATTTTTTAAATAATCGAGTTTTGATTGACGCAAACTTTGTCCATTTCCAATTTTTAAATTAGCTAAATAAGGACTTATTATCTTTTCAGCACACTGGTCATTTACTGGCCATAACGTGTTAATCAAATTAGGACTGCCAGCTAATTGAAAAGCACGAGCAATACTTAACAATCCTTCTCCTTGTGCAAATTGTCCAAACTGCGTTTCACAAGCACTTAAAATAACAAGCTGATTGTTTAATTCTAATTGTGCTATTTCGTGAATTTTCAATTGTTCAGATTCATCAATTGAATTGAAAAATAACGCGGAATTCATTGGAATACTATCATTGACTTTTGCGTGCGTTGCCAAATGGAGAATGTCAGTATGCGCAGCAAATTCAAGGAAATTAGTTTTATTGGCATCCCCACCATAATAACCTTTTCCGTTAAATAATTTGGATGCTTTTTCTACTTCTTTGGTGTGGGCAAATAAAATATGTTCATTTCTTAATTGCTTGGCAGAAGGTTGACCATTAGACGAAGGTGCGAAACCGACATAGTTGTATTTTTTAGAATGCTTTTTAGAATTTGTAAATTGATTACTGGAAATGGAGGTGTCATAAATTAAACTTTTTTGTCTAATCAAATAAGGCAAGTCTCTAAAAGATGATGTCTCCACATTTACTTCATTGGTTAACAAAACATCGAACGGCAAATAGCAAAGTAGATAATCTGGAATCACACAGAGGATAGCTTCAGAATTTAAATAAGACTCAATCGGTGCATATAATTTTTCATACAAATGCTTTGCATCTTTAATAAATTCCAATTTGTCAGCAGCAAAATCAAGCTCCGAATTATTTATTCCTGATTTAGACAATTTCGAAATGGTATTTTGTATTGGTACTGTTATCGAATCAACAGAATTTTGAAAAACAAAACAATCATTGGCACTAATAAACAGACTATACAATTGCTTTTCTCCCCAAAAATGACTTAAATATTGAAGTTTTTTTTCCTTCAATTGCTTTTTTAATTGCTCAAATGGTAGAAATAAATCTTGGTGACCTTTGTTGTAGTAATCTGGATAATGATCTTTCAAATCACTGATGAAATTAATTTTTTCATTTTGCCATTTTGATAATTCATTTTGAATAGAATCAGAAGTCTCTAGCAATATGCTTGTGTCAGACATCATCAATTGAAACTCTTGATGTGCCTTTTCATATTGGTATCGAATTTCTTTTTCTTTTGCGATTAATTCAGTTGGCAAGTTAAATTTTTCCGAATCAAAATTATCCAGGAAGGATCGATCTAACAAACTACTTTTGTAAATTTCCATCAATTCATAAATGCTTTTGACGTACTTGATATCATTTGTTTTATTCCATTTAGTTATTTGATCTTCGATACAAATATCAAATAACCGATTGCTTGATTCTTTAAATTCAAAAGCAGAAATTTCGAAAAAATAATCAGACCTTAATTCTTTAAACATTTGAGTGACAACCTCAATTTCGGAATCATCTAAAGTATCATGTTGCGATTTGAATAAAAAATATTCTTTCAAACTTACCATAGATTGAGGTTTATAATAATCAGGAACTGAATGGGCATCTTTTAGCAAATTGTCCTCAATATTAAACTTCCATTCTTTCAACAAATCAAATTGAGCTTGAAGGGCGGCAGGTTTATTTTCCAATCCAATATAAGCTTCAGAAAGCTTGGCATAAGTATTAGGGAGCACTTCCCTTTTAACCATAACATTCCTCTTACTTAAAGGGATTGCTTTTTGTAGAAAGCCAATTGCTTTTTCGTAATTACCTCTAGCTTCTTCCAAGATGCCCAAACGAGCATAGTGATAACCAAGATTGGGACTCTCTTTTCCGAAAGTTGCGATTGCTAAAGAAATATTTTTTTGTAAATGACTTTCTGATTTTTCATACTGTTTTGTATTGAGATAAACGGTACCTAAATAACCATGAAAATTTACAAGTTCAGGATGGTTTTTTCCATATACTTCTTGATGCAATTGAAGTCCTTTTTTCAAAAGGCGTTCTGCCTTGTCATATTGATATCGTCGAATCGCAACAAAACCTTGTTTTTGATAAATTTCTGCCAATTCAATTCGAGTATCGAGAGGTATTTCTTTTAAAACAGAAAGTGCTTTGATGTAATAGTTTTCTGCTTCTGCAAAATTTCTTTTTTTTCCATAAACTGATCCTAGATAGGAGTAAGCAGTTACTATATTTTTCTTATCTATTGGATCTAATTTGGAGTTGAATGCAATTGCTTTTCGCAGCTCCAGTTCTTTCGTAATTAGATTGTCAGAATGGATTGCTTTATTGACATAAATACTAGAGAGTGCTACTGGATCATTTGGTCCATTTAGTTGGATCAGTTCTAAAGTATCATTGTATGCTTTAAATTTTTCAAAGTCCTTTAGTCGACTACTATTGATCGATAAGTTGATATAATTTGGAGTAAATAAAACATCTAATGGATCCTCTAAATATTTTTTCTTATTCTCTAAAGCCAAAAGATTACAATTCCTACTTTCTTCTATTTTTCCAAGTCGACTATAAAAAACGCCTTTATTACCGAGCAATTTTCCCCAATAAAAATTAGAAGGTGCAATTGGTTTCATTAATACCAATGCTTTGTCTATAAAGTCAATTCCGGTTTCATACTCTGTTTTAAAAAAAGAAGCAATACTATTTTGAGAATACGATTTTATTAAATCAAATTCGGGTGCACCACACGCCAATTTATTGGCCAAAGCTTGCTCAATAAGTAACGCACCTTTTTCTCTTTGCCCCGTTCTGATTAAAAGATACCCTTGATTTTCGAGAATCTCGTTTTTAATCACACATCCATCAATTGCACTTTCAAATCCTTTTTGCAACCACTCTTTAGCTGCTTCATTTTTCTTTTTTTTAATTTTTGAACGCCCTTGAATTAGGCAATATTTAGCATAATTGAGATCTTCTTTCGAGAGTTCAAAAGTTGCAAGTATACTATCAGCCTGTTTCCATTTTTCCATTTCTGAAAGACAGACAACTTGCTCCATCGGCGTAACCGCATGCGCTAATGCATCTACGAAATTCGAAGCGGCAACCAATTTCTGATAAGTTGGCGATTGACAAAAGCCACTAACAGAAATAAGTAACAATAAATACGCGGATAATAATCGAGCCATGAGTTACAGCTGTTTCAGCAACGTGGTTGCTTGTGAATGCTTATAATGTTTTTTATCATTAGCGATTTCTTTTAGTAATGCTCTTGACTTCTCTATATCTCCGCTATCCAAATAGGTCAATGCTATATACCATTTTGCATCATTCGCCAATGGGTTGTTTTCAGGAATTTGATTAAAATGACTAATTGCGGCACTATATTGTTTTAATTGCAAATAAGTCATTCCTTTAAATATTGCAATTTTACCTGCGTGTGCTTTAGCTTGATTTGGAAATGCTTTTAATTGATCACACACGGCAATCGTTTCTTTATACTCTTTATTTTGATAATTTAGTTTCGCAATTCCCCACAATTCCAAAAATTCATTAGCTTGAACCCCTCGAGTAGTAAGCGCTGGTACCTCAGTTAAGTGATTAGCTAGCTGAAAAGTTGGATCAGCATTCGGACTAAAATAGTAAAACCCAAAAGCCAAACCAATGACACTAGCGGCGATTGCAGCCCACCTTACAAATGGATTTATTTGAGTTGTTGCTTTTTCAGACTTAGTTGGTAGATCATCATAAGCACTCATTAATTTTTTTTTCAAATCTGCTTCTCCTGCAATCCTAATGTTAGCTCGAGCTTCAATATGATTTGAAAGAGTTGATTGTAAATTGGAATCTTGTTTAGCGGCAAGACGCAATTCTGTAGATTCTTGTTTTGTGATATTACCTGCGAGAAATTTATCCAAAAGTTCGTAGTAATAATCTTCATTTTTATCACTCATGATCCTAATTTTTAAACAATATCATTTTTAATGAGCAAAGCTTTTAATTTTTTCAGGCATTTATATTTCATACTTCTTGCACTTTCGGCACTTGACAACTGCCTTCTTTGGACAATTTCTTTCATAGTATAACCATTGAAGCCCCAATCCAATAAAATATTTTTACAAGATGCGCCCATTTCTTGAATCACATATTTTATATTGGTAAGTAGATCTTTTTGACCTATCCAATTAAATGCCTCTTTTTCAACACTAGTCCATTCATGAACTTCTTCAGTAGGTCTATTTTTATTAGACGAGCTAGATCTTAAAACATCAACACATACGTTATTAAAAATTGAATAAAAATAAGTGGAGAGTGCACTATTCCCTTTGAATGAGCCTTGGTCAATTTGAGTAATCAACTTGATAATGGCATCTGTATAAGCATCTTTTTGATGAGCGGGATTGAGATGATATTTTGCTGCAAGTTTGTGATTATAACCATTCCATTTTTTGAGCAAATAATGGGTTATTTGTTCTCGGGATTTTCCTCCTTTTCGGATTGCTTGTATGATCTCTTGATCGGTATAGTTTTCCAAATTAGTTCGTTTAGCTACGCTTAAAGTTATTGAAATATATATAGAATTATTCTAAAAAAGAATATCGAAGGACGATTATACATTTAATCCAATTTTAAAATGTCGTTATAAGTCTTATGGTTAAAAATTATTGGCTAAATCCTAAAATAATTCGATATTTAGGAGTTACTACAAAAGTTAGCTCAGAACAGGCTTTTGTTACAATTTTCATTCTACTCTATACAAAATCAAAATCTAAATGATTTACCAAAAAATTTCAACATTAATTCTCTTTCTAGCTTTTTGTAATTTAATTGTTGGACAAGTTCCTATCATAAATGCCAGTCTCAATAGTTATGGGCAACCTCAACTGGAAATTGAAGCTCAAGCCGATAAATATTATTTATTAACAGCTCTTCATGAACCTAGTTTATCTCTGGAAACGATTACCTCCATCACAATGGGTGTGGATGGGAATATGATTATTTCAGAACCACTTGGCTCCTACCCGTTGCAAAATTACACTATAACAGAACATTCAATTGCGAATCCAGATGACACAGATGGAGATGGTATTGACGATATTACCGAATTTAACAATATGCCTACGGATGCGCCACTCAACTTTGCCAATGAAGTTCCAATTATAGATGGAACTACATCTGTAAATAACTATGACTCTTTTACGGCACTTTCTGTAGTCGAAAATGATATTCCCTGGGCACCTTTTCTCAACAATCAAGAATTTGTCAAATTTGCAATTCTTAATCAAGATACAGATGAAGCGGAAGTTTATTTTATAAATAGTGCAACTCATGGTATTCACGCTAGTTTTTTAGGCACGATTAATACAACTGGTGCGGACATCACAACGGGTGAAATTGTTTACAATCCCAACATCATACTTCCGAACGGAGCAATTGGCAGTTATTCATTTAATTATTCTTTTGGAGACGCTGTTCCATTTAATGAAACACAGCGAACTTTTGAATTATTGGCGGCCAATATGCCTTACCTTCAAAACAACCTTGTCCATTTTATTAGTGCCAACTCGGAGAATGATCATATCAATAATTATCAAGATGACTTTGTAGGATCACGAATAACCGTCACATTTGAGTCTGAAGTATTTGCAGATGTGGATTACATTCCTTTCAACAAAACAGAAGGTTTCGGTTTTTTCAGACATATGGATATAGGCGAAAATCCAGGGTCAAGAGACATCGTTTTGTATGATGCATTACCTAATACTTTACCAAGAGTTGGAGGTATCATAACATCAGTCGTACAAACTCCATTATCGCATGTCAATTTAAGAGCAATTCAAGATAATGTACCAAATGCTTACATCAAAGATCCATTAGCGATTGACTCAATAGCCAATTTATTAGACAGCTACATTTATTACAGAGTTGATCAGAGTGAATATTTTATAAGATCAGCAACACAAGAAGAAGTCAATGACTGGTTTGAAGCATTGAGGCCAACAGAACCACAAATACCTGAAAGAGATTTAAGTATAACAAGTATTTTACCATTAGATGATATTGAATTTGAAATGTCCACTGCTTTTGGAGCGAAGTGTTCAAATGTTGCAACGATGAGAAATTTTGGATTTCCAGAAGGGACCATTCCAGATGGTTTTGGTATCCCATTTTATTTCTATGACGAATTTATGAAGTTCAATGATTTTTATGTTCAAGTAGAAGAGATGATTTCGGATCCGCTTTTTATATCAGATTTAGAAACTCGAGTTGAAACCTTAAAAGATTTTAGGGATGAAATCAAAGCTGCACCGATGCCGCAGTGGATGTGGGATGAATTACAAACGATGCATGATGCATTTCCAGAAGGAACAGCTGTTCGATGTAGATCGAGTACCAATAATGAAGACTTGCCAGGTTTTAGTGGTGCAGGATTGTATACTTCTAAAACACAACATTTGGACGAAGGACATATTTCTAAAAGTGTCAAACAGGTTTATGCGAGTATGTGGAATTTCAGAGCTTATGAAGAAAGAGATTTTTATCGAGTCGATCAATACATTGCTGCGATGGGTATTTTATGCCATCCAAATTATCAATTGGAAAAATCAAATGGTGTGGGTGTAAGTATTGATCCGGTATATTTGACAGAGAACACATTTTATTTAAATACGCAGGTTGGGGAATCATTAATTACCAATCCCGACCCCAATGCTATTCCAGAAGAGATTTTATTACATCAAGACCCAACAGAAGGCTACACCTTGTTAAGAGAATCGAATTTAGTGTTGCCAGGTCAATTAGTGATGGAGGAAGCTTACCTGGATCAGATGAGAGATTACCTTGGCGTCATCCATGATGAATTTGCAATTCTATACAATGTCGTTGGTGCTGAAGGATTTGGGATGGATATAGAGTACAAAATAACAGCAGAAGATCAACTCATTATCAAACAAGCAAGACCATGGGTTTCATTTTGGGCTGATATCAAAGCTGTTCATGATTTGGCACCGGTTGAAGTTATTGAACCTCAAAATTCATCTACCTTAACTGACTCCGAATTAATTACCGTCAACATTGCCAATCAAGGTTTAGAAAATATGTCTGATTTTGAAATTTCATTGTTAGTAGAAAATGTAGTTGTCGAAACGATGTTAATCACAGAAACCTTAACACCTCAAATCTCTGCTGAATACCAATTTACAGTCCCTCAAGATTTCTCTGCAATTGGCGATTATAATATTGGCGTCATAGTTTCAGATACGATTGATGGCTATCCTGACAATGACACTTTAAATGTTGTGGTCAGTCACTTGCACGAATTGGAAGGAGGAATAGAGATTACGGATGCGTACGCGTTGTGTGGAGATGAGATAGAAGTAAAAGCATTGATTTCAAATTATGGGGAAACGACTTTTACTGATACGGAAATTGAAGTTATGGTTAATGGAATGGCTGTAGAAACTATCAACTATACCAATAGTATTCCGTATTTAGCTGAGATTGAATTAACAATTTCCATTAGCGAAAATCTACAGATAAATGATAATGAAATCATTTTAAACATTGTAAGTATAAATGGATTACAGGACGCAGTAAGCTCCAACAACACTTCTACATTTAATACAAATTTAGATTCAGAATACGAAAGTATATCCATTGTTATCAATGCGGATAATTATGCCGAAGAAACTTCATGGGATTTATTTGATGCATTGAATAATGAATTGATTGCTGCAGGCAGCTTGGAAGATGACCAAGATGGTCAAATGATTACTTTTGATGTTTGTGTAGATTATAGCTCCTGTTTTTCATTAAATGTTTATGACACTTTTGGTGATGGAATTTGTTGTAGTTTTGGACAAGGAAATTTTTCCGTTCTCAACTCTGCTGGAGAAGAATTGGCTTTTAACAATGGTGACTTTGGTGATCAAGGGCAAGAACAATTCTGTCCAAACGGCGAAGGTTGTGCATTTACTGCTACTATTACTACTTCGAATACTTCAAATGAAACAGCATCAGATGGAAGCATTACCATCTCTCCTACCACTGGATTTGATCCTTATACCTATAGTATCGATGGAGGTCAAAATTTTGTAACTTTTAATACGATTAACAATCTACCTGCGGGTGAATATATGATTGTTGTCATGGATGCATCAGGTAGTTGTACCTATGAAGAAACGATAACGGTTGATTTCAATATTGAAAGTAGTCTAACCAATATTTCCGATAGCAACATCAAAGTTTATCCGAATCCTACTACTGATCAATTGATCATTGAATTAGAAGATGACTTTGGATTTTCAGGAGCGGTAAATATTGAGGTTTTTGATTCATTTGGTAGATTAATTCAGCAAGAAGTAATCAAAGGAAATACAACTAAAGTAAACATTTCAATGAAAGCATATGCTAGTGGCAATTATGTTGTTAAGTGTTTTAATGAAGAATTTGATACGTACTTTAGGATCGTTAAGATTGATTAAAACGATAAAGCCTTAAAAAGCTAAATAGTTAATAAGTAAATCTTTAAAAATGCATTCTGGTGTGGACTTAGTCACAGCAGGATGCATTTTTATTTAGGAACTCTTTGTCAGCCTAATTCAAAGAATAATTTCAATCCGTTCTTTAAGAATTCCAATAATATTAACATTCAAGTATTACTATAAGTGCCCAATAGCCAGTCAAATTTATATTATAAAAAGTAAAATTTGTTCGCATCTAAAGAATTATTTTTATATATTGAGAATCTAGAATCAACCCCTCCTATCCCAAACTAATATAGTTTCTTTTATTATTAAAGTATGTTTATGCAAGCTCGAAACGCTTTCTTTATTGTAAAGCTGTATCAACTATTGAGCTGCTGAATAAATAAATTGTCAACCCCTCAAAAGTAATTTACCTTGTCAGGTTTACTCGCCACGATTAATATGGTTAAGCGAACCAAGTAGACTTTTGAAAGAGGGATATAACGTTAAAAAAGCGCGTAAGAAATGAAGACAGTAATGGATTTACTAGAAAAAGGAAAGAGCTTGATACTTGAGAAAAAGTACCAAGAAGCCATTATTTTTTTATCACAATTCCAAGCACAAGAAGCACATTCTCATAACGAAACCATCCAGTCTTATGCCAATCTAATTTTTTGTCACAACCGATTAAACCAACCAACGATCGCAGCTCAAGTTGCTAAAAAGGCGTTGAAAAATTATCCTAAAAATCCTTCGATAATCATCAGATATGCGGAGACACTCAAATTAACTAGTAATTACAAAGACGCCATTAGTCTGCTAAATGAATTGCTAGCGCGGCAACCTCTTCATCAAATGGCATTGCTACAAAAGTCACTTTGCTTAATTGAGCTAAAATCATATCCAGAAGCGGAACACACACTCTCAATTCTTATTGAAGAACATCCTAACAATTTTCATGCAAATAGTAATTATGCACGAATTCCTTTTAATCAAAAAAATTGGGATGTTGCCATCTATAGATACCAAAATATAACAAAACAATTCCCTAACAACAAACAAGCCAAGATAATGCTTTCCAGAGCTTTGGTCAGAGGAGACAAGCACCTAAAAGCTCTAGGAGTAATAAATGAAATGCTTGTTAAAAACCCTACTGACACGCAAATTCGTAACCTCAAAATAGAGACTTTGCTTTTTTTAGGAAAATTGGATGAGACGAATAATCTACTAATTAGCATCAAAGACAAACATGCTTATCAAACCACTTTAAATTTGGCATTGGGGCAAGCACTAAATGTCGGAGATTTTGATCGAGCTATAAAAATTGCACAATTGTTGATTGGACATTATCCAGAATCAATAGGTGGATATCACAAACTTTCTGATGCATTTTTTCAACGTCAAGACTATGTAGAAGCTATAAGAATCGCTAAAAAAACATTAGCTATATTCACAAATGATTTCAATTCTAACAGGGTAATTGCAAGGTCTTATATACGAATGGATGATTTTGAATTAGCAAAGTTGCATGTTCATCAATTAACCAAACTTGATCCCAAATCTATCGCTCCTTATAATTTAAGAATGCATATTGCCGCAAAAAATCAAAACTTAGCAGAAGCCATTGAAATATTAAGTGACGCAAATGACATGGGGCTAAATGTAAAGAGTCTAAAAATTATTCTACTCAGAATTTATATCAATCTTGGAAATATTGTTGCGGCCAAAGCCATACATGACGAACTTTTTAATGGTCGATTAAAATCGAAAGCAGCTATCCTTACAAAATACAACATTGCTTATGCAGAATTAGATTTTTCTTGCATGAAACACTTAAGTGATCAATTGATTTTGTTAAATCCAAATAATTTGGACTCCTATTTTCCAAAGTTCAATAGCTATCTAGTTGCAAGACGTTATGCGGAATGTCAAGAATTAATATCAGACCTAATTTCTAAATTTGGATTACCTGATCAATTGATAAAGCAACGAATTAGATTAAACCTACATAGTTCCAATTTCAACAAAGCAATGCTAGATTGTGAGACTATCCTGGAAAAGTACCCTAATGATTACAACACATCAATTACGCAAGTGCAGTGCATGACGCGTGTTTCCGGCTATGAAGAATTGGCAGTAGAAAAATTGATTTCATTAGCAAGTGATGAAAGATCGAAAGACAATTTAATATTTCAGTCAACTGCTAGTTTGGTCTTGCGAAAAACAAGTTCTAAACAATTTGAAACATTTATAACGGCATTTAAGCAATTCAATAAAAATCCTCAATTATTATCTAGAATGCTCCGATCATTCGAATTGAATGGTGACTATAAGTTTGCGTTGGAACAAACAGAAAAAACAATCAGCGATAACAATGAAAGTGCTTTTGCTAAATTCAAAATAACATTCGAATATTTAAGATTGAAAAATCTGGTACACTTACAAAATGCTTATTCATTTAAAGAACTAGAGAAAAAAAGCACAAAAGATCAATCTATTTTTGAAGCAAATTTTAAAGCTAGCTTAACAAATGTTATTTCAGAATCCACTTGGATAAATGTATTGGATTTTTACAAGCTCCATGAGTCGTACTATAAAACAATAGCCGGTTATTTTCCAAATTATGAAATAAACACTTACTCCTTTCCATTGTGTGCATATAATGTTGCAAAATCAATTATTGATGCTATTTTGAAAAAGCAACCTTTTATGATGCTACGTCTGAGTGATGGTGAAGGGATGTATCTTCCTTACTCGGAAAAGTATGCTGCACATCAAGAATCTGATCAATTATTTATCCAACAAATATGGTGGAAAGAAGCTAAATTAGGTGGTTTAAATGACCCAATTATATCAAAAGTACTCGAAGCATCTGAAGACGCTGATATATTGGGCATACCATGTTTGAATAGGATATACAACCTCCCTATCCAAACGAAGTCAATGAATAATGCTTATCAACGAGGATTATTAAGTGTCAACAAACTAGTTAGTACAAAAGCTACAGAGAAAGCATGGAATCCAAACAAGATGATTACGTCTTGCTTTATTCATCACCATTTGAGTGATTGGGGTTTATACGATTATATCTTTAGTTATATTGATGCTTGTTCGATCGTGACTTGTCATACAGAACTGGAAGGATTTCTTGGAAACGAATTTAAATTAGAAGTTCGTTCCATTCATTTAATTCCACCAGAAAAAGGTCATGCTGCTGAATTTGGAATAGACTTAGGTGGCGTTCATTACCCAGATAGATATGATCAATTATGTGAAGAAATCAATGTGTCTTATCCCGGCGAAGTTTTTTTAGTAGCCGCTGGTTTTATTGGTAAAATTTATTGCAAAATAATTAAGGAAAGAGGAGGTATTGCGTTGGATGTCGGAAGTATGGTCGATTATTGGTTGAACAAAAAAACAAGAGCTGAAGTTACCACTACTTTTGATAGATCCCGGTTAGGCATCTGGCATCAATTCCTTCAAAGTCAAAACGCACGTGCACATTCATCAAATATTCTGGAGTTCAACCAACACCAAAATATCAAACCAAGTAATGCAAGTGAGCCTTCTCAAGAAAAAGTGTTACAAAATTTTGCAGTGATTCAATATCATTTTAATGAACAAGATCCTTATGAAACTTCAACTAATTATCTAACTGCATTAGAAAAAGCAATAGCTAATCGAAAAAGTCATTATTTGATTATCTCGAATCACATTGATGAGAAGGCTGTGACAGATTTAACATTGCTAATCAATAAAGCGCCTAAAGATTCTGCTGTTTTATGTTTCAGTTCCAGTACGCTTCCACATGAAAACAATGACAATCAAAAGGCTTTATCCGCTAAAATTTTATGGAGAAGATACTATGGATATCAAACCATTTTTGATACCAGCATTCTGACCTTTGAAATGGTAAATTCATTGTTAACTGAACTCAGAAAACACAAAAGTCAATTTAAAACGAAGCAAACCTCTATTTTTGAATTTAAGTTCAACAAGTTTTTCAACGAATATACAATCTATGCATTGACTTATCCAACCATCATTTTTAAAGAAAATCATACCCGAACAAAAAAAGATTTTCCTCAAAACTTCCAAGGCTTGATAAAACGTAACCAGATTGTTTATCACAAGTTAAACCCAAGATTCAAATACCCGAGTTCGAAAAAAAATAACAGACCTCATCGATTAATTATAGGTACAGGAACCGGCAGAAGTGGCACCACTTCATTTTCGAAATTACTAAGTTTTCAAGATAGCACTTTCATTTCACATGAGATGAATAAAAATCCATACAAGTTACCTTCAAGAACGGTAGATGAATTTAAAGTGATTCAGTACAACATTCAGTATTTACTCAACAATAAAGACACAGATGTCATTGGCGATATTGCAAGTCCCTATTTATATTATACAGACGAAATTATTAAACACTATCCAAACGTAAAGATGGTATATCTTCATCGTCCTGTCGAAGATCTGGTTCCATCTTTTATGAAATTTACTAGATTTAGCAATAATTTTCAATCACATGATGGCTCCGTATATAGAAGGTTAGGATGGTATCCGATTGCTAACCGATTTAACAGCGACATAACAAAAGAAGAAGCATTAAAACGACACTGTGAAGAAAGTCATGAATTGGCGGACAAATTTCAAAATAAATATCCTGACAATTTTAGAATTTTTCAAACTTATGACCTTAATGATCCAGACAAAACAACCCAATTATTAAAGTGGCTAGGTTTCGAAGATCCTAAATTCAAAGCTTTAAAATTGAATGCAACGAACTAGGTAAAAATAAACCTAGTTTTGTTTACTTTGCATCATTAATTGAGATAACAAGGTGTACAATATATGCTTTGAAATTTAGTACAGGATGCATCATAAGGAGGGAAAAATAAGACATATTGATAATCAGCCAATAAGTTTCATAGAAGGAATTTTCGAGAAGCTACCTACTTGGTTAGTGATATTCATACCATTGGTAATGATGTTCGCGACAACCCATCTTAGTGGAAACGAAGAGCAATACCTTCAACTTGCTAAGCAATATATGAATCCAAATTGGATCATTCATTCGCAAAATCTTACTGAAGTCGCAGGTACTCGAATTCTTTATCAACTCATCTTAGGATCTATTCTTCAATTTTTTTCATTTGAAACTACCGTTTTAATTTTTAGATTAGTTTTTATTATTGGTTTCACCATTGTGTTAGATAAGATTTATCAGACTTTGTCTCTTGATAATTTTCAAATATTTTTTCACATCACCTTATTTACCATTATCCTCGACCAAAGTTTCTTTGGCGGTTCATGGATGTTTATAGGTGTAGAACCCAAGAGTTTTTCTTATTTAGCAATTCTTTTCTCGTTTTACTATCTACTCAACGACAAATATATTCCTGCATTAGCATTGTTAGTTATTGCAACCTATTTTCATATTTTAGTTGGAGGCTATTCCTTTTTCTACCTTATGGCAACCTTATTTTTATTTAAAAAAGATGCGCCTTATAGTCTTCGTCAACTCGTGCTGGCTGGTGGTATTTATACTATTTTCATTATTCCTTTTGTGATGTATCTAAAATCAACCTCATTGAATACAGGAATTGTTGATAGTACCGTCTCTCCATCATGGATATACACCTATTTTAGATCACCTCATCATACCGCTATTGCAAAAAGCACTTCTTATTTTATTGAGCATCATTTTAATGGTGTCATTACAGCAATGCTAGCTTTGGTCGTCTCAATTGTTTTGTACAGATTATCTAAACGAAAAAATGTTCAACTAATTCACCGATTTGTGATCGTCTCGTTTTTGGGTACATTATGTTTGATTCCGATTGCATTTATTGATAAAAATGGTGATTTTCTTAAATTTTATCTATATCGTATCAATTCCTTAAGCACTTTTTTCTTTGCATTATTGGTTCCAATTTGGATTTATGCACTTGCAAAAAGGGAATATTTAAAATTTATTAAACCCACAATTATTGTTATTGGAGCGTTTGTTTTGATCCGACCTACCCTTACCAATGTTATAAAAACAGCTACCGCTAATAGTTCAAAAGCGAGTTTAATTGAGATGTGCGAATATATCAAATCAAATACAAAACCAGAATCACTAATTTTTAGTTTTCCAAATGATCATAGTATTACAAGGAGAACACAAAGAAGTTTGTTTTCTGTCAAAAAATTTATCCCAGCACAATTAGACAAATTACCAGAGTGGTATAATAGGGTCTTGGAAAAAGAAAATATTTTGAATGATGCAACTTATTTGAAAAATGCAGTTAAAAAATATAACATCAATTATATACTAATCTCAAAAGAGAAAGCCAAATCCGAAATGGGCGAACTAATTTTTGAGAATAAAAAATACGCGCTTTTAAAACCTGGGTAAAGGATACTCAAATATTATTATTGCATTACTTTTGCCACTGGGTTCCCTTCCTGCTTACCAAAGACGGAATTTAGGACGATAAAAGCCTTATAGAATATTTCATTTAATTACTCCCTTATTCTTAGAATTCACATCTACAAAAAGTACTTTCAATTTTTTATACCTTAATTTCTGTTATCCTATCTAATTTACTGACAACTAAACTTAAAACTTTCCTATGTTTGTTATTCCAAACCTTAAACCTTTAAACAATACTGCTGTTTAATACAGATTGAAACAATACGACTAACTTAACATAGAAAACAAAATGTCCGAGAAACATCCAAGATTACGACAGCGTATTATATCCTCCATCATCGGAATTTTAATCTTATTTGGAGCTGTCAAATATTCTGGCGTACTGAAATCAAGTAAAAAACAACCAGAGCAGAAAAATGAGGTGAAAATTACAAATGTGATTTATGCACCAGTTCAATTGAAAAGCACAGCTGTTGCCATTCAATCTAATGGAACATTGACTGCAAAAAATAGGATAGATATTGTTAGTAGAACACAAGGTGTATTTAAAGATGGAGATCGATCTTTTCGGTCAGGTGTTTACTTTAAAGCAGGAGAAATTTTGGTTTCCATAGACAACGATGAGTATCTCGCAAATCTTCGTGCATCACGTGCACAATTGTTACAAACGATTACAGCAATACTGGGAAATTTAAAAATTGATTATCCAAATGCTTTTGATAAATGGAACAACTATGTTCAAAATTTTGATGTCAATCGAATTTTAAAAGAACTACCAACTACAAGCACACCTCAAGAAAAAGCATTTATCAATGGTCGTAACATCATCGGTCAATATTATAACATCAAGGCGCAAGAAGTTCAAGCATCCTACTACCAAATCAGAGCACCATATGCAGGTATTTTGTTAGAGAATTTAGTTGACAAAGGAGCTATGATCAATGGTGGTCAAAAACTAGGAACCTTTATCGACCCATCTGTTTATGAATTGGAAGTCAAAATCAATCCATCTGAATTAAAATTGATGTCAGTCGGAAAATCAGTATCACTTAGTAATGGTGATAAAACGCAAACTTGGAAAGGAAGAATTGCTAGAATCAACAAGATAATCGATCCACAATCTCAATCAGCAATCGCGATTGTAGAAGTAAGCGGAAGAGATTTAAGAGAAGGCATGTTTTTGCAAGCTGATATTTCTACTGTCAACTTAAAAGACGTAGCAGAAATCGGTCGCAATCTGCTAGTAGATGAAAAATATGTTTATTTAGTTGCAGATACCGAATTAAAAAAACAAGAAATAGACGTCAAACATGTGGCAGACAAAACGGTCTTTGTAACGGGCATACCTGCAGGTGCATGGCTGGTACAAAAACCAGTTTCTGGTGCATTTGATGGCATGGAAGTGAATCCTATAAACTTGAGCGAATAATAACTTATGAAAAATTTTATCGCTTTTTTTATAAAATATCCGGTTGCAACAAATGTGTTGATTATCGCATTTTTTGTATTTGGATATTTGGGTTTAGGCAACATGAAATCTTCTTTCTTTCCGTTGGTTCCATCAGAAATAATTAACATACAAATTACCTATTTTGGTGCAGCTCCCAATGAAATTGAAGAAGGTATTGTCTTGAAAATTGAAGACAACTTAAAAGGACTAGTTGGTATCGATCAAGTAACTTCCGTCTCTTCTGAAAATGCGGCAACTATAACAATAGAAATACTAAAAGGTTTTGATATTGATGTCGTCTTAGCGGATGTAAAAAATGCGGTAGATAGAGTTCCGAATTTCCCAAGCTTGATGGAACCTCCTGTCGTTTCCAAAAGAGAAAACATTCAGCAAGCCATTAGTTTTACCCTGAGTGGTAAAGACATGGACCTTAAAACGCTCAAGAAAATAGCACGAGAAATTGAAGATGAAATTCGAGGATTGCCAGGTATTTCTCAATTAGAATTAAGCGGTTTTCCTAATGAAGAAATCGAAATAGCTGTCAAAGACCAACAACTCAAAGCCTATAATCTCACGTTTAATCAAGTTGCTGCAGCTGTTTCACAAACCAATTTATTATCAACAGGTGGATCTATTAAAACAGAGCAAGAGGAATTTTTGATACGTGCTAACAATAAATACTACGACGCGATTAATTTTGAAAATATCGTTCTTCGAGCAGATGAATCTGGAAATATCATTTACCTAAAAGATGTAGCAACCATTAAAGATCGGTGGGAAGAAAATCCAAATCGATTGTACTTCAATGGCAATCCAGCAATCTCTTTTAATGTCTCAGCGACTAACAATGAAGACTTAATTGCTAATGCAGATAGTGCTAGCGAATTCATGGAAAAATTCAATGCTTCCAGTGCCAATGCGCAATTGAATGTGACAAGAGACTCGTCCATTACTTTGAAGCAAAGAACGGAGTTGTTGCGTGAAAATGGATTCATTGGAATCCTATTAGTATTGTTATTATTGTCGATATTTTTAAAACCTACTTTGGCATTATGGGTCGCATTTGGATTACCCATTTCATTTTTGGGAATGTTTATTTTCGCACCTTATTTTGGAGTAACGATAAACGTGCTTTCATTGTTTGCAATGATTATCGTCATCGGTATATTAGTAGATGATGGAATTGTCATAGCCGAGAATATTTACAATGAATTTGAGAAAGGCAAGTCCCCAATACGCGCTGCCATCGATGGCACCATGGATGTCTTGCCAGCGATTATTTCTGCTATTTTGACAACCATTATTGCCTTTTCGACCTTCTTCTTTTTGGATGGAAGAGTTGGGAACTTCTTTAGCGAAGTAGCATCCGTAGTGGTCTTGACACTAAGTGTTTCCTTAATAGAAGCGTTGTTAATTTTACCTGCCCATTTAGCACATTCCAATGCCTTGAAAAAAGGTGGAAGTAGTTTTGCCATCAATAGATATGGTGATCGCTTTTTAAAATGGATTAGAGATAAATTTTATGCGCCGTCTCTTAAATTCCTCCTCAACAATCGAATATTAGGATTTGCAATTCCGATATCTTTATTCATCATTACGATTGGTGCTATTCAAGGAGGTGTGATTCGATTTACATTTTTTCCATCTATAGCTAGTGATATTATTCAAGTGAATTTGAAAATGCCGCAAGGAACGAATGAAAACATCACCAATGAAATTATTCAATCAATAGAAGATAAAGTTTGGATCACTAATGACTCCTTAAAATCTCAGGTTGGAGACATCGACCTTGTCAGAAATACTTTAAGAAGAATCGGGCCTGGCTCAAGCAATGCTAACATAACAATTAATTTACTACCTGGTGAGCAACGCACCTTATCCGCAAACGCTGTTGCCAACAAAATCAGAGAACGAGTAGGATTTGTACCTGGTGTAGAACAACTCACTTTTGGTGCCAATACCAATTTCGGTGGAAGACCGATTTCAATATCATTGACCGGAAATAATATTGAAGAATTGAAAGCTGCAAAATTTGAACTAAAAGAAAAGCTGGGAACACTTACTCAACTAAAAGACATAAGTGATAATGACCCATTGGGAATAAAAGAAGTCAAATTAAAATTAAAATCGAATGCCTATATGTTGGGCTTCACTTTAGAAGGATTGATTTCACAAGTTCGTTCTGGATTTTTTGGTCGTCAAGCACAACGATTCCAAAGGGGGCGAGATGAAATACGCGTGTATGTGAGATATGAAACGGATGGCCGAAATAGTTTAAATGATTTAGACAACATGGAAGTAGTTGCGCCAAATGGCGTTCGGATTCCTTTGAGTGAAATTGCTACTTATGATATTTCGAGAGGTGAAGTTGCCATCAATCACTTGAATGGTCGTAGAGAAATCGAAGTGTCTGCAGATTTGGTCGATCCAAAAGATAGTGCACCGACTATTTTGGATGATCTAAAAGCGAATTTCATGCCTACCTTATTGACTAAATATCCTTCTGTATCGCCTTTATATGTTGGTCAAAATAGAGAAGCGGCAAAATTTCAAAAATCAGCTAAGAAAGTAGCACCTATTATTTTGATGTTGATTTATGGAGTCATTGCTTTTACATTCCGCTCTTACGTGCAACCCTTGTTGATTTTATTAATGGTTCCATTGAGTTTGATTGGTGTGGGATGGGGACACGAGATTCACAACTTTCCGATCAACATCTTATCTTTCTTAGGAATCATTGCATTGATAGGAATTATGGTTAATGATGGACTGGTCTTGATAGTCAAATACAACTCCTTTATAAAACAAGGTTATTCGTTTCATGACGCGATTTACACAGCCGGTCTTTCCAGGTTTAGAGCTATCTTTTTGACATCTATTACAACTATTGCCGGATTGGCTCCTTTGATATTTGAGACTAGTTTTCAAGCGCAATTCTTAATCCCAATGGCAATTTCTATAGCTTACGGAATTGGAATTGCTACTTTTCTAACACTATATGTACTTCCATTGATGCTTTATTTATCCAATGACATTAAATATCTTTGGTCTTGGTTTTACAATGGGGTACGTCCAGAACGTCATGAGTTGGAAGGTGCTTATCAGGAGCAGCAGCATTTGAAAGAGTTTGATTATGAGGAGGTTGCGGGAGAAGATTGATATATTCTCTCAGAAAAAAATAGCTTCAAATAAGAAATTTTACTCGTGAATTGGTGCGACCACGAGGTTGCACTATTTTTAATACAACAATGCATACCCAATACTAATTTTATACCTAAGCATCAACTTCACTTCCGAAAAGAAGAAGGCGACTGACCCGCAATTTTTTTAAACACTCGATTAAAAGTTGCTTTACTATTAAATCCACAATCATAAGCAATTCCTAAAATAGATAAATGTTTTTTGGAAGGATCTTGCAAATAAGTCTTCACTTCCGCGACTCTATATTCATTAATAAAATCATTAAAATTTTTCTGCAACCCATTATTGATAATAAATGACAATTGAGAGGTATTGATTTTTGATTTCCTAGAAAGTTGACTTAACGTTAAATTTGGATCTAGATATAATTTTTCATTTTCAACGATTGCTTTCAAATTTTCCAACTCATCTTGAAATTGAAAAGTGGTTTCTCCAATTGGTTCTTCTAATGGTTGTTCTTTATTTAAGTCAATTTTTCCAAATCCTTCCATAGAAGTAAAATACCCCATCACGCCTACATATAACACGACAAGCACGGAACAAAACTGATACCACCATTCCTGTGTCCAATGCAAATCGACAATTAATCCCTCCGTAATATTTTGAATTGAATCATACACAAACAAAAAAGTATAGAGAAATAAAAAATTTCTTAGCCAACGCAACTCATATCGATAGGTATTAGAATACTCTTCTTCTAATTGTGTTCGATATTTAAAATATAATTGAAACGAAAAAACTAAGTACACCAACAAGTGAATTGTAAAAAGAATAAAAAACAATGGTCCCAAATAATCCATCATCCATAAATAAAAAGGTCCATTCTGAGTTTCCTCAAATCCTGGTTGAGTCGTGTCGTATAAGAAGACGAACATTTTAAATAGCACATACAATACAACCGGTAGAAAATGAAGTAATGTTTTTCTTTTAAAATGAAAATCTCGAACAATAGATGATTTGATATAAAAATAAATCAATGGTCCAATGGCAAGCGTCAAAGAAATCAAATAATAATTGATCTTGGTATTTCGAAAAGTGTCATACCAACCCATAAATCCAATCGTATAAGTTGTCCGGTGATAACAAGTGATGAGAATTAAAGCCGCCAAAACTAGATCAGCCACCCTCCTATTTTTTACAAACCTTTTAAAAATTAGCAAAGAAAGCACCACTCCTTGAATAACAAGAATCAAAAGTGGCAAGGAATAAATATTATAGTCAGGAAACATTATTGCAAATATGCGCAAATAGGCTTGTAAAAAAAAGAGGTAAATTAATTAAGAAATTGAGTTGTGATTTTGTTATACAAAAATTAAGCGCTAAAAGGCAATTTAACATCAACAAAACAATTTATTCGCATATTAATTCATTATGATTCTGAGATAAACAATAAACGCAATTGAAACTCAAAAAACACAACAAATAATACCCAATCTCAATCAAGTTTACTTAAATTAGAAGCACAATTAAATTTTATATAAAACGAATTAGAGCCATAAAATACGATGCCAGAACAACAACCTTTAATGATCTTAGTAGCAGGACCGTATCGCTCTGGCACTAATGATGATCCTAAATTAATCCAAAAGCATGTGGACCATATGAATGAGACTGCTTTGTTAATTTATGAAAAGGGACATCTACCTGTTTTAGGAGAATGGTTTGCATTGCCACTGATCGAAACAGCAGGTTCAAAAGAAATGGGAGATGACATTTGGAATGAATTATTTCATCCAGTTGCTATTAGATTGATAAGCAAATGTGATATTGTATTTAGAATTGGTGGACCATCAGGAGGAGCTGATGAGATGGTTAGAATTGGTGAAGAAAAAGGGAAACGGATTATTTATAATATGGAAGACATTGCTTGATATATGCTAGCAGTTACTAAAAATTTCAAATAAATTTATCATTTCGATTCCAAAGCAATGAGAGATTTAATTAATGTCATTTTGTACGACCAAAACACCGATGCGTTTAAATAAAATAAAAACAGATGAGAATATCTATAATGTGTACGCAATCCCTGATGATGTTGTTAATTTATATCGTGAATTTGAATTGGAACCAAAATTAAATCTGAAATAGGTTGATAACACGAAGTTTACGCAATAGCACTCCTATCTTTAATAAAACTCAAACATGAAAAAATTATTCATTTTATTACTTATCATTTCTACAATTGCTTTTCAAAAAGCGGCTGCTCAATCCATTGTCAGTGAAACCATTGACAAAATTGAAATGAAAGAAGACAAGGTATTATCTGTCTTTGAATGGGTCGCCAATAACATCCGATACGATGTAGCCAAACGAAATGATTTACGTGAAAATAATAAGACCTCAAAAAATGCTGGATTTAAATCTGAAGCCGAATTCCATAATCATTTATTGAAAAATGTAATTAATAAAAAGAAAGGCGTTTGTCAAGATTATTCACTTCTATTTCATTCAATCATAACAGAACTTGGTTATGAATCTTTCGTCATAAAAGGATATACCAAAAATGAGAAAGGTGTTGTCAATCGCAGCATCGGTCATACCTGGAATGCGGTAAAAGTTGATGGCGAATGGAAACTATACGATCCAACTTGGGCCGCCGGATATGTAAAAGATAACAAGAAATTTGTCAAAAGATATGGTCAACAATGGTATGATGTCTCCCCTACTGAAATGCTCAAACGCCACATGCCTTGTGATCCGATTTGGCAATTATCTTCTAATCCTATCACCTACAAAGCATTCGAATCTAACAAGAACACTACAATACTAAAATCCAAAAAGGATTACAACACCTTAGTCTCAGCTCATTTGGCTAAAGGAAAAAAAGAACAAATGGAAGCAGCACTTGAACGTTCCAATGAATTAGGGAAAGGAAATATTATCGTAGAAAAATGGAAAAAACAATTAACAAAATCCATCGGACTTTTTGACATCCACAGTCAACCTGATCGCATCAAAGACTTGTCCAACATCACCAAAGCATCCTTCAAAACCATGAACGAATATATTGCCGCAAAAAACAAACGATTCAAAGGAAAGAAGTGGACCGTGCCTTTTGCAACAAAGACATTACAAAAAATAAAAGTTGACATGACGGAGGTACTCGCGTCTTATAAAGATTTAGAAATTGATGATAAAAAAGCAAAAGCTGGTTTGAAGAAAATGATTAAACAATCAGCGGATTTTTTGGTGGCAGTGGACAAGGAGTTGGATTTTTTGAAAAAATTGTAGCCTTGTTTAAAAAGATGCAATGCAATGTAATTGAACATTAAAATTGAATAAAGTCATGAAAGTCATATATTTGGAGGCGCACACAACTAAGATTGAATCTTCAATAAGAATTTGACTTGCCAATGATCAAAAACCTAAAAATAGTTCCTACCCAATTATTCGAAAATTTCAAAGACGCAATCAACTTTGATCCACTGAAAAATCTAACTACCAAATCAAAAGAAGAAATTCCTTTTGATTATTTTAGTTTCTATACTTCTGTGTCATCTGTTTATTCTTCAAAAATTGAGGGAGAAAATATTGATGCCGATAGTTATTTAAAACATAAATTTCTTAAGGTAAAATATGAAGCCGATTATACTAAAAAAGCCGATGATTTATTTACAGCTTATGAATTCGCACAAGAAAAAAAATTAAATTCAAAGAATGTATTAAAGGCTCATAAAATATTGAGTCGACATTTATTGTCAAAAAATCAAAGATGTATCATTAGGGCCAATCCAATGTTTGTTGTCAACAATGAAGATAGAATCGAGTATGTTGCAGCTGAACCAAGTAAGGTAAAAACAGAATGGGACAAATTATTTGAAGATATCAAGAAGTTAAGAAAAGCTGAATTAACAATTATTGAATCCTTTTACTTTGCTTCTTTTATTCACTTATTGTTTCTGAAAATTCATCCACTTCAAGATGGCAATGGTCGAACTGCAAGATTGATTGAAAAATGGTTTTTGAGAGAACAATTAGGTAACAATGCAATTGCAATTGAATTAGAAAAAAACTACTACTCCAACAAATCAAAGTATTATGACAATATCAGGATAATTGGTTTAGAATATGATACTTTAGATTATAACAAATCTTTGAAATTTCTTTTGATGACAATTAATAGTTTGAATAAAAAATAGAACTATTGTCGATATTTCCACACCTTATTATACGAGTCTCAACCCACGTAATTACCCCTTCCCACACATAAAATTATCATAAAATAATTCCATATCTTTATCGCTCTTAAAGACTAGGTAGACGCAATGAATAAATACAAAATCCTTAAAACGAATACTTTCCAAAATGGGAACTACACGCTGGTGCCTATACGTTTTGAGGATAGATTGGATATTATGAAATGGCGAAATGATCAAATTTATCATCTTCGTCAAGCTAAGCCATTGACTGAAAGTGATCAAGATAATTACTTTAAAAATGTTGTTTCCAAAATATTTGATGCCACCGCACCTAATCAACTTTTATTTTCTTTTTTGAAAAATGAGACTTGTATCGGATACGGAGGATTGGTACATATCAATTGGGTTGATAAAAATGCGGAGCTTTCATTTATTATGGACACTGATTTGGAAAAAGATAATTTTGAAGAAATTTGGAATAATTATTTGCCACTTATAGAAGCAGTTGCATTTGAGGAACTTAAATTTCACAAAGTATATACGTATGCTTTTGATTTGAGACCACATTTATATCCTATGTTAGAAAAAAATGGTTTTATTTTGGAAGCAAAACTAAAGGATCATTGTCTTTTTAATGGCGAGTACAAAGACGTAATTATTCATAGTAAAATAAGATAAATGGATATCAAATTAAATCGATTAACGAAAGCAGATATTGAAATGGTACGCAATTGGCGCAACTCAAAAGAAGTAGCCAAATATATGTACACCGAAAATGAAATATCGAGTGAGCAACAAGCAAATTGGTTTGAGTCCATAAAAGACCGGGAAGATTGTATCTATTGGATCATCGAATATGATGGTAAAAAATTAGGTTTAGCATCTTTGACTGGCATCAACCAAACATTACAAAGTTGTTATTGGGCATTCTATCTAGGAGATCAAAGTGTACGTGGCGCTGGTATTGGAAGCAAAATTGAGTACAATGTGTTATCCTATGTTTTTGAAAAACTAGAATTGAATAAACTAAGATGTGAAGTTTTTGTTGAAAATGATATGGTGATCAAAATGCATGAAAAATTTGGATTTAGACGAGAAGCATATTATCGAGAACATTGTATCAAAGGTGATAAAAAATTGGATGTCGTAGGACTTGCAATTTTAAAAAGAGATTGGCTTCAATTAAAAAATAAACAGTATGAAAAAATATACGGAAAATAGTATAACCGTTGATGCGGTTTTTAAATATCCGTTTATGTTTTCTCAGGATGATGTGATTGCATTTGCGGAAGCGACCGGTGATAAAAATCCAATGCACCTAGATGATGAATATGCGAAACAGACCATTTTCAAAAGAAGAATCTTGCATGGATTTTTAGGAGGTAGTGTTTTTTCAAAAGTATTTGGTACTATTTTTCCTGGTGAAGGGACCATCTATATCAAGCAGAATATGTCTTTTTTCAAACCTATGTACACGGATACCCAATACACTGCTGTATTCACCGTGTTAGAAACTATTCCAGAAAAATACAGAGCGCTGGTCAAAACAGAGATTCTCAATAGTGATGAGGTGGTGATTACGACAGGAGAAGCTTTGATTAGCCATACAAGTATTTATTGAGAAAAAATCCAGCAAATAATAATTATTATTTAATTAATGATTGTAATATTCCCTGTCTTCACGAATGGGTCACCATTGAGACAAATAATATCCATATAATAAACGTAAACACCTGGATTTAATGGTCGTCCTTTGAAGGTTCCATCCCAGAACTCGCTATTGACTTCCTCTGTATGGAACAACAATTCTCCCCATCTATTGTAGACTCTTAATAATGCTACTCTTTTGACTTTACTATATCTAACCTCCATAAAATCATTGGCGCCATCCCCGTTTGGTGTGATGAAGTTTGGTACTTCTATGATTCCTTCAGTACATTCTTTGTTAACTTTTATATTCACGTCAACCTCGTCTTGACACCCTTGTAGATCAATCGCTGTAATTGTATACACACTGTTATTGGTTGGCACTACATCCATTTCTACACAATCAATACAAAGCACACTTTCTGTTTGGTCCGTCCAAATCAGTTCAACATCGTCCTTGTTGACACTTGCAATAATCGTTGCGGTGTCTCCATGAGATATATAAATATCTGCATCCACTTGAATTTCAGGCAATTCATTCACAAAAACGGTAACTGTTGTCTCTACCATTTCGCCCAAACAACTTTCAGCAATAATATTGTAAGTAGTCGTAACTATTGGCGTTGCAATCGGATCTGGACAATTGGTACAAGACAAGGAAGTTGGTGGACTCCAATACATCGTTTCCGAACCATCGACATAAAGCTGCACAGATTCACCTTCACAGATTGTGTAATCTTGCGGTGTCAATGTTGTTATATCTTCTACAGTCAAATCAACAATGATCAAACTATCACAACCTGTATACGTGGTCAAACTATCTGTATAAATTCCAGATGTGAATATGACCTGCCCATTAATCGTCACACTATCTCCAACACAAATCGTCATTTCCTCGATCATTTCATATATATCATGAACCACCACATTTAAATAAACGGTACTGTCGCATCCATTTGTGGATGTATACTCATGCATGTAAGTACCTGCTGCATCATAATTAGTTCCATCATAAGTGTAGCTGTCGCCATCACAGAAACCAACATACAATTCTGTTTCAATCGGCTGATTGATTGTCAAGATTAATTGTATCAAACTGTCGCAACCTGCTGCATTATTCAAAACAACATTGTAAATACCGGTTTCATCAAAGACTTGCTCCCCTATTGTATATGTAGTGTTATAACAATTAACTTGATTAATAATGGTATCCGAATTTTCAACTACATCCAGTACAAAGTTTACCAAACTATCGCAACCAAAATAAGAAGTATAAGTTTGAGTGTAGACTCCTGTGGTATTGAAATTGGCTCCATTCCAACTTGCGGTTTCTCCTTCACAAATGGATTCATTGATATTGGTATAAATGGAGTCTCTAAATTGGACAGCAACGGTCAGCGTACTATCACATCCATACTGATTGGTTAAATCTATGGTATAGATGCCATCGGTTGTGAAAGTCTGCCCAGCTATCGTGAAAGGAGTATCATAACAAGATACTTGTGAAACATACTCCGCTGTATGAGGATAGACCGTCAAAATCAAATTGGCAGTACTATCACAACCAAATTGATTCACATAATTATGTCCGTAGTTTCCAGTTTGTGTATAATCAACTCCATTGAAATTGATAGTATCTCCTTCACACATTTCGTGGACCATATCTGAGAAAGAAGAATCTCTAAAAATAAGATTTAGATAAATAGTACTATCGCAATTATTTTCATTCAATAGATCAATCGTATAACTTCCGGCTTCTTCAAAGGTTTCACCTGCTATCGTAAATGGAGTTGCGTAACATGTTTCGTGATAAATGGTTGTATCCGAATCTGGTAGCATATTCAAGGTCAGCAAAATTATACTATCACAACCATTCTCTGTTAAATATGGGTAAAGATGAACACCTCCAGTTGTGTAGATAGAATCTCCAAATTCGTATTCATCTCCTTCACAAAATGTACTTGCCAATGCCGTATACACCGTGTCAACAAAAATAACATCTAATTGAATGGTACTATCACAACCGTTTGAATTAAATAAATCGATTTGATAAATACCAGTTGAGTCAAAGGTTTCTCCATTAAAAGTGTAAGTAGATCCAATACAAACTTGTCGTTCAATAATCGTATCGGTATCCAATAGCATTTCCAATTCTAATGTAACAATACTATCACATCCAAGTGAGGAAGTAAATCCGTACTCATAGCTACCTGGAGCATAGAAAATTGAATCCACATAAGGAAAACTATCTCCTTCACAGAAAACTTCATTGATAATTGTAAAAATGGTGTCAATAAAAGTGATCTCTAAAGTAACCGTACTATCACATCCATTTTGATTGGTTAAATCTATGGTATAAGTACCTGATTCAGTATAAGTCTGACCAGCCATTTCAAAATCAATCCCGTAACATGCGGTCGCATATACGAGTGTATCTACATCTGGCACCATGCTTAAAACTAATGTAACAATACTATCACAACCTTCTGAAGTTACAAGTACATGTTGATAAGTACCCGCATCCGTATAGGTATCATTCTCATAATCAAATGAGTCTCCTTCGCAGAAAACCGCATTGTGAATTGATGAAATTGAATCTACAAATGTGATATCTAAATAGATGATACTATCACATCCGTAATGGTTCAACAAGTCAATCTGGTAATTTCCTGACGTTGAGAAATCTTGTCCACCAACTGTAAAAGTAGCTCCTGTACAAGTAGATTCTGTAAGATATAATTCTGATAATGGGTTGACCGTTAAATCAAGGTAAGCAGTACTATCACATCCATTTGCAGCAGTGAAAATATCAACAAATATACCCGGAGTCGTGTATGGGTTGCCACCAAAGATAACTGTTTCTCCTTCACAAATGGTCTCTACAATCATCGAAGAAATTGAATCATTTAATAGTAAATTTAAAGTAATTAAACTATCACACCCAAAATAATTAGGAATTACAACATTGTAATTACCAGTTGAATCATATACTTGTCCATCTATGACAAAGGAGGATTCGTAACAGTCGACAATATTTAAAATTGTATCGGTATGCGTATTTTGGTGTATCGTAAGAACGACTAAACTATCACATCCGATTGCAGAGGTATATGGGAATTCATAAACACCTGCACTATTATAATCTACTCCTTGGAAATTGAAAGTCTCCCCTTCACAAATGGTTTCAAAAAACGGTGTAAAAATGGTATCAATCATGGTCACTTCAACCGTTATAGTGCTATCACAACCATTTTGATTGAGTAAATTAATTGTATAAATTCCATCCTCCGTAAATATTTCTCCTGCAACCTCAAAACTTACACCATCACATCCTACTCTTGTTAGTAAAGTATCCACATCAGGATTTTCATCTAAAATTAATGTAACAATACTATCACAACCAGCTTCTGAAACAAATGCGTGTTGATGTGTACCTGGTGTTGTATAAGTCACTCCATTATAGGTATAATCATCCCCTTCGCAGAATTCGGCAGCAAATTCCGTAAAAATCGTATCAATGAAATCGATATTCACATACAAAGTACTATCGCAACCAAATGAACTAGTCAAGTCAATTTGATAACTCCCTGTTTCCGTAAAAGATTCTCCTGCAACATTCACAATGGTACCTTTACAGGCGGACCTATACAATGTCGAATCAATTTCTGGCAATTCGACTAAATACAAATAATCGAAACTATCACAACCATTTGAAGCAATTAGGGTGTCAAGATATACTCCTGTTGATTCATATGTGACGCTATTAAAAGTATATGATTCACCTTGACAGATAATCTCATTTGTATTGTTATAAATTGAATCTAAAATCGTCAATTCCAAATAAATGGTACTATCACATTCCAACGCATTATCAAGATTAATGGTATATATTCCAGTTGAATCAAATACTTGACCACCCACTATAACACTTAAATTGTAACAAGCTTCAGCAATTATAGTCGTATCGGTATGCCTGTTTTGAATGACTTCATAATTGACAATACTATCACATCCAAATGAGGAGATAAAGGTATGTTGGTAAATTCCAGGATTCGAATAATTGATTCCGTTGTAAAATGCAGTATCATTTTCACAAATGATTTCTGTCAAATTGGTATAAACCGTATCAATAAAAAAGATATCTAGGTAGATTGTGCTATCACATCCGTTTGTGTTATCCAGATTGATTGTGTAGGCACCGGTTTCAGTAAAGGTTTCTCCACCAATCGTATACGGTGTACCATAACAAGTACTGGTATCTACAGTCAAAGTGGTATGTGTCAATGTATCGACTGTCACCGTAACAATACTATCACATCCTGCTGCAGAAATGAAAGCATGATCAAACACACCTGGAACACTGTAAACAATTCCATTGTAGGATGCACTTTCACCAGCACAGAATCCAATGTTTAATGTTGAGAAAACGGAGTCAATAAATTCAATGTTTAATAATATGGTACTATCACATCCCAGATAATTTGGAATATTAATCGTATAATTTCCGGTCTCCGTAAAGTCTTGACCTCCTGCTGTAAAGATTGTTCCATCACATCTACTTTCATCCATGACTTCTACAGTATTCGGATGGACCGTCAAATCAAAAGCAACCAAACTATCACAACCATACACACTTGTGTACATGAATTCGTAGCGTCCAGTTGTCGTGTAAGTCAAAGTATCAAAGAAGATCGTGTCTCCTTCACAAATGATCGAATCTAAATTTGTATAAATGGAGTCCCGAATGGTCAAATTCAGCACAATGGTACTATCACAATTATATTGATTGAGGGTGTTAATCGTATAGCTTCCTGATTCATCAAAAGTTTCTCCACCGGCTGTAAAAGTAGTCCCCCAACAATCTACGTGATTGATTAATGTATCTGTATTTGGATTGAACAACAATTCTAATGTAACAATACTATCACAACCTAATGGAGTTGTATATGGAAAAACATGGGTTCCTGAAGTCGTGTAATCAACACCTTCATAAGGATAAAACTCCCCATCACACAGCACTTCAGTTATTTGGGTAAATACGGAATCAATAAATTCGATATTTAAGGTTATGGTGCTATCACATCCAACTGCATTTGGAATATTTATCGTGTAATTCCCTGTCTCTGTAAAATTCTGCCCACCTGCAGAAAATACCGTACCATCACATGATAATTGTTTAATGGTTTCGACTGAATTTTCTAACACGGTCAATACATAACGAACCGTACTATCGCAATCTTCAAAACTCGTAAATACGTGATCGTAAACACCTGTTGTTGTATAAGCATTGTTGTCATAAAATAAAGTATCTCCTTCGCAAATTGTAGAATCCAAATCCATGAATATAGAATCTCTAATGATGAGTTCTAAAACAATCGTACTATCACAATCATATTGATTGAGTAAGTTAATGGTATAAGATCCGGATTCAACAAATGTTTGTCCTCCTGCTGAGAAAGTAGTCCCCCAACAATCAACGTGATTGATTAAAGTGTCTGTATTTGGATTTACAAGCAAATTTAAGGTAACAATACTATCACATAAATTATCAGCAGTAAAGATCTCGAGATAAGTTCCTGTTGTTGTCAAAGTTTGTGTTCCAATATCAAAAGTCTCTCCATCACAAATCACTTCATTTATTTCATTCAATATGGAATCCAATTCGACTAATTGTAGAGTCAAAATAGAATCACATCCTTGAGCAGTCATCAATGTATCAAAATAAATTCCTGTTGAATCAAAAGTTCCCCAGTTATTGGTATGTGTTTGACCTGCACACATCCAGACATCATCAACAGGTCCATACACTTCATTAGAAACGGCAACTGTGGTCTGCATGATACTGTCGCAACCATTAATAGTGGTAAATGTATTGAAATAAATGCCATCCGTGTAATAAGTAGAATTACCTACATCAATGGAATCACCGAAACATAAGTGTATATCTTGTTCATGATTATAAACTGGAAATACAGTTAGGTCTAAGTAAACAATACTATCACAATCAAATTGGGTGTTTAAATTTTCAGTGTAAAATCCAGTGGTGGTATAAATATTCCCTCCTACTGATATGGAATCTCCATCACAGAAAGAAATGACAATTGTATCTGCAAAAACAGCATGTACAGTCAATGTTAACTCAACAATACTATCACATCCATGTGACGTTTGCAAAGTATCAATATAAGTTCCAGTTGCATCATAAGTTGAAGTTCCTACAGAAACGGTCTCGCCATCACATATTTCATCTTCAATTGGATTGAATAAATTTGGATGAACAATTAATGCTGTTTCTTGTAAAATGAAACAACCATCGGATCCAACTAAAGTGTCTGCATAATTTCCAGGAATGTCATAAACAGAATTTCCAACGATAACAGAATCACCATCACAAATTTCTAAAGTTACTGGATCAATTATTAAATCCAAAAACTGTAGATCCAAAAACACAACACTGTCACATCCATTAAATCCAACTAATGAATCCACATAGATACCTGGAATATCTAAAGTATCGCCAGCAAATATAGTTGTTAATCCAGGGCATAAATTTTCGTATAATTGGGTATCCTCAACATTCAATAAGACATCTAGACGCAGTTCATTTGAAAGCACATTACAATCGGTGTTTGTTATATCATCACTGGAATTTGAAACAACGACTCTAAACCAACCATCCGTTTCACCATCGGTCACAAATGAAAGTGTTGCATTGGTTTCTCCAACAATATCATTCCATATAACACCATCTACACTAAATTGCCATTGATATACTGGTGTCGGATATGCGGCTCCTACTGTTGAACTGAAAGTAACCAATTCATCTTGACAAATAGTAGCAACAGGTGAAACAGTAATTACAACTTTTGGACTACATCCTACAACTGAAATATTTTGAACATGCGAATTAGTATTGCCACATGAATCTGCAACCTCCCAAGTTCTAACTAACGTATAATGTTCGATACAATCACCATCCACTCGCACTTCCGAATAGGTTGGTGTAAGATCACCAATACAAATATCAGTTGCACTCATAGCAACAGGAACTGGAATGTTATCACAGTCAGTAGTCACATCATCTGGAAGTTCCGAAAATACAGGGCTAACAATATCTTCTTGCGTTATTATTTGTATCGCTGTTGTTACATTTCCACATGCATCTGCTAAACTCCAGGTTCTGGTGATAATACTTGCTCCTTCACAAGGCTCATTTGGTGATATTTCATCCGAATAACTCGCCTCTCCTAATGAGGTATCACAAAGATCAGATTCGTCAAGGACATCACCAACTATTCCTAAATCACTAGGATCTTCATCACAAGAGATCGTAATATCTTCAGGTGCTGTAAATAAAGGTGGAATGGTGTCTATCAAAGTGATGGTTTGAATGCCAGAAGTAACGTTGCCACAATCATCCGATAAATTCCAAATCCTTGTTATAATAGATGCCCCAATACATGGATTCGCATTTTGAATCGTTTCAATAAACCCAGCTTCTCCCAATGTTGTATCACAATTATCTGCTTCATCTAACACTTCGCCTACTATTGTAGGATCACTTGTATCCAAATGACAATCCATCGTTACATCTTCAGGTATTGTAAACGTTGGTGGTGTCGTATCTTCTAATGTAATGGTTTGAATTGCGGTCGTTTCATTTCCGCAAGCATCTGTCAAACTCCAAGTTCTGGTTACTATTCTTGCTCCAATACATGGGTCATCTGTTGAAACCACATCTATAAAGGTTGCTTCCCCTATCGAAGTATCACAATTGTCCGCTTCATCTAGTACCTCTCCTGTGATGGTCAAATCTGATTCATCTATTTCGCATTCCAGCGTAACATCTTCTGGTACTGTAAATGTTGGTGGTGTAGTGTCTTCTATTGTTACTACTTGTAATCCTGTTATTACATTACCACAAGCATCTGTCAAACTCCACGTTCTTTCTATCACCATTGCTCCTATACATGGATCATCCGCTGATATTACATCTGTATAAATCGCTTCTCCTAAGGACGTATCACAATTATCCGCTTCATCTAGCACATCTCCAGTAATTGTCAAATCGGTTTCATCTAAATCACATTCTATTGTTACATCTACTGGCACGCCAAATGTTGGTGGTGTAGTATCTTCTAGTGTAATTATTTGAGCAGCTTTCTTTTCATTTCCACAAGCATCCGTCAAACTCCATGTTCTGGTAATAACACTAGC
>CALDGQ010000086.1 GCA_937941765.1 uncultured Saprospiraceae bacterium
ACGTAATGTTATGAAAAGAGCATTGTTGAAAAAAAAAGTTTACGAATCCTCAAAGGCTTCTCAAACTGCAGATAATAAACAAAAGGAGCATGTTATGTTAGTCTCCGTTTCTTAAGCCTTAAAGGATTGAGAAACGTAATGTTATTAAAAGAGCAGTATATAAAAAAAGTTTACGAATCTTCAAAGGCTTCGCAAACTGCAGATAATAAACAAAAGCAGCATGTTATGTTAGTCTCCGTTTCTTAAGCCTTTAAGCCTTAAAGGATTGAGAAACGTAATGTTATGAAAAGAGCAGTATATAAAAAAGTTTACGAATCCTCAAAGGCTTCGCAAACTGCAGATAATAAACAAAAGCAGCATGTTATGTTAGTCTCCGTTTCTTAAGCCTTAAAGGATTGAGAAACGTAATGTTAGGAAAAAAGAGCATTGTTGAAAAAAAAGTTTACGAATCCTTAAAGGCTTCGCAAACTGCAGATAATATAAAAAAGCAGCATGTTAGGTTGGTCTCCGTTTCTTAAGCCTTAAAGGATTGAGAAACGTAATGTTATTAAAAGAGCAGTATATAAAAAAAGTTTACGAATCCTTAGAGGCTTCGCAAACTGCAGATAATAAACAAAAGCAGCATGTTATGTTAGTCTCCGTTTCTTAAGCCTTAAAGGATGAGAAACGTAATGTTATGAAAAAAGAGCATTGTTGAAAAAAAAAGTTTACGAATCCTTATAGGCTTCGCAAACTTATATTTTTTCTTATAACAGGTTTCAAAAGCTATGCTTCGATCTAATCAGCCGCATAAATCTCCAATACCCGAGCACTAGGATCCACCACATCACCACACCATTTCGGTAACCACTGATAAGGAGTCAACTCATCACAAGCAGCACCATAATACTCATTGAAAATTTTGCGATAAAAATATCCTTCTTTAGTTCTTGGAGTTTCAAAAGTAAATTTCTTTGCTTCCGCTTCATATTCTTCATCAGAAATTTGAGTGTCTACAAATTCCTTAATGACCGTTGACCAAGACTTATCTTTCTTACTTACAGAGTCAGAAAATCCATTTTTACGACGCCATAAAACAGAGTCGGGTAGAAGTTGCTCCGCTTCAAAAGCTTTTCTGATTAAATACTTTTCCATTCTTGTGTCATCAAACATACGTTGCTCTGGTTCGATGCCCATGTAATAATCCATGAATTTTTTATCCGCAAAAGGAATTCTCGCTTCCAGTCCAGCGCTAGAAACACTTCGATCACCACGCAACATATCAAAATAATGGATGTCTTCTAACAATCTGATTGCTTCATCTTGAAAAGCAGCTGGTGTGGGAGCGTTTTGGAAATATAAGTAACTACCAAACTCATCTGCCGTCTCTCCAGAAAAAATAACTTTTACATCAGAGTTATCTTTAATCCAGTTAGATACCAATTGATGACCAACAGATGCACGTATCGTCGTTACATCATACGAACCACATTTGTAAACCGTGTCTTTTAATGCTTGAATGAAATCTGCTTCCTCCGCTTGGATTGAGTGGTGGGTTGTACCGATGTGATCTGCCACTGCTTGAGCTGCTACCAAATCCGGTGATCCTTCCATCCCAATCGAGAATGTATGAATGTCTTTAGTGTCTTCCGCCGCTCTTGCAACAATTGCAGAAATCAAACTTGAATCTAATCCACCGCTCAACAAGCAACCAATTTTGCGATCCGACATCATTCGCTTTTTTACGGCTTCCACTAACAGTTCATTTATTTTACGTAAATGTGTTGTTTCAGATTGGTCTTCATGTTGTGAGAATTTTAAGTCATAATATTTTGTATAAGTATCAGCGGCATCACTTCTCCAAGTTGCTCTTGGTGGAAAATGCTTCACCTCATCACAAAATACCAATGCTTTTGCTTCGCTTGCAAAATATTTTTCTTTGCCTTTAGTTCCAACATACATCCCACGAATTCCTAAATGATCTCTTGCTGCAAAAACGATATCTTTTTTAGAATCATAGATTACGATTGCAAATTCCGCATCCAATTCTTTGATGGTTCGCTCAAAACCAAACTTATTGTACATATGCAAAATGACTTCACAATCACTCTGTGACTTCATCGTGAAACCATATTTATCTTCTAATGCTTTATGATTGAAAATCTCCGCATTTGCAATTAAATAACTGCCATCCAAATGCATTGGCTGATCACTAGCTTCATTGACACCATTAATACGTAATCGATGAAAACCAAAGATCACACGATCTCCAAATTGTTGAATTCGTGAATTATCTGGTCCACGATGCGCTACTTTCTCAGACCAAGTCTGTAATTCTGAAATTGAAAGTGATGAGTCGATTGCTGCAAAAATTCCGCACATATCCTTATTTTTTTAAGTGTTTGAGTATAAAAACATTACTATTTAAGTATAAAACTACAATAAAGTTAAAATATTATAGTAATATTGTCAAATAAATTTAATAATTAAATGATTGACGAGGTAGATATTCAAATAATTAACAGTCTTCTAGCAAATTGTCGAATGCCACTGACTGAATTGGCCAAAGATATTGATTTATCGAATGTTGCAATTCAACAACGTATTTCTAAATTGGAAAAGAAGGGAATCGTGCTCAATTATACGACCCGTATCAACTATAAGTTGCTTGAATTTAGCACTGTTGCTTTCATCGGTATCTTTTTAGAAAAAGCTAAGTTTTATAAGGAGGTATTGGATGAATTAGACAAGGTGAACAACATCACGGAAGCCCATTTTACTACTGGTAACTATTCCATTTTCGCCAAAGTTTATGCAAAAAACAATGATCATTTAATGGAAATTCTCAATTCTAAAGTTCAAAACATTCCTGGGATCGCACGTACGGAAACTTTTATTTCTTTGGAAGAAGGAATTTTGAAGCCTTTGTTTTTGTAATGCGTGTTGATTGTGAGGTTATTATTGGTGAATGCATCAGGTATTACTTTATCCATTGTGCGCTTCTTGTTTTGTAGAATTGTGCGCATTCTACCCTAAATTGGTTAGCTACCAAATATCGCTTTGTTTAGAATTAAATTCAACAAAATATTTACTTATATTGTTGGCCTTAAGACAAGTGTGCGATTCAACTACTTACTTATCTTGTTTTTCTTATTCCTTAGCTTTAACCCACTAGATGCTCAAGAAAAGCCTATTACCTTTCAAAAGATTGAACGTGTTTATACTGTTTTTCCAGCTACCAACTCATTTACTACTGAATATTCTTTTCAAGGTAATTTTGATGGCGATTTAAAAAATCATGTGTTGATTCATTTTGGAGAATTGGAAACGATCAGTGAAATCAAAGCATCCTATCAACTTTTTGGTAAATGGAAAAAACTTGCTAAAAAGAACTTTATAACGAACAATATATTTACTAGTTCTTTTTATGATGGAATGAAGGAAACAACCTTGAAATTTCCATTCATTGAGGGCGGTTATCCTTTTCAATATGCTTATAAAAAAGAAACTTCTGATCTTTTGTTTCTTGCATCATTACGATTTAGAGATACTGATATAATTGATACCTTTCATTATACGATACAATTACCGGTAACACATAAACTTCATTATCAAATGGAGGATTCACTAAAACAATCCAATTTGGTGGAAATCAATTCTTTTCAGAAAAATGAAATGATGGTTTATGAATTTGTAGGGATTCCCAAAAAAGAAGGAAATTATCCAACTACAAATTCTGCAACGATTCGAATGATGGTTGTACCAATAGACAGAGATCCGTTTGATCATTATAATGATTGGTATCAAAATTTGGTGCGTCCAAAGGCAAATCTTAGTAGTGCAAATAAAAAATTCTTCATTGAAAAAGTTGCAGACAAGGAAACTGATAAAGAAAAGGTGGAAACTATTTTTAATACAATAAAAGACAGAACAAGTTATATTGCTTTTGAAGATGGAATTGGTGCAGTACAACCCAGAGATGTTAACAAGATATTTACAGCACAACAAGGGGATTGCAAAGACATGAGTAACTTGTTGGTAGAGGCATTGAAAGCAGTTGGATATGATGCGAAAATCGCCTTATCTTCCACTATTGGTCATCCTTTTAAATTAGATTTTCCAAGTGTTTCTTCAGCTAATCATGCTATTTGTGTGCTACAATTAGGAGATGAATGGTTATATCTCGATGCTACTGAAGATGCAGGTTTTTTTGGAATGCGAAGTCGACAAATTCAAGGAAGATCTGTGTTTGTAATTGATTCTGATAAAGGATTTTTGAAAGAAGTACCAAAAGTGAAAGCTGAAAATAATGTTGTTGATCATGTAATCCATTTGAAAAAGGAAGGAAATGGATTGAACGGAAGTATTTTGTTTAAATATTGTGGTTTAAGTCAGTTGTGGTTAAGGAATCAAAGTAAACGAATTGCAAATAGTAAGCTGGAAAATGCCTTAACAGATTATCTAAGTACCAAAGCTAGCAATTTGATTTTTGAAAAGGTTGACTTGGAAGTAAAAGAGAAAATATGTGAGATCAAATCAAATGTTGCAACAGAAAGAAATTTCACCAATATCAAAGACAAAACTTATTTATCATTAGCATTTTTACCAGATCCATTTGTCCAATCCGATGATGTTGAAAAAACAACGCTAAAATTTTATGAAGCGGTCTTCCAAGATTATACGATTCATGTAGAATTAGATGTGCCAATTAAAATAAATTCATTTGAGAAAATTGATGTTGATCATGGTGCTATCCGTTTTCAATTTGAAGTGACACAAGTAGATGACAAAAACATTCAAATAAAATACAAATATGTGAATGAATTGTTGGAATTGAAAGATGAAAATTTAGAAAACTTCCGAATTATAAAAAATATCATAAAAAAGACTTTACGAAAATCAATAATTTATGAGACAATCAAATAAGAATCTAAGAAAACTACTTTTATTGGCAATGATGACATTGATCTGTTCTTCGACTATTGTTGCACAGAAAAATTATAAATGGAGCAAGAAAGTAAGTCCATCTCCAACAATTCCTGAAAGGTTTAAGGATGCAGATGCAGTGATGATTTATTCTACTGAAATTCGACAAACTAAATTCGAGGATTATAAATTTTTTAGCCGAAATGTTTTCAAGCAAAGAATAAAAATTCAAACACAAAAAGGATTGGAAGACTATGCTCGAATCATTATGTCTAAAAAAGGAGGTATGGATATTTACACATTGGATGCACGTACGATTAAACAAGATGGATCTTTTGTGGATTTGGATACCAAAACAGAAATTAAAGAAGTAGAAGTAGCCGATGATGATTATTTGATTGACAAGAAAAAGTATAAGGTCTTTTCAATTCCAGGTGTTGAAGTAGGAGATGAAATAGAAATAGTGTGTATTCAAGAAGGCTATGCTTTGGAACGTGGTGGAACTTATGTACTTCACAAAACAATTCCGTCTTTGAAAACAAAATTTATTCTTGAAATTTTTGATAAGAGAATTTCTCCATTGGCAACCAACAGAAACCGAATGCCGGTTCCAATTATTAAAGATAATCTAAACAGTAAAGTTATTACATGGGTTTTAAAAGATGTTCCTGGGTTAGGAGAAGAGAACGGTAACGTTTCTGCAAAGACTTTGCCTTGTTTTGTCTATGAATTAAATTTGGATAATTTCTATGTCAATACTTATGAAGCTGCTCCTAACATTAAAAATTGGAGTGACTTACTTCATTTTAATAATACTAATTACTATGAGGTAAATAAACGAAGTGATAAAAAGTTTGAATAGGTTTATAACAAAATTATTGCTGGCGCAAAAACAGAATCGAAATTTGATCAATTGACAGCGATCCAAAATTATATGAATAAAGTAGATTATGTCAAAGTAATCGACAAAGAAGCAAGTGAAGGAATTGAGTTTTTCTTAGAAAATAAAAAGGGAGACTTTAATACTTTCGTAAGGATGTATAAAGCATTGTTAGAAAAGTTTGAATTACCCTATTATTTTGCAGCAGCTAGATCTAAATATTGGGGGCCGATAGATTTGGATTTTCCCACAAGTGCTCAGATTACAGACTATTTATTTTTGGTAGAAGTAGATGGACAAACGCATGCATTGCCCATTGCATCTCAAACAAGATATGGCGTTGACAGATATTCCATTAACGAAATTCCAATGGAATTATTTGGAACCAGTATTTACATGATCGATGTAAATGATAAAGAGGTTTTCAAATCTATTAGATTGCCAGAAAATAAAAAGAATAATCATATCCGGAAAGCAAAGGCAAAGGTCAATTTGCAAGAAGGGGTGATCGATTATGCGATGGAAGAATCTTATGGTGGTGCGAAATCTACTGTTTGGAGAAATGATCACTACGATTTGAAAAAGGAAAATAAATTGGCTAAAGAATTAGCTGAAGACTTAGAAGACTTAAAAGTGAAGGAAGTTACGGATGTTGAATTATCAGATTATCCCACCGAACATCCTTACAATTATGATGTTAAATACAAGTACCAAACAGACAATCAGATATCTGAAATGGAAGACAAAATTTATAAAATATCACTTGAAAATGTCTTTCAACATCACATTCAAAAAGCGAAAAAAGATCGACTGCTAGATTATTATCCTCCCTATCGTTACAATGATACGTACACTTTCATGATGGAATTCGATTCTAAAATAAAATTAAGTAATAAAGATAATTTGAATTTTAGTGATATGAATCCGCTTGCTGCTTACAAACTAGTTGTAGATCAAATCAATGAGACAACCATCATTGTGAAATCAACTTATTCAATTCGTAGTAGTCAAATTAAATTAGAGGACATTCAAAAACTAATTGATGTTAATTTGAATGCGGATAAAGGAGATAATGAAGGAATTATTATTGAGGTTTTGTAAATTGGATTTGACGATTTCTTTGTAAATTAATGCTTAAATTTTAAATTCATTAAAATGGATAAAGCATTACAAACCATGATCAACAATATGCCTGAAAAAACAGGTAAGTCGTTGGAACAATGGAAAAAGATATTACAGAAAAAGGGATTTACTAAACATGGTGAAGCCGTAAAGTTTTTAAAAACGGAGCATCAAGTAACGCACGGTTTTGCCAATACGATCGTTAGCCTCTCTAAGGACGAAAACAAATCTGATGATGATTTGGTTACCGTCCAATACAAAGGGAAAGAGGTCTTAGTGCCTATTTATAAAAAACTCATCACGTATGTAAAAACCTTAGGAAAAGATGTAGTCATCACTCCTAAAAAAGGAAGTGTCAGCATCATCCGAAAAAGACAATTTCTACTTATCAAACCAGCAACCAAAACAAGAACTGATCTCGGTTTTAAATTAAAAGGAAAACCTACTACCGATCGATTAGAAAATTCTGGCCCATTTGGAACCATGTGTACACACCGTGTTAAGATTTCTGATGCAAAGGAAGTGGATAAGGAATTGAAAGGGTGGATAAAAGAGGCTTACGAGGCTTCTGTTTGAGAATTATCTAGAATAAAATGAGATCAAAAGTGAGGATTGTACTTTCAAAGTATTGAATGCTTAATAGTTGGCTCAAAAACTTTTTCTTTTCCAACCAAATTTCCTATCTTACAAATTCACACCTCTATTTACGAATTTTTAGTAGACAGCTAACATGATGAGAATTAACCCATTCCTCGTGAGCATATTGTGTATACACGTAACAGTAGGTGCTCAAAATACGGACAAAGAATTTTTTAAAGTGTATAAACGAATTAATGCACAACGGATTTTTCATATTGATAAATCTGATTTATCGACCTATTATCTAGATTCTCTTGAAGTAGTCGAAATGCAATCTTTATTAGAATTCTACAATACCTATCTGAATCAAGAACACAAATTAAATGGTAAGGCTGGTTTTTCATTTAATGGAAATGAAAGTGATATCAACAAATTTTTTCGAATTGGAGTTAGCGGTAAAATTGACAAAGGAGTCTATCCAAGTGAATTAGATTTTGATTTGAATGTATTAACAACTATTCAAAATGGAGTGTTTCAAGAAAATTTTTCGGACATCGATGTATCTTTCGATTTTCATCCTTATCGACCTGCTGCCGAGTCAAAAAATGATGGGTTGTGGTTGGAAAATTATGTTTTTGTCACCCGATTTAATAATAACTTTTTAGGTATTGAACAACGGTATGAAACAGGTCTAGGGTTTGTTTTTAATTTATATTCAAAAAATAAACTGACTCAAAATGGAATTGCTAATAACCATAAACTTAACAAAATTCCAAGGTATGAAATTTACGGTGATGATTTAAAACGATGTTTGGAGGAATGCTATTTGAAAAAGAGTATTCTCAAAATTACTGAGCATGAATCTAAAACCATTATTAATACCCGCGAAAGATATGCTCGTTCCAATATCAAAAAATATAGCCAGTTGAGACTTGCATTGTTACTAGGCATTCAATACGAACTAGAAAAATCAATGGCTACTAATGAAATAAATTTTAATTCCGTTGATACGTTGTTAACAGAAGAATTTGAGGCAACCAATAAAATTCGATGGCAAGTTCGACCAAGCATTACTTGGCAACCGACAGATAAGTATAAACTAAAAATATACCCATTTTTCAAAATGCCAATAGGCAATCAATACTCCGTTGTGCGGCAAGGAGCGTTGGTTGATCGTCGATATGATTATTTTGTGTATTTAATTTCAAGCTTTTCAATTCAAGTAGATGACAATTTTCAAATTGCTTTAAATTACAGAATGTTGTATGATAATGCACCCAAGAGAAAATACATTCAACAAAATGATGGTTCTTATATATTGTTGGTCGGACAAAAACATAACAGTACTTATGGAATTTCTTTTGCTTTTGGATTTTGAAATCTTTGTTTGATATTTCGTGGTTCAATTTCCAAAAGCACTTTTAACACAGTCTGACGTATTGGACTTGCGTATGCATCGATAGGAAGGTTTCTAACCTCTCCGCCGCTCGTCTATTTGAATTTTCGTATTTTCAATAATCTTGATTTTTAATTCACTCAACCCCCAATAATCCATCCATAGTCTGCACAGAAATAGCGTGATAATTCCCCTTAGCCTTTGCATAAATAGCACGACCAGTTTCCAAATTTCCAGACTCTTTAAAAGCACGGTAAAGCGGTGTTAAAAATTTGCGACGACCTACTACTATTAAAAACTTTTCAATGTCTGCAAGATTGTTTTTGAAATAACCATTCTTGATGGATACTTCATACCAAGCAGCTTGGATTTCACAATTCGTAGATTTAGAGAAAGTGAAGGCATTGTCGATTTCTTTCATTTTTGCTTCAGAAAGATCAGTAGGTAAATGACGAATAAAATGTAACCATTCATGTGGTGACCACGCACGTGTTTTGATGGTAGCAGCACTTCCAGTTTCAACTTGTTCCACTGCCGCATCTACTAGATTGAAACGATCCGATATTACTTTTGGACAATTATTTGGAATGCCAGGTCCGTAAACCCATTCAGCAATATCCACCTCTACGTTGTTAGGTTTGATCAAACTTTCGGTTAAATATTCAATAAATTGTTTGGTATTGATTGTTTTGAAAGCGTGTTCTTTGAAATAATTACTCAACCACTTATCAAATTTTTCTCGACCCACTTTTTCTTCTAACAATTTCAAAAAGAAATATCCTTTTTCATAAGCAATATCTGTCATGCCATCATCCGGATTTCGACCTGCCAAATTTAAATGAAGATGCGTGTCATGTGATTCCAAATCATTGACATCTGCTTCTAAATCTTGATAACCAAGTAGTGATAGCATTTCTGCATATTCGGCACCATACAATTTTTCCATGATTCTTCTTTCGAAGTAAACGGTGAAACCTTCATTCAACCAGAAGTCATTCCAGGTAGCATTGGTCACCAAATTTCCAGACCAACTATGTGCCAACTCATGTGCAATCAATGATGTCAAAGAACGATCTCCTGCAATTACAGTTGGTGTCGCAAATGTCAAACGAGGATTTTCCATTCCACCAAAAGGAAAACTGGGTGGCAATACAATGATGTCATATCGATCCCACAAATATTTGCCATACATTTCTTCTGCAGCCACTAGCATTTTTTCCGTGTCTCCAAATTCATACAAAGACTTTTTCAACATCGAAGGTTCCGCATAAATTCCGGTATGTGCGCCAATTTCTCCAAACTCCAAATCCCCAATTGCCATCGCAATTAAGTAAGGTGGAATCGGTTGCTTCATTTCAAAATGATATTTTCCATCCGCACTTTTTTCTGTTGGATTGGAAGCACTCATGACCGCCATCAAATCTTTAGGTACAGTAATATCCGCATCATAAGACATCCTAATTCCTGGACTATCCTGACAGGGTATCCACGTACGTGTCAGAATCGCTTGTCCTTGTGTGAATAAAAATGGGTGTTTCTTGTCAGCAGTTTGTTGTGGTGTCAACCATTGAACCGCTTCTGATGTAGGATTAGTAGCGTAGTAAATTGTAACTTCTTTTGTAGTAGGCAAAATATCAATCTCCAATGGTTGACCTAAATGATCATCTTTAGCTCCTAATTTAAAACCTGTTTTTTGATCTCTTTCTAAAGTTACACTTGTGATGTTTAAATCCTTGGTGTCAAAAATAATTTTAGTAGCATTTTGATTCTGGATTTTATAACGGGCATATCCAGTTAGTGTTTTTTTATCAAAATCCGCTGTTAGGTTTAGTTTTAAATGCTTGGTGATGGCATCTGATTTTGCGAAGCTGTGTTCGTCTAAGAGGGTGCTTTTTGTGTTGGTTTTGTTTTGATTGTTGGGAGTTTGCTCTGGTGTGCATTGGGGTAGGAGAAGTATTGTTAGGAATAGGTAGGTTAGGTTTTTTATGGTGTTCATTGTTTTGGTTTTTATCGTTTTTTTCGTGGGATCCATCCTCTAATTCGCAAAGCGAATAGGCCCTTCCTTTTAAAAAAGGAAGGGTGGCGCTTGAGTACGTGAGCACGTAGGCATTCACGAACTCACGTTCTCACGCAACCCCCTTCCTTTTCAAGGAAGGGCCTATCCGCAGGATTAGAGGATGGATCCTACGAAACAAGATCAGTCCTTCTACGAACTCACGTTCTCACGCAACCCCCTTCCTTTTCAAGGAAGGGCCTATCCGCAGGATTAGAGGATGGATCCTACGAAACAAGATCAGTCCTTCTACGAACTCACGTTCTCACGCAACACCCTGTCCTTTTCAAGGAAGGGCCTATCCGCAGGATTAGAGGATGGATGCTACGAAACAAGATCAGTCCTTCTAGTAAATAACCTCCGTCCCAGTATTCTTAAACATAAATGCCCATTGGTCCGCTTGCTCCTCAATAATTTTAGAAACCGGTTTACCAGCACCGTGTCCAGCATCTACCGCAATACGAATCAAAACAGGATTTGGACCAACATGAGATTTCTGCAATTGCGCTGCATACTTGAACGAGTGTGCAGGAACAACTCGGTCATCATGATCCGCTGTCGTAATCATCGTGGCAGGGTAGGCCGTTCCATCTTTTAAATTATGTAGTGGAGAATATTCAATCAATGTCTTAAATTGTTCAGGGTCATCACTCGATCCATATTCAGGTACCCATCCAAATCCAACAGTGAATTTGTGATAACGTAACATATCGAGCACGCCTACAGCTGGAAAAGCTACGGCAAATAAATCCGGTTCCTGTGTCATACAAGCACCTACCAATAATCCTCCGTTCGAACCACCAGCAATTGCCAATTTTTCTGACTTGGTGTATCCTTCTGCTATTAAATATTTAGCGGCGTAAATGAAATCGTCAAATACATTTTGCTTTTTATCCAACATTCCTGCTTTGTGCCAATCTTCTCCGTATTCTCCTCCACCTCTCAAATTTGGCATGGCAAATACACCACCATTTTCTAACAATATAATTCTGGAAGTACTAAATGAAGGAGAAAGGCTGACATTGAAACCACCATAACCATATAGGTACGTTGGATTATTACCATCTAACTTTAATCCTTTTTTATGGACAATGAACATAGAAACTTTGGTTCCATCTTTACTAGGATAAAACACTTGCTTCTCTTCATAATCATTTGGGTCAAATTTTAATGCTGTTTTTCTGAATTCAGTAGACTTTCCAGTTGCTACATCATATTTGAAACTAATGCCTGGTAATAAAAATGAGGTGAAAGAATAAAATAAAGTTTTGTCATCTTCATAACCACCCAATCCACCAGCACTTCCAACACCTGGTAATTCTACCTCACTCATATTCTTTCCATCATAATCCATGCGATAGATTTTGTTGGTTGCATTTTGCAAGTAGGTCGCAAACATTTTTCCGCCACCTGTACTAACACTTTGTAGTAGATTTTCTTTTTCAGGAATGACATCCTGCCAAGGACCTGGATATGCTATAGATGAACTTACCAAACGGTAATTCGGAGCATCTTTATTAGTCATTATCAAGAAACTCTCGTTGTTTTCATGTACCACGTAAGTCTTGTAAGTAAAACCTTTAATCACAGGAATGAAGTCACCACCATTTTTTAAATTTTTGTAATACACTTCATTTCCTTCCGTACCTTCGCTGACGTTTAGGATTAAATACTTTCCATTTTCGGTAACACTCGTCCAATGATATAATTTCGGATTTTCCCGATTTTCGTAGATCAATTTATCTTTCGATTGATCGTCTCCTAATTTGTGATAATAAATTTGATGATAACTATTAGTAGCAGATAATTCATCTCCTTCTTTTGGTTCTGGATAACGGCTGTAGAAAAATCCATCTTCATGCCAAGAGGCACCGGAGAATTTTACCCATTCCAAGTTGTCCGTTAACTTTTTACCAGTAGCCACTTCCATTACATATAGCGACTGCCAATCCGATCCCGCTTCATTTTTACTAATCGCTGCGTACTTTTTGTCTTTGGAAAAACTTGCAATATTGACTGCTGTTGTACCATCCGCAGACATCTTGTTAGGATCCATGAAAACAACGGGTTCTCCTTCCAATCCTTTTTGGCGATAAACAACAGATTGATTTTGTAATCCATCATTTTTGCTGAAGAAATAATATTCTCCACAACTATATGGTGTTGATAATTTTGGGAAATTGAAAAGGTCAGTATAACGTGCCTCAATTTTTTCTCGCATCGGAATACTTTTCAAATAACCTTGCGTTACTTTATTTTGAGCAGTCACCCAAGCCTTGGTATCTTCAGCGTTGTCATCCTCCAACCAACGATATGGATCTTTGATTTGAGTTCCGTGATAATCGTCAACTTGGTCAACCGTTTTCGTTTCGGGATATACCAATTTCGTTATTGTGTTTGTAGTTTTGTCCATTTCTTTTGTCGTTTCTTTCGTAGTGTCGGATAGTACGGGTTTTACTTTTTCGTTACAGGATGCGATTAGGCATCCGATAATAGATACGTAGAGAAGGGTTTTGAAGTTCATGATCTTATTGTTTTATTGATTGTTTTATTTTTTTATAGAGCGTTACTTGAAGCGTCTCCGCTTCAGAAGTTTATTTTGAGTTTCCCAGCATCTGAAGCGGAGAGGCTTCAAGCAACAACTTCCCTAAGCTACCGCCTCCTCAATCTCCCCAGTCATCGCTTTCAACCGCTCCTCAATAGATTCATAACTTTTTTCAAAACGAGTAATCGACTCTTCTTCCCGCTTCAACATATCATCGAAATTGTGAAAATTACGATCAATCTTACTTTTGATATTGGCGATATAACTTTTCAGCTTTTCAGTAACTTCAGATTCAAGGCGAGTACGACCTTTGGCAATCTCAAATTGATACCCTTCCAAAATCTTCTTTCTTTTCATCCCGATTGAGACACCCGCAAATAGGAAGCCTATTGTTGTCAAAATTCCTCCAGTGATATCGAAAACCATTCCATTGGTGACCGTTGCTAAGATAATTCCAACAACTGCCATTCCAGAACCTGCTGCGATATTAGGTGAAATCGTTTCTTTGTCAGGAAATAATTCTTCATCATGAAAATTCTCAGAGTGCTTTAAAAACTTGGAAAAAGTCTCTTGCAATTCGCGCAATACATTAGTACGACGTTCTGCGATGTCACTGAAAATTTCGTGATTGTCTTTTAGGATCGTTTCACTATTTTTTAACTTCAAGTCAATCATTTTTCCCATCTGTTGAATACTATCGGCGATGTCAACCACTCCATCATTCAACTTATCTTTCAATGAAGTATTTAAGTCTTTTTCCAAACCACTTGCCAATCCATCTAACCAATCTTTTGCAGATTCACCCTTATTCCAAACAGAAAAAATAGAACGTTTTACCAAACTAAAAAAGCCAATTCCTTCTGTCAATTCCTTTTCTCTTTTATTGGTAATTCGGTCATAGGTTGCTAGTAAATTTTCTACTAAAATATCTACTTGATTGGCAGACTTGATTTCTTGCTTGTCCAATGTTTCACGAATATCATCACGGAAACGAACATCCGCATTGTATTGATCTTTTCTGATAGAAACACCTTTGTAAATTTTCCCATTGATATTTCGAGAAGTTTCAATGTTGTTGACCAATTTTAAAACAGGTGCTTTTCCACCCGTAATATTTTCAGCAATATATTCACGTAAAGGTTCATATCCACTAATCGTTGGATGTCCTTCCAATTCTTGTTTGGCAGAAACCGCAAATATTTTTGGATCCTCAATTCCTTTTTTCTGCGCATATTCACGTACACCATTTACATTGGTGACCAAATCAGCAGGAACCATCAAATCTTTTTGTTGTAAAATAAAGATGATTTTCTTTCGCCAATCTTCATGAATGAAATTGAAAAAATCCCATGCAGATTGTCGATATGGATTTTTAGATTCAAAAACAAAAACAATTAAGTCAGAAGCAGGAATGAAACGCTCCGTTATTTCTTGGTGATGATCTACAATAGTATTGGTTCCAGGTGTATCAACAATTGAAATTTCTTTCAAAATATCTACTGGTTGATAAATTCGTTTTAGATAATCATTGATTGCAACCACTCTTTCTTCTTCTCCGTAAGTAATTTGTTGGATAGTATCCGTCATTGGAGAAGCAGCTACCTTGCAAATTTCTTTTTGAGATTCTAGCAATGCATTGATGAAGCTAGATTTACCAGCTTTAACTTCACCAACAATCACAAACATAAATGGCTCTTTAATTCGATCTCTCAAATCACTGACCGTAGTCTCCAAATCATCATGCCCAATTTCTTTTGTCAAGTCATGAAGTTCACCAACAATGTGATCGATTTTAGTTCTATACTCCGTAAGTGTGGTATCCAGTATTTTTATCATCGGCTATATTATGTCGCTCATCAATAGTTCAAATGAGCATTCGTTTTTTATGTATAAAGACCTTATTTAGACTGCCAATTTTTACAAAAGTCATTTCTTAGTAATGCATTGCTCTAGATAACTCAATGCTTCTGGACCTTTGCAAAAAATTAGGTCTAAAATACTCAAATTAGGTAAAAACCCGTGCTTTTCCTCAAAGACCTGTGAATAATGGATAGGGACGAAATTTTCATCTACAAATGTATTACTTTTTCGGGTTGAAATCTTGTTTCTAAAGTCGATATATAAGGTAGGCTTTTTTTCAAATGTGGTGGAAGGTTGGATGTTAGTATCCAATTGGAGTATCCGTAAAATCTGGTGCAAAATCACTCGATTTAGATCAAAAAGGGTCTCTTGTTTTGTATCGAAAAATCCGCTGAAATGATCTGCATAATGTTCAAAAAATGGGGCATTTCCATAAGCAGATTGAATACTCGTCCAATGAATTCGCTGCCAGTTATCCACATAAGATATTTTGACATCTCGAATGGATTGCTGTTCATTTTTTCCTTTTTCCAGTGGCACCGTTAATAACTGAGTTGAATTAGCATTGACAATCTTACATCGATTTCGATAACCACCTTTTTGATAATGCTCGTGTTGTTCAAGCATTACTTGAGGATACAAGATGAATTTTGTAAAATATTGAATTGGTGGAAAATATTGTAATTCCATCAAAACTGGCTTTGTAAAATTGTCTTCCAAAATTGATTTTGTTTTTGTAGTGCAAGTTTAAGGAATCTATTTTAATTTAAAGGGCATGTATGATTTAAAATGTATGATGTATGATATGACCGTTAATTCGTGTTCACGGGTTCACTTACTACGGTCATATCATACATCCTAAATCATACATCATACATCAACAAAAAAAAACATACTTTGAGCTACCTAGAAAAACATGCATTTCTCGATCAACTGATATCGATTCCACCACAATCTGATCTCGGAATCATTGTCGTTATTCCAGCTTACAACGAACCTGATTTAATTGCAAGTTTAAAATCATTGCATCGTTGTGGAAAACCTAATTGTTCTGTTGAAGTTATCATCGTTATAAATGATGGGGAAAATTCTCCTGATAATGTGAAGCTCCAAAATGCAACTTGTTATGAAGCGGCTCAAAAATGGAGTCATCTTAGATCTGGTATTCAAATAAAATATCATCCATTATATATTCAAAATTTACCTAAAAAACATGCAGGAGTAGGGTTAGCAAGAAAAATTGGAATGGATGAAGCTGTCAGAAGATTTGAATCACTAAACAGAAATGGCGTCATCACTTCATTTGATGCAGATTCAACTTGTTCGCCTAATTATTTTCAAGAAATTCATGCCCATTTTGACCAGCACGAAAAGTGTGATGCTTGTTCTATTCATTATGAACATCCGATTAATGGGAGTGGTGATAACAATACTTATGCAGCCATTGTCTTATACGAATTGCATTTGCGATATTACATTAATGCTTTGAAATTTGCCGGATTTCAACAAGCAGTACAGACGGTTGGTTCAGCGATTGCAGTGAAGTCCAAAGCTTACCAACAACAAGGCGGGATGAGTAAAAGGAAGGCAGGAGAGGATTTTTATTTTATTCACAAATTCACTCCACTTGGTACTTTTAAAGAATTAAAAACAACGACTATTTTTCCATCACCAAGAGTTTCAAATCGAGTTCCTTTTGGGACCGGGAAAGCAGTAGGAGAGATTTTAGAGAACGAACGTATTTATGATACTTACAATCCGGAGTCTTTTAAGATATTGAAACAATTTGTACACTTAGTTCCAGATTTTTATTCAAGTATTTATTCTACAATAAAAAAACAAATCGCTCCACAACTAATCCCATTTTTAGAGGAACAAGGTTTTGAAAATATATTACAAGAAATTAAAACAAATTCAACAGATCAACCTTCTTTTAAAAAACGTTTTTACCGTTGGTTTAATGCATTCCGAGTAATGAAGTTGTTGCACTTTCTAAGAGATACTCATTTCCCAAATGTAGGTGTAAGAGAAGCTTCAATGTGGTTGATTGGAGAATTGCAAGAACAAGAAGTTTCTGAAAAAGCAGCGGTTGTTGATATGTTGTTATGGTTTCGGAAGATTGATAAGAAAGTGTGATTTGATACCTAATACGAAACAAGATCCTATGTGTTCTATGTTTCTTATGTGTTCTCTGTGTTAAAATACGTCCCCAGCGACTTGTCGCTACATACCCTACATGCTCACCCGACCCCGAACACTCAAAAACAAATCAAACTGAAAAGCAAAAATCAAAGCAGCTACAAACAAATGAATTGGCTGAGAAACAACAGGCACATTTAAATAAGACAAAATAATTCCCAAAGCAATTTCCAAAATAATCAAAAATGTAATCCGACCAACTTTTGATTTGAACCAATTATTTTTAAATGATTTAAACAAAATCCAACCATTGAGCAACACTACCAACCAAGTCGTACTTCGATGAATAATAAACATATTACTCAATTGCTCTATCCACAAACTTCTATCTGCATTGGTCTTCGCAATCAAATCAATCTCTTCTCTGACTTGTGTTCCTAACACGACCATTACGAGTGTAAGAAATACTGAACCTAAGACTATATTTTTAAACAATGGAGAAATATTTATATTTGTATCAATTGCATTTTTCTTATTTAGATGCCATAGCCAAATCAACACGGCAAGAATGGCAAAAACCCCAATCATATGATAAGTAATGGTTGTACCTTGAAGATTCCTATCGACCACAATCTTTCCGAGCCATGCTTGAAATCCAATTAGAAAGACAACCAACGCAGATAAAGTGATATTTTTCTTTTGCTCACTCCAAAATAAGAAGGATATTCCAAACATTAACATTACGGGAAAACCGAGCACTATGGTTGCCAGTCGATTTATAAACTCGACCCAAGTATGAAAAGGATTAAAAATAGCATAATCATGTTTTTCATATACTTTCCAATTTTCAGCATTGAAAGTCGTTTCGGTTTTAATTTTATCTAAAGCCACTAAAAGCTGTTCATCCTTAATAATCATTTCACCTGCCTTGAAAGTTTGACCTGGAAACCAAGTGACCTGATCAACATGTGTTGGAGGGATCAATTTACCAAAACAAGTTGGCCAATCTGGACATCCCATTCCTGAACCAGTAGCTCTTACAATTGCACCTGCTGCTATTACCACAAAAACAAGTATCAGGTTTAGGATTACGAGTTTGGGAAACCAGTATTTTAGTCGACTCATTAGTAGTTGGCTTTAGGTATAAGATTTATACTTCAATATCTATAACAGCGTTTAAAGGTAATAGTTAGTTGAATGACCAACTAAATTTGAGAGAAAAAATGAAGTATATTTTTTATGGTGGTTTGGGAGTTGGAGTGGTAATTTGTAATTCGAATGGGATGGAAATATTTCTCTTTATTTAACATGAGAAACTAAATAACTTGTTGATTTGAAATGCTTACGTACCTTTGGTGCTAATCTGGAGAACGTGTTTAATAAATGGGCGTTGTACATTTATAGGCTTCAGCTCCGTTGGAGTTTTTTAGAACTTAACAACCCTGCCCTTTGAGGAAAGAGGCTGCTTATGCAAATTATGTCATCTCACACTTCACCAATTCATAATACTCATCTAAATGATCAATATCAATTTTTGCAGGAGGGTAGTAGAATGCAGCAAGATCTTTGAAGTATTTTTTGAAAAGGAATTTAGCCCCTGTATCGCCATCCAATTCTTTCAATTGATCGAAGTAGGTAGAAGAGAATAGGGTAGGTGGGCCATAACTTTCTGCATAATAACTAGGGACAAGACCTTTGCCCGTTTTTTCATATAACTCAGCTAATCTTTGGATACAATTAGAATCAACCATCACCTGATCTGCTAACAATACAATAACAGCATCGTAATCACCTTGTTGAGTTATTTCAGTTATTCCTTTGGCTAAAGAATTACCCATTCCTCTTTCCCAATTGTCATTGTAAAAAGATTTAACAGTTCTGGCAAATAGACGGATTTCACTTTCGATTTGATTGCGATAAGCACCGTATACTAAAAATACATCACCAACTTTACTGTTGATGGCTTCTTTCGCAACGTTTGAAATAAAAGTTCCGTTTTTGTAAGTAAGTAACTGTTTCGGTTGGCCAATGCGATTAGACGCGCCGGCGGCTAGGATAAGTAATGCAATGTTTTTTCTCATATAATGTGGGTGACCGTGCGCAAATATAGAAATTAGTTTTAATATAACAATTAAAATCTTGCTTGAATTACGTTAAAATTACGTGCGGTCCAAAAATGGTATCATCACTTCATTTTTTAGGACATATGGCCCTCATCTTTGATGTCATTGATGTCAAAAGGCAGTCTACGAATCCGTTTTCCGGTCAAATTAAAGATGGCATTTGTCAAAGCTGGTGCAATTGGAAGAAGTTTTGGATCACCTGCACCCGTTGATGCTGCATTATTTTCGAAATTCGATATGCTTCAGTTCATTTTTCTTCTATCCAGTAACCTGTTTCAAACTAATTACTTTCTTATTTTGAAAATTATATTTTTCCTGAACCATTTCAATCAGGGGTTGTCGAACTAACAAAATAAAAACCTGATCTGCATTGTCTTTTTTAATGATTTCTCGTACCAAGGCATCATGTCCTAAGTTGTCAATTTCCAAACTTCCTACTTCATCCAATATGAAATACTTTAATTTTTCAGATTCCATATCTGAGCGCATCCAATTTCTAGAAATATCAAATGCTTTTTTAGCTAAGATAAAATTGTTGATTTCTGTCGTGTCTGATTGGTAATTTTCTTTGACTTCAAATTGGGTATAGGTAGCAGTTGAAAATTGTCTGAGCGTCAATTTGTTTAGAACTTTAACGCAAACGAATCCTCCTACATCATGACGATATTTGGACCAATGAACTAGAGCGGATTTGGCATTGTGCGTGGAAGATATGTTGAGCAAGTAGATCATTAAAATTTGTTGTTCTTTTGATATGGTAAGATATGGGAATTGATGGGTAAAAACAATTCAAAATTATTACATCCTAATATATGGTAACAATTTTTTGAGCTTATCTGTATGCTCGAGCTGTGCCTCAATCTTTTTCAAATCACTTATCATTTGTTCCAATTCAATCTGAGACAATCTACGTTCAGCAATCGTATTATAAATATGTTGGTTCGAAACCTGAAAGATTTTTGTTTTAAGAAAATTCTTAGCAATCTCATCTAAAGATGTTTTATCTATTGTTGTAAATATCTTGTCATTATGTTGTTGAATTTTTTTTCGAAGTATTTCAAATGCTTGGATTTCATCAGGTGAGAGAACGGCGCTTTGTTTAATCAATTTACCATTTTGAATAATTTTGTAATCTTCAATTAGTAATGATTTATGAAAGGCACCTGATTGTAGTATGATTTCCGAAATGAGTGAATTCTTTTTGAAGTCAAATGGAATAAAAATAATTCCACTTGTAATTGGTTTGTTGAATATTTGTGAAAAATGGATTATGTTGTCAAGTGAAATAACTGCGGATTTCCCTTCAGGTATTGTCATCTGCGCTAAGTTCCGTGTACCCCGAGCATCAAATCCTAAATGAATCGATTGTTTTTTTGTTTTGTCTGTTGAAGATTGAGTATGTGTAATGTTATTGTTGTCAATGTGGCTTACACTTTTATTGATTGCATAAAGTGCTTGGACACCCTTTTTTTCAAAATTGCCCATCCATCGAAATTCAATACCTGGGAAATCTTCTTTTAATAAAATATGATTAGAGGTACGGTCAAGTGCATATTGTATTTTTTGTTTAGCATCACGAGTCGCTGTTGTCAATGGACCATTCGTTAGTTCATTGATGTTGTTAGGTTCAGGTGATAAATTCAATAATTCCAACAATGTTTTTCCTGCGAGTTTGTCTTTTAAAGATATATCATTATCCACATATTTTCCAGATTCAATTTCAGTACTTAAAGTTTTAAAATAATGGAGTAGATCTAAAGCAGGATAGAGTTCGTATATCTCAAATTTTCCAGTTGGACAAAGCAGATCTGCGAATTTATCCAAATCCGTCTCATTTGGAATTTCAACTTGAATAAAATGTTCGTCAAAAATAACGACTGGTTTTTCGACTCCTATTGTGATAAGTCTTCTAGTAAGAATATCAATTGTTTCTTTCGTTTTTTCACTAAATCTTTCTCCTTGATTTAAAGTTAACAAAATCGTGTTGTCAGATTGACCCTTTATCGATTTTGAACTACATTGCCAAAACATAAATAAAAAAAGCAAACAAATTGAAATATTACTTAAACGAATCATGCTGAATTTTTACATAAAGATAAACACATTGTTAAACAAAAGACGCTATCTTTATTTATTGAATTAAGCTGGAACAACTTTGGAGAATTGTTCGTTTTAGTAAAACAAATTCAAAGTACATAAACTAAAATAATGAAAGGAAATTTCAATAAATTAATCAACGGAGAAAAACCAGTTTTAATTGACTTCCACGCACTTTGGTGTGGCCCATGCAAATCACAATCTCCAATCATTTCTGAAGTTGCCAAAAAGGCAAAAGGAAAAGCAAGAGTTATCAAAATTGACATCGACAAAAATCAAGCGATTGCTCAACGTTTTAAAGTAATGGGCGTACCAACTTTAATGTTGTTTAAGAATGGACAAATTGTTTGGAGAGAATCGGGTGTGCAGTCAGCAGTTAAATTGATTGGGGTGATTGAGGAGCATGCGTAGGATTTTTTTGTTCAAACTTAATATCTATTCAACCAATTTTGCAGGCCGATTTTCTACCTTTTGATTCACTATATTAAAGTGGAGACTCGTGGTAAAATAACCACTATTTTTTGCATCAAAAGTGGCTGTAGAATTTTCGATATCCACAAAACGATATTTTCTAAGCATACTGATACCTCCTTGCAACTCCAATCTCAACATTTCTGTAAGTTTCATGTTGTAAAGTAATCCTGCATTCCCTCTTGAATATACAACTCGATTGATTGATTTTGAAATACCTTTGTCATTTCCATTAAAATTGACCGCATAATTTCCTCCTGAGAACTTTGCTTTTAGACCCAGTTTGTACTTTCCTTCTTCATCTAAGCTGTATAAATAATTTATATGGCTCGGCAAAATCATTTTCAAAAGATGACGGTTGTGGTTATAAGACAATTGGATGGCAGGTAATAACAATGGTTCTCCGGTTTGTGTTGTGTAAACGATTCCTGCACCTAATTTTAATTTGGAATTTATTTTGTGAGAAGCCAATAAAGTGCCTTGGAAAATGAAATCTTTCCCATTGAGATCATGATTCAAATCTGAAACCAATGTTGGTTTTGCTCTTGCCAAAATAGTCCAATTTTCATTCAAACGATGAACAGCCATCAATGCATATGCAATTTTGTGGAAGTTTTTTTGAGTCTTCAATTCCGAAAAGAAAGGTACTTCAAAAAGGGTCGCTTGCAATAAATCATATTGCAGACTATTGACTAATAGTATCTTTTTGTTTTTGGTTTGAATGGGCAATTTGAATTGTATCCCAAATTCCTGATAAGAAGTTTTCGAATTAGCATCTTCTTTTAGTTCTGTTTGAGGGAATAAAGTGTATCCAACTTCTGCGAACCGAAAATCTTGTCCATCAATTTTTCCAAAACTAAGCATTAGAAAGAGTGTCACCAATTTTTTCATAAGCTAACTTTGAATCATAATTTCAAGCACTTTTGTGTCTTTCGGAATTTTGTTTTTGTCAATGTCATAAGTGAAGTTACGAGCATCGATTAAAAAATAATGATTGCCAATCATCGCATTGGTCCGACCTTCAATTTCAGAACCATGTACTTCCAATTCAGGATTTTTTCTCAATAAATCGGCCATTGTACTTCCAACACGGAGTCCATCTTTTGTAGCTATTTGGGGGTTTGAAATGAAAATATTTCCAACTAGTTTAGTATTCCTTGGGTCGGGTAGTAAGTAACCTACCTCACCATGTATTTTATTTGTTATTTTATAGGCTTCAAAATCTCCTTCTCCAGTTTTTAATATCGTTTTGGTTAACATAGCAGTATGATTACTGATTTCATCGCCTGTAGCAATCCCTCCTAAAGCATGATCTTCAATAATTAGATCTTGTTTCGGTTTGATTGTTTCCTTCATTTTATTTGCAATTTCAATAGCTGCTTTTTCGGAATTAGAAGTTGTGTTTTCGGAATCAGAACAAGACAAGAAAATGAAAATAAAAAAGATGATTCCTATAAGTGTTGAAAAATAACGCATGCAAATGATTTTATCGAATGAAATAATTACAGATTAATCTACCATAGATAGACATCTAATTGAAACTTAAAAAGTGGTGTGTTTTATTTATAGGAATAAGCAAAGAATTTCCATTTATAAAAATCGACTCGATTCTTAAGTGGTCGCATTCAAAACTTAAAAAGAAAGGTAGAATTTGTGTGTAGAGTGGTTGAGTTAATGTAAAGATAAAACAAATTATAAAAAGTTATAATGTATTTACAGAAATTTTTAAATCACTAACCCATTTTAATTTTAATGACAGATGTTTTATATAGTCTTATTGATTATTAGGATTTTGGACGGCTTGGGCAAATACGTGCATATGTTAATATGATTATTTACCAAGTCCGTTCAAAATCCTAATAATATTTATTAATTGATATTTCAAGCACGTTTCAATTCTTTTTTCGCAATTTCTTTCAATTTGATTCCTAGAAATTTTGCAATCTCGAACATCCCTTGTTTCTGCAAAGAGGATTTGTTTTCCGCTCCAGAGTTGTAATTAGTGTTTGTGTTAACATCATATACCCATTTTTCTCCATTTTCATCTTCGACATATTCTAATGCACCGACGCCAATATTATTGGCTTTTAAGAAAGCGGAATATTTGCCAAGCTCATTATTATGATAATTTTCTACTATTACGAACTTATTGGTTTCAGCACTAGGAGTTGCTGGGCAAAATGCATCTGTAATGTTACAAGAATCGGCTGGGCAAAGTTGAAATCCATTCGTTGCATCAATACTGACTGCATATAAAAAATCGCCTCCTACAAATTCAGCTCTTACGATTCGACCACTAGCAGGTTTTACATAATCTTGTACCAACCAAATTCCATCTAAAGATTCGCCTATCTGATTATTTTCAATCGATTGAATCAAACTTTCTTTAGACTGAAATAATTGAACACCCGTTCCTTTTCCACCTCGATTTGGTTTCAAAATGAATGGAAATTTGTTTAATTGGTCTATTGCTTTTGGAAGCGATCCGATGTGATTTGCAACAATTGTTTTTGGATGTTTAATTTCAAATTCTTGTAAGGAAATATATTGTTCGGATTTTCGCAATTCCAATTGTAATGCTTTTCGTCCATTGATGACAGTTCTTCCATGTCGCTCCAGCCATGCTAAAATGTTGGCAGTCATTTCTGGTGCGAATCGATGATCTCTAGTATGAGCGGACGCACTCATTCGATTGTAAAAAATTCCATCGGGTGGTGTAGTGGATAAGTCCAATGTCAGGTCATTGATAAACCATTCTTCATAGGGCACATTTAATTTTTCAAAGGCAGCTCTTAATGGAATAACCCAAGCATCATTTTCGTGAATTACATAGACTTTTTTCATGTTGACTAATTTTTTGTTGTAGTTGAAACAAAAAAAGAGCCTTCTCACATCAGCGAGAAGGCTCTTTTTCAATTAAATAAATAGGTTTAAATAATTACATACGCCGTTCGTCGCTTGATGGAACACCAAGACAACAACAACAGATTGCGATATGTAAATTTAAGTTTTGCATTAATATATTGGCAATTTAAGTAGAATTTCAAGGATTTGCAAGTAGCACAGACATTCCTGTCTATGAAATTACAATTTAAGTAGAACAGTCATTCTTATCTGTACACCTAACACCCAAAAATATGCGGACTAATTAATGGTTCACCATCAGGTTCCGTGATCATAATCCAGCCTTCCCAAGTTTTTCCATAGATTGATTTCTTGTAATACATTTCTCCAAAAACTTGTTTAGCTTCTTTAATTTTTACTTTCGCCCAGTTATCTTTTATGGGGCCGATGATATGAATTTCGTATTCCGAAGGTATGTTGTTAAGTACCGACTTTGAATCTAGTGAAGGTTGAAAGCGAAGTACTTTATTGGGACCAGTATAAGTATATCCTTTTTCCCAAGCACCACCATTTGGATTGGCTTCAAAAATTTCTGCATAACTTTTGAATTGCACGTATTTAGGATTCAGCTCTTCCAATTTGATCCAAACTGGATGCGTACAATGTTCTCCAAGATACGCAAACCCATTTTTGATGGATTGCACTCTAGGAAAATTGCCTAGTCCTAGTTCTGAACTATAAGAAATTCTTTCTTTAGAGTATTGGCAATCTTTTGTGTCGATTTGTATATAACGTCTATTGCCATGATGTAAAAACCAATGAGATGCAAGGCTATATATTGTTTTTAAATCTGAATTGTATAATCTGACGGTATCATTTGTAGCAATTTCGGATCGATGAGGACGAGGTAGATTGGTATCCAACAGAATACCTCCAATACCTTGCTGTATTCTTGATCGTTGGTTAATAAAATGTTGAACATTAACACCTTTATAGTCTGGTTGCTTTTTTGACAAAAATCCGTCGAAAATATAACCTGTTACATATTCAACTTTATCTTTTTTAATTAGTCTACTTTCGATACCTACCCATTCACCTGTTATCTCTTTGCCGTCATCTTGGATAGTCATGGATTGGCCAGTGCGTTCAGTGATGATTACTTTTTTTCCGTAAGGTCGTACGCCAATTCGCTCACCTTCTAAGCTTGCTTTATTTCGGACACGGAGTCCACTTTTGGCAGTGACGAATGCAGTGTCAGGGGTGGATAGTTTTATGGTAGAAAGTTGATCTTCTTTTTCTTCAACTATATTATGGATTGTGGTATTTGTATTGTTTGAATTGTCAGGTTGATTTGGTTTCGATTGACAGCCAAAGAAGAAAATGATGATAAGTAGGAGAATCGGATATTTCATAATAAGTTTTTAAAACAGCGAATTAATGAGGCAATTTACTTTTCAATGCTCCATATACAAAAGTACCTAACAAAGCACTTGCAATTACAACTAAAATCACCCAATACCCATGTCCAACCAAAGTATAAAGTGGTCCAGGACATGCTCCCGTCATCGCCCATCCCAGTCCAAATATGGTTCCACCAAATAAACTAGCTATATAGGTATTTGGCTTAGCTTTAAATTCGATGCTGTCACCAACGATGTTTTTCATTTTCCCATTTTTCATTAGGTAATGCATCATTGCACCTAACACAACAGCAACACCAATAATTCCATACATGTGAAAACTTTGAAAACGAAACATCTCTTGAATTCTATACCAAGAAACTGCTTCTGACTTGGTCATAACGATTCCAAATAATATACCTACTAATAAAAATTTAAATAATTTCATGTCAAACACTTTTTAGAGTGAAAAAATAAATGGGAACAATAAATGGGTCATTACCAGGCCTCCAATAAAAAATCCGATTACCGCAACTAAAGATGGTAATTGCAAATTTGATAATCCAGATATCGCATGACCAGATGTGCAACCTCCTGCCCAACGAGTTCCAAAACCAATAAAGAATCCACCTAACACTAATATTACAATCCCTTTTAATGACATTAATGTGTCGAAATTGAAAATATCTAATGGTACATAGCCAGTTCCTTCTGAGATATTTGTTGGTGTCTGAACACCTAGTGCAGCTAAGTCGGAAATGGTGGCCTGAGAAATTTGCACCGGTGCAGGATTTGCTAAGAAAGTGGATGCAATTCCTCCTCCAATGATAGAACCCACGACAAACACCAATAACCAGGAATGATTTTTCCAATCGTAGTTAAAATACTCGAAGCGTTTACCTGCTCCTCCAATTGAACACAAGGCTTGGAAAGAAGAGGATACGCCAAATTTTTTCCCAAAATAAATGAGAAGGAACATCACAAATACAATCATCACTCCGGATATGGACCAATGCCAAGGTTGACTAAGAAATTCTATAACACGCATATGAATTCATTTTTTTACACTAAAATTAAAAGTATATTTTTTACTTTAAAGCAACTGTGATTTATAACACAAAATTACTTTTAGAATCTATTTCAAAGAATATTTTCTGAAGATGTCATTCATTACTTATGCTCCTTCGTCCAAGCCTTAAACCCACCTTCCAAATTATAAAGTTTTTCTAAACCAGCTTCCTCCATAATACCACATGCTTTGACACTTCTTCGACCGCTTCTACAATAAACTAAATAGGTTTTATTTTTAGCCAATGTTTGTATTTTTTCTTTAAACCCTTCAGCTTTTACATCAATTTCTAATGCACCTTCTATCTTACCTGCGTTAGTTTCTTCAGGTGTTCTGACATCCAAAACAACCACGTTTTCATCTTGCATTTTAGATTCAAATTCCTCAACATTGACGTTGATCATTTTTAAACTTTTTGGTTGGCTAGTTAAATCGCAACTTTGGAAAAGTAGTAAACAAATTGCGATCAATGGAAATAATTTTTTCATTTTCTTATTTTTTATTTTCGAACATAAGACTATGTATCTATGAATATTTTTGAAATTATTTCGGAAAAGAAATACTCCACATACCACGCAATTCACCGGTTGAATAATTGATAGCTTTGTCATTGGGGTAGAATTGCTGAATGATTTTATAGTCTTCTTCCAACATTGTTTTCCCTATTTTACCATGACATTTTTGACAGGCAGGCATCACATGTATTGGTGCATAAAAAGAGATTTGTCCATTCTTTTCTTTGATGACCGGTTTTAATTTTTTATTTGTTTCTGTTTGTTTCTGGTATAACTGAAGTTGGGTCAATTCAGATGGAGTAGGGATATTGTTAGGATTTCTGATTTTTAGAGATGTTCTCTTAATGGTTGCTTGATGTTGATTTGCAAGACTATCTACGATAGGCGATGTATTTAAATTGCAATAGTTAATAGCATTTGAAACACCACCTGCTTTCATCGCTTTTTGAAGATTACTACTGAGTGTTACAAATGTTGAAGAAGCAATTTCTTTACCTTTTGCTATGTAAAGGTCATTTGTATTTTTGGCTTCCACATTTCTATTAGCAGGAGAATTGGTTTGTTCACATGCAGCTAAAAACAATACAGTTGCGAAAATATATATCGAAATGAAGTATTTCATTATTCTTTTTTTGAAAAATCAGGTTATCGTTTTTTTATTGTTTTTTTATTTGGGAAATGTATCAACCAATCACGATACCCTTTATCTAAATTGTAAATATTCTGGTTATCAAAACCTCCATTACGCATCCAAGTACAAACTCGGATACTTCTCCTTCCTGAACGACAATAAATAAAGTAGTTTTTATCCTTTGCCAATTGATTTAATTTTACTAAAAAATCATCAGCCAAATAATCCATATTTATTGAGTTCGAAATATGTCCAGAATTATATTCCACTGCTGTACGAACATCAATTATAACAATATCCTTTAATGAAGTTACTGCCGTTGCAAATTCTTTCGAAGTCAAATTATTTAATTGACTTTTAAGCATTCTCCATCGAGGTGTTTTGCAAGAGTTGTCTTTTTCCATTGAAGATGTTTTTGCTAAAATACAAAAGTTATATATTCCCTAATCATTCACTTCCGCTTGCACTTGTTTCCAGCTCCCACCATTATAGACTTCGACTCCTTCATTTATCAATGTTTTGGTTGCTATTCCAGATCTTGCTCCTGATCGGCAACACATAATAACTGGTTTATGGTGCAGCTTAATTTCTTCGATGTGATTCTTGATTTCATTCAATGGAATATTGATAGAATGGTCCGCATGCCTTTTTGCAAATTCTTCTGGCGTTCGTACATCAATAATGATTGCATCACGTGATTTTAAATCTTGGTAATTCAATTTTTCTTTTTTAAATAAGTTTTGAATGAATGAAAGCATCTCTTTTTTTTACAAATTTAAAGCTCCTATTTTATAGTTTATGTGATTTGTGTCACAATGGTCAATTTAATTTTTCCTCTATTTCAACTCTTTGAGTTATGAACATACTTTCATATATTTGTTGTATGGAGGTTAAAAATATAATGAATGAAGAGTTAGTTGAAAAATTGGAGCGCATCGCTTTTATTTTAAAAACAATAGCTCATCCAATGCGCTTGGCAATTGTTCACTTACTAGAACAACATCCTCAATTATCTGTTTCTGAAATTTGTACAATGCTTGGGACAGAACAATCTTTGACATCTCATAATCTGCAAAACATGAGATTGAAAGGTATATTGGCTGCGAAGAGAAAAGGGAGAAGTGTATATTACTCCTTAAAAGAAAAAGATGTATCGATGATTATCGAATGTCTGGAAGACTGCAAGTGCAATATGTAATAGCACTTCTTTTCAAAATAAAAGCACCTTAATTAAGGTGCTTTTATTTTGGTTTATTATATGAAACAAGCTTCATAAGTTAATATGTTTTAATTTTTTCTGTGATGAAAAATATTCTTAGTAATAATAGTATTACGATAAAAAATAAACTAAAATGGATTCTAAAAGTGAGGTAAATATGGCAAAAATTAATCCAACACTTTTTAATAGTATTTATGAAATGAAGTGTCCAAGATGTAGAGAGGGAGAATTATTTGATACAACCATTTTTTCATTTGATAAGTCTTTTGAAATGAGAGAACGGTGCTCAGAATGCTCGATGAATTTTAGCCCTGAACCAGGTTTCTACTATGGAGCAATGTATGTATCGTATGCGATTTGGGGTGGAATTTCTTTGGTGCTTTGCTCGATTTTAATATTAGTATTTGATTGGAATTTAAATCAATCATTTGCGCTCCTGTTTTTTGTTTCCATTATATTTTTTGTTTGGCTTTTTAGAATCTCTCGTACATTATGGATTCATGCGAATATAAAATATAGACCCAATTACATAAAAGAGCTAACTCAAAAAAATAATCAAAAACTTGAAAATTAGTATGCTCAAATGAAAACAGATAATCAAAAAATATTTGATCTCGTACGCGAACACTTTCCTGACTTTTCAGAATTAGGTTTGCAAAACGAAATTGCAGAAGTAGGAATTATTAGAGCATTTGAAGAAGGTCAAGTTATTTTAAATTTTGGAAGTTATGTAAAAGCGGTCCCACTGCTTATTGAAGGGTCGATCAAAGTCGTGCGTGAAGATGAAGCTGACGGAAGAGAATTGTTACTATATTATTTAAATGCTGGAGAAACCTGTTCGATGTCTTTTTCCTGTTGCATGATGGATAAGAAAAGTGATATTCGTACCACTGCAGAAAAGGATTCTACAATCATTGCAATCCCACTAAAATATGTGGATGAATGGATGTCGAAATATCAAAGTTGGAAGAATTTTGTGATGCGATCTTATGATAGCAGAATGCAAGAAATGATTAAAACATTAGACAGTATAGCTTTTAAAAAGATGGATGAACGTCTTTTGAAATATTTGTTAACCAAAGCAGAGGCTCATAATTCAAAGATTATCATTTCAACCCATCAAGAAATTGCAGATGATTTAAATGCTTCACGAGAATCTATTTCAAGGTTATTAAAGCAGTTGGAAAAAAATGGTGTGATTACTTTAGAACGAAATAAAATAGTGCTTCTGTGATTTCTATCACATCCAATGTTCAAAAAAAGTAGCTCTTTTGTAAAAAAAGAATATGAATTTGGAACAATACATACCCATTTTTGAATGGCTTCCTAAATATAATACTACGCAATTTAAAGGTGATTTGGTAGCTGGGTTGACAGTAGGAGTTATGTTAATTCCTCAAGGAATGGCTTACGCGATGTTAGCTGGAATGCCTCCAATTTATGGTTTGTATGCTTCTATTATTCCTCTGATTTTGTACGCAATATTTGGGACTTCTCGTCAATTGGCAGTTGGACCTGTTGCTATGGTCGCATTATTAATAGCTGCGGGAGTTGGGACAGTGGCAGAAACAGGTAGTTCAGAATTTGTTCAATTATCCATTTTGTTAGCTTTTATGGTTGGGATTATACAATTGTTGATGGGCGTTTTTAAACTTGGATTTTTAGTGAATTTTTTATCACATCCTGTCATTGCAGGTTTTACTTCAGCAGCTGCTTTAATTATTGGATTTAGTCAACTCAAACATTTGTTGGGGATCAACATTCCAAGAAGCAATCATATCCATGAAATCATTGGTCATGCATTTTCAAATTTTAGTGAAGTGAATTTTCAGACCATGACAATAGGTCTTGTTGCAATCGGTTTGATTCTTTTTGTTAAAAAAGTGAAGCTTCCAATTCCAGGACCATTGTTAGCAGTTGTGTTTGGAATTTTAGCCGTTTGGAGTTTTGGTTGGTTTGAGCAAGGTGTAAAAATTGTTGGGGAGGTTCCCAAAGGATTACCAACACTAAGCTTTCCAAAGTTTGATTTAGAAAATATCAAAGTACTTTTTCCTATTGCAGTCACTATTTCGTTTGTCAGTTTTATGGAAAGTATAGCGGTTGCAAAAGCCGTTCAATCAAAACATAAAAACTATCAAGTAGTACCTAATCAAGAATTAATCGCATTGGGAATGGCAAATATTGGTGGTTCATTTTTCCAGGCTTTTCCAACAACGGGTGGATTTTCTAGAACTGCTGTCAATGACCAAACAGGTGCAAAGACTGGAATGGCTTCTATCATCAGTGCAAGCCTAATTGCATTAACATTGTTATATTTGACGCCACTTTTTTATTATTTGCCCAAAGCTATTCTTGCTTCTGTTATCATGGTAGCAGTTTTTGGCCTAATAGATTTCAAAGAAGCAAAGCATCTATGGCACACCGATCGAGGAGATTTTGCAATGATGTTGATTACATTTTTAGGAACACTTGCACTTGGAATAGAAGAAGGAATATTAATTGGTGTGGTCCTTTCTTTAGCATTGATAATTTTTCGTACTACTCAACCGCATACTGCCGTATTAGGCAAAATTCCAGGAAAACCACACTACAAAAATATCGATCGTTTTGACCATTTAGAAATACGTAATGAGATTCTGATCTTCCGATTCGATGCTCGTTTATATTTTGCTAATGTGAATTATTTTACAGAAAAAATTCAAGAAGAAATCTTAGCGAAAGGAAATCAGCTCAAACTAGTTATTCTTGATGCAGATAGTATGAACGGTATGGACAGCAGTGGCGTTCATGCAATAGAAGCGTTGATCGATTTTTGTAAGGATCGAAAATTGAGATTTTGTTTGGTGGGCGTAAAAGGACCTATTAGAGATATATTACACAGAGCAGGTGTAGTTGACAGTCTTGGAGAAAAGAATTTCTTTTTCCGAATCCAACATGCTATTAACGGTTTTGACAAAAAAGAAGAGAATCAATATTTGGAATATGCAATTCAGACAGATGAAAATAAAAAATAGAATTGCTATTAAGAACAGCTAATTATTTGTTATTTAAATTGCTAATTCCACCAATTTTGAACTTAAAAAATATAGGTTTGTTTTGAAATTGTAAAACATCAAGCTTAATGTATATTTTAGTGATTTGAAGACCGCTACTAAATTTTCTAAAAGTGATATATATCACAGATGAGCATTCTTAAAAGCACTAACTTTGAATTGAATTTAAAATTATAGAACCACTAAATAAATTTATAATGAAGGTAGAACAAATATATACGGGCTGTCTTGCACAAGGAGCTTACTACATTGAAAGCAATGGTGAAGCAGCTATTATTGATCCGCTCCGTGAAACAGAACCTTACATTGCTAAGGCAAAAGCGGCAGGGGTGAAAATCAAATATATTTTTGAAACTCATTTCCACGCTGATTTTGTTTCTGGTCATTTGGACTTAGCAAAAAAAACGGGTGCCAAAATTATTTATGGACCTACAGCAGAAACAAAATTTGAAAAGCACCTAGCTAAAGATGGTGAAGTATTCAAATTGGGTGATGTCTCATTTACAGTTTTGCATACGCCTGGACATACTCCTGAAAGCACCACTTTCCTATTGAAAGACGAGAAGGAAAAAGATTATGCAATCTTTACTGGTGATACTTTGTTTATCGGTGATGTTGGACGTCCAGATTTGGCTCAAAAAAATGGAAAATTGACTAAAGAAGAATTGGCTAGCTGGTTATTTGACAGTTTACGTAACAAGATAATGACATTGTCAAATGATGTCTTAGTCTATCCTGCTCACGGAGCCGGTTCAGCTTGTGGAAAAAATATGAGCTCAGAAACTTGGGATACTTTGGGCAACCAAAAGAAAACCAATTATGCACTCCGAGCAGACATGACAAAGGAAGAATTCATCAAAGAAGTAACCGATGGATTGTTGCCTCCACCAAATTATTTTCAAAAAAATGCAGCACTTAATAAAATGGGGTATGAAAGTATAGACACTGTTATGAAACGTGGTGCTAATGCCCTTACTCCTCGTGCATTTGAATCTGTTGCTAATGAAACAGATGCTTTGATCTTGGATGTTCGATCTAAAGAAGAGTTTGTAAAAGGATTTATCCCTAATTCTATTTTTATTGGATTGGATGGTAGCTTTGCCCCTTGGGTAGGAGAATTAATTCCGGATTTGATGCAGCCAATTTTAATAGTTGCACCAAAAGGAAAAAGTACTGAAACTGTAAAAAGATTGGCTAGAGTTGGTTATGATAATGCAGTTGGGTATTTAGAAGGAGGTTTCGAAGCATGGATAAATGAAAATCGTGAGATAGATAAAATCGAAACAATTGACGTTGATACATTTGCTAAAGAATTCTCTAACGAATTAAACATTATTGATGTTAGAAAGCCAACTGAATTTATTGCGGAACAAGTTGAAAACGCGCAAAATCTTCCTTTAGGTGCTTTGAATAATAGTATGAGCGAAATCAGTAAGGATAAAAAGTATTATATGCATTGCAGAAGTGGGTTCCGATCAACAATTGCTGCATCGATTTTAAAAGCAAGAGGTTTTGAAAAATTGGTAAATGTACAGGGAAAGTATGATGATATTTCAGCTTCGGAAATTCCAACTTCTGATTTTGTTTGTCCTTCTACTTTGAAAAAATAAAACAAATCATTTCTCATTTATCGATAAAAAGGCTTCTTATCATTCTTGGTAAGAAGCCTTTTTTAATAGTTTGGTGAACTTAATTTTATCAGGCAAGTGGCAACTTATTTACCAAAACTTAAAGCTGTAGTAAACAGCTCAAAAATTAAAAAAAACAACAGCTAAATATTTTAGAATTAAAGCCTATTTCAATAAATTAATGTACAAAAATTACAAAATAGGAAACTTCATTCATATATTAGAGCATTGCAATATGCTTGTAAAATAATCTATTAAATAGATTCGCGGAAAACAAAAAATCAACTTAAATGAAATACGGATTTGTAATTGACAATCGTAAATGCATTGGTTGTCATGCCTGTACGACTGCTTGTAAATCGGAGCATCAAGTTCCAGTTGGCGTAAATCGAACATGGGTCAAGCAAGTGGAAAAAGGGGAGTTTCCAAACACACGCCGTTTATTTTCTGTCATGCGTTGTAACCATTGTACAGACGCGCCATGTGTTGAAATTTGTCCTACAGAAGCACTGTATTTCCGTGATGATGGAATTGTTGATTTTGATAAAGATAGATGTATTGGTTGCAAATCTTGTATGCAAGCCTGCCCTTACGACGCATTATATATCGATCCTGAAACAAGTACCGCCGCAAAATGTAACTACTGTGCACATCGTGTTGATGTTGGTTTGGAACCTGCTTGTGTAAATGTTTGCCCAGAGCATGCCATCATTTCTGGCGACATGGAAGATCCCAATTCTGAAATAACTCAACTACTTTCTCGTCAGCAAGTCAAGGTACGAAAACCTGAAAAAGGAACCGTTCCAAACCTCTTTTACATCGACGCAGATGAATCTTCTTTAAACCCTACAGCAACAGAAAAATCAGATGCTTATTTCTGGAGTTCACAGTCGATGGGGGTTGGTCATTTCGCGAAAGAAGCTGAAAAAATGGCATTCTCAAATGGGGATGTTGTAACAGCACTTTTACAACAAGATGGTGGAACGACTTCAAATGATTTAGCAAATAATGGACCTGAAAAATCCATAGATGTCTTAATGGGGAAAAACAAACCTGTCAATAAAGGAAAAGCAACGCGTACTTACGATGTAGCAGATAAAGGAATTTTATGGGGATGGGAAGTATCTGCATACGTGTGGACAAAAGCGATTTCAGCAGGGGCATTTTTGGTTCCATTTTTAGCTTGGGCATTTGGATTTGCAATTGTCAATCCAATGATACTTTGGATTGGACTTGGCGTAGGTGTTTTCTTTTTGGCTGTAACTGGTGTGTTATTAATTATGGATTTGGACAGACCAGATCGATTCTTAAATGTGTTGTTACGTCCGCAATGGGGTTCCTGGTTGGTGAAAGGTGGTTATGCCATTACAATATATGGTGGACTTCTTTCCTTTTTGGGATTGGCCGCTTGGTTTGATTGGACAGGAGTATTCTCGGTCGCAATGTGGTTGACAGCCATCACTGCAGTTGTCGTAGCTATTTATACTGCATTTCTTTTTGCGCAAGCAAAAGGACGAGATTTTTGGCAAAGTCCAACACTTGCAATTCATATGTTAGTACATAGTTTTATGGCGGGAGCTGCTGTATTTGGTATCACTTCTTTGTTGGTTGTTAATGGAACAAACTGGTTGCCATTTTTGAAAATAGTTTTGTTGGTGGGAGTTGTTGTCAATTTATTTACAATGTTGATGGAATTGACGATTACACACCCTACAGAAGATGCAAAACGTACGGTGGATATGATTTTGAAAGGAAAATATAAAAATAAGTTCTGGATAGGTGTATTGATTGTAGGAAATGTAATTCCAATGTTAATTTTATTGTTTGGAGGTAGTGGTTCTGTCGTATTGGCTGCTGCGGGTGTATTGGTATTACTAGGAATTTGGTTTACAGAAGATATTTGGGTGGAAGCTCCTCAAAGAATCCCTTTAAGTTAAATCAGTCTTGGTTGCGTTATAATTAGTTAGAAAATCTTAGTAATGTGCACACAATTTTTTATAAATAAGTGGATATTCAAAATGAATAAATAATGTCAAAACATAAACCTTCATTAATAGAACGAATTGCCGAGAAAATAGGATTGATTCAAAACCTTCATGAAACAGATAATCAAGCGCCTATAGAAAGGTTAACGGAGCCGAATAAATTAACGGATTATCCACCGATTGAGCAATGGGACGACTGGACAGAATACGAAGCAAAAGCACATCCTAGAAAAGTCAAAAGGAATTATACGATCGTTCCTACTACTTGTTTTAATTGCGAAAGTGCCTGCGGTCTGACTGCTTATGTGGATAAGGACACCAATGAAATTCGAAAGTTTGAAGGAAATCCATATCATCCAGGAAGTCGTGGAAAAAACTGCGCTAAAGGTCCAGCAACGATCAATCAAATTACTGACCCAGACAGAATTTTATACCCACTAAAAAGAGCAGGAAAAAGAGGTGACGGAAAATGGGATAGAGTAAGTTGGGATGAAGTACTGGACGATATCGCAGGAAGAATGCGAAAAGCCATTCAAGAAGATCGACACAACCAAATTGCCTATCATGTTGGTCGTCCCGGACATGAAGGTTATGCCAATCGAGTGATTCAAGCTTGGGGTGTTGATGGACACAATTCTCACACCAATATTTGTTCTTCTGGTGCACGATTAGGTTACAATGTTTGGTATGGATATGATAGACCTTCACCAGATCATGCCAATGCTAAATTTATTCTTCTAATTTCTGCGCATTTAGAAAGTGGACATTATTTCAATCCACATGCACAGCGAATTATTGAAGCAAAAATGAAAGGGGCGAAATTAGCAACAATGGACCCACGTTTGTCCAATACTGCAAGCATGTCTGACTATTGGATGCCATCTTATCCCGGAACAGAAGCAGCGGTGCTGTTAGCAATGGCCAAAATTATTCTAGAAGAAGGTTTGTACAATCGACCTTTCTTAGAAAATTGGACCAATTGGGAAACCTATCTAGAAAAACGTCATCCTAACACCCCAATTACATTTGAAAATTATATTGAAAAAATGACCGGCGAGTATGTTGAATATACTCCTGAAATGGCAGAGGCAGAAAGTGGTGTAAAAGCTGAAATGATAAGAGAATGTGCGATCAAAATTGGAGAAGCAGGGGAGAAGTTTGCTACTCATAATTGGCGGAGTGCAGCAAGTGGAAATTTAGGAGGTTGGTGTGTGTCTCGATGCTTACATTTTTTAAATGTACTCACTGGAAGTGTAGGTACTGTTGGAGGAACTTCTCCGAATAGTTGGAATAAATTTAAACCCAAATTCCATACCACACCTCCAGGACAAAAGTTTTGGAACAATATGCATTTTCCAGATGAGTATCCATTAGCGATGTTTGAAATGAGTTTCTTGCTGCCACATTTCTTAAAAGAGGGTAGAGGTAAATTAGATGTTTATTTTTCCAGAGTTTTCAATCCCGTATGGACTTATCCTGATGGTTTCTCATGGATGGAAGCTTATATAGATGAAGAAAAATTTGGTTTGCATGCAGCTATGACACCAACTTGGAATGAAACTGCATTTTTTGCTGATTATGTTTTACCAATGGGACATTCTGCAGAACGACATGACTTGAATAGTTATGCAACACATTCTGGAATGTGGATTGCATTTCGGCAACCTGTGTTACGAGAAGCCGCTCGTCGTGCTGGAAAAGAAGTAGAATTTACTTATGAAACCAACCCGGGAGAGGTATGGGAAGAAGATGAATTTTGGATTGAATTAAGTTGGAGAATTGACCCAGATGGAAGTTTGGGAATCCGAAAACATTTTGAGTCACCCTATCGTCCTGGTCAAAAAATTAAGATTGATGAGTATTACCAATATATTTTTGAAAATACAAAAGGACTAACGGAAGCTGCCCAAAAAGAAGGATTGACGGAGCTAGATTACATGAAAAAACACGGTGCTTTCGAGGTTGAAAAACATAGTTATTCCAAACACGAATTCAAGCTTTCCGAAGAACAACTTAATGGGGCTGAATTTGACGAAAAATCAAAAGTAATTCGTAAAGATGGAAAAGATATAGGCGTGATGGTCAACGGAACTCCATATGTAGGATTCCCAACACCAAGTCGTAAAAATGAATTTTACTCTCAAACATTAGCCGATTGGAAATGGGAAGAATATGCCATTCCAACTTATATTAAGAGCCATATCCATAATGAAAAATTAGACAAGGAAAAAGGCGAATATGTATTGTTACCAACATTCCGATTACCTACTTTGATTCACTCGCGTTCTGGTAATGCTAAATGGTTGGTGGAAATTTCCAATAGAAATCCAATTTGGATGCATCCTGATGATGCACAACGGTGGAATTTTAAAACAGGGGACCTGGTGCGATTGAATACAGATATTGGATATTTTATTGACAAAGTCTGGGTAACTCAAGGAATGAAGCCAGGTGTAATCGCTTGCTCGCATCACCTAGGTCGATGGAGACGGAAACAAGATGAAGGCAATCGTTGGGCCACCAATACCGTCAACATTAATAACGATGGAAATGGTGGTTGGAAAATGGAAACGGTTGCTGGTATCAAACCTTTTGATAGTGATGATGATGATAGTAAACGGATTTTTTGGTCAGATGGTGGTGTTCATCAAAACATTACACATGCAGTGCACCCAGACCCAATTTCGGGAATGCATTGTTGGCATCAACGTGTAAGAATCGAACGTCCTCATACTGGTGATAAATATGGAGACATTTTTGTTGACACCAATAAATCTCATGAGAATTATAAAGAATGGCTAAAATTGACAAGACCTGCTCCTGGTCCTGATGGTTTGCGTAGACCTTATTGGTTTAAACGTCCTTTGAAGCCGGATAAGAAAGCTTATTATTTGCAGAATATGGATGAGAATGGACGGGTTAAGGAGTAGAATAGAAAGGCGCTATGTTGAATACAAAAAAGTCATGCTAATTATTTATATGTTTGGCCACTTTTTGTTTTGCTAAATAGTTAGGATGAAAGCCTTAATTTTTTTGTAAATGAATTGTTATAACCTTCTTTCATCGTTCATTCAATTGATCTAACAACCAAGATTTTTCCGTCAAAACCGCTTCATTTTCAATCTCTTTTCTCAATGAATTGATCTGCTTTTTATCTCCAGTCAATGAAACCAAATTTTTCAAATAACGAATGTTGTTCAAAACATTTTTTCGATAAAAATCGCTGACATCTTTTCTGCGGATGTAAATTTGAAAACTATCAAGATGAGACAATAATGCGTCAATAGTTTTTTCTTCATAATAGATTCTCGAAACCATGGTCTTGGCGATAATTGTATTTAAGACATCTTCGTATTCTGTATTCTGTAAATGCAGTAATGCCGCTTTATAATTTTTTCGACTATACTCTAATCTCGCCATATTAAAACTCACGGTGGAGTCTCTGTAATCATCATCCAGCAATGATGCATAATCTTCAATAAAACTTTGAGACCACTCAAATTCTTTAAGAGAAGTTCCAGCCCCAACTATATTGTTATAAGTGAAGCGAGAAATTTGACCATCTTCGATTAAGTACCCGGTTTCTAAGCCATCTTTGTACAACTCTAATATCTCTTCTCTAAATTGAGATCTCCCACGATTGGCTTGACCAATGCAAAAATTAATAGCATGTAAGTGTAATATTTTAATTTCACTTTGATCAAAATGATCACTATGCTGAAAGAGTACCTCTTTGAACTTTTGAAAATATTCGTCACCATCCTCTTCTGTCAAAAATAAATAGCAGTAATAGTAAATTCCGATGGCAGGTATCTTCAAATATTTTTCAAGATCGATCAGGTCTAGTAAATTAGATAAGATGCCATAATCATAGGTGGTCTTATAAAGCTTTTGATGTGTAAATTGAATACAAGTGTGCTTCAGTTTTTGCATTAAATAAAGTATATCCATTGTCTCAGCAACTTCATCCAAATTGAATGATTTAGTACGTTGATTCAACAACTCGAATTGTATTTTCTCTTTTTGAAAATCTAATAATTGGCGGTAATAAAATTCATTTCGCTGCGGATATTTTTCCAACAATTCTTCTGTCTTCTTTATCACCCCTTGATAGCATTTTGACAATTCTCGATTCCGATAGATTTCCGCCAATCGATTACGAGTCTGAATCGTATCTTTTCGTTGTTGCATGATTAAAAAGTATTCTTCAATCAATTCAAAAAGATCGCTCATAACTCCTCTTAGCAATCCATCATTGAAAGCTCTTTGAGGAAAAACCTTTGCGAAGACACGTTCCTTAGAAGGAAATGTTTTATCTTTCAATACATAGGGGTAAAGACAGTTGAAGAGTTTTCCAACGTCTTTTCTAAAAACAAAAAATGGGGATTGCAACAACTTTTTTACCTGCCATACTTCTTCTCTTTCAAGTTTTCTCAAGGTATTGTAAAGCTTATAATTTTGTTTGGCCATAGTTTGATCTTTAATCTGCACAAATAATATATTCAATTATCTGATTTTCAAATTATTATATCTAAATATAAATATCTTATCTGCACAAAATCAAATTATTGTTATTGAATTATTGGGCTGGTTCATTGATATTTGTAGTAAGTGCCCCCTTCCGCTAATTTTCAAATTCCCGTAATGGTCAAAAAAATACTAATCTTACTTTTTATCATCTCTACTTGTGGCGATGCTTTCGCCCAAGGTTGGGTAAAAAAATTTCCAGGGAATACTTTGCTTTCTGGTGAAAGAGTCACACAAACTGCTGATGGTAATTATGCTTCTGCCTTAATGGCGGAAAATGGTCTAGGTTCTGGAACGGAGCCAGGTGCATACATGATAAAATTTGATGAATTCGGAAATACCATTTCGTTAGAAAAATATTCTGATGAGATACATCCTGATGGCCACGCTGTGTTCGGTTCGCCTGATGGTGGTTACTACATTTTAAGAGGGAAGGTCGATCCTGCATCTAGTGAAGAGGTTACTCATTTTTCTAAATTAGATGCTGATTTAAATGAAGTCGCTTCAACTTTTGTCGACTTTGGTAACAATCTTGACGTTCCGCAATTTACAAACCTCATTATTTCCAATGACAACCACGTCTATCTTGCCAATTCATCATTGATTCAAAAGTATGATTTAGATTTGAATTTTGTCACAGAAATTGAATTGGATATTATTCTTGGAGATTTAATAATGACCCCTGAAGGAGATTTTGTAGGAACAGGGATCCTCCCTAGCATCGGCGCAGGTGCTTTTAAAATGTCCAATGATGGCGAGATAATTTGGGAAACAGATCTATCCAACATTCCTCCTTCCTTTAGTTTCTATATTCAATTAGCTCCAGATGATACTTACATGATATTTTCTGTGAGAGCCCCAACTCCTCAAGGAACCTTTATGCAAGGGAAGCTTGATAGTGACGGAACGATACTTTGGACTAAGGATATTACCTCACCAAGCCCATATTTCCACCAAATGTGGAATCAGGTGCCCGTCAGTGATGGCTATATTAGTGTTGGCCAAATATATAATGAAATCATACTTGAAAAAGGTAACCTGTTATTGGTAAAAACTGATTTTGAAGGAGAAGTTGTTTGGGAAAGAGACATGAATATTGATGAAATAGAATGGGGATATGCAATCGTACCAACATCAGACGACGGAGTAATTGGTCTTACCAAATTTAGAGTACCGTTCGGTGGAACAACCGAACGAACCTATTTCTTTCGTGCAAATTCATCAGGACATGTTTATGATCAACAAGTATCTGGAAATATTGGTTTCGATATTACTGGAAATTGTGATACCACGAATATGCAAAGTCTCGACAATTGGTACATTTCTGCCACCAATAATGTATCGGATGAAACACACTATGGAGTTACCGATTCTACCGGCAATTATTTACTGAGTCTCCCAATAGGTGTTTATACTTTCACTGTTTATCCCCCGAATGCGCTTTGGGAAGTATGTGATAACAATATACTTGTAGGAATTGTTGAAAATGCACAACTTGAAAGATATTTTCCAGTTATCTCGACAGTTGATTGTCCTGTAATGGCAGTACAATCTATTATTCCAGTGGCACGACCTTGCCTCGATAACAACACTTTCTATGTCAATTATTGTAATGAAGGGACTATTACGGCAACAGATGCATATGTTGAGGTAACTGTTGATGATGAATTGAGTTATGTCAATTCCACCATTCCGTTGACAAGTCAAGATGGCAATACTTATTCTTTTGCAATTGGAGATATTCCAACAGGTGAATGTGGTGCTTTTCAAGTTAATTTCTTAATTGATTGCGATACAGAAATACAAAAAACGGTTTGTATTGAGTCCGAAATATTTCCAAATGCAGATTGCATTCCCGATCCAATGTGGAATGGTGCATTTGTAGAAGGCGATGTAGCATGTGATGGAGATAGTATTGTGTTTACGTTGACAAATACCGGAAGTGATATCATGACTTCTGCCCGAAACTTTATTATCATTGAAGATGCTTTAATGCTCAATCAAGGACAATACTTTTTGGATGTTCAGGGTGAAGAAATCCAAAAATTCCCTGCCAATGGTTCGACCTATATACTGGAAGCTATGCAAGAAGAATTTGCTCCCGGTGATCCATTTGTCAGAGTTTGGATAGAAGGTTGTGGTGAGGATTCAAACGGAGAATTCAGTATCGGATATGTCAATCAATATTCGTTGGGCGATAACAACCCAGCTACGGATATAGATTGCCGAACCACAAGTCTGGGTTATAATTCAAATAATAGTGAAGGATTCCCAATTGGGTATGGAACAGAACATTATATTCCCGAAAATACGGATATAGAATATCTAATACGTTTTCAACACACAGGAATTGATACTGCCTTCACAGTTGTATTGTTAGATACCATTGCTCCTGAATTAGATATAACAACCTTAAGAGTTGGTTCAGCAAGTCATGATTATGAATGGTCGATTGTAGATGGCAATGTTTTACGCATCGAATTCGCCTCAATCATGTTGCCGGATAGTATCACTAACTTTGATGCTTCAAATGGATTTGTAGAATTCTTCTTATCGCAGCAACCTGATTTACCTAACGGTACACAAATAAGAAATGATGCAGGAATTTATTTTGATTTCAATGACGTTATCATGACCAATGAAACGCTGCATACCGTTGGAGAAAATTTTATAGAAGTCTCCACTCAAAACCCGATTGTTCCATCCGCTAAAATCGAGGTGTTTCCGAATCCGTTTATGGATTTTACCTGGTTTAAATTCGATGGACTTCATCTGGAAAATGGACTTTTTGAATTGTATGATTTAAATGGGAAATTGCTAATACAACAACAATTTTACGGTCAACAATTTAAGTTTCAGCGCAACAAAAATATTCAGAATGGACATTACTTTTATCGAATCTCCGATATTGAAAAGGGGGTAATCAATAGCGGGCAGTTGTCTATGTATTAAAAAAACAAACCCCATTTTGAAATGCACTTAAACATTTCTACTTAGTTGGACTACTACGTCAGACTGTGCGAAAATTCCCAAAGCAAAGAGGTTAGAAACCTTTTGCTCGAATACCGTGTGTGTTACGAGATGAAGGTTTCTAACCTCTCATCTCGAACGAGTATTTTCGCTCAGTCTGACGTGATAGCGGTAGTAGTCCAACTATTTTACCAACCATGATTTCAGTATGTTGATACAATCAAAATCAGTTGGATTTCCAAAAACTTAGAATTATATTGTAGCTATTTGAAAATTTTAAACTACTTGATCTTTCGGATTAAATGTATAATGTCACACCGAAAGACGCTCCCTTATGCTCATACTATGTACCAAAGAAAACTAAGTTTAATAATATTTGTAATTCTATTATTCAACACTTTTGCTATTTGTCAATCACCATTTATTGATAGTCTCTATCAATCCTATCTGATTGAACCTGTCGAAACAAAGTACCACACATTAAAAGAGTATTGTATTCGATTAATTCAACATGATTTGGAAAAAGCAAGTTCTTTGTTAGAAAAAGCTAAACTTGAACTTCAAGATGCTGCTTTATCCGAAACTAAAGTTGCTTTCCATTTAGGAGATTTTGCTTTTGTAAGCGCTTTAATTGCGCAAAACAAGGGAGATATGCATACAAGTCTTAAATGTTTTCAAGAAGCTTTTGAGTTTTCAAAAAAAGTGGAAGGCGATGAAAAATATAATCTACAGGCGGATGCTAAGTGGGGAATGGCTGCCTATTATGGAGACCAAGGTTTTTATTCTAAATCAACACAACAATTTTTAGAAGCGGAAGAAACTTATCTGAAAGGGGGCATCAAAATTGGCCGTGCAAACTGCTTTGCAATGATTGCTCAAAATTATCAATCAGAATCTAAATTTGATTCTACACTCTTATTTTGTAACAAAGCACTTTCATTAATTGATCCTGAAAAATCAAAGAACCATTTCTATAGTTATCTTTGGTTCAAGGTCAATGCATTCAATAAGCTAGTGCAACCTGACTCTACGATCCAGTTGCTAAGCGACAACCTATTTAGCGATGCGATCAATCATAATCCAGCAATATGTGCACATTTGCGTTTTGGGTTGGCAAACGCTTATTCAGCCAAGAAAATGGTTCCGCAAGCAAAAAAACAAATAGAGGCGGGAAAGAAAATTTTAGATGAGACTAAAGATAGCCAATTAAATCACGACTATCTCCTTTCGATACACCTGTATTACCTAGCAGCTGAAGACTACAAAGCTGCTTATGAAACTAAGATGAAATTAGAGGAACATCAAGACACACTTGATAAAAAACTAACCGATGCGAAGTTCATGGAGTTGCAAAGTAAGTATGATACTCAGAACAAAGAATTTGAGATCGCAAATTTAAAAAACAAAACTCAATATCAGAGCAACCTTATGAAATTAGGTGGAGGATTATTTGCCATTATTTTAGGTAGTTTGTTTTTTTGGGTTAAACAAAGAGAAGAAAAAATAAAAGCCATTCAGTCCAAAAATATTCAACAAATTAAAGTAGCCACCAAATACGAAGATGCTACTTCTGAAATTGAAGATGATTTCCTCAAAAACATCACCAATTTCATTCAGGATAATTTGGCTAATGAAGACTTGACTGTTGAAGATCTCGTGAGGCATTGCGGGATGAATCGAAATGTCATGAACAAAAAAATCAAATCCCTGGTCAATAAAACAGCAGTGGGATTGATTAGAGATATGCGATTGGAAAAAGCCTACTTGATACTCCATCAAAATGACGAAAATATTTCTCAAGTGGCTTTCAAAGTGGGTTTTAAAGACCCAAGCTATTTCACCACTTGTTTTAAAGAAAAATTTGGATTCACTCCCTCTTCACTTCTAAAAAATGTCTAAATAAACCTGAAATTTTAAAAATTCGGTGTATTAGAACAAAATTTAATACAAAATCTTTTGAGTGAACACTAATTTTCGCTTATAGATGCCTTTTGCCTGATAGATCATTTTTTTCCAACAACAGCTTTGCCCAAATAACAACTTTTACTACAAATGTGTTGGTGGAGATACATTGCAATTTATTTTTATATTATTTAAAATATTTGCGCTTTAATGTTCACTAAAAATTGCTATATCATGTTGAATTACAGAATTTTATGGGAGAAATAGTAATTCTAATATGCACAAAATTAAAAAATTGTCATTGTTTTAGCTGATATAATAGTTGAATTTCGTTTAACAGTTCCCGTTCACCAACTGAGCATTTCAGAGCAGTGTAAACTGAGTTGATATCAGTTAGTAACCCAGCATAAAAAATTATTCTTTCATTTAATTAAAAAACTATGAGTTTACATAAACTTACTGCTAGAAAAGCACCCTTACTCTTCGTGCTACTATTTTTTTGCGCCAATATAATGATTGGTCAATCGTTTTTTGAAACCTATTCACAAACCAATTCATTGATTACAGACCTCTCTGAAGTCTCTTCTGGCTTAGAAGGTAAATTGGCCGGAGACAATCCACCTAGCTTTTTGAATGTAGATGCAGCTGGTAATTTTCAATCAATAGATGTATTGTCAAATTTGAATAATACGGCATATACACGTCTTCCTAGTGGGAATTTTTTGCAATATTCAGGAGGCTTATTCAGGTATTACAATCAAAATCAACAATTGGTAAATAATTTCACCGTCCAAAATCCTAATGGTCAATCAACCGGAACTGACACGTTTGAAGAATATTCAAATGGTGATTTAATGTTGACATTTGGATATCTAAATAATGCGAATTCAGACTTTACGGTAGTAAGGATAAATCCATCATCTGGTCAAATCATCTGGCAAACAGATATTGAATTTGGATTTGTCAGCGGCGACCCGGGTAGAGGTGCACATAGTGTTGTAAGTAATAATGAATCTATTTGGATATCCGTCGACAATGCTAATACAATCAATAATTATTTTATGATCAGCATCACTTCTGGAGGTAATGTGGTCGTAAATGTTATCACAGCCAGTGTTTCAAAATTTCCTTTTGACCTGGTAGCAGATGCTGATGGTGGTGTTTGGTACCAAACAGCTAATACAAGTGATATAGTGACTAAGATTTATTCTGATGGTACTAAGTTAGGCTGGAATGTCAGTCAAATTTTTCAGGCTACAACTAGTATTGATGTTTTAACTCCAGCTTCAGGCGGAGGTGTAATGGTGGTTGGAACTACAAATTCAGGAAGTGATAAGTATTCATTGAAACTTGGTGCTGATGGAACAACTCAAAATCAAAATGTTTTAGATAATTTGCCTAGCCAAGTATCATTCTTTACAACTGGCACTCCACTTAGTTCGGGAGATTATGTTTTCGGTGGAAAAACAACTAGTAATGCAACTTTTCTTGTAAAATTGAATTCTAATGGGGAATACCAGCCAGGTGGTGGAGGTTGCAATGTCAACATCACTTCATCCAATGGTGGTGTCACAATCACCGGATTGAATAGCAGTAACAATTCAAAATTATTTAATTCCAGTACGCAAATAGTTTGGCAAGGATGTAATCCTTGGAACGGAAATCCATGCACCAGTAATGAAACAGTTTCTGGCTTAACAGTTGGAGCCACTTATTTTTTAAGTGTAGAAGGAGGTGGATGTAGTGAATGGATCCCGATCACCATCCAAGGTGGAGGTGGTGGTGCTACTTGCTCAGATGGAATACAAAACCAAGGTGAAACGGGCATCGATTGCGGTGGGCCGTGTGCACCATGTAATACTGGTTGCAATGTGAATATCACTTCCTCAAATGGTGGAGTGACCATTACAGGTTTAGCAAGTAATGCAAATGCAAAGTTGTTTAATTCAGATGTTGATTTAATATATTGGGGTTGTAATCCATGGCAAGGAAGTCCGTGTTCCAACAATGAAACGGTTTCCAATTTAATCGTTGGTGCTACTTATTTTCTGAGTGTGCAATCTCCAACTTGTAATGAATGGATACCTATTGTTATACAAGATGATGATGGCTGCACTGATTCAGATGGAGATGGTGTCTGTAATGTTCAAGATTGTCAACCAACCAATCCAAATTTGCCAACAACACCTGGAACTTCATGTAATGATAACAATTCTAATACAACCAATGATCAGATTCAATCTGACGGATGCACTTGTCAGGGAACTCCTGTGGGTGGTGGATGTAATGTGAGTATCACTTCTTCAAATGGAGGTGTTACAATTACTGGATTGGCTAGCAATGCAAATACAAAATTATTTTCTTCGAATTATCAAGTTGCCTTTAGTTGCAACCCTTGGAATGGTAATCCTTGTAGTGGTACAGAAACAGTTTCTGGTTTGACAGTTGGAGCCACTTATTTTTTAAGTGTCCAGTCAAGTTCTTGTGATGAGTGGATTCCAATCACCATCCAAGGTGGCGGTGGTGGTAATGGCCCTGATCTTGTAACGACAGCACCTAACATCGGTTCAGGTACATCGGGTCAATTATTGACATTCACTTTTGATTTAACCAATCAAGGAAACATTGATGTAACTGGAAGTTACTTTATCAAATCATATATCTCAACTGATGCAACTTATAGTAGTGATGACATACAGGAAGGAACGATTCAAACAGGTAATACACCGATAGGAACCACCAATGTCACAGGCGCGATTACGGTTCCTAGTTATTTGTCACCAGGAAATTACTATCTCATTTTAAGTGTGGATGATAACGGCAATATTGCAGAATCAAATGAAAATAACAACATAAAAGCGAGTCTGTTTACAATTACCAATGGCGGTGGTGGTGGTATTTGCGACAATGTGTCAAACGTTGCGCAAGGAAAATCTACCAACCAATCATCGACAGTTTCAGCAGGCGGAGTGACTGGAAGTGCTGCAAAAGCAGTTGATGGAAATACCAATGGTAATTTCTATTCTGGATCTGTTGCTGCGACAAATAATGAGTCACAAGCTTGGTGGCAAGTAGATCTAGGCGCTTTTTATCAAATAGAAACAATCGAAGTATTCAATAGAACAGAAGGAGAGTCGCGATTGAATGATTTTTATATTCTTACTGCTGATCTTCCATTTACTTCAAATAATTTGGCAACAGCAAGAAACCAAGCTAATAATGAACAATATTATGCTGGTCAAGCTGGTACTCCAACTACTTGGAATTTTCCTAATGGAGACCTAGTAAGATATGTCAGAATTCAAAGAGCTAGTCAAGGGTATGTTACGTTGGCTGAAGTAAGAGTCAATGGTTGTCCACCTGGTGGAATGCCAGAAAATATTACTTATGAGTTGACTACAGAAAATGAAGTGATGACTCCATTTTCATTGACGAAGCTTTTCCCGAATCCTACATCAGGAGAATTATTTACGCAAATCGAAAGTTCAACTGAAGGAGAAATTTTAATTCAAATTGTCAACATTCTTGGCCAAGTAAAATTGGAAAGAAAAATGCAAGTTGAAGTTGGAACAAATACTTTCCAGCTACTTCTAGAAAACTATGAGAGTGGGCTATACAATGTTATGTTCCATGATGGAGAAAAATTAGTTTCAAAGCAATTTGTGATTTCTAAGTAGATGTTTTACTTCAAGAAATAAGAAATTATACACATTTTACAAATCTAACTCTATAATTGCGGTTATTCTTTATAAGAAAGCCGCAATTATTAGAGTTTTATTTGTAAATTTCATCACAATGCATTTCAAACAAAGGTTGCCAGCCTTAATGCATACGTAATTTTGTTTCTTCCACATCTTATATATTAGTGCCATCAAATTAGTTAAAATTCTTTTTCAATTTTAACCTAAAATCTATGGAACCTACTGAAACTTTTAAATTAAGAAGCCAACTTACTTTTATGCGAATATTACCCATTCTTTTAGTTTTGACACTGTTGTCACTTTCCTGCAGTAGTTCTCGGGATACTTCAAAATTAACCAACTCATCGGTCATAAAAATTCCAGAGTCGTCAATTGCTGTTGTTGACAGAAATGGAGCAAATATCTTATTTGTCATTTATGAAGTTTTTCAAAATGATAAAAAAGAAATGCAAGCCAATGTATACAAACAGGTCATCAAAGAGGGGAAGTTAAAACAACGAAAGGATATATCTATTTCCAATGATGATGTATTTACAATTGAATTGTTAGCAAATGATGGGTCACTCATTCAAAAAACGGTAACTGAAAATCCATTAAACAACATAATTCGCTTTCCAAATGATAATGGAGCTTGTTCTGAAGAAGAAGTAAATTGGTTGAAAAAAGAAATAGTTTTTAGATCTCAAGTTGATGCAACCGCTGGTTTACTTCTTTTAAAATATCAAAATAAAACGCTTCACCAATTAAAGATTAATTAACTATGAATTCCAAAAAACTAAAAATCATTGTGCGCATTTTCTTAGTGGTAGCACTGATCAATAATGTTAGTGGTCAAACATTTCCTGTAGTTCCCATTATCGAAAACGGACCGCCGGAAGAAAGAATAAATTTGGTGTTTCTCAGTGAAGGATATACTCAGAGCGAATTATCTGGCTTTGAACAAGATGTTACCCAATTTGCCAATTTTATTTTAAATGATGAACCTTATAAACGATACGCCAATCACTTTAATGTTTATGCAATCCTTGTTCCTTCCAACGAAAGTGGTGCCGATCATCCTTTCGATGCTGATGATGAACCTTTCCCAGGTGAAGCAGTCGAAGTGGACACTTATTTTGATGGAACATTCGATTCATTCGGAATACATCGATTGTTGACGGTGGATAATTCCAAAGTTTTTGCAGTAGCTGCAGATAATTTTCCGATGTACGATGAACTGCTAGTATATGTAAACACTGAAATCCGCGGAGGTTCAGGAGGATCTATTGCTGTTTCTTACAATGGGCCAGAAGGATTAGAAATTATGAATCATGAAATTGGTCATTCCATGCATAGATTGGAAGACGAATATAACAATAGTTCTCCAAGTGAGCGTGCAAATCTTACTATGGAATCTAATCCTGCACTGATTAAATGGAAAAATTGGTTGACTCCTGAAACAGATATTGGAGTAGTTCAACATTGTTGTACAGCCACACAATTAGAGTGGTACCGTCCCAGCAGTACTTGCAAAATGAGAGTTTCAGCCCAGAGGTTTTGTGATGTCTGCCGAGAAAAAGCCACTACAAGCATTCATGAACTAACCGATGTGATACAATCAAAGTCCCCGAATAGTGGAACCGTCAGTATAGATAATCCAACAACTTTTTCTGTAAATGAATTACGTCCCACACCAACTACACTCACATCTTCTTGGACACTCAATGGGACGGTTATTGGAAACAATACCGCTAGTATTTCCATTTCTCCAAACGATTTGATAGCTGGTAATAACTTCTTGAATTATACAGTCCAAGATGAAACAGAATTTATTCGTTTAGATAATTATTCCACAGTAGAAACTACTTCCTGGATTGTGACCAGTGGAGCCGTTCAAAATTGTGGTGTTTCCGTATCTTCTTCTAATGGCAGTATTACGATAACCGGATTGAATTCAAATGAGAATGCAAAGTTATTTAATAACAATGTTCAGGCGGTCTGGAGTTGCAATCCTTGGCAAGGAACCCCTTGTACAAGTAATGAGGTGATTTCTAATTTAACAGCAGGTGCTACCTATTTTGTAAGTGTGCAGTCTGATGTCTGTGATGAGTGGATTCCAATTGTTGTACAAGGTGGAGGTACCAATCCAACTTGTAATGATGGTATTCAAAATCAAGGTGAAACTGGGATAGATTGTGGGGGACCGTGTGCCCCTTGTAACGGTGGTGGATGCAATGTCAATATTACTTCATCCAATGGAGGTGTTTCGATTACGGTCTAACAAGTGATGCTAATTCAAAATTATTCACTTCAAATACACAAGTTGTTTGGGGATGCAATCCATGGCAAGGAAGTCCTTGTAGTAACAATGAAATCGTTACAGGCTTGAATGTTGGATCCACTTATTTCTTAAGTGTTCAGTCAGCTACTTGTGAGGAATGGATTCCGATTGTTATCCAAGGTGGTGGCGGTTGCGATGATGCTGATGGCGATGGTACTTGTGATACCGATGATTGTCAACCAAACAATCCTGCACTTCCGACCACGCCAGGTTCTGCTTGCAATGATTTTAATAGCAATACTACCAATGATCAAATTCAATCAGATGGATGTACCTGTCAAGGAACTCCAGTTGGTGGTGGATGTAGTGTTAGCATTTCTTCATCCAATGGAGGTGTTACCATAACCGGACTGACGAGCGATGCGAATTCTAAATTATTCAACTCAAATACACAAGCAGTATGGGGTTGCAACCCTTGGAGTGGCACTCCTTGTAGTAACAATGAGTCAGTTTCTGGCCTAACAGTCGGTGCTACTTATTTTTTGAGTGTACAATCCAATAGTTGTGAGGAATGGATACCTATTGTTATTCAAGGTGGAGGAGGAGGAACTGGTGTCGACTTGACGATCGCCAATTTTTCATCAAATTCCGGATCACCAGGAGATGTTGTTAGTTTTACTTTTGATTTGATAAATGCTGGAAATCAGACAGCAAGTCAATCTTATAATATTACTACCTATATTTCTGCAGATAACCAATTATCATCGGATGACCTACAAGAAGGAAACATTGGGACTGGAAACACACAACCAGGAACCACACCAAATGTAAATGGTGCAATCACGATTCCTTCAAATTTTCCTCCAGGAAGTTACTGGTTAATTATCAAAGTAGATGACGATAATAATGTGCAAGAGACCAATGAAAACAACAATGTATTTGCAATTCCTTTGCCAATAGTAGATGATTCAGGTGGATGTATTGCTCCTGTCAATGTTGCCAACGAAAAACCTGCGACACAATCCTCAACATTAAACTTTGGAGGCATCGATTCAGGTGCAGCGAATGCTGTTGATGGCAACATCGATGGTAATTATTACAATGGTTCTGTTGCCGTAACTACAGAATCAAATCAAGCTTGGTGGCAAGTTGATTTAGGTGGATTATTTAATGTTTTCTCCGTTGAGATTTACAACAGAACAGAAGGAACAGCTCGTTTAAATGACTTTTATGTGATGACATCTGCTACGCCTTTTACTTCTAGTAGTTTGACAACAGCTAGGAATACTGCTAACAATGAAACCTATATACCAGGACAGGCAAGCGTACCTTCACTTTGGTTTACAAATAGTAATGTCCCAGTGAGATATGTCAGAGTTCAAAGAGCAGGGAGTGGTTATCTGACATTAGCAGAACTTCGAGTGAATGGTTGTCCAATTAATAATTTAAATGATAATGGGACTCAAAGTTTCGAAGCTCAAAATGAAGTGACGACCTCATTTTCATTAATTAAGCTTTTCCCAAATCCAACATCAGGAGAATTATTTGGTCAAATCGAAAGTACAACTGATAAAGAAATTTCAATTCAAATTGTCAACATTCTCGGCCAAGTAAAATTGGAAAGAAAAATGCGAGTTGAAATAGGAGCGAATACTTTCCAGCTTCAACTGGATCATTTTGAGAATGGTATGTACAATGTTATTTTCCAAGATGGAGATAAATTAGTTTCTAAACAATTTGTGATTTCTAAGTAAGTAATTCTAGATATAGTTTGAAATTGGATATCCCGAACTTTCGAGAGAAGGTTTGGGATTATTTTTTGGCGCCATGCAACCAAAGTTGATCACTTTTATAAAAGTGATCGTTTATTATAGTCATTAGGCTTTGTAGTCATAATATTGAGTTGGATCGTTTTTTACTTTTATGAGTTGGTTTTTTGTAAGATTTACCCTTTCGTTTTTGGGTTTGTTTTGTGTTTTTTTGCTTTGCTCGTGGCACGGTTTCACATCCAAAGTAGTCACCTAGCAAGAATGAAAACAAATTAAACAAAAAAAGCTCAACATAAATGTCGAGCTTTTCAAATGTACCTCCGGAGGGAATCGAACCCTCACTTCCGAAGAAACTGGATTTTGAATCCAGCGCGTCTACCAGTTCCGCCACAGAGGCAGTGGAGATGAGGAAGAGGTGTAAAAATACACGGACCAAGTTAATAACTACATCTAGCCCAAACAGGTGTACCAAACACGTCGTTTCTCATCACGGCGCAAATTTATCCAAATTTTCCGCAATTCTCAATAAATAGCGGTTTTTTAGATAATACAATTTCACTTTTTCTAAAGCATCGGCATTTGCAGTGTCATCTGCGTAATTTTCAATGATATTGGCGATGCTAGTATATAAGGTGTCTTTCTTTTCTTGGAGCTGTTGGACGGTTTTGTTGTAAGTCTTTTCATCGAAATCAAATTGAAGTTCCATCAGAGGTTCGTTGATTTCCATCATTTCCATTAAGAAGTCTTGTGGAATCTCGTTTTTACCTTCTTCAGCTAATACTTCCTTTTGTTGAAGGATATATTTCATTCGCTTATCAAAATCATTGAGCACTTTGTAGGCTTCATTGTTGAGGGTGGAAAGGCGGAGTGCTTCAGACTGCTCGTCGTCAGTGGCTAGTGTGAAAAAATCAGGGTGATACTTTTTGCTGAGTGCATAGAACTTGGTGCGCAACCCAGCTTCGTCAACTTTGAAAGTGACTGGTATCTCATAGAATTCAAAATAATTCATTTTTTAATAGAAATTTCAATTTCAATAGCAATGTCAATATCAATAAGGTACGTGAACTCGCGAGCTCGCGTACCCTATTGATATTGAAATTACAATTGAAATTGCTATTGAAAGAAAGCTCTAAATATATCCATTCCATTGGCAAAGAGGACTAAGCCAATTACAATAACAAATCCCGCGATTGTTGCATACTCCATAAATTTGTCGCTTGGTTTACGTCCAGTTACGATTTCCCATAACAAAAACATTACGTGCCCTCCATCTAATGCTGGAATCGGTAGTAAATTCATGAACGCCAATATCAATGATAAAATCGCAGTCATGGTCCAGAATCGTTGCCAATCCCAAACTTTACCAAACATTTTTCCAATGGTACCAAATCCTCCTAAACTCTCTGAAGCTTTGATTTTTCCTTTGAACATTTGTCCAAACGCTTTGATTTGATCTCCTAAAAATCCTGCACCTTTTTTCGTTCCTAATACCATCGCTTCTCCAAAACCATATTCTTCTTTCTTGAATTCGAAAAATTTGTCGGCAGCATAAGCTTGTACGCCAATTAAACCTTCATTAGGAGTCATCGCAAATGATAAGGTGTCTCTTTTGTTACGAACTACTTGCAAGTCGATTGGACCTGATTTGTAATCCTTCATTCCTTTTCTGAAATTGACATAATAAGGTGTAGGTTGTCCGTTCAATCCAATCACTTTATCTTCTGCTTTCAATCCTGCTTCTTTTGCTGGACCATCTTGTACCGCTTCTAATATAAATGGAAATTGAATACCAAATAAGTTTTTGTCTTTGGTACTTGAACTTGAAAGTAAACCAATAAATTTTGGATCAATCGGAATATTGACGTTGTTGCCATTTCTTTCTACAACAATATTTTTTGCATCATTCAATACGATTTCACGAAGTAATTCTTTGTCATTGAATTTTGTAAACTTAGTGTTGTCAATTTTCAAAACTTTGTCACCATGTTGCAATCCCATTTCCAATCCTAATGAATCCGCATAGATTCCATAAGTTGCATTTTCAGCAGGTAAATATTGAGTTCCATATCCCCACAAAACCATACCATAGAGAAAGAATCCTAACACAAAATTGACGGTTACACCACCTAACATGATTATTAGTCGTTGCCAAGCTTTTTTAGATCTGAATTCCCAAGGTTGTGGTGGCTGTTTCATTTGCTCACGATCCATACTCTCATCAATCATTCCAGATATCTTTACATAACCACCGAGCGGCAACCAACCAATACCATATTCTGTTTCCCCTTTTTTAAATTTGAAAAGAGAAAAATACGGGTCGAAGAAAAGGTAGAATTTTTCAACGCGGGTTCCGAAAAGTTTGGCTGGGATAAAATGCCCCATTTCGTGAAGGACAATAAGGATTGATAAACTGAGTATCAATTGTCCGATCATAACCACGTACGCCATAATAAAGTTTTAATTTTGTGTGAAACCATTAAATGGTATTAATTCGATGAATAAATTTAGAAAAATCATAATATTTGCACCGAACGGCTGCAAAGGTAACATATATTCCAAAAAGAAGTCCTAATTAGCCGCTTTGTAACAACTAAAACTGCATTTTTCGACGGATGTTGATTAAAGATATTTGCTGAAGTCGAAGATAGATGCTTGATTTTCAAGACGAAGCTCTTTTTGAGTTTCGTAGCCTATGCTACGGTGACGAGAAAAAGCTGAAGAATTGGGAATCAATGGATTATCTGCAGACATATGAAATAACTTTAATCAACTTCCAGAAATGAATCTCTTTTATACCAACGATATCAAAGACAATATTGGTTCCTTCGATGAAGTGGAGACAAGACATTGTATACATTCATTGCGTAAGCAAATTGGTGATGTTATTCATTTTGTAGATGGAAAAGGAAAATGGTATGAAGGAGCCATCACAAGTTCTTCCAAAAAATCATTTCAAGTAACGATTAATAAGGACCAAATTTGGACAAAAAATCGGTCTAATTACCTCCATATCGCCATTGCACCGACCAAAAATATCGCTCGATTTGAATGGTTCTTGGAAAAAGCGACAGAAATTGGGATAGATGAAATTACACCAATATTGACTTTTCATTCAGAAAGAAAAAGGATTCGATTGGATCGATTGGAAAAAGTGGTGTTATCCGCCATGAAGCAATCTTTGAAAGCAACTTTGCCGAAAGTCAATGATTTGGTCAAATACAAGGATTTCATGAAAGCAGATCGTGAAGGCAAAAAATATATCGCGTATGTGGAAGAACAAAATCTACAATTAAAAGATACCATTGAGTCTGGTCAAGACGTTCATATATTGATTGGTCCGGAAGGAGGATTTTCAAAAGAAGAAGTGGATTTGGCAAAAAATAACAACTTTGTATCGGTATCTTTGGGATCTAGTCGATTGCGGACAGAAACGGCAGGTATCGTAGCTTGTCATACCAATCAAATAATTAATGAAATTTAAATGATGAAAAAATATCTACTACTTTTAGTAACTGCGTTTTTTATATTGACTTCATTTTCAACAGTCCATTCAAATTTGAAAACAGAAGGGGATAAGTTGCAATTGGCACTAGCAAAATACAGTGGAGGAGGAGACTGGTATGCCAATCCAACTGCATTACCGAATTTGGCTAAATTTTGTAATCAACATTTAGGAACTGATTTTGATCCAGATTACGCAACAGTAGAAGTCGGAAGTGCAGAGTTATTTAATTACCCATTTGTTCATATGACGGGACACGGAAATGTTGTGTTTTCAGATGCCGATGCTGAAAATTTACGGATCTATTTAATGGGTGGTGGTTTCCTTCATATCGATGATAATTATGGAATCGATCCATATGTTCGACCTGCAATGAAGAAAGTATTTCCAGAATTAGAAATGATTGAACTACCTTTTGAACATGAAGTTTATCACCAAAATTTTGAGTTTAAAAATGGCTTACCTAAAATTCATAAGCACGATGGCAAACCGTCTCAAGGTTTCGGATTGTTATGGGAAGGCCGATTGGTTTGCTTCTATTCTTATGAAACAGATCTTGGTGATGGTTGGGAAGATCAAGATGTTCATAAAGATACGCCGGAAATGCGCGAGAAGTCTTTGCGGATGGGCGCTAATTTGGTTCAGTTTGCTTTTGAACAATAAAAAGCGAAGCTTTTTATTGCTAATTAAAAATGTAAAATTAAAAATTAAAAATAGATCAGAGTGACGTGTGCATATGTGAGGACGTGCGAAAATACTCGTTCGAGATGAGAGGTTAGAAACCTGTCAATTATCACGAATTGAATAAAAAATTCATATAATAAAAAACTATTATGTGAAAATTTCAAAAACTTCCATGATTAATTTAAGTTCTTTTAATCCCATCCAAATGGATTTTAACCCAGGTGGTTTATTAGG
>CALDGQ010000087.1 GCA_937941765.1 uncultured Saprospiraceae bacterium
TCTTTTTCACCATTAATTGCTTTGCTATGTGTACAGGCAAGTTCAGATGTGGTATTCGTTTAGCTCTAACAATTTTCATTTCTTAACGGATTTTAAATCTTTTTCCACTAAACTGTATAATGCCAATCCTGAAATTTTAACCAGCTCCAAATAATAAACATCTGGACGGTTCGTATACTAATTCTAGTTAAAATTATTTACCCCGTTTTCGGACTAAATTCCACTAAATCGTTTGCTATTAATGACTAATTTTAATCTCTCAACATATTGATAATCAGCAAATTAATGTACATATGAATATCCCTATTTATCACCATCCATTCGCACCCGAAGTAGTCAACAAAAGTTGATCTTTACCGTTATTATCTTGCAAAGTAACGTTGAAATCTTGATTAATAATTTCATTGCCTAAAGTAATGTTTGCTGGTTCAGATTCGAGAATAGAATTACTGATAGCATCTGTATTTTTGATTGATTGTGTAAGCCCGGTAGCATATGTTGTTAAAATAATCGCAAAGATCCATACCAGTCGTTTTTTCATCTCGTTTATTTTGTAAATTCGGTTTTGTTACACACAATTTTAATTAAGTTAATTTTTAATTGACAAAGTTCATCTCACTTGATCAAATTCAATGTTATGTTTTCTAAAAATCTATTTTTTTTATTCTTTTTAATCAGCAGTTTTTGTCTGCAAGCACAAGAAGTCAGTCGGCTTTCCTACCCATTTACATCAAGTGGTGTTCCATTGAATTTTCCAATGACTGGTGGTATGAATGCCCCACAATTTTCAGAGATAGATTATAACAATGATGGTATCATGGATTTGTTTGCTTTTGACCGAGCGGGTGATGTGATGCTTACCTTCAGAAATTCTGGGAATGCTTACGAATTCAAATCTTTTTATGCAAAAAATTTTCCAGATGGATTGAATCATTGGGTATTGTTGCGTGATTATGATCAAGACGGTGTGATGGATATTTTCGGATATTCGGACGTTCCAGGTGTTGATGGTGTAATTGTTTATAAAGGCTATTATGATTCAAACGATGAGATTCGTTTCAATCGATTTAACTTTTATGAATTAACTCAAAATATAATTCCTATTCAACAACAAGGAGGAAGTTTTACAAATCTATATGTAAGCTTCGAAGATATTCCGGGAATTGCCGATATGGATGGAGACGGCGATTTGGATATCTTGACTTTTGGAATCGGTGGTGGATATATTTACCTCTATACCAATCAGTCAGTAGAAATGGGATATGGGTTAGATAGTTTAATCTTTAATTTGGAAACAAATTGTTGGGGATATGTATATGAGAGTGGACAAACTGAAGTGATTGATACGAGTGGTGTTATTGGAGATTGTCCTGGCCAAAAACCAGATGGGATCATAAGCGATCGTCATGCAGGTTCTACTTTATGTCCATTTGATGAAAATAATGACGGTGATAAAGAAGTGCTGATTGGCGATGTTTCTTTTCCTAATTTGAATTTATTAATAAACAATGACACTGCTGATGAGGCACATATTGTTGACCAAGATGTTTTTTGGCCTAGTTATGATATGAGTGCATATATTCCAATATTTCCTGCTGCCTATCACTTGGATATGGATTTTGATGGGGTGAAAGATATTATTGCTTCACCGAATTTAGCAGGCAATGCAGAAGATTATTACAACATGTGGTTTTATAAAAATGTAGGAACCAACGAAAACAAAACCTTTGAATTCCAACAAAGTGATTACTTAATCAACCACATGGTGGATCATGGAACTGGTTCTCATCCAGAGTTTGTAGATATCAATCAAGATGGTTTACTGGATTTGTTGATAGGGACCTTCAGTTTTTTCGTACCAGGAGGTGGAAAAGATCCTCGAATCGCATATTATCAAAATGTTGGGAATGCAACTCAACCAGCTTATGAATTGATTAATGATGATTATTTAAACATGAGTACCTTTATGAGCACAGCCATTACTTTTTCTCCAACTGCTGGAGACTTAGATGGTGATGGTGATCTGGACTTATTAATTGGAGAAGAGTATGGTGGTTTATTTTATGCGGAAAATACAGCAGGTCCAGGAAATCCAATGACATTTGCCCCACTGGTTTTTTCCTATTTTGACATCGATGTTGGTCAAGCAAGTGCACCATATATCGTTGATTTGAATAGAGATGGATTGTTAGATTTGGTGGTTGGAGAAAGAAATGGAAACGTCAATTATTTCCAAAATACAGGGACCGCTACAAGCCCAATGTTCAATGGCGATCCAACTGTTGCACCCAATATTGAAAAATTAGGGGATATTGATACCAGAGTTTTGGGATCAACTTCCGGTTATAGTACGCCAATCGTCTTAGATTTTGCAACTGGGTATGTGATTATCACTGGTTCTAAAAATGGGAAATTTGAAATTTATAACAATATAGATGGAAATTTGAATGGAGAATTTGATGAAATAGATAGTGACTATGGTGGACTCACGAGGGAAGGCTTTAGAACTAATGTGACCATGGCGGACATCAATAATGATGGAATTTACGAAATGATGATTGGGAATTCGCGTGGTGGTATCAGTGGTTTTCAATCTTCTTTTAATTTAGATGGAACACTCGATGCAGTTGATTTTCCAAATGACAATTCGATTTATGTTTTTCCAAATCCTGCTAATGAATTTATAACAATACAAACTCAAATTCCTCCAGGAAATAATACGACCTATGTTTTATATGATACAGTAGGAAAGCAAATAAAAAAAGGAAATATTTATACTCAAAAAGCCATTGTTAGCTTGAAAGATATGCCTGCTGGTGTTTATTTTTTGGAAGTGCGTAATGGAGGAGATAGATTTGTGGAGAAGGTGGTTAAAGGGCAGTAGTTGGTTGAAAAATTTTAGAACTGAACCGCAGCATATCGTCCACGAGCTCCACTCGACATTCGATATGCTGCGGTTCAATTTCAGTTTGCCGTTTTCTAAGAAGAGATATTCAGAAGTAAATTAATTGACTGATTATCAATTTGTTGGTAATGAAAAATAAGGTAATAATGACCCCAATTTAGCCTTATTTAATCGAAAACGGTGTAATCAATTATTACACCAATTAAAGTACGGGCTATCCAGATGTTAATAAATAGGAGCTGGTTAGAATTTCAGGATTGGCATTATACAGTTTAGTGGAAAAAGTTTTAAAATCCGTTAAGAAATGAAAACTGTTAGAGCAAAACGAATATCACACTTGAAACTCGCCTGTACACATAGCAAAGCGATTAAACCTGAAAAAGAAATGTTAGGCGAGTTTTTTCATTTTAGGATTTTAAAACTTTTGGAGCGTTAAAAACTGTATAAAGCCAGGATTTTTTGAATACTTTTTCATCGGGAAAAAGTATTGCCAGTCCGGCGAGGACAAAGTAGAATTAATGAAATATGACTAAGCACGTTCCAGGAAATTTAACAAATTCTCATTACTTCTGAATATCCCCATATAGTTTAACAAATAGCACACATATTTCATTATAAATCGTTTATGCAGCAGGCAAGATGTATGCTCTACATAACACTAAAATCCCATCATAAACTCCGACAAATTAGCCTCCTTCGCCAACGCTAACTTTTTCCGCAAACGATACCGACTAATCTCCACACCACGAACAGAAATATTAAGTAAAGGTGCAATTTCCTTCGTGCTTAAATTCATCCGAAGATAGGCACAAAGCTTCTGATCTTTTGGTGTTAAATTCGGATAGTCCAGTTTTAATCGTTTAATGAAATTACTATGTACTTGATCAAAATGATATGAGAAATTTTCCCAATCTTCTTCCAATCTTTCATCGTCTTTCAAAACACTTAATACCTTTCTAATCTCCTTTTTTGCTTCGTCACTTTGCAATCGTTTTTGTATTTTTTCGATGTCTTCTCTGACCTTATTAAGGGTGCTGTTTTTTTGAAGTAAATGCATTGTTGAAGATGCTAACTCCTTGTTTTTAAAATCAATTTCTGATTGTAACTTTTCATATTTCAGCTTTTCAACTTCTGCTTCTTTTTTCTTGACTTCCGCTTCTTTTTCTTTTACCTCTGCTTCTTTTATTTTTACTTCTGCTTCTTTCTCTTTTTTATCTTCAATTAACTGTGCAGTTTCTTCTTGGTGTAACTTTCTGGGAATCAACAACATAGCCATTATGATGCAAAACCCTATCAATGTATAGATCAAATATGCTAAGGTCGTTTTATACCAAGGTGCTTGAATATGGAAATCAAAATGAGTCACTTCACTAACAATTCCAAAATGATCTTTCGCTTTTAATAAAAATGAATAATCTCCATTATTTAAGTTGGTATACTCTTTGGAATTTAATTCACTCCATTGACTCCAATCTTTATCTAAACCTTCTAATTTAAAGGAGTACGTAATATTGAGTGGATCAACAAAATTATCTGTTGAAAATGTAAAACGAACCTCATTTTGATCCGCTTCCAAATCTGGTATTTGTTGGGTATGCCGATAACCACTATGCAGTAAAGTGTCGATAGGTTTTAAAGAATGCACAGAGCTTATATTCGCCTTCAGTTGATGTGTTTGTCTAGACTTTAGTTTGTTGAAATGTAAAACACCTTTTTCGGTGCAAGCAAAAATATGTTGATTAGAATAAGGAATTAAATTTTCAAATCCCCCAACAAAAACATCACTTATTTCTGGATAGACAATTTGTTTAAATTCATTTTTATTATCAAATATCAGTTCACCTGTTTGAGTACTCGTGATATACCAAATATGTTCTTCTCCATCTTCAAATAGTCTTTTGACACCAGAATTTTCTTTAAGGATATTAGAAAGTGTATTGTTGGATTCAAGTTGATTGTTGTTGTAATTATAAGCGAGTATATTTTCTTCGTTGGTGACATAGGTTTCATCGTCAATGTCAAAAACATAACTTGCCAGCGGTCGACCAATACTTTTTGAAGTGATTTTTTCAACCTCAATAGACTGGAAGTCATCTGAAAAATCAATTTTGAAAATTCCACGATAAGGATGTGCGACCCAAAGATTCTGAAATTTATCCAACGTTAAAATTCTTGAGGATTCTTTAAAAGCTTCGTAAGTTTTTTCATGCTTCCATCGATCATCCTCTTTTTTATATAAATTCAAGCCTACATAATTTCCAGAAACAATGGTTTCCTTATTCAACGAAATAAATTTCCAAGCTCCAGAAGCTTCCCCCATTTTGATAGCTTGATGATCTTTGGTGATTTGAAATGCACCATCATTATGTCCTAAAAATAATTGGTCGTCGATTACATCCAATCCCCATACTTGCCCTGCAGTTTTGGGAATTAATTTAAAATCTTCTTTTTCGAATGGATTATAATATTCTTTCCAAGGCAAATAATAAAGTCCGTTGATGGTACCAAAATATATATGATCATTCCAAATAGCCACATCATAAACAGCGCCTTCTAAATTCCCATCCGGCAATATTTTGGAAATAGATACACCCATTTTAATCTGGTCAATTCCGTTGTAGGTCCCTAACCACAAGTTGCCAGAGTTATCCGTGCACATTGTAGATATACTGTTATTTTGTATGCCCTTTTCTTTTGGAATGTGATAAATTGCATCCCCTTTCGTATTAAGAATGACCACTCCATTTAATAGCGTCCCGATCCCAATTTGGTCCTCATTTATTTTACAAGCACTTGAGATTCTGTTTTTTTCGAAAAATTGAGTATTAACTTCAGACCATTTTTGACATTTGTTACCGTCATAGGCATATATCCCATTTCGTTCTGTACAGATTAATAACAAGTTTTCCGACAACTCTAACATTTTAGAAATGGCTTTGTCTTTCAAAATTTCTGTACCATTCAGAAAGGTGTACTTTTCATTTTGAATTTCAAATAGGCCTTGGTGTAGGTCTGCAAACAGAATTCGATTATTAAACTTTCCAAGTGCTGAAATCGGATTGCCAGTTTGATAAACTAAAAACGAATCTCTATTATGTTGATAGATTTTGTCTGTAGTCCGGAAGAAAATCATTTCCTCGTTAATTTCAATGTCCCAGATATCAGATAAATTATTGTACGCTAATGGAATTTGATCAATAATGGAATGATATTTCAATTGTCCACCTTCTACTACTTCAAAATAACCGATTTCGTCCTGTCCTCCGACATAAATGCGCTCATCAGCAATCGCCAAAGATCTGACTATGGTTTTATTGGGTAACGAAAATATTTCCCAAGTTTTCCCATCGTAACTTAGCAAGCCATCATTATTTGCAAAAAAGATATGATCATTGACTCCATAGGCGGCATCCCAAGACTGGGTAGCTCCATTATAGGTCTGTTTTGAGAAATTGGAAATGATAGGGGTTCCTAAATTAAAGTTTTGAGCACCTAAGAAACTGCTAAAACTGATGAACAATAAAAATAATATTCCGTTTCCTATTTTTGAAATCATGGAAATCAATTTCACGACAAATTTTGTTAATTAACGTTTGATGTACTAAAGTAAACGGGATGTTGTAACCATGATGTAGTAGTAAATTCCCAATTCACCTTTAAATTAAACTATTTTTACGAAACCGAGATAGTAATTTTATTCTTTAAATCTCAAATTGACGAAACAATATTCTTTTCTTTAAACTCTAATTATGAAAAAATACTTTACAATTCTACTTTGCTTTGCAGTTACTTTCTGTTCAGCCCAAACAAATATCTGGGATTTTGAAACAGCTGAAACTTCAACTGAATTTCAACACTTCGGTGGTACCCTCGAAGGGGTAGTTACTTCTGCTATCGCAAACCCTGATGCTTCTGGAGCAAACACTTCAGCTATGGTCATCCAAATTGCTAAAGCAGATGATGCACCAACTTGGGGAGGAGCTTTTAGTACAATGCCACCGGTTGGTGGAATTGATGCAACTAATGGCGGTCAAGTTTGTATGGATGTTTGGATGGACCACATCGGAAACATTAGCTTGAAATTGGAAACTGCTGATCCAAACGATCCAGTTAACTATCGTCAAGAAGTTGTGAATACAACAATGAATGAATGGGAAAACATCTGTTTTGATCTTGACCTAAATTCTTTAGATGGCGCAATGGGACCTGGTACTGGAAACATGTACAACAACATCGTAATGTTCGTTGACTTCGGTGTCGCTGGAACAGGAACACAAGTGGATGCATATTTTGATAACTTCACAATCCCTGCTGGTGGCGGTGGCGGTGGTGATGTCACTTGCACAACTATTATCGATTATGAAACACTACCTGGTGATTTTCAATATTTCGGTAGTGGCTTAGATGGTACTTTGGCAAATACAATTGCTAACCCAAACCCAACAGGTATCAATACCAGTGCTAATGTGCTAGAATACGTAAAAGCAGGTGATGCAATGACTTGGGCTGGTGCCTTTTTGGCAAATGGTCTTTCTACTCCAATTGATGGAACTTTGACTTCAGAAATTTGCTTGAAAGCTCACAGTGATCATCCTGGAAATATGACATTGAAATTAGAAATGGCAGATAATCAAGATCCTAACAACTGGATTACAACACAACCTTTAGTTGGAAACAACGAATGGGAAGAGGTTTGTTTCGACTTAACACAGCCTTCTATTGAAGGAAATATGGTGTCTGCAGTAGGTTTCGCTTACACAACGATGGTTATTTTTCCTGACTTTGGAATAGCTGGTGCTGGTGCAGATATCAACTTTTATTTTGATGATTTCGTTGTGAAAACAAGTAATGTTGTCAATGATTATGATATCACTTTTAGTGTGGATATGAATGAATATACAGGTGCTTTCACCCAAGTGTATGTGAGCGGAACTTTTAATAATTGGAGCGGAGATGGAAACCCACTTTCGGATGTTGACAATGATGGTGTTTGGGAAGGAACAGTCAATGTTACACAAGGTATACACGAGTATAAATTTACTTTGGATAATTGGACAGAGCAAGAACAATTTCCAGTAACGGCAGAATGTACTATTTCTACAGATGATGGTAGTGGAAACATATTTATCAACAGATCGATGTCTGTAGCTGCTGATGCAACAGAAGGTACTTATTGTTACAACAGTTGCTATGCATGTGGCGAGGGTTTGACGATTACATGGATGGTCAATGATGCGTTGATTGATGCCGTCAGTCCAGAAGGATTGTTTGTAGCAGGTGGTGCTGCATTTGGACACGGAGATTTCCCGTTAAATGATGATGACGGTGATGGAATTTGGACATTGACGATTGAAAGAGCTGCTGGTTTTACATCTGATTATACCTTTATCAATGGTATTTGTTTACCAGATTGGAGTTGTAAAGAAAATATCGCTGGACAAGCTTGTGCAGTTGAACCTTTTAATGATAGAAATCTTCCGGCATTGACTGAAAATGTTGTGATCAACACTTGTTATGGTGAATGTTCAACCGATGGGTCTTGTGGTGTTGTCGAAATGTACGATGTTACTTTCAACGTAGATATGTCAAACGAAACAGTGACGGATGGTGTATGGATTTTTGGTAATTCTATCAACAACTGGACCGCTATGACAACTGAGTTGTTGGATCCAGAAGGTGACAATACTTATACGGTTACTGTTCAATTGCCAGAAGGTGCACATGAATATAAATTCTTGAATGGTGCGGATGCTGAAATTATTGACTCGCAAGAGCCTTGTACCATTACAGATCCATCAGGACAATTTACAAACAGATTGTTATTATTGGCACCAGCTGATACAATTGTTAACCTTGTTTCTTTTGGTTCTTGTGAATTGATGGTTAATAATGAAAATGTTTTTGTTGATAACAATTTAGTAAATATCTACCCAACAATTACCAATCAAGCAGTAACAATCGACTTCAATGAAGTAGCTCCTAAACAGGAAATTTCAATTGTTGATATTGCTGGAAAAGTAATTTTTGAAACTGAATTTAACAACGTAGCTACAAAGCAAATTGAAGTAACCGATTTCCCAAAAGGACTTCACTTTGTAAACGTGAAAGTTGGACAAAAAACAACGACTAAGAAGTTATTGGTTCAGTAAGAACTTTTAATTGAATAATCTATTCGAGGATAAAAGAGGAACTTTCGGTTGCTCTTTTATCCTCTTTTCTCAATAAAAAATTATATGAAAAACAAACTTATACTCAAGACATTTCTCGCGAGTGTTTTTATGTTGGTTGTGATGTCCGTTTCGGCCCAACATAAAGTAACCGGAAAAGTGATGGAAGGAGACGAAGAGCTGATTGGTGTAACAGTCGTCGAACAAGGAAATGAATCAAACGGAACCATAACCGATTTTGATGGGACTTATGAAATCAATGTAAGTTCACCCACTTCAACCCTTATTTTTTCTTATGTCGGTATGGAAACCCAAAACGTACCTATCGACACAAGAGCATCTATTAATGTTGAAATGGGTGCGGCTGCACAATACTTTGATGAAATTGTGGTAGTCGGATATGGTAATCAAAAACGTAGTAATATAAGTGGTTCGGTTGCGACAATAAGCTCAGAAGATATTTCTGAAACTCCTGTTCTTCGAGTTGAACAAGCACTTCAAGGTCGAACTTCTGGCGTTCAGATTTCTCAAAATTCTGGTTCACCAGGAGCTAGACTTCAGGTACGTATACGTGGTGCTGGTACAGTCAATGACAGTGATCCACTTTATATCGTCGACGGTATACCTGTTGAAAATATGGACTTCCTAAATCCAAATGATATAGAATCCGTATCCGTATTGAAAGATGCTGCTTCTGCTGCAATTTATGGAGCAAGAGCTGCCAATGGGGTTGTTTTGATTACAACAAAATCTGGAGGTAAAGATGGCGTTTCTAAGATATCATATGAAAGTTATTACGGAATTCAACAAGCTTCCTCGAAAATAGATTTATTAAATGCTCGTGAATATGCTGTTATAAATAATGAACTTCATATTAATGCAGGTGAAGCTCCATTCGTCAATTTGGAAGATCCTTCTATATTCAATGAAGGTACAGACTGGCAAGAAGCTATTTTTGAAACAGCACCTATTCAAAGTCATCAAGTGAGTATAAATGGTGGTAGCGATGGATTCAATGTCGGATTATCTGCGAACTACTTTAAACAAGATGGAATCATAGGTGGATCAAAATCTGCATTTGACAGAAAAACCATTCGGACAGTCTTTGGGTATCAAGCAAAAAAATGGTTAAATGTTGGTGCAAACATTGGATTTACGAATCTATCTAGAAGTGCACTTACTGAAAATAATCAATTTGATGGACCAGTTGGTGGTGCCTTAAATATGGATCCTTTAACAACTGTTTTTAAACCAGATGGAACGTATGCTTACTCAGATTTTCTAGATACTGATATCCGTAATCCTGTTAATAACATTCAAAATACGCACGGTAATTGGACTACCAATCGAGTAGTAGGTGCAGTATTTGGAACTGTAGATTTTACAGAAAAATTAAAATTAAAATCAACTTATAGTGTCGATGTAAATTTTGCACAGCAAAGAGGATTTCGTCCTACATGGGATTTGGCGGTCGACTCTACAGATGCTCCACCGTCACCAGAAGTGAATTTAACCAATTCTGTTTTTGTGAATGACTATATCTACAGAAACTGGCAATGGGAAAATGTGATGACTTACACTGGTAATTTTGGTGATAATCATAAATATACTGCACTCGGTGGGGTTGCTGTTAAGTATAATCATAATACGGGTAATGGAAGTTCTAATACAGATCTTGTTTCTAATGATCCAAATGATGCATACATTGATAACACAGAAGGCCCAGCTGGTTCTCGAGGATCCAATGAATGGGTGAATGAAAATGCGTTGTTATCTTATTTTGGTAGAGTCGACTATGATTTTAGAGATAAGTATTTAGCAATGGTTGCTTTCAGAGCCGATGGTTCTTCTAAGTTTGGAAAAAACAAACGATTTGGATACTTCCCGGCAGTTTCTTTAGGTTGGGTAATTTCACGGGAAGACTTTTTTAATATTTCCGCAGTTAGTTTGTTAAAATTGCGTGCTAGTTGGGGACAAAATGGAAATGATAGAATCGGAGATTACAGATGGGCTACCGTCGTTTTAGGTGGACAAAATTATACGTTTGGTTCTGATGAAATAATCACAAATGGTTCCGTAGCACTTAGGGTTGCAAATCCTGAATTGCAATGGGAAACTGTAACTCAAACGAATTTTGGTTTAGATTTAGAATTGTTTGATGGTAAAATAAATTTCATTGCTGATTACTTTATCAAGAAAACAGCAGACATGTTATATGAGGCACCGATTCCAGCTGTGGTTGGAGCCCTTGCTCCAGAAAGAAATATTGGTGATGTTGAAAACAGAGGTGTTGAATTAGCATTACAATATCGTAACCGAGACAATGCTTTTAAATATGAATTAGGTGGAAATGTTTCTTTCATCAATAACGAAGTTTTGTTTTTAGGTGGTGGAGATCCGACTTTTTCTGGAAATATTTTTCAAGGAGCAGTTTCCAAAACAGATGTTGGTCAACCGATCGCTTCCTTTTTTGGTCATGTAACGGATGGTATCTTTCAGAATCAAGCAGAAGTAGAAGCGCATGCATTTCAAACAGATGGAACGGCACCTGGCGATATCCGCTTTAAAGATTTAAATGGCGATGGTGTAGTGGATGAAGATGATAAAACTTATATCGGAAATCCAACTCCAAATCTAATTTTTGGAATCAATGGAAACATGGAATTCAAGAATATTGATTTAAGTTTTTTCCTTCAAGGTGTTTCTGGAAATGATATATACAATGCTTCTTTTAGATATGATAAATTTAATGGTAACAAACCAGCATCTACACTTAATAGATGGACTGGGGAAGGAACTTCAGATTTTGAACCTCGGGTAAGTAAAAGTGATCTTAATTTTAACAGTAGAATTTCTGATCGCTTTGTGGAAGACGGTTCTTATTTCCGTATCAAGAATGTTCAAATTGGTTACAACCTCCCAAGTACATTGTTAGATAGAATGAAGCTAGGGAAGTTTAGAATTTATGGTTCCGTGCAAAATTTATGGACATTTACCAATTACTCAGGTTACGACCCTGAAATTGGTGCGACCCAAGAATTAGATGGGCAACCAATATCATTAGATTTAGGAATTGATCGTGGCTTTTATCCACAATCAAGAACTATCTTAGGAGGTATTCAAATTATATTTTAAACCCTAAAAGAAATGAAAATGAATTTATCTAAAAATAATAATAGCAGTTGCTTGAAGCGTCTCCGCTTCAGAAGCATTGTTCAGTCCAATACTACATTGTTGTTCACATTTTTTGCAATGTTATTGATCACTTCTTGTGGGGAAGATTTCTTGGATCGCCAACCAATTATTGGAAGTGTGGAAGAAGACTTTTATAATACAGAAGAAGATGCAATTAGTGCAGTGAATGCAGCTTATGCAACTTTACAATTTGAATTATCACCGGCAGGTCACTTCCGTTGGTTTTGGGGAGATATCATGTCGGATGATTCAGACAAAGGTGGTGATGGAGACGGGGATGCTTTTGAATTATTAAAATTGGAACAGTTTCAAGGAGCTACTAATACCGATTTTTTACAAGGAGAATGGGAAGCGAACTATGAAGGGATTTATCGCGCTAACAAAGTGTTGGAGAATGTGCCTAATATTGAAATGAATGGGCAAACTAAAAGTGAAATTCTTGGAGAAGCATTGGCGTTACGTGCTTATTTTCACTACAATCTAGTGACTATCTTTGGAAATATTCCTGTAGTAGATCATGTCTTACTTCCAAGTGAATATAACATTGCACAAAGCAGTCCTAGTGAAGCATGGGCATTGATCGAATCGGATTTAAAAACAGCGATCCTAGATCTTCCATTACGTTCTGAATACCCTTTGACAGATTTAGGAAGAATAACAAAAGGAATGGCTCAAAGTCTATTGGGTAAAGCCTACATGTATCAAGGAAAATATACAGAAGCACAAGCAGCATTTGAAGATGTTGTCGGATCCGCTGAATATGAATTGGTACCTGATTATGGAACGATTTGGACTGAAGCTGGTGAAAACAATATTGAATCGATTTTTGAAATTCAATATATGAATGCATCCGGTGGAAATTGGGGTAGAAATAATGCGAATGAAGGCACTTTCTCAAATGTTTTTATGAGAGCGAGAGGTGACTTTGGAGGGTTTGGATTCAATATTCCAACACAAGATTTAATTGATGAATTTTTTGTAGAAGGATTTGAAGATCCTCGTTTGCAACATACTGTTTTCAGAATCGGAGATGAAATGGGAGACAGAGGTGTATTTACAATTGATGCGACTGGTGGATTCCCTCATGAGTATTACCAGAAAAAAATATTTAATAGTAAATCTGAAGAAGCACCTTTCGGCGATCCTGTTCCAAATGGAGGAACCAATGATCGTATCATCCGATATGCAGATGTATTGTTAATGCATGCAGAAGCGGCAGCGCGAAATGGAAATGATGGTGCTGCTCAAACTTCACTGAATGCAGTAAGGGCAAGAGTCGGACTTGATCCTGTAACTTCAACTGGCAGCCAATTGTTAAATGCCATCTATCACGAAAGAAGAGTAGAGTTAGCAATGGAAGGACATCGCTTTTTTGATTTGATAAGATCTGGAAGAGCGGCTGAAGTACTTGGACCATTAGGATACCAAGAAGGGGTGCATAATTTATTTCCAATACCACAATTTGAAATCACAAAATCAAATGGTGTGTACAGTCAAAATCCTGGATATTAAGACATATAGTCAAAAGAAAAAATTGTTGCTTCAAGTATCCTGACAATTTTATGGAACACTTGAAAAACAAAAAATAGAAATTATGAAGAACTTAAAATATATAATTTTCGCCTGTCTAGTCATTGGACTATTCACACAATGTGACAAACCAGAAGATATCTCATTACCTGGTACCTTACCCGATTCACCCAATTTCACGATTGAACCTTTTGCAGATAATCCAAATAAGTTTTGGGTAGAAGATATGTCAGAAGGAAACTTTGCCAGAGTTTGGGGTTTTGGAGACGAGGCAATGCCTAAAACAAGTACGCTAAAAAGGGATTCTGTCTTCTTCAATAAAATGGGAGACTACGATATCAAATTGCATATTTCAGCTGCTGATGGTAGTGGTACAGCAAGTAGCCAACAAACTGTAAACGTCGCTGAAGATGCAGTGCTAGGTTGTGATGGTAGCTTTGCCTTATTCACAGAAGATTGTACGAGTAAATGTTGGAAATTGTCGAATGAAGATGGTTCAGTTGCCGTTGGCCCCATTCCTTTATCTGGAGAATGGTTTTCCTCAACAGGATTGGAAGATACACAGCTAGATGATCGCTGGTGTTTTGATGCTGAAAGTTTCGAACTAAACCATACTAACGGAGGAGGTACCTTTTCAGCTTGTCAAGGTTTTGTTGATGATCCAGATTATCCAATTCCTGCTGAATTGACATGGGAATTTATACCTGGTGGTGGATGGGAAGGAACCGATCGTATCGAAATCAGTCCGCCAGAATTTTTTCTAGCAATAGAAGATTCAGGACCTTATTATGATATTGTGACGATCACTGAAAGTAAAATCGTTTTGTTGACCCCTTTAAAACCGTGTGATGGTAGTCCTTCAACAGGATTTTTCACACTTACATTTATCAAAGAATAAGTGATGAAAGGGATATTACTATTTTCTTTGATGTCAATGATGATGACTTTTATTTCTCCTTGCAATCGTGTTGTTGGAGATCTTAGCGAAAATGTAGATGAAATAAAAACAGATACGCGAAAGCTGGTCTGGTCTGATGAATTTGACAAAGACGGACTGCCAGATGAAACCAAATGGAGTTATGATGTCGGTACTGCTTGTGACAAACCATGTGGCTGTGGGTGGGGAAATCAGGAACTACAATATTACACGGAAAAAAGAAAAGAAAATGCCAGAGTTGAAGATGGACATTTAGTGATTGAAGTGCACAACGAAAAATTTGAAGATAGAGATTACACCTCTGCTCGATTGGTTTCCAAAAACAAAGGAGATTGGAAATACGGAAAGATCGATATCAAAGCAAAAGTAGCTTCCGGAAAAGGAGTGTGGTCTGCTATCTGGATGTTGCCAACTGAAAATAAATATGGAGGCTGGCCAGATAGTGGCGAAATTGATATTATGGAAAATGTTGGTTTCGATCAAGATACCATTGTCGGTTCTGCACATACTTTGAACTATTACCACTTAATTGGTACGCACAAAAATGGAAAAATCAATGTTCCTAAACCAGATCATGATTTTCATGTTTATACTTTAGATTGGAATGAAGATCAATACACCGTTTCTGTAGATGGACAAACTTTCTTTACCTTCGTAAACGAACGAACAGATTATAAATCCTGGCCTTTTGATCAGGAATTTCACTTACTTTTAAACATTGCCTACGGTGGCAAATGGGGCGGCGAACAAGGAATTTCTCCTGAACTCCTTCCTGCTAAAATGACTATAGATTATGTTAGAGTTTATCAATAAAAAAAGATTCGGAAATTATTGGATGCTTATCCTTTGCACCTTGATATTATTTAATGGTTGTGCAGAAGATGACGATGCAACCAATTCAGACATTGTCCAATTTCCAAGAATAAGTGCAGTCGATTCTGCATCATCAGAAGGGGATGGAACGGCAATCGCAAAAGTCAAATTGAGTTGGGCATATACTTCGCCAGTAACCGTTGATTATTTCATTGCAGAGTTAGAAGAGACTCCTTCTGCAGTTGCAGGTGATGATTTTACACCAGTGGAAGGAAGCCTTACTTTTGATCCAGGAGAAACAGAAAAAGAAATTTCATTTAACATTGTAGATGATTCTGTTGGAGAGCCAGATGAGCAATTAAGAATTGTGATTTCAAATCCTATCTTGGGAGAAATTATAAGTTCCACCGGAATTATTACCATTACAAATGACGATGAAGGATTTTTTATCGATGATTCCGGACCTGATTCACCAATGGAATATCCTGGCTTGACGCTGGAGTGGTCAGATGAATTTGATACTCCTGAAATCAATCCAAATAACTGGTGTCACGAAATCGGTGGCGGTGGATGGGGAAACAATGAGTTAGAATATTACACCGATAGTCCTGCTAATAGTTTTCAAGCTTTAGGTTACTTGATTATTGAAGCCAAAGAAGAAAGTATTGCAAGCAATGATTACACTTCTGCAAGATTGATTTCTGAAGACAAAGCAGAGTTTCAATATGGTCGTATCGACATTAGAGCAAAGATGCCTTCTGGTCGTGGAATCTGGCCAGCACTTTGGATGTTGGGTGCTGATTTCAGAGATGTTGGTTGGCCACAATGTGGTGAGATCGATATTATGGAGTTGGTTGGACATCAACCTTCGCTGATTTATGGAACTGCACATTATGGAAATAATCCAGCTGACCGTGACTCAAAAGGTTCTAACAGCTTTTTACAAGGTGAAACTTATGCAGATCAATTTCATGTCTTCTCAATTATTTGGGCAGAAAATTCAATCAAGTGGTTGAGAGATGGTATTCAATTTCATCAACTGACACCAGCTGATATTGCTCCTTACGATTGGCCTTTCAATAGTCCTTCATTCTTCATTATGAACGTTGCTGTGGGTGGTCAATGGCCTGGTAGTCCTGATAATACAACTACTTTTCCGCAGCAGATGGTAGTGGATTATATTAGAGTATTTCAATAGGACTTCACTGAAAGGGCTTCGAAATTTTAAATAGAAATTAAGTTTGAAATTTTAATGAAAAAGCTGATAGAATTTCCAGCCCTTTTAGTGATATTAAAAGTACAAGTATAATTTAATACAAATTGAATCTAAAATAGCGGTATTCAATGAGAAAAATTTACCGATATCTGTAGCCTTAGCCGACAACTCGACGTTGGAAATACTATGTAATGAAAATTGATATAGATGTAGTTGCTTCAAGCGTCTCCGCTTGAGATGCTATTATAGCTATATGTACAATGCTTCTGAAGCGGAGACGCTTCAAGCAACAACAAAAAAAGCACTTGGCAAAAGCCAAGTGCTTTTTTTGTAATGTTTGAGACCTAACAGCCTCAAACAATTACAAAATCTCTCTCTGATTTAAAACAGTGTAAGAATATCAATGAAGTAACTTACACAAAAAGCCTAAGTAAATTACAGTAAAGACAAAAAATGGCTAAACCAATTTATTGGTTTAGCCTTGTAATAAATATTTTTTAGAGTTGTCTTTAAATTGAAAGTGAGTTACCAACTCATGTCATCATCCGACTTAGTTTCAGCTGCGTCGGAATCAGGTTGTTTGACAGTTTCAGAAGACGAACTAGATGACGATTTGTTTCTTAGATGGTCCGGTGCTTTGTCCGTATATCTACCTTCTGGTGTCATTTCACCTGAAGCAATCATTTCAGCACGTTTCTTTTCCCATTCTTCTTGACGACGTGTATATTCGTCGTAATCATAGTCTGGTAAAAGTTCTGTTTTTACATGATCAACTGCATCAGTCAGTGCTGCCAAAAAGCGATTGAAATCTTCTTTGTACAAGAAAATTTTGTGTCGCTCGTAACCATCACCCGGAATTTTTTTGGTACTCTCTGTCAGCGTCAAGTAGTAGTCATCGCCTTTGGTCTTTCTAACATCAAAGAAGTAGGTTCTACGTTTTCCTGCACGCACTTTTTGAGAATAAACACTTTCAAATTTTTTTGGGTTGTTCTCGTAATCCACGATTTTTTGATTTTGGTGAACAAAAATTAAACATGTGCTCCAAACAAATGTAATTAAACCTTAACAAACTCCAAAATATACTACGACTTTATTTGCTGATTTTCGACACTTTGTTGTTGATACAATTTGTAATAGAACCCTTTCTTGTTCAATAAGTTATGATGTGTGCCTTCTTCGATGATTTTTCCGTCCTCTAAAACAATGATTTTGTCAAAATTCAACATGGCATAAATGCGGTGCGTAATAATAATTGCTGTTTTATTTTCAAGTTGTGTATTTAGATAACTCAAAATTTGCTGCTCCGTATTAGCATCAACTGCAGAGAGACAATCATCTAAAATCAAAATATCCGGTTCTTTCAACAGTGCTCTTGCAATGGAGATACGTTGCTTTTGTCCTCCTGATAATGTCACCCCTCGTTCTCCAACCATTGTTTCAAATCGTTCTGGCAATCCCATGATGTCATCATACACGGATGCATATTTTGTAAATTGTTCGACCTCACTTTGAGTTGCTGAAGATTTCCCAAAAGCAATGTTATCAGCAACCGTGTCAGAAAATAAAAATACATCCTGAGGTACATATCCTATTCTCTTTCTCAAATTGTGCAGATCATGTTGGAGAATGTTTTTCCCATCAACCAAAATTTCTCCTTCATCAATATTGTACATCCTAACCAACAAATCAGCAATCGTAGATTTACCAGAACCAGTCTTTCCTATGATTGCCATCTTCTCTCCAGCTTTTAATGAAAAACTCATTTGCTGAATTGCTTTCGTTCCAGAATCAGGATAAACAAAGGATACATTTTTGAAATCAATTTTTCCATCCAGTGGAGTCTTTGATTGTACTTGATTGTCAATTTCAGGAACGGTATTTAGGAACTCATTTATTCTTCGTTGTGAAGCTGCGGCTTGCTGAATAATGGACGCAATCCATCCGATAGCAGTCACTGGCCAAGTCAACATATTTATATAAATGACGAATTCCGCTATGGTTCCAGGCGTAATTTCACCAGTTACCACCTTTCGACCACCCAAATAGACCGTAATAATGGTGCTGGTACCTATAAGTAGTAGCATTAAAGGGAAGAAAAAGGCATTCACTTTGACCAATTCCATCGATTTATCCTTAAAATCATCACTTTCTTTGGTAAAAAAGTTACCCATCGGCGTCTCTTGCACATAAGATTTAATCACTCGTATACCAGAATAAACTTCTTGTGAGATACTATTCAATTTGGCCAATTGCTCTTGTATCACCGTACTTTTTTTATTGATTAAATTACTGACATAATAGATAGAGATCGATAAGATTGGAAGTGGTGCTAAACAATACAACGTTAATTCGACATTAACACTCAACATCGAATAAATAACCATTACAAATAGGGAAACCAAATTGATCGCATACAAAACACCTGGCCCCAAATACATTCTGACTTTGGAAACATCTTCAGTAATCCTAGACATCAGATCACCTGTATTATTCATCTTGTAAAAGGAAAGACTCAATTTTTCATAATGACCAAATATCTCCTTTCGCATGTCATATTCAATCAACCTAGACATTACCACGATCGTCTGTCTCATGAAATACATAAAAATGCCCATCAAAATTGCAAAAAGCAAAACGAGCCCTCCAAAGAAAAGTAAGTTTTTGCCCAACATAGAAAAGAATACCTGCTTGTTGTCAAAATTTTCAAACAATTTGAACACACTTACATTTTCAACCACCATGTCTAGCGCTTGTCGGATCACCCGCGGTTGTAAAATTCTAAAATAGTTGGAACAAATCACAAAGACCATCCCCAAGAGTAAACGCCAGCGGTAACGATAGAAATATTTATTTAGGAAGGCTAAGTCTTTCACGTAAATCAATTTTCACTATTAGGCGGCAAAGGTAGGAAGAATAGAATAAGTTTAAGTATAAGCGTAAGTTTAAGTTAAAAAAGCCCAAGAAATTTATCACCTCTCAGACATAGTTAGGTCGCGTCTTGGCGTTCTTAAACTTAATCTTCAACTTACGCTTAAACTTAGCAGTAAAATTATACTTTTGCCACTATCCAAAACGTTTAAAACACTTACTTCGTAAAACCACCAATATGCAGGTTAAATATCTTGTTTTGACCCTCCTTTTATTAGGATCACTCACCACCTCTACATTTGCTCAAAAATATAGTAACGAATTCCTTTCAATAGGTATCGGGGCACGCTATCAAGCGATGGGAAATTCTTCCGTAGCTAGCGTTAATGATGTGATGGCCAGTTTTTGGAATCCAGCTGGTTTGGCATGGAAAGAAGGAAATGAAAAAGGGATTCAAATTGGTTTTATGCATTCCGAACGTTTTGCAGGCGTTGGAAAACATGATTACTTTGGAATTACAATGCCTTTGCAAGATAAAGGTAGAACAATTGGACTGACTTTGATTCGCCAAGGAATTGATGATATTCCAAATACGTTGCAATTATATGAAGCAGATGGCACCATTAATTACGACAACATTACAACATTTTCATCGGTAGATTATGGCTTTCTTGGAAGTTATGCACAACATATATTTGTACACGCTGGTGATTTGTTTGTTGGCGGTAATCTAAAAATTGTCAATCGTAAACTTGGACCTTTTGCAAAAGCATGGGGTTTTGGTTTGGACCTTGGTGCTCAATTTCATCGTAAAAATTGGAGCTTCGCATTGATGGGTAGAGACATTTCAAACACTTTCAATGCCTGGAGTTTTGATTTTACAGAAGAAGAAAAACAAGCCTTACAAGCAACTAACAATTCAATTCCGGTTAGCTCTTTAGAAGTGACCAGACCGCAAATTATTTTGGGAGTCGCTTATCATAAAGACTGGGAAAAAGTTGGTTTTTTGATTGAAACGGATGCAACGCTTTCTTTCGATGGTAAAAGAAATACGATTTTAAGTGGTAATCCTTTTAGCTTAGATCCATCTATTGGTGCGGAGTTTAATTACAAGAAATTCGTTTTTCTGAGAGCAGGTGTCAATCAACTACAAGAATTTACTGACTTTGATAATACCAATACTTGGACCGTACAACCTAGTATGGGAATCGGATTAAGACTTTTCAAAAACCTGAAGTTAGATTATGCATTTACGGATATTGGAGATTCAGAAAATAAAACGTTTTCTCATGTTTTCTCCGTAATTTTGGACTTGAATTCAAATTACTTTAAAGAGGTTTTTAAAACCAAGTATTAATCAAATTTGTTTCGTAAATTTTTTATTCCCATGAACTTAGTTTACAAATTTTCTTTTCTCTTTTCCTTTCTCCTTTTTTATGGAATATCCGTAGCTCAAGTAAGTACGTTTAGCAATGAATTTATGTCTATCGGTGTCAGTGCACGTGCACATGGTATGTCAAATGCGCAAGTTGCAAATGTTTCCGACGCCACTGCCGGTTACTGGAATCCAGCGGGATTGACCAACGTGGAAGGTCCTTTTCAAGTAAGTTTGATGCACGCCGAATGGTTTGCTGGAATTGCTAAATATGATTTTTTGTCTATGGCAAAGACATTAGGAAATCGAGAAAAAAAGGCAACCATCGGTCTTTCTGTTATTCGTTTAGGAATTGATCAGATACCTTATACTTTCTTTTTAGTATCACCTGACGGAACCATCAACTACGACAAAGTCTCTGAATTTTCAGCCGCAGATTACGCGTTCTTAATTTCATATGCTAGACAACTCAACGACAAATGGTCAATCGGTGGTGGTCCCAAAATCATTAGAAGAGTAGTCGGCCGATTTGGAAAAGCTTGGGGATTTGGATTGGATGTCGGAGCTCAATATAAGTCTGGAAATTTCCGAGCAGGTATCATGGCACGTGATCTAACCACCACTTTCAATGCTTGGTCCTTTAATTATACGCAAGATGAAAAAGTAATTCTTGAAACAACTGGAAATGTCATCCCTGTAAGTTCTGTTGAGTTGGTGACACCTCGTTTAATTCTTGGAGGTGCTTGGGGAAAAAGAACGGATAATGACAAACTTGGTATTTTAGTAGAAATGGATATCGATTTTACTTTTGATGGTCAACGAAATACATTAATCAGTTTTGATCCTGTCAGTATCGATCCCCATATAGGTTTTGAAGCGGATTTCAAACAATTCATTTACTTAAGAGGAGGTATCAATAATATCCAAAAAGCACTAGATGATTTGAATGAGCAAAAAGAAGTATTGACACTTCAACCCAATCTCGGTCTTGGTCTGCAAATCGCAAAATTCAGAATCGATTACGCTTTGACGAACATCGGAAATGTCTCCCAAGTTTTATACTCCCACGTTTTTTCTTTGACAGTGAATTTGAATAAAGGAAATCGAAGTCCTCGATATTATGAGTAGATGAAAAACGCTCAGAGCGCTTTCAATATTTTATTATTTCGGCTCTTTTAATCTGTATTTCAAGTTATAATTAGGGATTATTCATAAGTACATTAATTTGCTGATTATCAATATGTTGAGAGATTAAAATTAGTCATTAATAGCAACGATTTAGTGGAATTTAGTCCGAAAACGGGGTAAATAATTTTAACAACAATTAGTATACGAACCGTCCTGATGTTTATTATTTGGAGCTGGTTAAAATTTCAGGATTGGCATTATACAGTTTAGTGGAAAAAGATTTAAAATCCGTTAAGAAATGAAAATTGTTAGAGCTAAACGAATATCACATCTGAACTTGCCTGTACACATAGCAAAGCAATTAATGGTGAAAAAGAAATGTTAGGCGAGTTTTTTCATTTTAGGATTTTAAAACTTTTGGAGCGTTAAAAACTGTGTAAAGCCAGGATTTTTTGAATACTTTTTCA